>NZ_AOMF01000149.1 GCF_000336715.1 Halococcus thailandensis JCM 13552
GAGTTCAACCACGACGTCTACACGCAAACCGTCGAAGCGCTCTACGACGAACTGGCTCCGGAACTGCTCGTGCTTCCCAACACCGTCAATGGGCTCGACTACGCACCGGCTGTTGCTAACAGTCTGTCGCTCCCGCTGGTCACCGACGCCATCGACGTCGAGTACGGTGATACCCTCTCGGTCACCCGCGAGATGTACGGCTCGAAAGTCGAAACGGTCGTCGAAGTCGACGCCGATCGGGTGGCACTGACGATCCGCCCCGGCGAGTGGCCACCCGCCGAGGGTACTGGTGAGGCCGAAATCAGCCAGTTCGACGACTCGATCGACGAATCGGCCGTCCGATCGACGGTCACTGGCTTCCAAGAAGTCGGCGGCGGTGACGTCGACATCACTGACGCCGACGTGCTCGTGAGTGTCGGCCGCGGTATCGAGGAAGAGGAAAACATCGCGCTCGTCGAGGAATTAGCCGACACGCTCGGCGCGACGCTGTCGTCCTCGCGCCCGATCGTCGACAACGGCTGGCTCCCGAAAAACCGACAGGTAGGACAATCCGGGAAAGTCGTGACGCCCGACGTCTACATTGCCATCGGGATCTCGGGGGCCGTCCAGCACGTCGCCGGCATGAAGGGTGCCGACACCATCGTCGCCATCAACACCGACGCGAGCGCTCCCATCTACGATCTCGCCGACTACGGCGTCGTCGACGACCTCTTCGACGTCGTTCCCGCCCTCATCGAAGCCTTCGGCGGCGAACCGCCCGCGCTCTGAGGCGAGTTCTTCTTTTTCAGGATTCGGCCACCGCGAGATCGTACGGCTGCGCTTCGATCTCCGTCCGCAGCCGTTCGAGCGGCGGGTTGTCGTCGGTAGCGAACTGACCCACGATCGCGAGCACTTCCGCACGAGAGATCTTCACCCCGCCCTCGCGGAGCACGTCCTCGGCGCGGGCGTCGAGTTCGCGCAGTGTTCCGATCGCGAGCAGATACGGCACCGCCCACGCCGCGAGCGTGTTGCCGTTCGTCTCGGGTGCGGCGGCGAGATAGCGCCGTGCGTCGTCGGCGTAGCTCTCCGCTCGATCGGTGACGCGGCGGATGACGCGCGCGACCGACTGTGTGTTCGACGGCTCACAGACGTTTTCCGGGTCGACGTCCTCGGCGCGGAGCCACTCCATCGGGAGATAGACGTTGTTCTCCTCGCGATAGTCGTCGCTGACGTCCTTCGCGACGTTCACCAGCTGGAGGAGCAACGAGAACGAACGGTCGGTCTCACGGAGTTTGCGGGTTCGTTCGGGGCCGGCATCGCGGGCGAGGAGGTTCGTGACGAGCGTGCCGACCGTCCCGGCGGCGTACCAGCAGTATTCCTCCAGTTCCTCGATCGTCTCGATCCGAAGGCCGTCGGTGTCGGCGTGGCGCTCGACGAACAGCGCCATCCCGGAGACGAGCTCGCGGATGGGATCGAGCACTGCGGCGCGCGCGTCGGGTGCGAGCGATTCGAACGCCCGGAGCACCCGCGGTGCGTTGGCGACGACGCGCCAATCCTCGCCGCCGTCGTCGGGGAGCCAGGGCTCGACGGCGTGCTCGAACGCCTCGATCGTGTGGTCGTCGTCCGGATCGAGCACGCGATCGTAGTCGCGAAGCAGCGTACTCTGGACGTTCGGCGGGATGTGGCCGGCGTCCTCGATCGTGTCCGCGATCCGGCAGAGCAGGTAGCTGACACAGATCTGCGTCGCCATCGGCTCGTCGAGCAGATCGACGGTGATGGCGAAGGTGCGCGAAGTGCCGTCGAGCGCGTCGTGACACCACTCGCGCTCGGAACCGGTCGGTGTATCAGCAATCATCGTTGTTGATAGGCGTCTGAACTACAAAAGCTCTGAGAAATACGAACCATACGTTCAGGAGTGACACGGCATATCGGCAGCGAGGGATCGATGGCGGGACCGTCACCTACTTTCACGCGCCGACCCAACATCGGACGATGGACGATCTCGAACGCCGGCGGGCGCTCGTCGAGGACCGCCTCGAAGCCGTCTGCGAGGTGGTCGAACCCGACACGCTCGGCGCGCGGATCGCCCACGTCGCGCTCTCGGGCGGCAAGCGCGTCCGCCCGACGGTCACGATGCTGGCCTGCGAGGCCGCCGGCGGCGATAGCGAGGCGGCGGTCGATTTCGCGGTCGGCATCGAACTCGTCCACAGCGCGTCGCTGGTCGTCGACGACATCATCGACGATTCGGCCGTCCGCCGGGGGACCGACAGCGCGTGGGCATCGTTCGGCTACGGCCCGGCGCTCATCACCTCGGACGGCCTGCTCGGCGAGGCGTTCGCGCTGTTCGCCACCGACGAACGGGCGATGGAGGTCGTCAGCGAGGCGCTGGTCGAACTCGGTGAGGGCGAAGCGACCGAACTCGTCGACCACCCGACGGCCGAGGACGAGTACATGGAACTAGCGCGCCGGAAGACGGGCGCGCTCTTTCGCGCGGCCGCGGAACTGGGCGCGGTGGCGGCCGACGCCGACGCGCGCACCGTCGAGGCGTTCGGCGAGTACGCCGAGGGAGTGGGTGTCGCCTTCCAGATCCGCGACGACGTGCTCGACGCGACCGCCGACGCCGACGAACTCGGCAAACCGACCGGCCAGGACAGCGCGATGGAGCGGCCGTCGTTCGTCGAGATCACCGATCTCACGCCCGCTGAAGGGACCGATCGCGCACGCCGAAAGGCCGACGCGGCGCTATCGGCACTCGATTCCGTCGAGCTGGCCGACGAACAGGCCGCGGGCTATCTCCGTGATCTCGCGGAGTTCGTCGTCGAGCGCGAGCGCTGATACTGTCGGGCAGATGTCTTCGAAGAACGGGTTTCGGAACCACGCTTTGGCGATCGGCTGTTCGTGTCAGGAGATTCCGATCGGCCCCGTCCGACAGTACGAGAAAGTTCAGGCGTAGCGTTCGAGTTCCGGACGATCGAGGTCGGCGAGCACGTCGCCGGCGGTCTCGTCGAGCAGGCTACGACCCTCGGGCGTGACCCGTCGCCCCTCACCTTCGGCGGTCTCGACCAGTCCCTCTTCTTCAAGCTGCTGGAGCGCGGTACGGATGATCTTCCCGCTGCCCTCGGTGGATTTCGTCGGAGCGACCGTGTACCGATTCGAGCCACCCTTCGAGCCGCCGTAGGCGGTCGTGAGCCGGTCGACACCGATCTCGCCGTCGATGGCGACGCGCCGGAGGAGGCTCGCGGCGCGGGTGCGCCAGAAGTCGTCCTGTTCGGGCGGGAGTTCGCGACTCATGCCGGTCTTGGCGAACCGTGCCCAGTCGGGTTCGTCGACCGAATCGGGGAGCTCCGCGGCGACGGCCGCGATGAGCTCGTTCGCCGGAACGTCGTAGAGAGTTGCCATGCTTCCAAAACGCTCGGCGCGGGGTTTAAACGCGTCGTTAGCGTTCGACCGCCGGTCCGTGTCACCGGTCGGCGAGCACTGCGGCGGTGGCCCCGCCAACGACCGTCGGCAGCGCGTAGGTCGCTCCGCGATGGATGAGGACGGCCGCAAGAACCGTCGCCGCCGGAATGCTGCCGGTCGTCGCGGTCACGAGCGCACCGAGGACCGCCTCGACGCCGCCCAAACCACCCGGAAGCGGCGTGACACCGGCCATCGCGCCCGCAGGAATCGCCACGAGCACGACCGCCGCCGGGACGGTATGGCCGAGCGCGAACAGCGAGAGCCAGAGAGACGTGGCGAGACCGATCCAGCCAGCGGCCGAAAAACAGAGCGCGAGCAGCAGTCCCCGCGGGTTGGTGCCGACGCGCTCGACGGCGGTGAAGAAGCCCTCGATGCGGCGTTCGAGCCCCGCGCGACTCGGCGGCGAGAGCCCCGGGACGAACCCACCGACTCGTCTGGCGAGCGGGGTCAACGTGTCGACGGCGACGCGCTCGACACGATAGCGGTTCGTCCAGCCGAAGTAGACGGCGAAGAGCAGCGCGATCGCGAAACCGACGACGACGGCCGAGACGAGCAGGAGGTTCTCGCCGAAGGTGATTCTCGTCGTGAAGTAACCCAATCCGATCAGCGCGAGCACGATCGAGGGGACGAAGTTGAGCGCGTCGACGCTGGCGATCGCCGCCAGCCCGGTCTCGTACTCGCTGTCGGAGGCCCGCGAGACCAGCAGCGCGCTCACCGGTTCGCCACCGGCCTGGCCGAACGGCGTGACGTTGTTGGCGAAGGTCGCGCCCGCGAAGACGAGCACGGCGACCGGGGCCGTGATCGGCGCGCCGAGCACACCCAACACCGTGCGCAGCGAGAGTCCCCAGGCCGTGAGCCAGCAGATCGCGACAGCGATCACGACGAAGATCACCGAGGGGTCGGCCAGCGACAGCGCACCGAGGATGTCCTCGATACCGACGAGCAACGAGAGAGCGGCGAGAGCGACGAGCGCGCCCGCGAAACCGACGAGCGTCGCTCTGAGGTTTCCGCCGCGTGTCATATCCGCCGAAAGACCGACCGTGGCATGAACCCTCCGGAACGCCCGCCGTCGGTCCCTCGGGCAAACCGGACCGGTTTTGGTCGCCGCCCCGTCATCCGGGGCATGGACGAACGGGCGGCGCTCGCGCTGCTCTCGGGGCGCGTCGCGGGAGCCGGTGACGACTGTGCGGTCTTCGACGGGTCGCTGCTCACGACGGACATGCTCCACGAGACGACCGACTTCCCCGACGGCACCACCAGATACACGGCCGGCTGGCGAGCGGTCGCGGCCTCGCTCTCGGACGTGGCGGCGATGGGCGGGGCGGCCAGCGCGGCGGTCGCGGTCTACGCCGCCCCCGCGTTCGACGAGGACGAGTTGACGGCGTTCGTCGAGGGAGCCAGCGACGTCTGTGAGTCGGTCGCTGCCGAGTACGTCGGCGGCGATCTCGACACCCACGAGGAGTTCACCGCGGCGACGACGGTGCTCGGGCGGGCCGACGATCCGGTTCTCCGCTCGGGCGCAAGCCCCGGCGAGGCGATCTGTGTCACCGGCACGCTCGGGCGGAGCGCGGCGGCACTCGGGCTGTTCGAGCGCGGCGACGACGCGCGCGCGAACGAACTATTCCGCTTCAGCCCACGGGTCGCAGCGGGGCAGTCCATCGGAAAGTATGCAACCGCGATGATGGACAGCAGCGACGGGCTCGCGCGCTCGCTGCACCAGTTGGCCGACGCGAGCGAGTGCGGAATGAGCGTTTCAGAGACGCTCCCGATCGACGAATCCGTCACGGAAGTCGCCGACGATCCCGGCGAGGCTCACGAACTCGGCGTGTTCTTCGGCGAGGATTTCGAGCTGGTCTTCACGGTTTCCGAGGACGATCTCGAAACGGTCCGCGAGGGCTCGCCCGTGGCCGTCACGCGTATCGGGTCGGTCGTCGAGGACGGTGTCACGCTCGACGGGGACCCCCTCCCCGACCGCGGGTTCACTCACGGGTAGGCCCGAGGCGGTAGCTGGCGCAACGGTCGCAGCCGCCGGCTGCGGTCGGCGGTGCAGTTGCGGTGTGGGCCTGGCGGATGAAGGGCGAGGTACGCAAGCGACCACAGGGAGCGAGTAGCGAACGAAGTGAGCGCGGTTCACCGCGAACGAGGCTGGAGGCCGAGTGAGCGGGAAGTTTTTAGCGTAGCTTTTTGCGAGGGGTTGAGCGAGCCGAAGGCGAGCGATGCCCCGAAGTAAAAAGGTACTATAGCGAAAGCTCGTTCTCCATCCCTTCGGTCGCCTCGTCGAGCCCGTCGCGGGTGACGTCGTCGGTGTGGCTGGCGAGGTCGGTGTCGAGATAGATTTCGTCGAAGGCTTCGCGGAAGCGATCGCCGACGGCGCGGCGGGCGGCCTGCGTCTCGGCGACACGGCGGTAGCGCTCGACGGTTTCGGGGCTGGTGTCGAGGTCGGCGGCGACCGTCGCGACGTCGGTGTCGGCGAGGCGCTCGCGGAGCTCGCTCAGTTCGATCGGGCCGTCGGTCTCGCGCTCGCGGACGAGGTGGAGCGCGAGGCGGGTGCGTTCGACGGTTTCGGGGCTGGTGTCGAGCGATTCGGCGATGGACTCGTCGTCCGCGCCCGCGTAGAACGCTGCGACGAGATCGACGCGCTGGGCGTCGTCGAGGCTCGTCGGGAGGTCGTAGCGATCGCCCATCGCCGCGACGACGTCCGCGGTGCGTTCCTCGGTGGAGCCGTCGCGCGTGAGCGAGCCGCGCACGTCTTCCTGATGTTCGGTCACGGTCGACTCCTCGGTGACGTCGATGAAGATGTCGCGTAGCGATTCCGTTTTCTCGTCCATCGGTGTGGGACCGAACTGTCGGCGAGCTATCGGTAAAAGCCTGCCGCCGGCAACAGCGCGTTCGTCAACCGATCATATTATGTGGGTTGACGGAAGGGTGGATGTATGAGCATCGAGAACACCGACACCGAGCTCGTCGGCGACGAAGTGGTGGGCAACCTCGCCCGTGCAGCACTGTTCGCCGCTCTGACCGGCGCGTTCGCCTACGTGAGTTTTCCGAACCCGATCTCGCCCGCACCGGTGACGCTGCAAGTCCTCGGCGTCTTCCTGTCCGGGATCTTCCTCGGGCCGCTGTGGGGCGGCGTGGCTTGCGGGCTGTATCTACTCGCGGGCGCGCTCGGCGCGCCGATCTTCGCCGGTGGGGCGGCGGGGATGGGCGTTCTGGTCGGCCCGACGGCCGGCTATCTGCTCTCCTACCCGCTCGCGGCGGCCGTCATCGGCGGCATCGTCCACGGCGGTCGCACACCAGTCGAACCGGGAACAGTGGGACTCGTCCGGCTGGTCGGCGGGCTGGCGCTCGGCACGGGCGTGATCTACACGATCGGCGTGGCCGGGATGATGATCGTCCAGAACCTGGGGCCCGTCGAGGCGTTTCTCGTCGGCGCGGCGGTGTTCGTCCCGGCCGAGCTGCTGAAGATCGCCGCCGCCGTCGGCATCGTCCGCAGCGACGTGATGACCGCCGCATGATCGAGACGCGTGGGTTGACCTTTCGGTACGGGAGCGACGAATCGGGCCCTCCGGCCGTCGACGACGTCTCGCTCACGATCCGGGATGGCTCGTTCGTCGTGCTCGCCGGCCCGAACGGGTCGGGCAAGTCGACGCTCGTCCGGCAGTTCAACGGGCTGCTCGATCCCGATGCGGGGAGCGTGTCGGTGAACGACCAACCTGTCGACGAGAACGTCGTGGCCGCCCGGACGGCCGTGGCGATGACGTTCCAGGATCCCCGTGACGGGTTCGTCGCCGCGACGGTGGCCGCCGACGTCGCCTTCGGGCCGGAGAACCTCGGGCTCGCGAGGAGGGAGATCGACGAGCGTGTCGCGGGCGCGCTCGCGGCGGTACGAATGGACGGGCGCGGTGACGAGCGCATCGACCGACTCTCGGGCGGTGAGCAGGCACGCGTCGCCATCGCTGGCGCGCTCGCGATGGGGCCCGACCATCTCGTGCTCGACGAGCCGTTCGCCGGACTCGATCAGCCGGCGCGCCAGTCGGTGCTCTCGCGGCTGGATGCGCTCGGCGACGCGGGAACGGGGATCGTCGTCGTCACGCACGACCTGCGGGACGTGCTCGCGCTCGCCGACCGCGTGCTCGTCATGAACGAGGGGCGTGTAGCGCTCGATACGGATCCCGAACGCGCACGCGAACAGCTGTCGGGCCTCGCCGTTCGCGCGCCGTGTTGAGCTACGATCCTGGAGAATCGATCGCCCATCGACTCGACCCCCGGGCGAAACTCGCCGTACAGATCGGGTTCGCGCTCGCGGCGTTTGCCCACACCAGCCCGCGCGGGCTCGCGATCGGGACGGTGCTCGTGGGCGTCGTTCTCGTGGTCGCGGAGCTCCCCCCGCAGGTCGCCGTCTGGGAGGTCCGCTACGCGCTCCCGTTCGTCCTCGCCGGACCGTTGCTCGCCGCGTTCTCGCCGGCTCCACCGTGGATCGTGCCTACCGAGGCGATCGCGCCGGCGCTCGCGAGCTATCGCGTCCTGCTCGTGTTGGTCGTGAGCGTCGCGTACGTCAGGACGACGCCGGTACGCGACTCGCGGGCGGCCGTCCAGCGACTGCTGCCGGGGCGACTCGGGCGACTCTGTGGCGTCGGCGTGGCGCTCGTCTTCCGCTTTCTGCCGGTGGTGCTCGGCGATCTCTCGCGGGCGCGGGCGGCGATGCGGGCGCGTCTCGGGAGCGAGCGATCGCTCGCCGAACGGATGAAACTCGTCGCCATCGCGGGCATCCGCCGTGCGAACGGACGGGCCGACAGGCTCGCGGTGGCGCTCCGTGCCCGCTGTTTCGCCTGGAATCCGACGCTGCCGGCGCTACGGTTCGCCGCGCTCGACGGTCCCGCCCTCGCGTTCGCCTGCGCGCTGTTCGTCTGGGCGCTGCTGTGAGCGGGCGGGTTGCCGGCAGTAAACGTATAGCAACCGAGGGAAAAGGTGGGGCATGGTACTCACCGAATCGCAGTGGGACGCGGCCGAGCCGACACGGGACGTCCGTGCGCGCGTCGAGGAGATCCTCGAAGAAGACGGGCGAGCGTACTGCGTCGAGGACTTCTTCCGCGACGCCGGCCCGGAATCGGAGGGGTTCGAGCCGCTGGCGGCGCTCGTCGAGGCGCTCGACTGGCAGACGTCGAAGAGCCGCTCGAAACTGCTCGTCGAGATGGCGCTCGAGCGGCTCACCGCCGACGAAGTGGTCGAGAAACGCGTTCGCCAGGAGGACGACGCGCCGGTCGCGTACTACCGAACGACGGAAGAGTGAACGGAACATCGGTTTCCCCGTTCCCGCCCGACAGCAGACGGTGTGCGTTGGCAAGACTTAACCCGGCCGCCCGACACTCCAACGATAATCAATGACACTCGTGCTGCAGGCCGGTGAAACCATCACCCGGGAGACCTTCTGGCGGATCGGCCCAATCGGGAAGGCGCTGTTCTACTTCCTGGCCTTCCTGGCGATCGCGATACTGCTCTACGGAGTCTACGATCGATTCGCCGGCTATCTCCGTGGCACCGACGACGCCGTCGCCCGACTCGACGATCTGCCCGAACGAGTGGCGAGCGCCGTCAAGATCGTGCTCTCAAATGAGAAGCAGTTCAACCGCGATCTCTACGGCGGGCTGATGCACGCGTTCATCATGTGGGGCTTTCTCACCCTCCTGATCGGCACCACCATTCTGATGATCGACATGGACGGCTACCAGCTCGTCACCGGCCTTCTGGGCGAAAGCCAGTCCTTCTTCATCGGCGACTTCTATCTCTCCTACTCGCTGGTGATGGACGCGCTGGGGCTGCTGTTCGTCGTCGGCCTCGGGATGGCGATCTACCGGCGGTACGGCGTCCGCAACGAGCGACTCTGGGATCGACACACGAGCCTCGAGGACGGAGCGTTCGTCTGGACGCTGTTCCTCCTCGGCGTCGGCGGCTATCTCGTCGAGGGCGTGCGCATTCTCGCGACCGGCTTCCCCGACTTCGAGACGGTGAGCTTCGTCGGCTGGTTCGTCGCGCTCGTCTTCCAGGGCGCTGGCGTCTCCCAGGAGTTCGCGACCACGGTGTATCCGGCCGCGTGGTGGTCGCACTCGCTGCTCGCGCTCGGGTTCGTCGCCGCCGTGCCGTACGCCAAACCGTTCCACATGCTGTCGAGTTTCGCCAACGTCGTCACGCGCGACGAGAAATCGGGCGTCCGCCTCCCGAGAGTGCCGGCCGACGAAGCCCCCGACGAGATCGGTTATACTGAAGTGGAGGACATGTCCTGGAAACAGATGCTCGATCAGGACGCCTGTACCAAATGTGGCCGCTGTTCGTCGGTCTGCCCCGCCAAGGCGTCGGGCCGACCGCTCGATCCCCGGAACGTGATCCTCGATCTCAAGAAGTACCGCGAGTCGGTCGACGCCGGCGGCGAGACGAAGGAGATCGTCGCCGATGGCGGCGCGAGCGTCATCGATTCGCGCACGATGGAGTCCTGCATGTCCTGTATGGCCTGCATGGACGCCTGTCCCGTCGACATCGAGCACGTCCCGCAGTTCACCGAGATGAACCGCCGGCTGACCGAGATGGGCGAGATGGACGACAACGTCCAGGAGACGATGATGGACGTCTTCCAGCAGGGCAACTCGTTCGGCGAACCCGAGCGCAAGCGCCCGGACTGGGTCGAGGAGCTCGAGTTCGACGTGCCGGACGCGCGCGATGGCCCAGTCGAATATCTCTGGTACGTCGGCGACTACCCCTCCTACGACGAGCGCAACAGGCGCATCGCGCGCTCGATGGCGACGATCTTCGAGCACGCGGGCGTCGATTACGGCATCCTCTACGAGGACGAACAGAACGACGGCAACGACGTGCGACGAGTCGGCGAGGAGGGGCTCTACGAGATGCTCGCCGAGGACAACGCCGCCGCCTTCGACGACTGCGAGTTCGAGACGCTCGTCTGTACCGATCCCCACAGCTACAACACGTTCAAAAACGAGTATCCCGAGCTGGAGGGCGTCGAGTGGAATTCTGATGGAGAGATCGACGTCCACCACTATACGCAGGTCGTCCAAGAGCTCGCCGACACCGGTGCGCTCGATCTCTCGGGAACCGAACTCGATTACACCGTGACCTACCACGATCCCTGCCATCTCGGCCGGATGAACGACGAGTTCGAAGCGCCGCGCGATCTCGTCCGGCGCACGGGTGCGGATCTCCACGAGATGCCGCGAAACCGGGCGAACTCGTTCTGTTGTGGCGGCGGCGGTGGCGGGCTCTGGATGGACTTCGACGAGGAGCCCAAACCCAGCGAGGAACGCCTGCGCGAGGCGCTCGAAGACACCGACGCCGGAAACGAGATCGAGAAGTTCGTCGTCGCCTGCCCGATGTGCATGACGATGTACGAGGACGGCCGGAAGACGGGCGATTTCGAGGACCGCATCGAGATCGTCGGCCTCTCCGAGCTACTGGCCGAGGCGCTCGAAGCGGACACGGCAGCCGGAGCGACTGGGACGGGCGTGGACGCGGCCCCGGCGGACGACTGAGATCGTTTGCGGAAAGCAGTTTCAGAACGCGACTTCGATGACGCCGAGCGAGATCGCCGCGAGCGCCGACTCGAAGATCACGGTGCCGATCGCCGAGAGGACGACGAACTTCCGGGTGCTCATCTCGGCGAAGCCGGCGGGCACGGTGAGCATCCCGCGGGTGAACAGGAGGGCGTTGCTCACCGGTACGACGACGGGGCCCCAGCGCTCGAACCAGCCGTCGAAGCGGTCGAGAGTGGATTCGCTGACCCGGAACCAGCGCTTTTCGAGCAGCCACTCGCGGCCGCCGCGCTTGGCGAGCACGAACAGGCCGACCTGTCCGACGGTCGCGCCGAGCACGGCGACGCCGATGATCGTCGCGATGCTCGGCACCGAGTGGCCGAGCAGGCCGATCGAGACGGGGACGATGGCCTCGCTCGGCATGAAGTACATCAGCATGGCTCCTTCGAGGACGAACACGCCGAAGAGCGCGACGAGGGCGTACTCGGAGTCGAGTAGGTCACGGAGATAGGGGGGCATCTCGGCGACTTGGAGGACCGGAACGGCCATCAACCGGGGCTACTCCGCAGGCTCCTAAATCGTTTGCGTCATGCCGCGGGTGTTTTGCCGCTCGCGGGCGGAGTGAACACATGGATCTCACGCATCGCCCGCGACGGCTCCGCCGGGACGGGCTCCGCGATCTCGTGAGCGAAACGGCGTTGCAGGCGAGCGATCTCATCGCGCCGATGTTCGTCGACGCCACGACCGACGAACGCGAGCCGATCGAGTCGATGCCGGGCCACGAGCGCGTGCCCGTGAGCGAGGCGGTCGCGCGCGTCGAGGAGATCGAGGCGACGGGCGTCGAATCGGTGATCCTGTTCGGCATCCCCGAGTCGAAGGATTCGCGCGGGACGCGCGCGTGGGCCGAGGACGGCGTCGTCCAGCGCGCGCTCCGGCGCATCACCGACGAAACCGACGTGTTCGCGATCACCGACGTCTGTCTCTGCGAGTACACCGATCACGGCCACTGCGGCGTGCTCGACGACGGCGCACGTGAGCGCTGGGAGCGTGCGGAAACCGACGGCGGCGTAGCGACGAGCGAACGGGAAACGAGCCTCACGGTTGACAACGACGAAACACTGGAGTTACTCGGGAAGATCGCCGAGAGCCACGCCGCAGCGGGGGCGGACATGGTCGCTCCGAGCAGTGCCACCGATGGGATGGTCGGTGCGATCCGGGAGACGCTCGACGGGGCGGGCCACACCGACGTACCGATCATGAGCTACGCCGCCAAATACGAGAGCGCGTTCTACGGACCCTTTCGGGATGCCGCCGACGGCGCGCCGGCCTTCGGCGATCGCCGCCACTACCAGATGGACCCCGCGAACGCCGACGAGGCGCTCCGGGAGGTCGATCTGGACGTCGAGCAGGGTGCGGACGTACTGATGGTCAAACCGGCACTCCCCTACCTCGATGTCGTCCAGCGAGTCGACGAACGGACCGACCAGCCCGTGGCGGCCTACAACGTCTCCGGCGAGTACGCGATGTTGCAGGCCGCGGCCGAGAAGGGCTGGCTCGACATCGACGCCGTGGCTCGCGAGTCGCTGCTGTCGATCAAGCGCGCCGGCGCGGACCTGATCCTGACCTACTTCGCCGAGGATGTCGCCGAGTCGCTCTGAGGGATGCGATCGGATCGGTGGGGAGGTTGGGTCACGGGGTCGAGAAAGAAGATACTTGACCGACGGCGGGTAGATCTACTCGATGTACGATTTCGTCGTCGTGGGGGCCGGACCCGCCGGCTCGCGCTTCTCACGACAGGCCGCGCGGGCGGGCCACGACGTGCTCTGTCTCGAACGCGGCGAGGTGGGACGCCCGCTCGCCTGCTCGGGCCACGTCAGCACCGATATCTGGAACTTCACGCCCGAGGGCGCGCGCGACGAGCTGTTGCAGAACGAGGTTTCGGGGGCACGCTTTCACGTCGGCGGTCCCGGAAGCGAGAGCCACCTGTTCTACAAGGACGAGACCATCTCGAACGTCATCGACAGGGTCGGTCTGGATCGCACGCTCGCGCGCGCGGCCCGCGAAGCGGGTGCCGATCTCCGGGAGAACCACAGCGTCGTCGGGCTCGACGAGGACACCGACGGCGTGACGGTTCGAATGCGCACGCCCAACGGCACCGAGACCGTCCGCACGCGGATGGTCGCCGGCTGTGACGGGCCGGTCTCGCGGGTGCGGCGCGAACTCGGGATGCCCGAACCGGGCGAGAAACTCCAGGGCATCCTCGCCTTTTCGGAAGAACGCGATCCGGGCTCACACGTCGACGTCCACCTCACGGTGCCCGAATTTTTCGCCTGGCGCATCCCCAGAGGCGACGCCGGCGTCGAGTACGGGCTCGGAGCTGCGCCGGGCGAGAACGCGACCGACCTGTTCGACCGATTCCTCGACGCGTACGGCGTCGAGACGGGCGAGACCTGCGCCGGAATGATCCCGATCGGGCCGGCCGAGCGCGTCACGAGCGATCGAGCCTTCCTCGTCGGCGACGCCGCCGCCCAGACAAAACCGTTCACCGGCGGCGGCATCCTCTACGGGATGACCGCCGCCGATCACGCCGCCCGCGAGATCGACCCCCGGAGTCCCGATACGCTCGGCGAATACGAACGGGCCTGGCGCTCGGATCTCGTGCGCGAGATCCGCCTCGGCCACTGGGTTCGCCGGGCATATTCGCTGCCCGATACCGTCCAGCGGGCAGGACTGTCGGCACTGTCGGGGAAGATCGGCGTCCACATGGACAAACCCTCCACGCTGTTCTCGCCGGAGAGCCTCAAAACGCTGCTCTCGCGATCTCAGTAGTCGGGGAGTCGCGCCGACCGGTCGCTCCCGTCGACGAACGGGAGCGTCTCGACAGTCGCGGCACGTTCCTCGCCGTCGATCCGGACCGTCAGTTCGTCCGCATCGAGAGCGAACTCACAGAGCGCGAGCGCGATCGGTTTTTCGTGGACGGGACTCTCGACCGCGCGCGTCACCTCGCCGACGGTCCGATCCCCGTCGAAGACCGCCGCACCCGCTTCCGGGAGCGCCTCGGGCGCGAGTCCGACGAGGCGGCGGCTCGGCCGACCCTGGTTCTCGACGCGCGAGACGACCTCCTGACCGACGTAACAGCCCTTCTCGAAGTCGAGCGCGTTTCGCAGGCCGAGCACGTTCGGGATCCGCCCACGGAGTTCGCTCTCGAACAGCGGCGTTCCGGCTTCGAGCGTGAGCGCCTCCCACGTATCGTAGCCGAACGGCGCGGCGTTCAGCCCGTTGTTGATGAGCGTGTCGAACACCGATTCTGCCGCGTCGGCGTCGCAGACGACCGTGTATCCCTCCTCCCCGGTGAGCCCGTCGTCGCGGATCACCGTCACGCCGTCGTCGCCCATCGAGCCACGGACGAAGGCGAGTTTCGACTCGGGCGAGCTCGCGCCGTTGAGCACGCTCGCGATCTTTTCGGTTGCCTTCGGGCCGTAGACACCGAAGACGCCGAATGCCTCGGTCGCGACCGATATCTCGACGTCCTGGATGAACGTCTTTCCCGACCACTCCTCGGCGACCGCGGCGGCGCGCTCGGGGGGCGTGAACACAAGCAGGCGCTCGGCGGTGGTGTAGATGTAGAGGTCGGTCTCGATCTTGCCCTGTGGATCACAGAGAAGCGCGTAGCAGCCCGCTCCGTCCTCGCGGGGGACGCGGTTCGAGACGGCGTTGTCGACGAACTCGATCCGGTCCTCGCCGGCGACGGTGAGAACGCCGTAGCCCATCTCGACGACGCCGACGACGTTTCTGACGGCCAGATGGGTGCGATCGGGCCGGCCGTAGTGGGCGGCGACGCGGACCCCGCCCCGGTCCTCGAAGGTCGCGCCGTGGGACTCGTGAAGCGTTTCGACGAGCGTCATTGCCCACGATTGGGGCCGATCGCGGATAAGGCGTGTCTTACAGCCCGAAGCGCTCGCGGAGGCGGTCGAAGAACGTCGGCTCGTGGTTGTCCTCGTCGGGATCGGGCACCACTCGCTCGTCGGGCGTGATGTGTAAACGCCCGTCCTCGGTTTCGGTCTCGATGAGACCGTCGTCGTTGAGTGCGGCGAGTGCGTCCTCGAGTTCGTCGATACCGGTGTCGGCGTGCGAGCGGAGTTCGAACACCGTCAGCCCCTCCTGACGGTCGACCAGCGCGTCGAGGATGGCCACCTCGACGTCGCCGCGGTCGCGAAACTCGCGCTTTGCCCTCATGGAACGGGGTTCGTCCGGACCGGTCTTACGCTTATCCCTCGGCGGCTAACAATAGACTTTATTGCACGCGATGCGAAAGCACATCCCGATGGGAGTCAAGTGTTCGCTGCTCGGGCACGACTACGGCGAGAGCGAGATCGAGCGCGAGCGCGACGAGGAGGGCGACGAGGTCGTTCGGACGGCCAAACGGGTCGAGCGCTGTCGACAGTGCGGGCAGACGCGGACGATCTCCGAAAACACGGAAGTCACCACGCTCGAAGCCGCCGCCGGCGTGGTTCGTGAACCCGACGGCACGGTCGTCGCCGCGACCGACGAGGCGGCGATCACC
>NZ_AOMF01000150.1 GCF_000336715.1 Halococcus thailandensis JCM 13552
GAGATGTGTATAAGAGACAGAACCCACAGCGAACGACGAGCCCGTAGCGAGCCGCGAACCCACAGCGAACGACGAGTCCACGTCGGTCGAACCGCTCGGAGCTGCCGACATCGGATCGGAGACGAGTCACTCGTCCGAGATAATCGAGTCGGTAACGTCGTCCGAAGCCGACGACGATCGGGCTGTCGAGGACGAGTCAACGGAGTCGGTCGCCATCGATCGCATCGGCCACGACCGCAAGCCACAGCGTCCGACGCGTGCGCCCGGCGAGTGGCCGACCGACCCCGACGAGGGTGGAGCGACGGCCGACGATACCGACGACGCCGGCTCGCTCGCCGACGGTGGTGCGGCCGTCGCCAGCTGGCCCGAGACGGACGGGCCCGAGGCGGTTGCCGACGACGAAGCCGAAACGACGACCCGTGGAAAGCGCCAGAGCCGCCGACCGGGCGATACGCTTTCGTGTGGTTCGTGTCGATTCACCAGACTCGTCGCCGATTCGCCGCTACGAGCGGGCGACATCTGTCCCGACTGCGGCAGCGGCTATCTGGCGTGGGAGACGCGAAAGGGGTAAATTCACCCCTCGCAAAGCTGGCGTCCATGCGTGAGTACAAGATGCGCCGCGGCGAGCACCTGGAGGAGCGAATTCCCGACATGGAAACGACCGTCGAGGAGTATTTCGGCCCGCCGACAGCGACCGAGGAGTACCAGGGGAGTGATCTCTACGTCGTCGAAGAGCCCGAGAACGCGGTCTTCGAGCGTATCGTCGCCGGCACGGTCGAGTACGGCTCGAAGAAGGACACACTCGCCGTCCATTTCGAGGAACGATCCGCCGAGGAGGTCATCGCCGAGGGCAACGCCGACGCCGCCGCGGACGCGGTGGACGCGAAAAACGACTTCCTGCTCGAAGCGACCGGGCGGGACGCGAAAAGTCGCCGCGAATCGATGAAACGCACCGTCGAGGACGACGCGGAAACGCCCGACAACGTCTGAGGCCGTCTCGAAGGGATTGCGTTCGTACAGCGTTATTACTGTGGGCAACGAGTGGTATCCATGCTGACGACGCCGATGCGACGAACGGTCGTCGCTTCATTGATCGTGTTACTCGTGCTCTCCGCCGGCTGTTCACAGCTCACTGACGATCCAAACGCACAGGAAACGACCAGTACGGTGCTGGAAGGGACGGCGACGCCCGATTCGTCCGGTGTGACCACGACGGAGACCGCGACTGCTACAGCTAGTCCGACGACTGTTGCAACTGAGACGGCGACGAAAACACCGACGCCAACGGAGGCATCAACACCAACGCAGACCAAGACGGCCACTCAGACGACGACATTGACCGACACGCCCACTGCGACCCCGACGCAGACGGATCGGTCGAGACCTGACGACATGTACAATCTGACGATCGTCGCAGCCAACGGTGGCGAGTCACATTATCGGGTGTACGTCGATCAGGTCAGAATGGAACTCGGTCCCGAAGCCGACAGGGAGAACGCCAAATACCCCGATGCCATATACAACGACGATCCGTACTACATTCAAGGCTACGTCGGTGATGGTGGAGTCGATAGCTACCACACGGGGAGATACAGTGGATACTCCCCCGACGAAATCCCGCATTATTCCTTCAGGAACAACGGGAACGCGACGTTGCAGGTCTACGTTAACGGCAACCAAACACGGACCGTTGCTCCCGGCGAGGGGGTCGAAGAGGATTTCGGCCCGTCGGCACCGCCAAAGGGTAACAACACGATTACCGTCGAAGCCGCCGACGATGGTGCATCGAACTATGGACTTTGGTCGAAGAACGAGTCGTACAATCCCATTTACGTGGAGTACGGGGCTAACCCGTATCAAACGGCGAAACACCCGGATTTCTCGAATAGATATCCAGACGACGAAATCCCCAGTGCCGCTGGATTCGTCGCCGACGGCGGTGCCGATTCGTACTCGTCCGACCACAGGCTCACAAAGGTGACGAACAACGGAACAGCGACGTTGAAGATCTACCAGAACGACGAGTTGTGGGCGACCCTCCAGCCGGGTGAGGTGGTGTCCAAAGGAGACCAGTAGGTCGAATCGACCGATCGGTGCACCGGTTGCTGCGCGATTCGTGCTATCGAAAAGACGATTCGTTTCGATCCGACGGCGAAAGTCGGCCTATTCACCGAGTTTCGTCCGGCTGATGCCGACCGAGGCGGGCGTGATGATGAGCTGATCGTCGGCTTTCTGGACGATGTCGCCCCCGACCTCGCGGGTGATCTCCTGGAGGTCCTGCGTGATGCGCTCCATCGTACGGTCGGTCGCGGTGTGGCGAGTGATATCCGCGATCACGATATCGCCGTCGTAGATGGCGTTTTTGATGTCGATGACGTCGCGCTGACCCTCGATGTGCGCGATATGTATCTTCGTCGAAGCCTCCTCGACGCCACCCTCGATGTCGTCGATATCGAGGGGAACGTACTCGCCGCCAGCCTGGCGCTGCCGGGTACCGCCACCCCCGAGAATGTCGTCCATCAGTCCCATGCCCCCACGCGGATCGGATTCGGTATATCTCTTACGACCCCTCGAAACCGGCCGGAGTGTTCTTATGACACGTCACCGTACCGATCGTGTGACGACCGTCGAGCCCACCCGGACCCGCGAGGCCGTCCGTGCCGACCTGCTCGCGGTGTTTCGCATCGAGAAGGCCTCGTTCGCCCAGCCGTGGCCCTACCGTGCGTTCGAGCGCTTTCTCGGAATTCCGGGCTTTCTCGTCGCCGACGTCGACGACGGCGGCGAGACGGGCGCGATCGCCGGCTACGTCGTCGCCGATAGCGAGCGCCAGCGCGGCGGGCCTGTCGGCCACGTCAAGGACATCGCGGTCGATCCCAGCTATCGCGGGCGAGGGATCGGCGCGACGCTGCTCGAACGCGCCCTCGACGCGATGTACCGCCAGCAGGTCGGACGGGTGAAGCTCGAAGTCCGCGAGAGCAACGAGCCCGCACTCGCGCTCTACCGACAGTACGGCTTCGTCCACCGCAGCACCGCGACGGGCTACTACGCCGACGGCGAGGACGCGCTCGTACTCGTCCGCGAGTTCGACTGACTCTACTGTCGGAGGGACGTATTCCATCAGCCGCCTTCACAAACGTCGGGACGGAAGCGAGTCGATCTGTGCGATGATCGTGTATCCCTCCGACAGTATCACTCCCCGTTCACCGTTGCCGCGTAGTCGGCCAATCCCGCTCCGTCGCGCGGCTGATTCGGGATGTCTCGCGCTGCGGCCTCGAACTCGCGCATGATCGGTTCCGGCGTCGCTTCCGGATCGACGGTCAGATATTTTGCGACCATGCCGGCGACTTCCGGGGCCGAAAACGACGTTCCCGAGGCCTTGATCCACGGCCCGTCAAGCTCCGTGCCCATCGCCGTGCCGGACGCCTGCGCGAGGCGGTTGTCCTTGCCGATGGCCGCGACGTCGGGGTTGTCGCGGTCGGGGTTGTACGAGGAGAACTCCGCGATCGCCCCGTCTTCGGTGCAGGCCGCGATCGAGAAGGCACGCTCGGCGGTCGCCGGACTGCCCGATTTCTCCCCGGAGTTGCCGGCCGACACGACGTCCCTGATGCCCTTCTCGACGAGTTCGTCGTGCGTTCGGTTGATGGCGTGCGAGGTCTCGCTCGATCCCCACGACATGTTGACGACGTCGTACTCCTCGACGTTGGTGTGAAGCCACTCGTAGGCGCGCATGATGACGTTGTTTCTCGTCTGGCCCTCCTCACCGAAGATCCGTAGCGCGACGAGCGATGCGTGGGGGGCAAGACGGGTAATCTGCCCCAGCACGGCCGTCCCGTGTCCGACCGCATCACCCTCGCCCGATCCCGTGACGTCGACCTGTTCGATGCTGTTGCCCTCGAAGACCGGATGCTCGGGATCGATCCCCGAATCCATGGCCACGACCGTCAACCCCTCGCCGGTGGCGTCATCGTCGGGCACGTCGTGGAGGTCGCGCACGTCCTCGATCGTCGCCACTGCTGCGGGATCCTCGCTGACGGCGGCGGGTTCGAGATGCGGCTCGACGGTCATGTTCGGTTCGAGATCGAGCACGCGGTCGTCGTCGGCGATCGTCGGTTCGTGATCGGCCTCGCACTCGATGTAGGCCGCCCCGCTCGTCCCGAAATCGTACGTCTCGACGACGTTGCACTCCATCTCGCGGAGGAACTCGGCCGCCTCACGCGTGAAGACGATGCGATCGTTCATGCTACCACACCACGTACGGTACGCTGATCCTTAACAATTCAACCCGAATCGGGCGAAAAATCGCCCGCGTCGACGCGCAGACTGTGACTCCGGCTGACTTACTTCTCGACGATGCGCTCGTCGACCGCCTCCCCGAAGTGTCTGGCCGTCGATTCGTAGTAGACGCGCACCTCGTCACCGGGTTCCAGCTCCGTCACCGCACGCGGGCCCTCGCGGGTGGCGACCTTGATCGTCTCCGCGTTCTGGAGCAGCGTCTCGATCCGGTCACCCGTGGGCTCGCCGCCCTCCGCGTCGTCGATGTCGCTGCCGACGACGGCTTCGATGCGGAACATCGGCCGGCGCTCGATCTTCGCCCGCCCGACGAGCGCCTCGCGCGCGTGGCCCTCGGTGTCGACGATCTGGATCTCGTCGCCGCTGCCGAGCTCCGAGAGGTACTTCGTCCCGCCGCCGGGCGTGCGCGCGTAGGCGTGGACGGCCCCGGCGTTCACCCGGAACGGCCGTGAGGCCACGTAGGGCGACTCGGCGGTCTCGGCGTGGACGAAGAACAGGCCCCGACTCATCGAGCCGACGAGCATCCCCTCGTCGCCCTCCATCAGCGATCCCGTATCGACGCAGACCCGATCGGCCGAGCCGACCTGCTCGACGGCAGTGATCTCGGCCCACTGGAGATCGAGCGTCTCGCGCTCGGCCGCGTCGCGGATCTCGACGGTCTCGCGGATCTCGTCGGGATCGTCGCTGTCGAGCAACACACCGTCGGCACCCGTCTCGAGCGTCTCGAAGGCGGTCTTGGCCTCGGCCGCGCTCTCGACGCCCGCGACGAGTTCGGTCTCGTCACCGATGCGCGCGATGAGGTTCTCCAGAGGAATGATCGTCCAGTCCTCGCCGACGACGATCGTGTGCTCGGCCGCGTCGGCGGCCTGTTCGGCGAACGCTTCGTAATCGTCGTCGAGAATGTGGACGTAGGCCCCGTCAGCTTCGTCACGGCGCAGCGTCGAGAGATCGGCCGATCCCGAGAGATCGGGCGGGAGGTCGACCGAGCCGTCGCCCTCGC
Organism: Halococcus thailandensis JCM 13552; assembly: GCF_000336715.1. Taxonomy (GTDB): domain Archaea; phylum Halobacteriota; class Halobacteria; order Halobacteriales; family Halococcaceae; genus Halococcus; species Halococcus thailandensis. The sequence continues at coordinate 5,291 of NZ_AOMF01000150.1, forward strand.
TGTCCTTGCCGACGACGGTCGCGTCCGGTGCGTCGCCGGTGTCGATGACGTCGACGCCGTTGCCGTCGCCGAAGGCCGCGACCGAGACCGCGCCGAGCTCGCGCACGCGCGAGACGTCGCTCTCGTCACAGAGCACCCAGTCGACGCCGGCCTCGAGACCGGCGGTGATGCGCCGCTTGCGACTCTCCCAATCGCCAACCGAGCCGTCCGCTTTGAGCCAGACCGTCCGTGTCATGTCGTGGCGGTCGAAGCGGGCAGGCTTGAACGTGGCGAAAGCGGTCGCTGTGAGCAAAAATCACGTTCGTTGCGCAGCATCGCCGCTCCACGCAAGCAGTGTCACGAAACGGGGCCAACGGGGGACGACGGCGGACCAATACTGAACGATGCGGGTGATGCCACGCAACGGCCGCTCGTCATCCCGACGTGGGCGGAGCAGTGATCGGCTCCACGTTAACTAAACGTTTCGTTAGGACATAAACCTTCTGCTGGCATAATATGGGTTCGACGTGAGGAGCCGATAGGTTACCCTGAAGTATGACGTTCTTTTCTTTTATATTCCTAAGGAATGAAATCGGTTCGGAAGAAAACTCGCTCCGTCGCTACGCCTCGACAGCCAATCCGGCGCGATCGAGCGCTTCCTCGGTCGGGAGATCGTCGTGGACGACGCCGGAGACCGCGCGCGCCATCGCCTCGGGGTCGTCGTGCTGGAAGACGGTCCGCCCCATCGAGACGCCGGCCGCGCCGGCGTCCATCGCGCCGCGGACGGCTTCGAGTGAAGCGCGATCGCCGGCCGGGTCGCCGCCGGCGATGAGCACCGGCAGGCGGGTCGCACCGGTCACTCGCTCGAAGCTCTCGGCATCGCCCGAGTAGCCCGTCTTGATGAGATCGGCACCGAGCTCCTCGCCGAGTCTGGCGGCGTGAGCGAGACGTTCGGGATCGGCCTCGTCGACGCCCGGCCCGCGTGCGTAAGTCATCGCGAGCACGGGAACGCCGAACTCGGCGGCGCGTTCGGTGACGTCCGCGAGATCCTCGATCTGGTTCGGCTCGGTCTCGCTGCCGACGTTGAGATGGAGCGAGACGGCATCCGCGCCCGCCCGGATCGCGCTTTCGACGGTGCCCGTGCGCCGTTTGTCGTTCGTGTCCGGGCCGTCGGCCGTCGAGCCGTTGAGGTGGACGATGTAGCCCGCGCCGTTGCTGTTGGGATGGACCCGCGGCGCGATGCCCTTCTGTGTGAGTATCGAATCCGCACCGCCGCGTGTCACCGCGTCGATCGTCGTTTCGATGTCCGCGAGCCCCGCGACCGCGCCGAGTGTGAGCCCGTGATCCATCGGTACCACGAGGTAGCGGCCGTCGGTTCCGATGCGATCGAGTCGTGCGTGCGTACCGGCGTGCATACTGACAGTCGGTGCCACGGTGGTTATGTTCGTTCCGGTCGCGGTGCGACCCCCGCCACCGCGCCCTCCTTCAGTTCGCGCGCCGTCGCCTCCAGCTCGTCGGCGGCGTCCGTTCCTCTCTCGGCGATGATATCGACGAAGACGCTGCCGGCGACGACGCCCTCCGCGCCGGCGGCGACGATCTCGCGGGCGTGTTCGCCGTTCGAGACGCCGAAGCCGACGGCACGCGGGACATCCGCTTCCGCAAGTCGCGCGAGCGAGTCGTGGGTCTGATCGCTCACGTCCGCGCGCGCACCGGTCGTCCCGAGGCGAGCCTGGACGTAGACGAACCCCGAAACACGCTCCAGCACGCGGTCGAGTCGGTCGCCGCGCGTCGTCGGCGCGACGATGAAGACCAGATCGAGCCCGTGTGCGTCACAGGCGGCTTTCAGCGCGTCGCTTTCCTCGACGGGGAGGTCGGGCACGATGAGCCCAGAGAGGCCCGCCTCGGCGGCAGCCTCGACGAACGGCTCGACACCTCTCTCCTGTCCGTACTGGTAGATGAGGTTGAAGTAGGTCATGCAGACGAGGGGAACGTCCACGTCGAGGCCCCTCACGAGATCGAGGAACCGGTCGGGCGTCATGCCGGCGTCGAGCGCGCGCTGGATCGCGTTCTGGATCGTCGGTCCGTCGGCGATCGGTTCCGAGAACGGGAGGCCGAGTTCGACGACGTCGGCACCGCCAGCGGCGAGCGCGCGCACCTGTGCGGCGGTCGCATCGGGGGTCGGATCGCCGGCGGTGATGTAGGGGACGAGCGCCGCGTCGGTGTCCTCGAAGGCCGCACGAATCGAACTCACTCGAACACCCCCATCGACGGTGCGCCTTCGATATCGCGCTTTTCGGTCTCCTCGACGACGCTTTCGAGGTCCTTGTCGCCCCGGCCCGAGACGTTGACCACGACCTTCTCGCCGAGCTCCGCGCCGTCTTCGAGGTACGCGAGCGCGTGGGAGGTTTCGAGCGCCGGGATGATCCCCTCGGTCCGCGAGAGGCGATGGAACGCGGAGAGCGCGGCGTCGTCGTCGACCGAGACCGCTCGCACGCGATCGTCGTCGACGAGATCGGCGAGCTCCGGGCCGACCCCCGCGTAGTCGAGGCCCGCGCTCACGCTATGGGATTCGAGGATCTGGCCGTCCGAGTTCTGAAGCAGTTTCGTGCGCGCGCCGTGGAGGACGCCCTCCTCGCCGATCGACAGCGACGCCGAGTTGGGTGCGAGATCTTCCTCTTCGTCGATTTTCAGTCCGCTACCGCCGGCCTCGACGGCGACGAGCGAGACGGCATCGTCGTCGACGAACGCGTCGAACGCACCCATCGTGTTCGAGCCGCCGCCGGCACACGCGACGACGCTATTCGGGAGGCATCCCAGTTTCTCCTCCATCTGCCGTCTGGCTTCCGTACCGATGACGGACTGAAAATCACGGACCATCGTCGGGAACGGGTGCGGCCCGACGACCGAGCCGATGACGTAGTGGGTGTCCTCGACCGTGGTCGCCCACTCGCGCATCGCCTCGTTGGTGGCCTCCTTCAGCGTACCGCTGCCCGTGCTCACCGGGTTGAGCTCTGCGCCGTTCAGCCGCATGCGGAAGACGTTCGGGCGCTGGCGGTTGATGTCGCGCTCGCCCATGAACACCTCACAGTCCATATCGAGATGGGCGGAAGCCATCGCGGTCGCCGTTCCATGTTGCCCTGCACCGGTCTCGGCGATGATCCGCTCCTTGCCCATGTACTTCGCCAGCAGCACCTGCCCGAGCGCGTTGTTCAGTTTGTGCGCACCCCCGTGCAGGAGGTCCTCGCGCTTGAGATAGACGTCGAACCCGTATCGCGAACTCAGCGTCTCGGCGTGCTGGAGCGGCGTCGGCCGCCCACCGAAGTCGCGGAGCCGCGCCCGGAACTCGTCCATGAACCCGTCCTCGTTGTTCAGGACGTATCGACGATAGGCGTCGTCGAGTTCGGAAATCGCGGGCATCAGTGCCTCGGGGACGTACTGGCCGCCGTACTCGCCGAATTTTCCCGGTCTCTCGCCCGCGTCGACGTCGCTCATCGCTCCGCCCCCACGAGCCGTGCGGTGTTCGCCGCGACGTCACCGTCCATGAGCGCGCTGCCGACGAGCAGCCCGTCCGCCCCGGCACGGCGCATCCGCGCGGCATCTTCCTCGCTGGCGATGCCGCTCTCGGCGACGAGCGTTACGTCCTCGGATACGTGGGGTGCGAGCTCCTCGAACGTCGAGAGATCCACATCGAGGCGTGCGAGATCGCGGTTGTTGATGCCGACGATCTCCGCTCCGGCCGCGAGCGCGTCGTCGAGTTCCGCGCGGCTGTGGACCTCGACGAGCGGCTGGAACCCGCGCTCGCGCGCCGCCGCGACGAGCCCCGCGAGGTCGTCGACGAACCGCGCGATCAGGAGGACTGCGTCGGCCTCGACGACGTCCAGCTGTTCCTCACGGCGAATGAAATCCTTCCGGAGAACGGGCACCGAAACGCGCTCACGCACCCGTCGGAGAGCGTCGGGCGACCCGTCGAAGTGGTCTGGTTCGGTGAGAACGGAGATCGACGCCACACCGCCGTCGACCAGCGCTTCGGCGAGCGCCACCGGATCGTCCTCACGTCGTCCGTCGGTCGTCGGGCTCGTGGGCTTGATCTCGCCGATGATCGGCACTCGACCGTCCGCCTCGGCTGCCGCGAGCGCCGCGGGCAACGATCGTGCGGCGACCGACAACCGCCGGTCGCCACCGCCGCGCTCGTCGGCAGCGGCCAGTATCGACTCGATTGCGGGAGCGACCCCCTCGCTGGCGTTCATTGTTGTACATCAAGGCACGTATTTGTACATAAGGCTTGCGTCACGCGTCGCTCGCGGACAGAATGTTGAAGGTCGACACGGTGCAATACCTGACATGAGCGAGGCAGCCGGCATCTACACGCGTGAATCCGACTACCTCGACCGCTGCGTGCAGGTCGGCGTCGCCGGCGATCGCGTGCTCTCGGTGAGTTTCCCGGCGAGCCTCGCGGCCGACGCCGACCCCGACCACCCGCTGCTCGACAGACTGTTCGAGTATCTGGCTGGTGCACCCGACGAGTTCGACGATATCGAGCTCGCACTCACCGTTCCGACCGACCAGCGCGCGGTGCTCGACGCCGTTCGAGAACTCGCCTACGGCGACCAGACCACCGTCGAACAGCTCGCACGGCGCATCCCCACGCTCGACGCGGATGCGGACGACGACCGCGACAGCGTCCGCACCGCCCTCGACGAAAACCCCATCCCGATCATCATCCCCGACCACCGCGTGCGCGACGGCCCGAGCGCCGCTCCGCCGAAGGTCGAGCAGAAGCTCCGCTCGCTCGAAGGGCTCTGAGACCCACTTTTTTACTCGTCGGGTTCGCGCGAAGCGCGAACCACTCTCTGCTCGCGGGCCGAAGGCCCGCTCGCACGGTATGGGGACCTCCGGTCCCTCACTACTCGCAAAACCTGGACTAAAAAGGTCCGCTCACTCGGCCTTCGGCCTCGTTCGCGGTGAACCGCGCTCACATTCGTTCGCGCGGATGCGACGCTTTCCGCAGCCACAACGACACCGCAGAAGCCCTCGCATCCCTCCGGGATGCTCGCCCTTCATCCACCAGGACCACAAACCGCACCGCCGCCGCAGCAACAGTCAGTGAAAACGGAAATGCAAATTTAGTCGCCAGCGTACGTCGCGCCGACCGCTTCGAGATCGGATCCATCGACCGACGAGCGGAACCCGGCCATCCCGTCGTCGCGCTCGATATCGTAGTCACGGGCGTGGAGATCGGCGACGCGGTCGAGTTCCTCGTCCGAGAGCGCGGGCGTGTCGGGTGCGGCGGCCCACTCGTCGACGTCGTCGGTCGTCCGGAAGGTCGGCGTGACCGAGGCGACCTCGTCGTGGGCGAGTAGCCACTGGATCGCGGCCTGCCCCATCGTCCGCTCGCCGTCACGTTCGAGGAAGCGCAGTTTCTCGACCTTCTCCCAGCCGGTGTCGTACCACTCGTCGGGGCGGAATCCGCGGTGGTCGCCCTCGCCGAGTTCGGTCTCGGGTCTGACCTGCTCGTTCAAGAGTCCGGACGAGTGCGGGACGCGCGCGAGGATACTCGTCGACGCGTCGAGATCGTCGATGGTCTCCATGAAATGAGTCCCTGGTGTCTGCTCGAAGACGTTGAACACCACTTGAAGCGCATCGAACTCGTTGGCGATCGCCGCGTCACCTTCGGCGAGCCAGCCGATCGAGGGGCCGAGCGCCCAGCCGACCGCGTCGACTTTGCCCGATTCGCGCAGTTCGTCGAGAGTTTCCAGAATCCCCTCGTCCACTTCGTCGACGTCGGCGTTGTGGAGCTGGAGCAGATCGAGGTGGTCCATGTCGAGCCTGTCGAGGCTCTTGTCGACCGCCTCGTGGATGTACTCCGGCGTCATCTCCTTCGGGATCTCGCCGTGACCGGCCTGTGGGTTGTTGTAGAAATCGTAGCCCACCTTGCTGGCGATGGTGACCTCGTCGCGGCGACCTCCGAGCGCCTCGCCGATGAGTTCCTCGCTGCGCCCGTGGCCGTAGACGTCGCCGGTGTCGAAGAAGGTGACACCCTGATCGAGCGCGTGCTGGACCAGATCGATGCTCTCCGCTTCGCCGCGGTCGCCCCACCAGTCGGTGCCGACGACCCACGCGCCGAACCCGACCGTCGATACCTCGACCCCCGAATCACCGAGTTCGCGGTGCTCCATGTATCGACGTTCGGTTCGGCCACACTTAGCGAATGTGGTCGGCGGCTGCCGCGGTGGTGACGCAGCAGCAGCGCTGTGCGGTCCCTGGCGTCTCGGTGAGCGACGCGAGCCGAGGCTCAGGAGAGCTTCGCTCTCCTGGCGGATGAAGGGCGAGGCGCTCCGGCACGAGCAGAGCGAGTGCCGCGACCGAAGGGAGCGCGCCGAGGGCTTCTGCAGCCGGTGCTGTGGCGGTCGTGGTTGCGGAAGCGGTGCGGGGAGTGTCAGCATCCGCGCGAACGGAATGAGCGCGGTTCGCCGCGAGCGCCGCAGGCGCGAGCGGACGTTTTTCATGAACGTTTTTGCAAGCGGAGGTCAAGCGAGCGCAGCGAGCGCGACCTCCCGCAGTAAAAAGGTTCTATTCGGGCTTCAGTCCCTCTTCCTCGACGCGCATCACGGCTTCGCCGTCGGCGAGGTTGGGCGCGTCCACGAGGCGGACGATGCGTTTGGTCCCCTTGGACTTGCGGAGATACATCCGGAAGGTCGATTTGTGGCCGAGGATGTTGCCACCGATCGGTTGAGTCGGATCGCCGAAGTAGGAGTCGGGGTTCGAGGCGACCTGATTCGTGACGACCGTGGCGGCGTTGAAGAGGTTGCCGACCTTGTCGATATCGTGGAGGTGTTTGTTGAGCTTCTGCTGGCGCTGGGCGAGTTCGCCACGACCGACGTACTCGGCGCGGAAGTGCGCGGTGAGCGAATCGATACAGACCAGCCGGACGGGCCACTCGGAGTCCTCGTGCTCGCTCGCGATGTCCTGGGCCTTCTGGGCGAGCAGGATCTGGTGGTTGGAGTTGAACGCCTTGGCGACGTGGATGTTGTCGAGAATCGAGTCGATGAGTTCGTCCATCGCCTCCTCGCTTTCGGGACTACCCTCGATCTCGCGCTGGTCCATCGCGGCGGCGAGCGCGTCGTCGGCCAGTCCGCGCACCATCTCGGCGATGCGCTCGGGGCGGAACGTGTCCTCGCTGTCGATGAAGATCGCGCTCCCTTCGAGCCCGCCGTATTCGTTGGGAAGCTGGACGTTGACCGCGAGCTGGTGAGTGACCTGGGATTTGCCCGCGCCGAACTCGCCGTAGACCTCGGTGATCGACTGGGTTTCGACGCCGCCGCCGAGCAGATCGTCGACCTCGTCGACCTGCCACGAGAGCTTGCCGATCTCGTTGCGGTGTTCGAGGACGTCAGCGCCGGTCTCGAACCCGCCGATGTCTGCTGCGTCGCGCGCGGCGTTGATGATGTCAGCGGCCGTGCTTTCGCCGATGTCGGCGGTGTTCGAGAGCTCGCCCGGGCTCGCCACCGCGATACCCTGATAGGAGTCGAACCCCGATTCGGTGAGCTTGTCCGCGGTCGCGGGACCGACGCCCGGCAGGCTCTCTAGATCTTCGGTTGCTGCCATACGACCGGGTTGTGCGGCTTCGGTGATAAAGCCTCGTTAACAGCTCGGCGAAAGTGAAGCGATGGGTACGTCGCTCACTCCCAGGGGTGGGTTCCGGTGTCGGGCCAGAGCGGATACCAGTACTCCTTGTCGCCCTCCACGTCGAGTTCGCCGTCAAGGACTGATTCGAGCTTGAACTCCACGGACGAGTCGCGCTCGTTGCCCGGGCGTGGCGCGAACGGGTAGTACGCCCCACGACGGAACGAGTAGACCCAGTAGACCGGGCCGTCCTTCTCGAAGCCGAAGAGCGCTGCGAGCAGTCGCGAGCCGTAGCCGCGCTCGATGAGCGTGTCGGCGGCGAAGTGGACACTCGTCACGAGATCCTCGAAGTCCGAGTCTTCGAGCACGACCCACTCGTAGCCGTGCGAGTCGTCGACGAATCGGGCTTCGGTTCCCGTCTCGACCTCGCCCGCATCCAGGATCGCCTCGACTTCCTCGACCGTGTCGGCGAAATCCGTGCTGTCGACGCCCGAAAAGCAGAGCGCAGCCACACTCGCCGGCTCGAAGCCGAGATCGGCTTCCATCGTGAGGTGAGCCGTGCTCATCCCGAAGAGGTCCTCGGGGTCCGCATCGCGCGTCGCGTCGGCCTCCGCGCTCATCCCGAGCGCCGATCGCAATCCGTCGAGAAGTCCCATGCGCACGATCCGTGCGCCAGCGGTAAAAGTCGAAGTGATACGACACCCAATATGGAGTGATCGGCGCGCGCTCGCGCTCGTGTGCGAACGAAGTGAGCACCGAGCGCGGATCGGCGTGCGAGGGATGAGTGAACGGAGTGAGCGAATCGGTTGAGGGAGGCATGTGGGCTGTTGCGGTTCTCACAGGAGTTAGCATGGAGACGGTTTCAAGAGAGACATCGGCAATACTCCACGGTTCTCAGTCCCTCATTTTCATTCGGAGACGGTCTTTGCGGCCCTCAAACCCGCCCTTTGTACCGTCAGTTGTTCCGATTTCAAGTGCTTGATCACAGATATCGAGAGCAGCCTCGTGATTTCCTTGCTTCTGGTAGATAATGGCGAGTCGCTTGAATGAAGGGATCCGTGGAACGTCACCAAACTCGTCAACGAACTCATCGGCGATTGCGATGTCTTTTCGGCAGTATTCGATACAGTTCTCGATCGCATTCTCCCAGTCGTCGCGTTGTTTGTAATAGAGGTCAATGAGTGTGGTGTAGGTGAAATGGGTGCTCGTCGCGGATCCGTCTTCAAATTCGAGTGCCGATAGCAAAACCATCTCTGCAAACACGTAATCGTTCTCGCTTATCGCGGTAGATCCGACTCCTTTGAGGTATTCTTGAGCCGTTTGCGAGGTTGCAGTGACGTTCCGCCCTAACGAATTGGACTCACCACCTGTCCCAAACCGTGTACTGTGCTGATGGAGTTTCTGGCGCTGTTCGGTTGATAAATCCAAATACCAGTCTCGTAGATCGAGAGCTGCTATCAAATCGGGAACGGTCTGCTCGGACCCGAACAGTTCCGTTATTCTGTCGAACATAGCGAACGAACACTATCCATCAAAATAAATCCCGGTCTAAAACTCCGCCAATCACATACTCGAGAAACGATATCAGTCAAGCCGTTTCGAGTTCGCGCTCCCCATTGTCGCCAGCCAGTTCGTCGACATCCAGCAGCAGTTTCACGCGCCGTTCGAACTCTGCTTCCGAGAGTTCGCCGCGTGCATAGCGTTCCTTCAACACCGCCAGCGCATCGCGATCACGCGTTGATTCCTCGGTATCGGTTTCGTCGTCGCCGAGTTCCTCGTTGTGTACGGTCGCCCACGCGATATAGGCGAAAAACCCGAGGAAGATCACGACGAGCCCAGCGACCAGCGGGGCCGTCGACGCGAGCGTCGTGAGGAGTTCGAGTGCCTGTATCGCAGCCCCGAACCCGAAGATGACGGCCAAAATCCCGCTCGCGCTGTGCGGGTCGAACCAGTCGGCAAGGCTCCCCATACGATCAGTTCACGAGACTGTGGAAAAAGCGTTTCGCCGATTCAGGCAGTTTCGAGGTCGCGCTCCATGTCGCGGAGGCGCTCGATGCGGTTCTCGGTCGAGGGATGCGTCGAGAGCAGTTTACCGATCGCACCGGCGCTGACCGGGATGATGAAGAAGGCGTTCATGTCGGCCTGATTTCGCATGTCGTCGGACGGCACCTTGTCCATCCGACCGTCGATCTTCATCAGCGCGGAGGCGAGCGCCGCGGGTTTGCCGGTGATGATCGCGCCACCCCTGTCGGCGGCGAACTCCCGGTAACGCGAGAGCACGCGCACGAGCAGGAACGACACCACGCCGACGACCATCGAGACGAGAACGGCGACCATCACGGGTGCGCCGCCCTCGTCGCTGTCGCCGCTGAACAGCCAGCCCCAGCGGACGATCATGAACGCGAGCGTCGAGAGGAACGTCGCGATCGTCATCACCATCACGTCGCGGTTCTTGACGTGCGAGAGCTCGTGGGCCAGCACGCCCTCCAGCTCCTCGCGGTCGAGCGTGTTCATGATCCCCGTCGTGACGCAGACGGTCGCGTTCGACGGCGAGCGACCGGTCGCGAACGCATTCGGCGTTCGCGTGTCGGAGACCGCGACGGTGGGTTTGGGGAGGTCGGCCTGCTGGGCGAGCCGGCCGATGGTGGCGTGGAGTTCGGGATATTCCTGTTCGGAGACCTCGTGGGCACCCATGCTCCGGAGGGCGAGCTTGTCGCTGAAGAAGAACTGTCCACCCATGAACAGCGCCATGATCCCCACGGTCCCGACGAGCCCGATGTCGGAGTACGCGAGCACGCCGAGGAAGACGGCGTACAGCGCGAGCAACAGGACCATCGTCAGTCCCATTCGGGCCCGAAGACCCCAATCAGTCTTCCATTCCATGAACTAGAAGTAAGCGCTCGATTCATAAGATTCCGTCGTTCTCGACCGGGAATCGCGACAGTGGCCGGACCCGTATCGCCACGAAAAGACGACGGAACGAACGCGTGACACGGCGCTTAACCGCCGCGAGGCGCTACGACGATCAATGAGCCACTCACGTCAGTTCTGTCCTCGCTGTGGCGATCCCGTCGAGATCGAGCGCGAGAACGGCGAACGGACGCCGCTCTGTGCGAGCTGTTACTTCGACGAGTTCGAACTCGTCGACGCACCCGACCGCATCGAGGTGCTCGTCTGTGCGACCTGCGGGGCCGTCAGGCGCGGCAACCGCTGGGTCGACGTCGGCGCGCGCGACTACACCGAGGTCGCGATCGACGAAGTCACCGAAGCCATCAGCGTGCACGTCGCCGCCGACGAGTTCTCCTGGCAGGTCGATCCCGAACAGGTCGACGAGAACACCGTCCGGATGCACTGCTATCTCTCGGCGATCGTCCGCGGCGAGTCGGTCGAGGAGGACGTTACGGTCCCCGTCAAGATCTCGCGGGGCACCTGCACGCGCTGTGGGCGCATCGCCGGCGACTACTACGCGAGCACCGTCCAGATCCGAGCGCGCGGGCGCACGCCGACCGACCAGGAGACCCAGCGCGCGCTCGATATCGTCACCGACTACGTCGCCGAGCGCGAGGCCGACGGCGATCGCGACGCGTTCATCACCGAGATCGACGAGACGAGCGACGGCGCGAACGTCAAGCTCTCGGCGACCAAACTCGGCCAGGGCGTCGCCGAACGCATCGTCCGCCGGTTCGGCGGCGAGATGGACGAATCGGCGACGCTCGTCACCGAGGACGAGGACGGCGACGAAGTCTATCGCGTCACCTACGCCGTCCATCTGCCGGAGTTCACGCCCGGCGACGTCATCGACGTCGATGACGACGACGGCCCGGTGCTGGTCGAGAGCGTCCGCGGCAATCTGAAGGGCGTCCGCGTGACGACGGGCGACCACTACGAGGCCGCCTTCGAGGACGGGATCGCACCCGAAGCGACGCGTCTCGGCCGGCGCGCGGACGCCGAGGAGACGACGCTCGTCGCCGTCGAGGACGAGCGGGCCGTCCAGGTGTTGGACCCGGAGACCTACGCGGCAGAGACGATCCCGCGGCCGTCGTATCTCGATCCCGACGCCGACACCGTCCCGGTGCTCAAGAGTCGTGCGGGGCTGCACGTGCTGCCGGCGGCCGAAACCGACTAATCGTCCGGACCACTGGTCGACTCATGAACCGCCAGCAGCTGTTCGCCATCCTGTTCGTCCTCATGATGGTCGGCTCGTCGTTCACGTACGTGGTCTCGCTCGTCTGAGCAGTTCGACCGGACGCTCTTTTGTACCCTGTCCCTGAAGGTGGGGCATGCCGCTCGAACCCATCGCGGCCGGCCCGTGGGCGCTGGTACCGGCGCTGCTGGCCATCTCGCTGGCGTGGTACGTCCGGGACGCGCTCATCGGCTTGTTCGTCGGGATCGCCGGCGGCGCGGTCGTCTACGGGCTCTTTCGCCCCGAAGTCGTCGGCGTGCCGGCCGGGCTCGACGGGCCACTGGGAACGCTCCTCGGCGGCCTGCTCGGCATCACGGTGATCCCCGAACTCGTCGCCACGTCGCCGCTGTTCGCCGATCCCTGGTACGTGAAGAACGTGCTGCTCGCCCTCTTCGCGATCGGCGGGCTGATGGGGCTGATGATCCGCGCCGGGGCGATCCGCGGCGTGCTGGAGGCGCTCGCCAGCCGCGTCGAATCACCCGCCGACGCGGAGAAAGCCTCCTTCCTCGCGGGGATCATCATCCACATCGACGACTACTTCAACTGCTTAGTTGTGGGCTCGATGATGCGCCCGCTGACCGACGAACACGACGTCTCGCGGGCGAAACTCGCCTACTACGTCGATAGCGCCGGCAGCCCGGCTGCCCGCCTCGCTTTCTACTCGACCTGGGGCGTCGCGCTCGTCGGGTTCATCGGAGCCGGCATCACCGCCGCCGCGAAACAGAACGTCCTCCCCGCGGGGATGTCGGGCTACGTCACACAGACCGGCGACGGCCTCCAGGCGGCCACCGATGCGGTCTGGCCGCTGTTTTTCAACACGCTCGGATTCGCCTTCTACTCGTGGGTCGCGCTCGTCGTCGCCGCGCTGGTCGCCTGGCAGGTGCTTCCCAATATCTTCGGGATGGGCGAGGAGGAAGAACGCGCCCGCAACGGCGGTGGCGTCGTGGGTCCCGACGACGATCCCCTGGTCTCCGACGAGATGGCGAACTACGAGATGTACGAGGGCGCGACCCCCGACTGGCGCAACTTCGCCATCCCCGTGCTCACCATCGTCGGCATCGGCCTGCTGGCGATGTTCTGGCGCTCCTCGCCCGTGCTGAACGCACCGCGGATGACGTCGGTGCTCTCGGCGTTCGGCTACGAGCTGCTCGTCCCCGCGGGCGGCCCGTGGTCGCTCAACATCGGCGAGATCCGACTCGGCCTCGCGTCGATGATGGGGCTGCTCGTCGGCTTCGTCCTGTTCAGAGTCCGCGGCGACATCCCCTCGAACGGCGACGCGACCGACGCGATGATCAACGGGTTCAAGGGGATCTTCCTCGCGGCCGCGATCCTCACGCTCGCGATCACCATCCAGAACACCGTCTCGACGCTCGGAATCTCCTCGTTCGTCACCGACTGGTTCCAGGGCGTTCCCGTGGGACTCATCCCGGTGCTCGTCTTCGCCGTGACGGCGTTCGTCAGTTTCTCCGACGGGAGTTCCTGGGCGACCTACGGTATCATGTTCCCGATCGTCATCCCCGTGGCGTTCACCACCGGCGCGAACCTCCCGCTCGCGCTCGGCGCGGTGCTCTCGGGCGGGATCTTCGGCGATCACTGCTCGCCGATCTCCGATACCACAGTATTATCCTCGTCGACCAGCGGCGCGGATCACATGGTCCACGTCAGAACACAGATCCCCTACGCGCTCATCTGTGCGACGATCGCCGGCACGCTCTTCCTCGTGCTCGGCTTCCTCGTTCCGGGGGGTTTCTCGCTCATCCCGTACTGATCGGGTCGCCGCCCGCGATCCAGTCGTTCAGTCGTCCTGTGGCGTTCCCGCCGGCTCGCTACTGTCCGACCAGACGCTCGCAGTCCGGTCGATACCGTTGGAGACGTGCGCGACGAGCGTCGTCACGGCCAGATCGCCGGTAACGTTGTTCATCGTCCGGAGGCGATCGAGCAGCGGATCGACGCCGGCGACCATCCCGACCACCTCCAGCGGGAGCCCCAACTGCGTGAGCACGAGCGTCAGCATGATGAGCCCACTGCCCGGCACGCCAGCGGTCCCGATGCTCGCGAGCAGCGCGGTGACGACGACGGTGAACTGTTCGCCGAGCGTGAGCGCCTGGCCGACGAGGTTCGCCGCGAAGATGGCGGCCACACCCTGATACATCGCGGTGCCGTCCATGTTGATCGTCGCTCCCAGCGGCAGCGAGAAGCTGTAGATCTCCTCGTCGATACCGAAGTTCTCGTCGGCGTTGCTCATCGTTACTGGTAATGTTCCGCTCGACGAGCGAATGCTGAGCGCCGTCACCATCGCCTCGCGCGCCCCGCGGAGGAACGCGATCGGCGATTCCCCGAGGATGCCGCGCTGGATCACGAGGAGATAGGTGAGTCCGATGTGGACGCCGACGGCGAGCGCGAGCGCACCGATGAGTTTCGCGTACGGGACGATGGCGTCGATACCCGCCGTCCCGAAGGTGGCGGCCATCAGCGCGAACACGCCGATGATACCGAACTCCATGACACCCCAGACGATCTTGAACATCGCCTCCGCGCCTGCCTCGACGACGTCGAAGATCGTCTCGACGCCGCGGTGGACGGCGGTGTCGGCGTCGAACTCCTCCTGAAGAAGTGCGAGCGCGATGCCGAAGACGAGCGTGAAGAAGATCACCGGCAGGATGTCGCCCTCAGCCATCGCGCCGAGCGGGTTCGTCGGCACGATCCCCAAGAGTACCTCGCCGATGTTCGGGGCCTGTTTCGTCTGGACGTCCGTGCTGACGACGTCGAGGCCGATGCCGGGATCGACGAGGTTGCCGATAGCGAGCCCGATCACGATCGCGATCGCGGTCGTTACGATGTAACAGAGCACTGTGACGCCGCCGATCCGGCCGAGCGTCGACGGCGTGAGCCGCCGTGCGCCCATCAACAGCGTGAAGAAGACGATCGGAACGATGATCATCTTGAGCAGACGGACGAACAGATCGCCGATCGGCTGGAGCGCCGTCAGGGGTTCGCCGCCGATCAGCCCCGCCAGCGAGCCGAGAACGAACGCCACGCCGATACGGTAGACGATCGGTATCGAGCGATAGCGTGACCAGAGAGACGATGCCGAGGATGACATACACTGTCGTCCATGCGAGATAGCGATGAACGTTTCGGACGATCATCGTACCGAAGCACGCTACCATCGGCCAATCGAAGTCGGGTGAACGACCGGCTCACGACACGAATTCCTTCGGCTTCAGTCCGTGCCCCAGACGTCCGCGAGCGGGTGATCGTCCGGGTTCGATCGGCTGCTCCGCCGTCCGGTCTGTCGTCCCGATTGGTTTGACCCACCACTACCGCCGCTGGAATCGGCGCTGCCGGCGTTCGCCGCATCCGGATCGAACGCCGGCAGCTCCGGACTGCTCATCCGATCGACCTGAGCGGCGAACCAGTCGGGCATCGCACCACGCGAGCGCCCGAACAGATCGAGCAGGCTCGAATCGGCGAGATACGTTCGCCCGAAGTCGTCGGGCGAGCGCACGACGCGGCCACAGGCCTGGATGACGGTCTTGAGCGCCGTCCGGTAGTACCAGCCCCACTGGCCGTCTTCGAGCCGGCGGGCGACGCGCGAATCGCGCGTGTTCGGATAGGGGGCCTTGCAGAGCACCTGCCAGCGCGCGCGATCGCCGGCCAGATCGAGCGCCTCCTCCATCTTCACCGAAACGAACAGTTCGGGATCGTCGGTCGCGAGCCACGAACTCAGCTGTGCGTCCCTGTCGTCGCTATCGTGCGTCCTGATGCGCCCGTCGACCCCGAACTCCCGGAGTCGGTCGGCGAGACGCTCGGCGATCGCGTAGGAGTGGGCGTGGACGATCCCCTTCTCGTCGTCGTGTTTCGCCAGTAGTCGAACGAGCAGTCGGGCGACCTCCGGGATCGTGTCGTCGCGATGCTCGTAGGTCATCTTCCCCTGGGTCACGTCGTACAGCGGGCGGTTCTCGACCGGAAAGGTGTGTGAGATGTCCACCAGCGCGGTCTTTGCGGGATCGAGACCCACACCGCGGCAGAACCCTTCCTTGTCGAGAATCGTCGCCGAGAGCAAGACGAATGTGTTGCCACGCTCCCAGACGGTGTGGTTGAGATATCGCTCCGGCGCGAGCGGTTTGATCGTCACTGGGCTCCCCTCGCCCGCGCTGTCGACGACCCACGTGCTCGCGCTCGCCGGATCGCGGTAGTCGGAGACGAACCACTTCAGATTCGAGATGAGCTCCTGCAGGCGATCGCGCTCGGTGACTTCGGCGATCGAGAGCTCCTCGGCCCCCACGAGGGTATCCTTCCGGCGCGTGCAAACGTCGACGAGTCGGTCGGCAAAGCGTGCGGCCGCCTCCGGACCGTCGATCTCGGGGACCGTGATCTCGTCCCAGACGGGTACCGTGGAGGGGCGGAGGTCGATCGTCGCGTACATCTCGGCCCACTCGGCGAGCCCGTGGGCCTCGTCGATCACGACGACGTCGCGCCGGCCGAAGGACTCGGAGCCGGCGGTCTGCATGAAGTAAGCGAGCGTCATCGCCGCGATCGAGCGGTTCGAGGCGATAGCGCGATCGGAGAAATACGGACAGCGATGGCGGATCGAGCAGTCGAAGCCGCTCTCGCGGGCGCACGGCGCGCGATCGACCGGGGTGTCGGTCTCACCGGGCAGGAGACAGCTGTAGTTGCGCTTGCCACGGATCACCTGGAGATCCGACAAGAGAGGATCGGCGGCGACGTCGTCGAGCTGGGAGACCTGCGGGGTGGTGTAGTACGCGCCGATGGCGTCCTGGGGGTCGGCCTCGTCGGGCTGGCGCGCACAGCCGGCGATGGCACGAGCGAGCAGCGATTTCCCGGAGCCGGTCGGCGCGCGCACGAGCACCACGTCGTTGTCCGACTCGAGCGCCTCACCGATCTTTCCGAGCGCTCGCTGCTGGGTGCCGCGATAGGAAGGAGCGGGAAACTCGGCGGTGAGGCGCGCGGGGTCCACACGAAGGGAACTACTGTGCGGCACGTAAATCCTCCGAGCGACGTAGATGAACCAGCCGCCATGAAACGCACTACGCCCGCTCGTCGAGGGCGGCAACGTCGGCCGCCCGTGGATTCTCGGGTAGTTCGTCGATGCAGTCGTAGCAGAGGAAATGCTCCGAATCGTCGGTAAACTCGAGCGTGAGACCGCCGCTCTCGTCGCCGCCGAACGTCCAGAGATTGGCGACGCCGCCAGCGATCTGCACCGACCGCCCACAGCCGTCACACGGCTCGGTGGCCATGATTCTGATCGGGTGTGGACGCGGATAGCACTTTCTCAACGATGATGGCTTGAGGAGACCGAACTCGATGATCCGGTTGCCAATTGTGACCGCCCGCACAGCGCGACTACTGACGACAATGAGGGACCGCAACCGCCCCGCACAGCCCACATACCTCCCCAGCCGATTCGCTCGCTGCGTTCGCTTCGCTCACGTCGCTCGCTCATCCCTCGCACGAGTCGCGCACCTTCGGTGCGCTCCCGCGCGCCACCGCAATCGATGGTGGATCGAGAGGTTTCCGACCAGCCGCTACCGCCGAGCGTGAACTTATGGCCCGTCCGCTCCTCGCGTCCACATGCGCGTTCTGGTCACCGGTGCGACGGGTTTCGTCGGCAGTCGGCTCGTGCCCGCGCTCCTCGCGGCGGGTCACGAGGTGGTCGTGCTCACCCGCGACGCTGACGGCTACGACGGGCCGGCCGCGGACGTCCGCGAGGGTGACATCCTCGATCCGGGGAGCTTCGAGGGTGCTCTCGACGGCTGTGAAGCAGCCTACTATCTCATCCACTCGATGGACTCGGGCACTGGTTTCGCCGCGCGCGATCGGAAGGCAGCACACAACTTCCAGCGCGCGGCGAGCGAGGCGGGTGTCTCTCGAGTGCTCTATCTCGGTGGGCTCGGCGAGACGCGTGAGCGACTCTCGGAACATCTCCAGTCGCGCCGCGAGGTCGAGACGATCCTCGAAAAGGGATCGTTCGATCTCACGACGCTTCGGGCGGCGATCATCATCGGCGACGGCTCGTCGAGTTTCGCGATGGTCGAGCAGCTCGTCCACCGCCTGCCGGTGATGGTCACGCCGACCTGGGTGCGCACCGAGTGCCAGCCGATCGCCATCGCCGACGTCGTGAGCTATCTCGTCGGCGTGCTCGACGTTCCTGAAACCGCCGCCGACACCTACGAGATCGGCGGCCCCGAGGTGCTCAGCTACCAGGAACTGCTCCGGCGCACGGCCGCGATCGCGGGGCGATCGCTCCACATCGTCCCGGTGCCGGTGCTCTCGCCACAGCTCTCGGCCTACTGGGTCGATCTCGTCACCAGCGTCCCGAGATCGGTCGCCCACCCGCTGATTTTGGGGCTGAAAAACCGCGTCGTCGTCACCGACACGCGCATCGAAGAACTGGTCCCGATCGAGCGCACGGAGTTCGAGACGGCCGTCGAGCGGGCGCTCGGCGTCGCAGCCGAGCCCGCACCCGAACGCCCCGCCGAACGCGCGCGGGCGAACTGATGAGCGGCCCCGAGTTCGGCGAGACGTGGACCTACGAGAGTATCGTCGGCGCGCTCCCCGGCATCGAGGTCTCGACGACGCTCGCGCTCGCCATCCAGCTCGGCGTCTTCGAGGTGGGCGTGATCGTGCTCGCCTGGTACTACGACCTCTGGAACGTCGCGCTCGCGGGGAGCGCCGCCGTCTTCGTCGCCGGCATCGGTTCGATCGAGATGGTCCGCGTCGCCCGGCGCATCCGCAGCGTCGAGATGCCGACCGCCTATCGCCGACTACTGTTCGGCTCGAACATGGAGGTCGTGCTGGCGGTACTCGCCTTCAGCGCGATGCTCACCTACCTGTTCGTGCCCAATCCCGCGAGCGGCCGCGCGCCGTTTCTCGATCGCCTGCTCGGGCCGAACCCACCGGTCCTGGTCGTCTACTTCCTGCTCATGGTGCTCTGGGACGTCTGCTATCGCATCGGCACGGGCTGGTGGGCGACGGTGACGGCCGTCTGGCGCTCCTACCGCTATGTCTTCGACGACGAGACTGCACGAACGCTACTGCAGGCCGACGTCGAGACGATCGCGTTCGGCCTGCTCCAGCTCCTGCTCGTCCCGTTCGTGCTCGACTATCCCGTGCTCCTCGCCGTGTTGCTCGCACACGTCTCGGCGGTCGTCGTGGTGACAGGCGTCTCGATGTGGTTGCTGTGGCACAACGGGGAGGGCGATGCGGGCGCTACCGCGATTTGATCTCGCGGAACTGCGCGAGGAGATCCTCGGTATCGTCCGCAACGTCGTACTCGACGGTTCCCTCGTAATCGCTGCGCTCGTCGTCGCTACTCGCATCGACCGCACTGGCTTTCTCCTCGCGGCGCTGGTGTTCGGCCGCGTCATAGGCACCCATTGACATAGTGATACACTGTGTCGTTGTTCACTCACGACCATGAATGTATCGGTGGTGAGGATCCCGACAGATCGACACCGACCGGCACGATCGACACGGGTAAACGCCCGGCCCGCCTCGAAGGATCGTGGCCGGACCGCTCCGTTTCCGTCGTTCCCACGACCACTGGGATCTCGCTCGTCTCCGTCGTGACCTCTACGAACCGCTCGATGCATCGATCGGCGCACGACTCACGACCCCCTGGTTCAAGCCGCCGCGTGGCTACACTGGTCGCCGACTCGAGATGGACAACGGCGACCGCGCGCTCTTCGTCTGGAACGACGACGCCTTCTGGCTCGGCAACACCCAGACCCCGGAAGCGCTCTGGCGCACCGAGAAGTACGATTTCACGGAGGTTCCCTACCCCGTGTCGCGCTGGGCACAGCGCGAACTGCTCGCCGAACTGGAGCTGCAGGACCCGTGGCTCGCCCGGTACGAACACCTCTCGTGGTTCTTCCTCCCGGTGTTCTTCTCGAAGGACGGCCGCGAGAGTACGCGCACCTTCTTCGCCGATCACGCCGCGGGCTTTCCCGACGCCGACCGCGACGCGGCGCTCGGCTTCTACGAACGGTTCCTCTCGACGGGGGTGCTCGACGACTATCGCTACACAATGGCTTCAAAACTCGGCACCAGCGAGCGCCTCGATCGAACCCGCATGAGCGCGACGATGGCCGAGTTCAACGCCGCGAAACTGCTCGCCGACGCCGGCTACGCCGTCCGTCCGGAGATCGAGCTGGACTCGGGCTACGCACTCGATTTCCGGGCGACGAGAGATGGCGAGAGCACGCTCGTCGAGGTCACGCGACCGAGCCGTCCAACCGGTCGGGCGGCCGACACGCCGACGGCGGCCGCCCGCGAGACGGCGCTCTCGAAGACCGATGGCCAGCTCGCCGCCCATCCCGGGACGGTGCTGTTCGTCGACTGTAGCTCCTTTCGTGACGACGAATGGGCCGCCCTCACGGGCGAGCGATCGGGCGTCGGCTACCGTCCGGCGGTCGTCTTCCGCGCACGGCCGGACGGCTCCATCACGGGCTATTGCGACGGCGAAATGGCACTCGATCTCACTGCGGCCGGCATCGATCCGTAACGACGCGCAACCGCACGCCTCACAGCGAGACCGGTTCGTGGCCCTCGACGCCGAGCGCCGTCGGATCGCGGTCGGAGTAGTTCTTGCGACCGATCGCTCCCTCGCCGATCGCGCTGTAGGTGGTGAGTCGTGCCTCTTCGGCGGACTCGAAGGTCATCGGCTCCACGCGGGAGAGCGCGTCGCCGAAGGTCTCCGCCCCGTTCGGCAGCGGGATCTCGAGATCGCCGTGGGCCGTGATGAGCTCGTCCGTCGTGATCGGGTAGCTGTGCGCATCGAGTCGCTCGTCCACGTCCGCCATGAACTGCATGATAGATCGGGATAGACGAACCTTCATAAACGTTGTCTGGAGATTCTCCCCGTGACCTAGTAGATCATCTAGGAGTGGGGTCGCCCAGAACGGACTTATTCGCGGCCCGTCTCCATCGGCCAATGCCGGTTGCCGACCTCCACGTCCACACGACGAACTCGGACGGCCGGATGGCGCTCGCCGACGTCCCCGATGCGGCCCGGACGGCCGACGTCGGCGTGGTCGCCATCACCGACCACGAACGCCTCCATCCGGATCTGGAAACGCCGATCGACGATCTCGACGGCACGACGGCGATCCACGGCATCGAACTCCGTGTCGAGACCGAAAGCGGCCAGGTCGACCTGCTGGGCTACGGTGTGACGCCGACCACGGAGCTCCGAAGAGAGCTCGATCGGCTCCAGGACGACCGCATCGAGCGCGGGCGAGCGATCATCGACTGCGTCGAGGAGCGCCTCGACTGCGATCTCGCGCTCGAACCGACCGAAGGGATCGGTCGCCCACACATCGCCCGTGCCATCGCCCGCAGCGACGCCGACTACGACTACGAGGGCGCGTTCGCGGAGGTCATCGGCAACGACTGTCCCTGTTTCGTCGCGCGCGATCTCCCGACGTTCGAGCGCGGCGCGGCGCTGCTCGCCGACGCCTGTGGCGTGGTCTCGCTCGCACACCCGCTTCGCTACGGCGATCCGGCGGCCGCACTCGCGCTCGCGGCGTCCGATCACGTCGACGCCATCGAACGCTACTACGACTACGACCGACCGGTCGACGTCGCGCCCGTCACGCGCGCGATCGAACGGCACGGACTGCTCGAAACTGGCGGTAGCGACGCCCACGACAACGTTCTGGGTCGAGCCGGCCTCGATGGGGACGAGTACGACGCGTTCCGCGAACGGCTGGCCGCGTCGCTCCCCGAAGGTGTGCCGCGACCGTGAGCCGGCTATCGCAAGCAAAGGACGGCGCGCGGGCGGGATAGCGGAGGGTTCAATGCCCGTCGCTTCCAAACCCGTCTGATGCAGTGTCACTACTGCGACCGCGAGGCAGACGTCGCCGTCGAGAAGGACGCCCTGAAGGTCGGCCTCTGCCGCGAACACCTCCGCGAACGCCTGAGCGAACTCGCCGACGACGACGCCCTCGCCGGCCTGCAGGACGAGCTCGACATCGACCGCTCGGACCGTTGATTCTCATGCGCCCGGATTTCGCACCGCAAACAGCATCGCGTGAGCCACGTCGATGTCCTGTGGATCGGTGATACCGTCGTCGAGCCGCCCGCGCGCCCGGAACGCGTAGATACCGGGGCCGACGTCGCCGAGGCGGAGCGGGCCGTCGCCGGGCGATTCGTCGGGACTCTCCCCGCCGATCCCGACCGTCCAGGTGTACGACTCGCCCGAGCGGAGCGCGACCGGGTTGGCTTCGTCGGCGCTCGATCCGTTCGTAGGTGCGACGAGTCGCCAGCCCTCGTCGGTGAGCCGTGTCACGAGACCGCCCGAGATCACGTAGAAGGCCGCCCCGGAGCCGACGCGCTCGATCGTGAACTCGATCAGATCGGGCGGCGGATGCGCCTCGCGTTTAGAGGTCGTGTAGTTGATCGCCTTCGGCCCGTCGTCGTCTTCCCGATAGCAGATCGTGCGTTTCACCGCGTCGAAGTCGAAGTTCTGGAACTTCGGGCAGTCGTACTGGCCGAGCGGTTTGGTGGGTTCGACGGGTTTCGGCGGCTCCTCCTCGTCGAGACCCAGCGTCGAGCGCACGCCGCCGAGGCAGCCGGTCGTCGTGACCGCCGCGAGCGTGACGAGTGCGTCCCGACGTCGCATACCTGCCCTCTGGCGACCGGCTGCATAACCCCTCGGCCGGGCATACGCGGGTGCATATACGAGAGGAGAGGGAGAGGGAGGGAAGGCGGGAGGAGGAGGAAACGAAGGGGTGAATAGAGACGAGAAGAGGAGAGTGGCGGATCGGGACAGCGACTATCAGTGCCGGCCACCACGACCTGCTCGATGCCCATCAACGAATCCGACGTCGACTGGAGCACGATCGGCCCCGACGACACCGGATTCCGTCGGAAACAGCTCGGCGCAGCCGCCGGCGGTGACGATATCGGCTGTAGCCTCTACGAACTGCCGGCCGGCGAGCGGGCGTGGCCCTACCACTACCACACGAGAAACGAGGAGGCGCTGTACGTGCTCTCCGGAACTGCCACACTGCGCCTCGACGACGAGGAAGAGGAGCTCGCGGCGGGAA
Organism: Halococcus thailandensis JCM 13552; assembly: GCF_000336715.1. Lineage (GTDB taxonomy): Archaea > Halobacteriota > Halobacteria > Halobacteriales > Halococcaceae > Halococcus > Halococcus thailandensis. The sequence continues at coordinate 28,148 of NZ_AOMF01000150.1, forward strand.
CGTACGTCGCCCTTCCCACCGGTGCGGAGCACGCCCATCGCGTCGTCAACGACGGCGACGAGCCCGTGCGATATCTCGTGATCTCGACGATGGACGAACCGGACGTCGTCGGCTATCCCGACGCGGACGCGCTCGGAATCTACGCCGGCACGCCACCCGGTGGCGACGAGGACGAGCGCGTGCTCTCGGGGTTCTTCCACGAGGACGACGATATCGACTTCTGGGACGAGATCGCCGACGACTGACCTTGCACTCGACGGCAGAAACGATAGCCCGTCACACGTCCTCTCTGTATCCGCGATGATGGATACCAACGACATCGACCCGGGAACGGACGTCTACGACGTCAACGGCGAGGAAGTCGGCACCGTCGCCGACGTCGAGAACGACACGGCGTACGTCGATCTCGACCCGGGACTGACCGACGAAGTGAAGGCGAGCCTCGGCTTCGGCGACACCGACGACGACACCTACGCGCTGCGCGACGAGATGGTCGACACCGTCGACGACGACGGCGTCCATCTCCAAGGCACACACTGAGCCGACGAACCGACGGTATTTTTCGCGCGCCCGCATCAAACAGCAGTATGTCCGAACAGCCGCGACTCGTCTACGACGACGACTGTGGGTTCTGTACGTGGTGTGCCGACTGGGCCGTCAGAAACGGCGACTTCGAACCAGTCGGGTTTGCCGAACTCACGCCCGACGAGCAGCACCGCCTGCCCGACGAGTACGAGGACTGCGTCCACCTCATCGCCGACGAGACGGTCTACTCCTGTGGGAAAGCCACCGAGGAAGTCCTGCTGCGCATGGGCAAACTCCCGACCGAACCGTTCACGTTCCTGAACGGGTTCGCCGACTACGAGCGGCTCCGCGAGGACGCCTACCGGTTCGTCGCCGACCACCGCGATCAGTTGGGGAAGGTCGTGAGCGCCGACGCGCCGATACGGCGCTAACCGGGCTAGGTCGGAACGAACGATTTTCCGTCAGAGCGAGCGCTCGGGATCGCCGTGGTGGAGCATGTCGCTCGCGATGCGCTCGAACAGATCGGCGTCGATCTCTCGGACGACCCGGGTTCGGGGCTCGCCGTCCGTGATACCATTGACGTCGACGAGGCTGTAGCCGCGCGTCATCCCCTCGCGCTCGTCGACGTCCACGTACAGCGTCTCGGCGTCGGTGACGAGTTCGGGGTGGAGCATGCAGGCGGCGGTGAGCAGGTCGGGCTGGGTCGCGCTCGGTTCGCCGGTTCGCTCGCGATTCATCTCGCGGGCCCGTTTCGAGATCTCGGCGAAGAAGTCGGCGTACGGCGTATCGCCGTCGTCGAGACGCGCGAGGGTGTCGGCGTCGAAGGTTCCGTCGCGAACGCAGAGCCCCCAGTCGACGAGCGTGACGTCACACTCGCGCAGGACGACCTTCGCCGCGTCGGGATCGACCCAGAAGTTGAACTCGGCGGCGGGCGTGTCGTTGCCGAACGTGCCGACCGCCCCACCCATCACCCAGATCTCGTCGGCGAGCTCGTCGAGGTCGGGTTCACGCTGGAGCGCGAGCGCGACGTTGGTGAGCGGGCCGATACAGACGAGCGTCACCTCGCCCGGCGACTCGCGCAGGGTCTCGACGATCGTATCGACGGCATGGCCGTCGGCCGACGGAATATCGGTGTCGGCGACGAGATCACCGCCGAGACCGGCCTCGCCGTGGACGTGGGTCGCGTGTTCGATCCCCTTGACGAGCGGTGTGCGCGCACCCTCGTAGACCGGGACGTCGTCGGCAGCGTCCGCGAGTTCTAGAGTGTGTTTGGCGTTCTCGACTTCGTGCTCGAACGGGACGTTGCCCGCGACGATCGTCAGCGCTTCGAGGTCGATCGAGTCGGCCAGCGCCGCGAGCAGGACGGCCTGCGTGTCGTCGCCGGCGGTGTCGGTGTCGAGCAAGACACGGCGGGTCATGGATCGCAAATGAATGGGGGCCCCTTAACGGTTGACCCTACTCGAACGCCGAAAACCCGGTGAGATCCTGGCCGAGGATCAACGAGTGGATGTCGTGGGTGCCCTCGTAGGTGTAGACGGTCTCCATGTTGGCGAGATGGCGCATCGGGGAGTAGTCGGTGGTGATCCCGTTGCCGCCGAGCATCTCGCGGGCCACGCGGGCCTGGTCGCGCGCCATGCTGACGTTGTTGTACTTCGCCATCGAGACCTGCTGGGGCCTGAGGTCGCCGCGCTCCTTGAGATCGGCCAGCCGATGGGAGAGCAGCTGTGCGGTCGTGATTGCGGTGGCCATCTCGGCGAGTTTGCCCTGCTGGAGCTGGAAGCTCGCGATCGGCGTGTCGAACTGCTCGCGGTCGGTCGCGTAGTCGCGGGCCGTCTCGAAACAGTCGCGCGCCGCACCGGCCGCACCCCAGGTGATACCGTATCTGGCCTGCGTGAGACACGAGAGGGGGCCTTTCATCCCTTCGACACCCGGCAGCACCGCCGATTCGGGCACCCGGACGTTCGACAGCCCGATCTCGCCCGTAACCGAAGCACGCATCGAGAGCTTCTCGTCGATCTCGTTCGTGCTCACGCCCTCCTTGTCCGTCTCGACCAGAAAACCCCGCACGGGCGACCCCTCGGCCGACGTGTCGCGCGCCCAGACGACGGCGACGTCGGCGATCGGCGAGTTCGTGATCCAGGTCTTCGAGCCCGAGAGAACGTACTCGTCGCCTGCGTGCCCGCTGGCACGCTCGGCGCGGGTTTCCATCCCCGCGGGGTTCGAGCCGTGTTCGGGTTCGGTCAACCCGAAACAGCCGATCTTCTCGCCGTTCGCGAGATCGGGCAGCCACCGTTCCTTCTGTTCCTCGGAGCCGAAGGCGTGGATGGGGTACATCACCAATGCGCCCTGGACGCTCGCCATCGAGCGAATGCCCGAGTCGCCCGCTTCGAGCTCCTGCATCAGGAGTCCGTAGGCCGTCTCGGAGACTCCAGGGAGGCCGTATCCTTCCAGATTCGGCGCGTAGAATCCCAGCTCGCCCATCTCGGTGATGAGCTCCTCGGGGAAGGTGCCGTTCTCGAAGTGCGACCCGATGTCGGGAGCGACGTTCTCGTCGACGAACTCCCGGGCCGTATCGCGGATCATCCGCTCCTCCTGACCGAGATCGGCTTCCAACCCCACGTAGTCGAGCATGGAAGACCTACACGGCAGACCCTGATAAATTCCCCCGTATCCGACGCGCAACCGTTTTGCCCGCCTCCGTGTTCCGACGAAACGAATGGCGCTCTATCCGACCGAGCAATGGCTGGCGGCGTACAAGGATCGGCTCGACGACAGCGAGGCACTCGACGAGGCGGGGGCCGGCTGGGGCGTCGATTTCAACGGTGACATCTACTTCGTCATCACCGACGTTCCCGTCGCGGAGACGACGCTCGGCGATCTCCCCGACGAGGCGATGGCCGGCCTCCCCGACGAGTTGCGCGACCAACTCGCGGACATCCCGCTCGACACGGCGAACGAACTGATCGACGAGGAAGTCAGGGCGGAACTCCCGGAGAAGAGCCGTGATCTCCTGCGACAGCTCGACGAACACATCGTCGACGGCACCGTCTACGCGTTCATCGGGCTGAAGGACGGCGGCTGTGAGGAGGTCGCGGTCGTCGAGGATCCCGCCGAGCGCGACGTCGGATTCAGGCTGCGCGGCACACACGAAACCTGGTCGGCGCTCGTCGATGGCGATCGCGAGCCGATCCCGTCGGCGATGAGCGGTGATCTGGAGGTCGAAGGTGACATGGGGAAAATCCTCCAGTACTCCGACGCGACCGCGCTGCTCGGCGAGATCGCGGCGGAGGTCGAGACGACCCACCTGTTCGGGCGCGCCGATCAGTAACGATCCGTTACGCGACGCGACTCTCGGGTCGGTCGACCCCGCGAACGTAGTCGGTGAAGTTCTCGAACAGCGACTTCGCCTCGCAGGCCGCCGCGTAGTTCTCTTCGGTGATCCCGTCGAGGACGCGCTCGATGCGCTCGTCAGGGAGTTCCTTGCCCCGCGTGACGGTCCGTGCGGTTGCCATGTCGTACTCGGGGTGGAACTGCACGCCGAAGGCGTTCCCGGCGCGGAAGCCGTGGATGCCGTAGTCGTTCTCGGCGGTTCGCTCGGCACCGGGCGGGAGCTCAGTCACGACATCGGAGTGAGTCGTGAAGGCCATCACCGTGTCGTCGAACAGCAGTCCGTCGCCCTCGACCTCGCGATAGCCGATCTCGTACTCGCCCATGTCCTCGACCGTTCCGCCGAGCGCCTCGGCGAGCACCTGGTGGCCGAAACAGACGCCGAGAAGGGGGAGTTCGCGGTCGGTGGCCTCGTCGACCCACTCGACCAGCGCGTCGATCCAGGGCTCGTCCCAGTAGACCGACGCGCGCGAACCGGTGACGACCGCGGCGTCGAAGGCGAACGTTTCGGGGAGCTCCTCGCGGACGGCGAACTCGACGAGATCGGCGTCGAGTTCGCGGCGGAAGTTTCGGACCGTGGAGGGCTCCTGTGAGGCGTTGAGAAGCGCGATCCGGGGCCGCTGCATTCTATAAAAACCATGGAACTCTCGACTATTGTACGTTGTGATTCGATGGCTTCGGCCGCTGCAACGGACCGAGAACAGGCGACGCGGACGAGTCGCGATCGTTACAGGAGATCCCGGAACTCACCGTGAACCGTTCCGGTCGCGATGGCCCCCGAGACACCCCTCGCGTCCGAGAAGGGGCGCTGGCGTGCGCTCACCCCATCCAGGAGCGTCCGCACGTCCTCCTCGAGTCGGTCGGCGTATTCGAGCCGGAGCCGCCTCGCGTCGGCCTCCGAGATGCGCGCGTGACTGCCGATCTCCGCCGCGATCGGGCGGTAGTTCCGCGGATCGATCGACAGCCGTTCGAGATACGACCACACCGCTCGCGAGGCGAGCCCGTCCGTCATCGCCGCCGTCGTGAGCCGCGTGAGATCCTCGAACGGCGGCACGCGGATGCGGTGTGAACCGACCCCCGGCTCGCCAATCTCGACCGGCTTCGTCCCAGTCTGGGCCACGAGCCGCGCGACGTCGTCGGTCAGCGTGGCGATCTGCGAAGGCAGTGCCGTGTCGGGCGTCCGCCACTCGACGGTCGGGAAATCCCGTCGCACACGGATCGGCGACGCGATGACGTCGTCGGATCGGAAGTGGGTCGCGAACTCACTGGCCGTGACGCCCCGATCGAGCGCGATCGCACGGAACGACTCGTAGGCGGCGTCGAGATGCTCGTCCCACGCGCCAGCGTCGCTCGTGTACTCCCAGAGGTCGCGAAACCGGACGAACTCCGGGCCACACAGCGTCCGATAGGCGTGCGGGCGCGAGGCTGACAGACCGCCCTCACCGACGTAGTACGGCGACGAGCTCACGAGTGCGAGCGCGGGATCGAGCGCCGTAAGGAGGTTCACCTGGCGCATGACGTTGCCGGCATCGAAGTGGATATGCGTTCCAGCACACTGTGTCGCGGGCGTCAGTCCGTCGCCGTAGATCCGTTCGAGGAGTCGCCCGCGATCGCTCACGATCGGCGAGATACCCTCGGCGAGCGGCGTTCCGAGCGGGACGAGGCGTAACCCCTCTGTGTCGGCCGCGGCGAGCACCGTCCGGAGCGTCGACTGCAGCGTCTCGCGGAGTTCGCGCTCGCTCGCGACCGGCGGCGTCTTGACCTCGATCATCGCGGCGACGAACTCGGGTTCGACGCACTCGTGTGCCGTGACCAGTTCGCGCCCGTCGCGGAGCGCGCCCGTTTCGTCGACTACCCAGTATTCGCATTCTACGCCGACTTTCATGATAACTCACCCCCACCCCCGCACGGCAGGGCAGTACACTCCTCAACGATACGGACGCGTTTATAGTTGTCTATATTATGAAAATTTTCTTATATGGTTGGAGCTACTCGGAGAGCTGCGAGAGCCACTCCTCGGCACGGCTCTCGGGGATCTCGGCGGCGTCGGCCACCGTCCCGGCGTCGGCGGCCGCCAGATCGGTGGTCGTCTCGATCCCCGCCTCGCGCAGTCGGTCGGCGTAGGTCGCCCCGATGCCCGAGACGCTCTCGACGTCGTCGGCGCTCTCGGAGCCGTCGGTCGTTTCGTCGGTGTCGTCGTGGGTACTGGTCGGCTCCTGCGTATCGACCGCCTCGTCGGCCGCGGCGCTCGCGTCGTCGATCTCGATTTCTTCGGCGTCGTCGAGCTGCGAGCGCTCCTCGTACCACTCGCAGACCTCGGGCCAGACGTTCTCGTGGGAGCTGCCCGAGACCGAGAGACCGATATGACCCGTCGAATATTCGATGACCTCGGTGTCGTCGCTGCCGATCACGTCGTTGAACGGGATGCTCGTCTCCGAGGGGATCAGGTGATCGTACTCGCCGGTGATCTGGAGAACGGGCATGTCGATGTTCCCGATGTCCACGTGCTGATCACCCAGGGAGAGCTCGTTGTTGTAGAGCTTGTTCTCCTGGTAGATCTCCGTGACGAACTGGGCGAACGTGTCGCCGGCGACGTCGATCCCCTCCGAGAGCCAGCGCTCCATCCGCCCGAAGTTCTCGATGAAGTCGTCGTTTTCGAGGTTGTCGTAGAGGCGGACGTACTTCGAGACGTAGTTGGAGACGGGATCCATCAGCGCGAACCCCACGTCGAGCATCTCCGCTGGCGCGTTGCCGTAGGCGTCTTTGAGTTCGTCCGGATCGAAGTACTGGTCGTCACCCCAGAGTTCGAGCACGCCACCCGTGTCGTCGAAGCAGAGCCCCGCAGCCATCAGACCGAGGTTCCGCACCTTCTCGGGGTTGAGTGCGGCGTACATCGCCGACATCGTCCCGCCCATGCAGTAGCCGAGGACGTTGATCGCGTCCTGACCCGACTGCTCGCGCACGACGTCGACGCAGTTGTCGATGTAGCGGGTCACGTAGTCCTCGAGCGTGAGATGCTGATCGAGCCGTGAGGGCTCGTTCCAGTCGATCATGTAGACGTCGAAGCCCGCCTCCAGCAGCCGCCGGATCACCGACCGATCGGGCTGGAGATCGAGGATGAACGGTTTGTTGATCAGCGCGTAGATGACCAGGATCGGAACGTCGTGCTGTTCGTCCGTCCGTGGTTCGTAGTGCAGCAGTTCGAGCTTGTTCTCGGTGTAGACGACCTCGCTGTCGGTCTGGCCGACCTCGACGGAAGCCATCTGTGCGAGCTGTTCGGGGGCGATCTCGGTCTTCTCGATCGCGTCGGCGGCGGCCTCGAAGCTCTGGCGCTGGGCGTCGAGGCTCAGCGAGAACGGGTCGAAGGCCGAAGGGCGCTCGCTCATCTACTCCTCCAGCAGCCGGTCGAGTTTCTGTGAGACCTCGTGCTGGCGGCGTTCGAGCTCGATCAGCCGCTCGGCCACCTCGTCGACGTCGTCACGGGTGGCGAAGCCGAGGCTTTCGAGGGTGTCCTGGCTCATCTCGTCGACTTCCTGCTGGAGCTCCAGCATGTCGCCGACCAGTTCGCCCGTGCCGGCGGCGAAGGCCGTCGTCCCCATCACCTCGGAGAACGCCTCGTTGGCGCTCTGGAGCCAGATGTCGCGGAACTCGCTCACCGCGACGTCCTCGCCCTCGGCGGCGTCGGCGATGCGCGAGTTCATCCGTTCGGCGGCCTCGAGCCAGACCTCGTAGGCACGGCCGTAGCCCGCCATTCCGTCCTCGACGGTGTCGGAATCGGGCGTCGAGTCCTCGAACGCGCCCATCCACGACTCCATGAACGCGGCCTGGGCCTCCATGTTCTGCTCGAACGATTCGGCGACCGCGTCGTTCATGTCGTTCATCATCGTCGTCCAGCGCTCCTGAACCTCCTCGGGATCGGTGTCGCTCATACTGCTCATTGGTGTGGTTGTCTGAAAAATCTATGTCCGCTCAGGCCGAGACCTGCGTCTCGAACTGCTCGGCCTGCGCTTCGAGCTGTTCCTGGAACTGCTCGACCTGTGACTGGAGCTGCTCCTGAAACTCCGAGGCCTGCTCCAGCTGGCGATCGGACTGGGCCTCGAACTGCTCCTGGATGTCGGCCATGCGCTCGACCTGCTCGTCGAGCTGGCTGCCGAAGCGCTCGGCGAACTCCTCGTTGCGCGTCGCGGCCTGCTCGACCAGTTCGACCGTCCCCTCCTGGAGCTGTTCGTGTGCCGCGAACAGTTCGTCGACGCCCTCGTCCATCGCCGCGACCGACTCCTCGGTGAGTTCGTCGTGACCGTCGAGCGCCTCCTCGACGGACGCTTCGAGCTGGTCGAAGCTCTCGGCGTGGAGCTCCTTCAGCCGGTCGAACCCCTCGTCGGCGTTGTCGCGGAACGCACGGACGTTCGTGCCGGCGGGCGTCGCGGTCTCCATCGCCTCGAAGTAGCTCTCGGCAGCGGTTTCGGCGGCTTCGACGCCCTGACGCTGGAACGTCTCCTGGCTCTCGATGCTCGAGAGCAGCATCTCGCCGGCGTTTCGCTGGAGATCGAACCCCTGCTCGACGGCCCGCTGGCTCTGCTCCAGAACTGTGCGCTGCATCGCGAACGTCGCTTCGATCGGTGTGGTGTACTGGTTCATGAATCCTCCCTGTTTCGCTTGACCGGGACGACGACCGTCTGGACGATATCCCCCTCCTCGATGTCGAGCGCCTCGCGCTCGGCGTCGGGGATCGAGATGCGCCCGCCGCTCTGGACGCGCGTCTTGAACGTCGCCGTCCCCATGCTCGTGGCGGCGATCTCCGACAGACTGCTCGGCCCCGACCCGCCGACGTTCATCAGCTGCTTGGCGAACTCCGTCTGCTGCTCGACGGCCTGTTCGCTCGCCTCTTGGAACTGCTGTGCCCACAGCGCCGGCGGCCACGTCGCGTCGTCTTCGTCGGTCATCGCTCGCTCTCCCGTAGCTCCCCTGAGTGGATAAGCGTTGCGCCGAATGCCATTGAAACCCATCGAGTGGCAGAGAGCGGTTCGAGAATCGGTGGTCGAAAGCTGTCTTCACGAGCGCTTTCGCCGAAATCCACCGAATCGACGCTCGAAGCGTACAAAAAGCACCTGCATGGGAGTCGGAATCGCTTATGTACGTCGGTCCCGTAGCCCGGACAGCCCCATGAGTTCAGAATCGAGCCCCTCCACGCTGACCGACGCGTGGGTTCGCAACTCAACGTACTTCCTCGACAGCGTCCTCGCAGCCAACCGCGCCACGCTCGCCGCCTTCGGCGTCGACACCGACGGGGACGTCGATGCCGGCGAAGAGCGACCGGAGTGGACCGTCGAACTCACCGAGGAGCGCCGCGACGCGCTCGCGGTCGGCGACAAGGTCACGTTCTCGAAACGGCTCACCGACGACGACGTGCGCGCGTTCGCAGCGGCCAGCGGCGACACGAACCCACTCCACCTCGACGACGAGTACGCCGAAAGCACGATGTTCGGCGAGCGCATCGTCCACGGCACGCTCGTCTCCGGCCTCATCAGCGCCGCGCTCGCGCGCCTGCCCGGGCTCGTCATCTATCTCTCCCAGGACGAGGAGTTCCACAACCCGGTCGCCATCGGCGATCGCGTGACCGCCGAGTGCGAGATCGTCGAGGACCTCGGCGAGAGCCGCTACCGGCTCCGGACCACGGTGACGAGCGGCGACGAGACGGCCATCGACGGCGAGGCGGTCGTCATGCTCGACGAACCCTAGAGGAAGTCGCCGACGACGCGATCGAACTTCTCGGAGCGCTCCCGCGGCGGCCAGTGGCCACACCGCTCGAACGGGACGAACTCGCCGTTCGGGATGCGTTCGGCGGCCCGCTCGGACCACGCGATCGGGAAGATCGGGTCCTCGCGCCCGTGGATCAACAGCGTCGGCACGTCCAGTTCGTCGAGGCGATCGAGATAGCACGTTCGCAGGCCACAGGCGCGGAACTCGTCGCGTTGCCACGCCGCGAGCGCGCTGGCTGCCGATGGCTCGACCGCCCGCTCGACGTCGGCGACGAACTCCGCGGAGGGAGTGACCGTCAACCCGGCGAGACTGCTCGCGACCAGCGCCGGATTCGCCAGGCCAGCGCCCAGCCAGCCGTCGATCCCCGGCGTGTTGAGCAGCGCCGCCCCGCCGGGTCGCCACGCTGCGTCACGGCCCAGTCCATAGCTATCGGCGAGGACGAGCCGCTCGATCCGTTCCTGGTGATCGAGCGCGTGCCCGAGCGCGACCGCCCCACCCATCGAGATCCCGACCAGGCTCGCGCGCTCGATATCGAGCGCGTCGAACAGTCCGGCGAGCACGGCGCGATAGGACTCCATCGTGTACTCGCTGGCCCCGTCGCTCTCGCCGTGGCCCGGGAAATCGGGCGCGATCACGCGGTGGTCTTCGGCGAGCGTCGGGAGCGTGTGCTTCCACGAGACGCTCGCTGCGTCGAGACCGATGCCGTGGAGCAGGATTACACACTCTCCCTCGCCGGCCGCGAGATACCGGATCCCGACCGATTCGTCGCCGACGTCGATCTCGATTCGCTTCGACTCCACGCCGACCAGCCCCTCGTTCATACCTACCTCTCGGACGAGCGAGGGTATGAGCGTTCGCACCAATCACGATACACACCCACATGATACGCTATCGGGTCACGCCGCGGGGGAACGGGATCGTTTTGGAAAGTGTCGCACCGATTGATCTCACACTTTTTCGATCGAACTATACACACGGTGGCTTCAGATACACTGATGAACCCCTACGTACTGCTTGCCGCGGCGATCGTCTCCGAGGTCATCGGAACGACTGCGCTGCAATACGCCGACGGGTTCTCGAACCTCCTCCCGACCGGCGTGCTGATCGCTGGCTATCTGACGTCGTTCTACCTCCTCAGCCTGATCCTGGATCAGTTGCCGATCGGACCGGTGTACGCGACCTGGTCGGCGGTCGCGATCGTTCTCATCACGGTCATCGGAACGCTGTTCCTCGACCAACGGATCGATCCGGCCGGGGCGATCGGGATCGCACTCATCATCGGGGGCGTCTATCTGCTCAACGTCGTTTCCGACGTCTCCGTCCACTGAATCGACTCTTTCGGCGTCTCAGTAGCAGGATGTTCTCGCGACGGTGCGGGGGAGAAGAGCGCCTCGCGCCGTAACGATCACTTCTCGACGTCGAGCAATGCGACTCGCTCGTGGACGAGATCAGCGAGAGCCGCGTCCGTCGCCGCGAGTTCCCGCTTGCTGATGTCGAAAAACTCGCGGACGCGCTGCTCGTCGAAATCACCGAGAGTGTCCGCGGCGTCGAGCAGCGGTTCGATCTCGTCCGCCGCTGCTCGTTCGTCGCCACCTTCCTCGGCCGTGACGAGCACGACGACCGGCTGGTCGCCCTCGCCCACACCGAGTTCGAGCGCCTGCTGTATCTGACGGCGACCGGCGGTGTAGAGGAGGATCTCGACCGCGCGCTCGCGTGCGATCGCCTCGCCGCGCTCGCGCGCTCGATCGGCGAGCGAGAGTGCACGGTCGAGATGGGTTCGTGAAACGATATAGCGCGCGTCGAACGCCTGTACCGTACAGTCGTGTTCGTCACCGATCGTGCCGAGCCGGGCGACGAACTCGTCGACGTCCTCGATCGTCGCCCGCCCTTCGACGAGTTCCATCAGAGTCGCCTCCGGGTGCCGACCATCAGAACTCACCGAGGCTCGACTGGTCGTTCTCGTCCGACTCGTCGCCGACGACCGCGACCGATCCCGCCGGTTCGACCCCGTCCATCGAGGGATCGCTCCGCCCGACGTTCTCCAGGACGTTCTCGGCGGTCTTCGTCCGTCCACGTAGTGCACCCAGCACCACCGATTTCTCGGCGTTTCTGAGGTCGGCACGGGTTTCGATTCCGGTCTCGAACAGCCGACGGGCGCGCTTGCGACCGACGCCGCGCACGCCCGCGAGATCGATGAGCTCCGTACGGATGCCGTGGGCGACGCGCGTTCTGGCCTCCCTGACTGCCGGTGCCCACTCCAGTCCGAGTTCGCCCGCGAGGCGCTCGGCGGCCGACAGCAGCCACTCGGCGGTGTCGACTTTCCCGCGGAGATCGCCCGGGCCGATGCCGTAACGATCGGTGATCGTACTCTCGTCGAGTTCGCTCGCCCAGTCGTCGAGCATGCTGGCGGTCTTGAGCGCCGAGAGCCAGTCGTCCCAGCGCTCCTCGAACTCGCTCGGCACGCTGCCCAAGAATTCGGTCTCGTGCTCGTGGGCAATCATGGTGTATTCCTCGCGATCGCCCGAGCGCAGGTAGAGCTCGTACATGTCGGGCGTGCGGCTCACGAGGTGGAAGAGTCCGAGGGCGGTCGGGCGCTCGTCGGCGCTCTCGAGACCGTCGACGATCTCGGCGGCGCTCATCGGGTCGAGATAGAGCCGCGAGACGGTGTGACCGAGCGAGGTCGCCGTCAGATCGTCGCCGTCGCGTTCGAGGAAATCGTTGGCGACGAGATAGTCGAGCATCGAGTCCATGACGCGTTCGAGACGACCGCCCTCGTCGGTCTGGGTCGCGTAGAGCGTCCGATCGAGAAATTCGAGCAGTCCCGAGCGCGAGCCGGCGAACCCGGAGGCGACGGTGGCGAGCAGATGGGTGCGGAGGGCGGGTTCGGCGGCGAGTTTCGAGCGGACGGGTTCCGGTTCGGTCCAGATATAGCGGTCGAACAGTTCGTCGAGTTCGTCGTGGCTCTTTGCGAGCAGCAGCGACTCGCCGTAGGGGTCGAGGCCCGGCCGGCCCGCCCGCCCACACATCTGGTGGACTTCGAGAACGGAGAGCGGCTCCATCCCGCCGGCCTCGCCCGAGTAGCGCCGCCAGTCGCGGACGACGACCCGGCGACTCGGCGTGTTGACGCCGGCCGCGAGCGTCGGCGTCGCCGACACCACCTTGAGCAGGCGATCGCGAAAGGCCTCCTCGACGAGTTCGCGGTGATCCGAGGCGAGCCCGGCGTGGTGGAACGCCGCCCCCTCCTCCACCGCGTCGGCCAGATCGGCACTCGTCTCGGTGTCGCTCACGTCGCGGATCTCGGCGGCGATATCGGCGAGTCGGTCGCGCTCGTCGGCCGTGAGCGCCCCCTCGACCGTGCTCGTGAGCCGACGGGCCTCGGCCTCGGCGTTGCGCCGTGAGTTGACGAACACGAGCGTCGATCCCTCGTCGGCGAGCGTGTCGCGCACGATGGCGGCAGTCGGCTTCTCGCCGTCCCTGACACCGAGTTCGTGCTGTTCACCGTCTTCCAGATGGATCGCCTGGCCGAAGTGGACGCCCTTCTTGAGATCGATCGGTCGCCAGGTCGAGTCGACGAGTTCGGCGTCGAGCCAGTCGGCGAGGATCTCGGGGTTGCCGATCGTCGCCGAGAGCGCGACGGTCTGCAGGCCGGGATTTCGCTGGCGGAGTTTCGCGAGCGTGACCTCCAGCGTGGGACCGCGATGACCGTCGTCGACGAGATGGACCTCGTCGGCGACCACACAGCTCAACTGATCGATCCAGGGTGCGTCGTTGCGGACGAGTGAATCGACCTTCTCGCTGGTCGCGACGATGATGTCACAGGTCGCGAGCCACTCGCCGTCCGAATCGTAGTTGCCGGTGGAGACGCCGACGGTGAGGCCGTACTGCTCGAAGGTCTCGAACTCGGCGCGTTTCTCGCCGGCGAGCGCGCGCAGCGGGACGATGTAGAGCGCTTTGCCGCCGCGGGCGACGCTTGCGGTCATGGCGAGTTCGGCGATCAGTGTCTTTCCCGACGCCGTGGGGACGCTCGCGACCAGACTCTCGCCCTCGGTAACGCCCGCTTCGACGGCCTCCGCCTGAGGCGGGTAGAGCTCCTCGATCCCCTCCCCGCCCAGATGCTCGGGCAGCCACTCCGGGACCGCCGACAGCTCCGAGACGTTCATTACCCCTTTCTGTGTGCCGCTCACCGTTTAAACCGTCGGAGTAGCCGTCAGCCATATGGTCGCGCCGGGGGAAGCGAGCGCATGCGAGTCGAATTCGATCGCGAGACCTGTATCGGTATGTTCCAGTGCGTCGCCGAGTGGGAGGGGTTCGAGCGCGACGAGGACGCCGGCAAGGCGATCCTGGTCGATGGCGAGGAAGAAGAGCCCGAAAAATTCGTCCGCGAGGTGCCCGAGGATGCCGAGCTGGACGCGAAGTTCGCCGCCCGTGTCTGTCCCGTCGACGCCATCACGATCCACGAGGACGGCGAGCAGATCGTCCCGTAATCAGGCGAGCGAGCCGAGCACGGCGATCTCGTACGAGCCGACGTCGTCCGGTTTTTCGAGCACGATGACGTCGAAACTCCAAGTCGCGCCGGCCGCGAGGTCGTGCGTGCTGTCGAGATAGCGCCCGAGCTGCTCGCCGTCGTCGTTGTAGACACGCGTGCGGACCTCGACCAGCTCGACGCGCTGCTGGCTGGTGTTCTCGACGGTGCCCTGGATCACGACGCCGCGGTAGTCGTCCTTGACGTCGAGTTCGTGGCTTCGGAGGGCGAGCACGTCGAGCGGGACGGCGTAGTCGCTGCCGACACGCTCGGCACGTGCCGCGGCGGCAGCTGCCGCGCTGGCGTTCGATTCGTTGGCCGCGGACGGATCGACCGTTCGGCCGGCGTCGTAGTCGGCGGTGTCGGGCCGGTCGCTACAGCCGGCGAGAGCGGCGGGAACGCCCGCGCCGACGAGCGCGAGAAAGCGGCGGCGGGTCGGGCGTGCGTGGGCGCCGGAATCACTCATCGGTCGTCCTCCATTTCGAGATTGAGCGAGCGCTGCGAATCGCGGAGGACGAACGGGCCGATGGCGAGCGTTCGCTGGGCGATCGTTCCGAGACGGATGATGTAGGCCACGAGCACGAAAAACGGGGCCGAGGCGACCGCGGCGGCCGCGCTGACGACGAAGACGACGTTCTCGATGCCGAGCGTCGAGCCGATAACCGAGTTCGGGTTCAAATAGAGCAGTCCCGCGATCGAGACGGCGAGGGCCGGCACGCCGGTGTACAGGATGTCACGCGAGAGGTCGACCAGCTCCCGCCGGAAGTAGAGCGTCTTGAAGTGTTCGCGCGCCGGGCCGAACAGGAAGAGCACGTCGAGTAGCTCCTCGAAGGCCTCGTGTTCGGTCTCGTCGAGCGAGTCGGCGTAGGCCGACCTGACCCGCCGCGTCGCGTAGATGTTCCAGGAGTAATCGTAGTTCAAAACGGTGCCGATGACGTCGAAATCGCCGAAATCGGCGTCTGAGAGTCGATCGCCGATCGTGGCCGCGTGCTCGCCCATGCGCTCGGTGAGATCGGTCACGCCCTCGCGCACGGCGTCGTCCTCGTTGTCGGCGACCGCCGCTTCGAGCGACGACGCGCGATCCTCGCTCAGTTGCATGAACGTCCGCATGAACGAGGCGGGGTCGGCCGGTGCGACCGAGCCGGTGAACGACTCGATGTCCTGACGGAAATCGACCGCACCGGCCATCCGGTCGCGCTGCTCGCCGAGCGGGCCGAGCTCGCGCGAGAGGACGAGCTGATTGAGCGTGACGACGAGCGTGATCCCGGTGACCAGCGACATGACGAACGACTGGAACAGCCGCTCGACGTGCGTTCCCTGCCGGATCAGCGTGCGCAACGGGATCGTGTTGACCGCGCCGACGGCGAGGAGCGCGACGAACAGCCCGCCGGTCAGCAGCGCGGCGACGACGGCGCGGTTGGCGGTGAGCAACAGCCACGAGCGCAGCCGGCCATCGTCGCCATCCGGGCCGGAATCACTCATATCCACGGGAGTCACGTGGCCGACAAAAGCTCTCGGGCTGCACATGAGCCGGCAGGCTCTTTCCGGTCGCCGCCGCAACGAGCCCATGAGCGCCCGCACCGTCCGGTCGTACTACCGCTCGATCGACGAGAAGCGCTACGACGAGCTCGAGGAACTCCTCGCGCCCGACTTCGTCCACGAGCGCCCCGACCGGACGTTCGAAGGCCAGGAGACGTTCGTCGCGTTCATGCGCGACGACCGTCCGCGAACCGAGACGAGCCACGAGCTCGATAGACTCTACGACGACGGCGACGAGATCGCCGCCCGCGGCCGCCTGCTCGACGAAGACGGCGATCGCCTGTTCGGGTTCGTCGACGTCCACACGATCGACGACGGGGCGATCGCGCGCATCGAGACCTACACCGACTGACTATTCCTTGCGGCCCGCGCCGACCGCGCTCTCGCCAACCGGCTCGTGGCCCTCGATGCGCTCCTGGCCGCCCATGTACGGTCGGAGCGGTTCCGGGATTTCGACGGTGCCGTCCGGGTTCTGGTAGTATTCGAGGATGGCGACCATCACGCGCCCGATGGCGGTGCCCGAGGCGTTCAGCGTGTGGAGATAGTCGGCCGACTCGTGGCGCTCGGGACGGTATCTGAGCCCGGCCCGGCGGGCCTGGAACGCCTCGAAGTTCGAAGCCGAGGAGACTTCGAGCCAGCGACCGCCCGCCTCGGGACCCTCTTCCATGTCGTCACCGGGAGCCCAGACCTCCAGGTCGTAGGTCCGCGCCGAGGCGAAGGTGAGATCGCCGGTACAGAGATCGAGCACGCGATAGGGAAGGTCGAGTCGGCGGAGCGTCTCCTCGGCCTCGGCGAGCAACCCCTCTAGACGCTCGTCGCTCTCCTCGGGCCGGACGAAGTTCACGAGTTCGACCTTGTTGAACTGGTGGACCCGGACGATCCCGCGGGTCTCGGTGCCGTGTTCGCCTGCCTCGCGCCGGAAGTTCGGCGTGTAGGCCTGGTGTTTGATCGGGAGATCGTCGTCGAGCAGGATCTCCTCGCGATACATGTTCGTCACCGGCACTTCGGCGGTGGGACAGAGCCAGAGATCGTCGTCGTCGTAGGCCTCGTGTTCGCTCCCGCCGACCCGGTAGGCGTCGTCGGCGAACTTCGGTAACTGACCCGTGCCGGTCATCGATCTGCTCGTGACCGGCACCGGCGGGAAGACGTCGACGTACTCCTGCTCGCGGTGCAGATCGAGCATGAACTGGATGAGCGCGTGTTCGAGCCGCGCGCCGTCGCCCTTGAGGAAGTAGAAGCCCGCACCCGTGGTCTTCGCGCCGCGCTCGAAGTCGAGGATCTCCATCTCCTCGCCCAGATCGTAGTGGGGCGTCACCTCGTCGGGCAGCTCGCGCAGGTCGTCGAACCCCTCGCGGCGGACCTCGACGTTGTCCGACTCGTCCGCGCCCTCGGGCACGCCCTCCTGGGGAACGTTCGGGATTTCGAGCAGCGCCTCGTTCAGTCGTGTTTCGAGATCGTCGGCGCGCTCTTCGATCTCGTCGATGTCCTCCTTGAGGTCTTGCGAGCGCGCGATGGCCTCCTCGGCTTCCTCGTCCTCGCCGGCCTGTTTGAGTTCGCCGATACGGTTCGAGACCTCGTTGCGCTCGTGACGGAGTTCGTCGCCGCGATTCTTCGCCTCGCGCCACCGGTCGTCGATGTCGAGCACGTGATCGAGATCCACGTCGGCCCCGCGGGCGTCGAGAGCCGCGCGCACCTCGTCGGTGTGCTCGCGGAGATACTGTCTGTCGAGCATTTCTCGGCGATTGCATGCCGTGTGACAAAATCCTATTGTTCGACGGGAGGTTTTTCACGGCGCTGGGCGTTTCCGGAGACATGGCAATCGGGGACGTGTTCACCGTCGATGGCTGTTCGGAGCTCCACTACGTCGATACCGGGATGTACGACACCGCGGAGTACGGCGCGGTCTACATCCTCGACGCCGACCGCCCCGCGCTGATCGACACCGGCATCGGCACCCGCTACGAGAACATCCTCGACGCGCTCGACGAGGTTGGCATCGCTCGGGATGAACTCTCGTACATCCTGCCGACCCACGCACATCTCGATCACGCTGGCGGGACGGGCTATCTCGCCGACGCCTGCCCGAACGCCACCGTCCTGACCCACGAGATCGGCGTTCCTCACCTGATCGATCCCGAGCGCCTCGTCGCGGGGACCAAGGCCGCCGTCGAGAGCCAGTGGGAGTATTACGCCGAGCCGAAACCCGTGCCCGAGGACCGCATCGAGGGGCTCTCGGACGGCGACGAGATCGACTGCGGGAACCACACGCTCGCCGTCCACCACGCGCCGGGCCACGCTCCGCACCAGGTGATGTTCCACGACCGCGAAAACGACGCCCTGTTCACCGGCGACGCGGCCGGCATCTGGATCCCAAGCATCGAGACGATCCGTCAGACGTCGCCGCCATCGAACTTCGATCTGGAGGCCTGTCTCGCCGACGTCGAAACGATCCGCGAGATCGATCCCGATGTCCTGTGTTTCGGCCACTTCGGCCCCCGGGAGTACGACGAAGCGCTGATGGACGAGTACGAACGGATTCTGGAGGAGTGGGTCGCGGACATCGAGAGCGCACGCGCCGAGTTGGGTGACGACGAGGCGGTCATCGAGCGGTTCGTCGAGCGCAGCGACATGGCCGAGGCGTGGTCCGAGCGGAAGGCCAGCGCCGAGGAGCGGCTGAACGTCCGCGGCGTGCTCGCGTATCTCGATCAGCAGTAGCGTCGCGACTGCGCCGAATCTTCTCTCCCCATCGCTCGAAGCGCCAAGACGAACCCATCGAAGCGACGACGGACGGCGCGAAAATAGCCACGTCGCGTGATTCGCGTGCGAGCGAACTACCCTGACAAATATTCGGTCTCATCTCGTTCTCCTCGCCTCACTTCCTCTCGTTTTCGAGTTCCGGATCATCGACGAGCGCCGACTCCGATCGGCGATCGATGGCCGTCGGTGGCGACGACCGAGCGGCTGAAATCGTCATGGCGGAAAATCAACTTCCTGCGGGAAGCGTGTTTCTCTATTCAATTTCGTTCGTGTTGTTGTAGTTTCATCCCACAAATCTGTTTGAGACGGAAGTTATAAGTCATTCCGTGGTATGGATCCAAGTGGGTCGAACGGAATGTCACGACAGCAAGCACCACCACCGACCGAGGACGCACCGCTCCACGAGGGTGAGACGATGTCGCCGAGCGAGGCGCTGCTCGAACAGTTCGTCGCCGAGGACGCCGACGTGATGTTCGGCATCGTCGGCTCGGCGTTCATGGACTTCCTCGACATCATGCCGCAGGCGGGGATCCGCTACCTGCCCGTGCGCCACGAACAGAACGCCGCCCACATGGCCGACGGCTACGCCGAAGCGCTCTGTGGCCGCGAACCGGGTATCTGCGTCGCCCAGAACGGTCCCGGCGTCACCAACATGGTCACCGGGATCAAGGCCGCCCAGCTCAACCACTCGCCGGTGATCATGCTCTCGCCGACGGCCACCACCGGTTCGATAGGAACTGATGGGTTCCAGGAGGCCGACACCATGTCGATCTTCGACGAGTGTGTCGACTGGCAGGGCCGTCTCGAGGACAACAGCCGCGTCGCCGAGTACGTGCGGACGGCCTACCGCGAATCGCTGACCGAGATGGGGCCCACCCAGATCGACTTCGCCCGCGACCAGCTCTACGGCGAGATCGAGACCGACGTGCTCCAGCCCAACCAGTACCGCCAGGAAAGCATCGGTGCGGCCGACGATTCGAAGGTGAGCGAGGCCGCGACTATGCTCTCGGAGGCCGACAACCCGGCGATCATCGCCGGCCTCGGCACGATCTACTCCGACGCGATCGACGAGGTCGCCGACCTCGCCGAGCGGCTGAACGCGCCGGTCGCCAATTCGTACCTCCACAACGACAGCTTCCCGATCAGCCATCCCCTCGCCGTGGGCGCGCTCGGCTACGGCGGCTCGAAGGCCGCGATGGAGACGCTCTCGGAGGCCGACTGCGTGCTCGCCGTCGGCAGCCGTCTCAGCGGCTTCGGCCTCCTCCCCCAGTACGGGATGGACTGGTTCCCCGAGGACGCCGACGTCATCCAGATCGACGCCGACGCTTCCCAGATCGGCCGCACCACGCGCGTCGAGTTGGGACTCGTGGGTGACGCCGCCGAAACCGTCCGGGGCCTCGCCGGCGATCTCGACGCGTCCGCCGGTGCGGACGAGGGGCGCGTCGACGAGATCGAACAGGCCTATGCCGACTGGAAGGACGAACTCGAAGAGATGTCCCAGTCGGATCAGATGCCGATCCACCCGCGGCGCGCACTCTGGGACGTCGCACAGGCGCTGCCCGAGAACACGATGGTGGCGACGGACATCGGCAACACCTGTTCGATGGCCAACGCCTACCTCGAGTTCGACAACCCAGGTAACTTCCTCGCCGCCGGTACCTACGGCAACTGCGGGTTCGCATACCCCGCGGCCATCGGCGCAAAGGTCGCCCGACCCGACGACCCCGCAGTGGCGCTCGTCGGCGACGGCGCGTGGGGCATGCAGTCGCTCAACGAAGTCATGACCGCCGTCCGTGAGGACATCCCGGCCGTGGCGGTCGTGTTCAACAACATGGAGTGGGGTGCCGAGAAGCAGAACCAGTACTGGTTCTACAACGACCGCTTCGTCGGCACCGACCTGCCGGAGAACCCCGACTTCGCCGAGATCGCCCGCGACATGGGCGCACACGGCACGCGGGTCAAAGACCCAGACAACATCCAGTCGACGATGACCGACGCGCTCCAGTCGGGCGAACCCGCCGTCGTCGAGATCATGACCGACGGGACGGAGCTACTCGAACCGTTCCGCCGCGACGCGCTCGACGATCCCGAGCGCGTCCTGGAGAAGTACCGCCAGCCCGGCGACGCCAACTACGAGGGCTGAGCCGGCGGCGGCCACCGACCGTCACCGCATTCGAACCACCGATGAGCCTTCTTTCACGACTTCGCGAACAAGCACGGACGGCGAGTCCGCGCATCGTTCTCCCCGAAGCCCACGACAGTCGCGTGCGTAAAGCAGCTATCAGGGCCGCACGCGATGGCATCGCCGAGCCGGTGCTGTTGGGTGTCGACGAGGGATCACGCGAACTATGTACCGAGCACGGCCTGCCGCAGGGCGCACTCACCGTTCTCGATCGGTCCGACGAACAGATTGAGGAGGACGTCGCCGCGTACGCCGCGCTGCGCGACGTGCCTGTTCCGGTTGCAAAGCGCGTGCTCGACGACGAATTGGTGCTCGGGGCGTGGCTCGCGCGCACCGGCGAGGCCGAGGGGCTGGTCGCGGGCGCGACCCATCCGACCGCCGAGGTGGTCGCGACGGCCAACGGGATCGTCGGTCTGGATCCGCTGGTCGACACTGCGTCGAGCTACTTCCTGATGGCGTTCGACGACCCGGCCATCGGCGAGAACGGCGCGCTGCTCTACGCCGACTGCGGGGTGAACATCGATCCCGACGACGAGCAGCTGGCGGATATCGCACTCGCGACCGCGACGACCGCCGAGGAGCTCCTCGGCTGGGAGCCACGGGTCGCCATGCTCTCGTTTTCGACGAAGGGGAGCGCGAGCCACGAGACCGTCGACGAGATCCGGCGGGCGACCGAGATCGCCCGCGAGCGGATGGACGGGCTCTGCATCGACGGCGAGCTCCAGAGCGACGCGGCGCTCGTCCCGAGTATTGCCGAGCGAAAGAACGGTGACGCAGGCGTCGTCAACGGCGACGCGAACGTGCTCGTCTTCCCGGATCTGAACGCGGGCAACATCGCCTACAAACTCACCGAGCGGCTCGCGGGTGCGACGGCGCTCGGCCCGGTGCTACAGGGTTACGCGCGACCGCTGAGCGATCTCTCGCGCGGTGCGAGCGCCGACGACGTCTACGACATCGTCACGATCACCGCCGCCCGCGCCGCAGCGAGCGAGGGGTTCGCCGACGGAACGATCCTCGAACGCGGGCAGTTGGCTCGACGCGAACAGGAACCGCCACGGCCCGAGTGATCGGCGGATCACCGTATCGATCATCGGGCAATTGTTTTTGCTAACGATCTCCATTCCACGGGAGTCCGTTCGACCGCACCGACAGCGGGATCGCTGCTCACGGTGATGGCGAACGTTCGTGGCGTCCGAACGGAGATCTCGGCTACTGACAGTATCGATCCGGACAGACCGCGTCACACTGCGCTCGCTGGTCTCTCGGACATCGTTGGTCCCGAAACGTCGCCGATGATGGCGTTCGTCGAGTGCGTAGGGATGCGACAGCTCTCGTATTATGATCGCCGACGTCGCTTCGGTTCTGCTCTCGATCACTCCTAGCTATCGGGCCCGTGGTACGACGACAGCGAGCGGAACAGGAATACCGTGTTTCTGACGAGTGGATTCTGTTTTGGAATCCTCTCCAAGAAAACCGTCATCGGTCGAAAGGGGGTGCTGACGGCCGCCGGTCGGAAGCGATGGGGCTGTCGGCAGCGCGGTCGAGAAGTGGTGTGCTACTGCTGTTCGGACACCGGCTTTCGGGTCTCCTCCACCGTGGTTTCGGTCGTCGTCCGCCGTGAGAGCGCGAACAGCACCGCGCCGAGGACGACCCAGGCGACGACGATCGCCCACTCGCGCGGCCAGAGCAGCGCCGAGGGCGCGCCGGGCATGTAGAGCCCGATGAAAAACAGCGTCACGATCATCCCGGCGATGCCGAAGGTGTAGCCACCGGGAAGCTTGAACGGGCGCTCCATCTCGGGTTCGTTGTAGCGCAGCGCGACGAACGACAGCGCGACGGTGAACCAGGCGAGCACGATCCCGAGCGAGCCGGCGTTGATGATCGAACTGACGAAGTTGCCGCCGAACCACGGCGCGGCCATCGAGAGCGCGCCGATGAGAACGATCGCGCGCGAGGGCGTGTTGTACTCGGGGTGGACCGTGGCGAGCGACTCCGGTAGGAGCCCCGAGTCGGCCATCGCGAAGACGATGCGGCTCGCGCCGATGACGAACGCGCTCCAGCTGGTGAGCAGCGCGCCGATGCCGACGATCGTCATCAGTTTGCCCGCCACGGTGCTGCCGAAGATCGCGCTCATCGCCGTCGCGGCGGGGACGAGGCTGTCGCCGAGCGCGCCCGCGGCGACGGCCCCGCCGGCCGCCCAGATGCTGACGATGTAGAACAGGCCGACCGTCGCGACGACGGCGAGCACCACCAGCGCGAGCGAGCGCGAGGACATGTCGGCCTCCTCGGCGGCCTGTGGCACGACGTCGAAGCCGACGAACAGCATCGGCACCTGGATGGCGACGGTCGTGACCCCGAGCACCGGCGCTGTCTCTTATACACATC
>NZ_AOMF01000151.1 GCF_000336715.1 Halococcus thailandensis JCM 13552
GACCCACGAGCCGTAGACGGTCTGGCCTGCGAACGTCCAGAGTGCCAGGATATCGAATCCGGGGATCAGATAGGAGAAGCCGATGCCGAGAGCGATCGACTGGAAGCCGACGACGCCCATGTAGCCGAGCAACAGCGACCAGCTACAGACGAAGGAGACCGCCGGCCCGAACGCACGGTGGGTGTAGACGTGCTCGCCGCCCGCGTACGGCATCGCCGAGACTAGTTCGCCGTAGATGAGCGCGACGAGGAGTACGAGCACCCCGCCGATGGCGAAGGCGGCCATCGCCCCGTACGGCCCCGCTTCGTCGATCCAATAGCCCATCTGGATGATCCAGCCCCAGCCGACGATCGCGCCGAAGCCGATGGCGAACAGCTGCCATCGTGAGAGAACCCGTTCCAGCGATCCATCCGTGGTATCATCAGCCATGCTACCGCAATACATTCGCGAATACTTTAATGTTATGTATATTTATTGGAGTTTGTTTTAGCTATAGACAGTATTCTTGCTGTGATCGTCAGAATACAATCGTCGATCGGGACGCCGTCGTCGGGTTTTGTTGGCGAACCCTCATGAACGCCCGGCCTGCAAACACGTCGGCCGACGAATAACATCGTCCGAACCGTTCCGGAGCCACCCGGTGGACGACCGTTCCAATCATCGGATCGTAATCGGCAGCATTGATCGATACACAGCCCATAGATAATATTATATCCGGTATATCCGCAGTAGTACGGTAGAAAAGTTTAAGATACTCGCGCATAGTTGTCGATATGCGCATGAGCACACTCGCATCCGAGGAGGACGTGACCGAGCGGGGAACGCTGATGATCGACCGCGACGAGCTCGACGACTGCGTCGAGATGGCGGGCGTCATCGACGCGATCGAGGACGCCTTCGTCGCCTACGAGGCGGGCGACGCGGTGATGCCGCCGAAGACCTACGTCGACCTCCCCGAGGAGAACGGCGACTTCCGGGCGATGCCGGCGTACGTCGACGACGCCGCCGGCCTCAAGTGGGTCAACGTCCATCCGGACAACCCCACGAAACACGACCTGCCGACGGTGATGGGCGTCGTCATCTACTCCGACCCGGAGACGGCCTACCCGCTGGCGATCATGGACGGGACGAAGCTCACCCGCTACCGCACCGGCGCGGTCGGCGGCGTCGCCAGCCGCCACCTCGCCCCGCCGGACACGCGCACGATGGGGCTGGTCGGCGCGGGCGAGCAGGCACGCGCACAGCTGGAAGCGATCTCGAGCATCGTCGATCTCGACCGGGTCGTCGTCACCGATCTGGACGAGCGGGCGGTCGCTGATCTCTGTGAGAAGGAGGCCGGTCGTGCCGACGAGGTCGTCGGCGGCAGTCCGGAGGAGGTCGCGAGCTGTGACGTGATCTCGACCACCACGCCCTCGACGGAGCCGATCCTGAAGCGCGAATGGCTCGACGAGGGGACACACATCAACGCGATGGGAGCCGACGCGGAGGGCAAGCAGGAGCTCGATCCGGAGATCATCGAGGACGCCGCCGTCGTCGTCGACGACTGGGAGCAGTGTTCCCACAGCGGCGAGATCAACGTCGCCGTCGCCGAAGGCCGCCTCGCCAGAAAAGACGTCCACGCCGACCTGAGCGAGGTCGTCAGCGGAACGCGCGACGCGCCGACCGACGAGCTCACCGTCTTCGATTCGACGGGACTGGCGATCCAGGATATCGCGGCCGCGGGCCTGATCTACGAGAGCGCCGAGGAGCAGGGTGCCGGCTACACGTTCGATCTCGTGGGCACGTAACGACCCCACCAGCCTCTCGTCGCCCGGTTCCCGACCGTTTCTTCAGTCGTCGTTCTACACGTAATAGGGAGAATTAAGTGCGCGTGTCGAGTATCTTCCAACCGCATTCAACTATGGACGAACGTGACATCAAGATCCTCTCGGCGATTGCGAACCTCGGCACCGGCAGCCCCGACCGGCTCCACGAGGAGACNCTTCCAACCGCATTCAACTATGGACGAACGTGACATCAAGATCCTCTCGGCGATTGCGAACCTCGGCACCGGCAGCCCCGACCGGCTCCACGAGGAGACTGGCATCCCGAAGTCGACGATCTACTACCGGCTGAACAACCTCCGCGAGGAGGGTGTCATCAAGAACGATCTCTACGACATCGACTACGAGAAGGTCGGCCTCGGCGTCACCATCATCGCCGAGGTCATCGCCGAGTACGACGAGGGCTACCACGAGCGCGTCGGTGAGAAGCTCTCGAACATCGAGGGCGCGGATCAGGTCTACTTCACGATGGGCGAGACCGACTTCGTCGTCATCGCCCGCCTCGGCAATCAGGGGATGGTCGAGGATCTCATCAGCCAGTTCGAGGGGATCGACGAGGTGATCCGGACCCGATCGATGTTCACCATCTCCACCATCAAAAACGAGCCGCGACTGCTCAAGAACTTCGAGTTCGATACGCTCGAAGCGATCGCCGACGCCGAGGACGAGTAGCGCTACTCGAACACCTCCTCGATCGACTCTTCGAGCGCCGCGACGCCCGTCTCGATGTCGTCCTCGTCGACACAGAACGGCGGCGAGAGCATGACCTGAATCAACGGTCGACCACCGCCGACGAGCACGCCCTTCTCGCGCGTGCGGGTGAGGACGTCCGCGACGGGGTTGTAACCGTCTTCCACGCGCGGATCGAACACCGGCTCGCCCGTTTCGGGATCGGCGAACTCGACCGCCCAGTGGAAGCCGCGCCCGCGGACGTCACAGACGACATCGTGATCTTCGAGGTCCTGGACCCGCTCTTCGAGGGCGGGCGAGAGCTCCCGAACGTTGTCGATCAGGTGGTCGTCGTATTCCTCTAGGGCAGCGTTGCCAGCGGCACACGCGACCGGGTTGCCGGCGAACGTCTGGCCGATGTCCATCGCGTCCTCGCGGAGCGCCGTGCCGAGTTCCGAGCGCATCAGCACGCCGGCGAGGGGCGCGTAGGCGCTCGTCACGCCCTTGGCGAACGTGATCATGTCCGGTTCGAGATCCTCGGTCTGGCTGCCGAACCACTCGCCACAGCGGCCGAAACCGGAGATGACTTCGTCGGCGATCAGCAGGATGTCGTACTCGTCACAGAGCTCGCGCACGCCCTCGAAGTAGCCTGGCGGCGCGGTGAACGCCCCGCTCGACCCGCCGACGATCTCCGTGACGAGCGCGCCGATCGAGTCCGGCCCCTGGTTGCGGATGACGTATTCGAGGTGGTCGAGCGAGCGCTCGGTGAGCTCCTCGGGCGAGTCGGCGTCGAAGGCGGCGTCGGCACCCCCGAACGGCGGGAGGAACTTCACGTTGCCCGTGGTCGCGGCGTGCGATTCGACCGGCAGCCGGATCGCGGGATCGCCCGTGATGCCTGCGGTCGCGTACGTGCCGCCGTGATAGGAGCGCCAGCGGGTCAGTACCGTCGAGGAATCCTGGAACTCGCGGGCGATCTGGATCGCCGCCTCGTTCGCCTCGCTGCCCGAGATCGAGAAGAACACGTCCGTGAGCGACTGTGGCGCGACCTCGGTCAGCGTGTCGGCGAGCTGGCTGCGCGCGTCGTTGTCCTTCGCCGAGGACACGTACTGGATCCGATCGAGCTGCTCGGCCATCGCGTCGGTGATGGCGTCGTTGCTGTGGCCCGCGTTCACGCAGTACAGCTGGGAGGTGAAGTCCAGGTACTCCTCCTCGTCGTCGGTGCGCACGTACGCACCGTCACCCTCGGTGATCGTCATCGGTTCCTCGTCCATGTGCCCGAAGTGAGCGAGCACGCCGCGTTCGCCCGTCCTGATCTGTTCGCGTTGCGCCATACCCACACGTTCGACCGCGAACCATTTATAGATACTGGTTAATTTGTAGTTCAAAGTAACTATTCGAAAGAGAGTGAGTGAAATAGCCAATAGTATTGAGTATAGATGTATAGAGAAACAACCCGCTGTGAGGGCGGCAACCGATTTTGCCGAGAGTATCTCTATCAATTTTGCGCTTAAATCCGGATTCTACTGCTAGTTTGACCGTATAATCAGTAACTTTCATTAACTTCCGGTATATACAGTGGATGTGGACATGAAACAGCCACCACGACAACCGAGCAACGAGACGACCGACGCAACGAACTACGACCGCGACAGCGAAGCGATCGAGCCGCTCGTGCCAGTCATGCCGCCCGACAAGGGCGATCCAGGACGCGAACGGCAGCGGGACGGCACGGACGGCAGCATGATGCTCGATCGCTCGCAGCTGGGCCACACCACCGAGTACACGTGGGACATCGAGATGGTCGAACCGGGTGTGCCGCGACTGTGAGAGGACGGCCAGGGTAAGATCAGCCCTTCACTCCCTCCCCATCTAGCGATCCACCGCCCACTTCCCCTCATCCCCATCGTGGCCCCTTCCCCTTCCTCGCTGTCCATCCTCCCAGAGAGAACACGACCGGCCAGCAGTTGGCTCATCGAATAGCATTTCCCCAGGATTCGATCGTCACGTTCCACGAGCGGCGAAATCTATAACCATCCCGGCAAACAACGGGCGTGACAATGATCGTCGCCGCAGTGGGCGAATCCGATCGGAGCGAACAGGTCGTCGCCGAGGCGGACGCGCTCGCGGACGCCTTCGACGAGGAGACTCACGTCGTCCACGTTCTCAGCCCGATGGAAGCACGAAAGATCGAGCAGAACGCCACCGAGAGCAGTACGATGGAGTTCGACGACGAACCCGACGACGGCGAGGAGGCCGCACGGCAGATCGCCGCGGCGGCAACGGTCGGCAGCGACGCGACGCCCGTCGGGGTCGTCGGCAAGGCCAGCGAGCGGATCATCGCGTACGCCGACGAGCACGACGCGCGCTACGTCGTCGTGGGCAAGCGCAAACGCTCGCCGACCGGCAAGGCGGTCTTCGGCAGCGTGACGCAGTCGGTGCTGCTGAACGCCGACCAACCCGTTCTGAGCGTCATGTGACACCGGACTGCGGCCGATCGTGTAGCCTTGTTTCCAAATCCGATGGCCGATGTTTATTACCGAGCCAGCCGGTGGGAGGGTATGGACTGGCAGGAAGCCGAGGCGGAGTTCGAAAGCGAGGTGCTCGGCGAGCGAACGCTGTCGCGGATGTTCGAGCGCAGCGCCACGCGCCACGACGAACGCGTCGCCCAACAGTACAAGGGCGGCGTCTACGACCGCTCGCTGGCCGGTCCGATCGTGGCGCAGGCACCCGACGGCGAGTTCGCGAACCTGAGCTACCGGCAGATGCACCGGATCGTCAAGCGACTCGCGGCGGGCTTTCGTAGCCTCGGCATCGAGGCTGGCGACAGGGTGGGACTGTTCGCGAACACGCGCATGGAGTGGGCCCAGACAGATTTCGCCGTGCTCGCCGCCGGCGGCGTCGTGACGACCGTCTACACGAGTTCCTCGCCCGATCAGGTCGAATATCTCCTCGACGACCCCGGGGCTACGGGAGTGGTCGTCGAAAATCAGGAGCTGCTCGAACGCGTGCTCGCCGTCGAGGACGAACTCGATCTCGACTTCGTCGTCTCGATGGACAGTATCGAGGGGTACGGCGACCGCGAGGACGTGCTCACGCTCGCGCAGGTCCACGAACGCGGCGTCGGCTCGTTCGAGCAGAGCGACTACGAGGGCTGGCTCGACGCGCGCGATCCCGACGATCTCGCCAGCCTCGTCTACACCTCCGGAACGACCGGCCAGCCAAAGGGCGTCAGACTCACCCACCGGAACTTCAAGGCGAACGTCGATCAGGTCTACCGCCGGTTCGGACCGCGCGAGGACAAGGGTGATCTCCCGACGATCGACCCGGACGTGAGTACGCTCTCCTTTCTCCCGCTCGCACACGTCTTCGAGCGGCTGGCTGGCCACTTCCTGATGTTCGCCGCGGGCGCGAGCGTCGCCTACGCCGAGAGCCCCGATACGCTTCAGGAGGACTTCCCGCTCGTCACCCCCTCGACGGGGACGAGCGTCCCCCGAGTGTACGAAAAACTGTACGACTCGATCCGCGAGCAGGCCAGCGAATCCGCACTTCGCGAACGGATCTTCGAGTGGGCCGTCGACGTCGGCCGGGAGTACCAAGAGCGTGAGTCGCCCGGACTCTCGCTGCGCGCGAAACGCGCGCTCGCCGATCGGCTGGTCTTCGAGCAGGTCCGCGAGGGTGTCGGCGGCAACATCGAGTTCTTCATCAGTGGCGGCGGCAGCCTCTCGCCCGAACTGGGTCGACTGTTCGACGGGATGGGGCTGCCGATCCTGGAGGGCTATGGCCTCACCGAGACCGCACCCGTCGTGGCGGTCAACCCGCCCGAAGCGCCCGAGATCGGCACCATCGGCCCGCCCGTCGTCGACGAGGAGGTCAAAGTGGACGCGAGCGTGGTGCCCGACGATCTCGACGCCGACGGCGAGGTCGGCGAACTGCTCGTGCGCGGGCCGAACGTGACCGATGGCTACTGGGAGAACCCCGAAGCGACCGAGGACAGTTTCGATGGAAACTGGTTCCGGACCGGCGACGTCGTCGAACGCCGGCCCGACGGCTACATCGCCTTCCGCGAGCGCTCGAAGCAGCTGCTGGTGCTCTCGACGGGCAAAAACGTCGCACCCGGCCCGATCGAGGACGCCTTCGCCCAGCGCCAGCTCGTCGAACAGTGTATGGTGCTCGGCGACGGCGAGAAGTTCGTGAGCGGGCTCGTCGTCCCCAACGAGGAGCGGGTGCGAAAATGGGCCAGAGAGGAGGGGATCGACCTGCCCGACGATTCGAGCGCGCTCTGTCAGAACGAACACGTCCAGGCACGCATCGGCGAGGTGGTCGAGGCGGTCAACGAGAACTTCGAGTCCCACGAACGTATCAAGAAGTTCGCACTCGTCCCCGAGGAGTTCACCGAGGACAACGATCTCCTGACGCCGACGATGAAGAAGAAACGACGCAACATCGAGGAACGCTACGACGAGGCGATCGACGCGCTGTATGCCGACTGAGACCGCGGAGTGAACGCGCTTATATGGTCTGGTTTCTTACCGGTCGGAATATGGAGGGTCGGGAGTGGCAACCGGCGGGGCAGAGCTAATAGCGCTCGTCGCGGGCATCATGGCGCTCGGGGTCGCCTCGCAGATGCTCGGCGATCGCTTTCGCGTACCGAGCATCATCTTCCTGTTGAGCACGGGGCTGATCCTCGGTCCGTTGTCGGGGCTGGTGCTCCCCTCGCGGATCATCAGCGCCGACACGTTCGGCGGCGCACTCCCGGCCATCGTCGGACTCGCGGTCGCGATCATCGTCTTCGAGGGGGCCTTCCACCTCCGTATCGAGGACCTCAGACAGACCTCCTCGGCGACGATACGACTCACCACGCTCGGGGCGGCCATCTCGCTGCTCGGAACGGCCGTCGTCGTCCACTACGCGCTGAACGCCCCGTGGGACATCTCCCTTCTCGTCGGCGCGCTGCTGGTTGCGACCGGGCCGACGGTCATCGCACCGATCCTCGACGTCGTCCCCGTACGCGATCGCGTGGCAACCACCCTCGAAACCGAGGGGATCGTCAACGACGTGACGGCGGCGATCCTCGCGGTCGTCGTCTTCGAGGTCGTCTTCGAGGCCTCCGAGGGGATCGCGGCCATCCTCGTCGTCTTCGCGATCAAGCTCGGCGTCGGCATCGGCGTCGGCACGGCCGTCGCCGGCGTGCTCTGGTATCTCATCCGCTACGTCGACCTCTCGCCGGGCAACGCGCCCCGCAACGCTCGCCTGCTCGTGCTCGCCGGTGCACTGGTGGCCTACGGGCTGGCGAACGTCTGGACCTCGGAGGCCGGGATCGCCGCGGTCGCCACCGCCGGCCTCATCGTCGGCAATCTCGACATCCCCTACGAGGACAAGATCACCGATTTCAAGGGCGATATCACGCTCATGGTGCTCTCGTTCGTGTTCATCGCACTCGCCGCGCTGCTCAACTTCGACGATCTCCCCTTCGGACTGGGCGGGCTGGCGGTCGTGGTCGTCGTGATGGTCGTGCTCCGACCGCTCATCGTCTTCCTCTCGACGTCGGGCGGTCGGTTCACCCGCGAAGAACGGCTGTTCATGAGCGCCATCGGCCCACGGGGCATCATCCCCGC
The DNA here is from genome assembly GCF_000336715.1 of Halococcus thailandensis JCM 13552. Lineage (GTDB taxonomy): Archaea > Halobacteriota > Halobacteria > Halobacteriales > Halococcaceae > Halococcus > Halococcus thailandensis. The sequence goes on from NZ_AOMF01000151.1 coordinate 8,108, forward strand.
CTCCGTGGCGACGCTGTTCGCCGTGCGCCTCCAGGCCGAGGGGATGAGCGCGGCCGCCGAGACGCTCGTCGGCACCGTCTTCCTGGTCATCTTCGCCACCGTGCTGGTCGAGGGCGGTTTGGCCAGATACATTGCCGAGTATCTCGACGTGCTTCCCATGCGCGCCATCATCGTCGGTGGGGGGAAGGTCGGGCGGGATCTCGCCACACGCCTCGAAGCCCGCGGCGAGAACGTCGTCATCGTCGAACACGACGAGGAGAACGTCGAGACCGCCCGGTCGGAGGGGTTCTCGGTCCACATCGGCGACGGTGCCCACCGCGACGTCCTCCAATCGGCGGGCGCGGAGAACGCCTCGACGATCGTCGCGACCACCGGCGACGACGACGCGAACCTGCTGGTCGCCCAGCTCGCGGCCACCGCCTTCGACACCGAACAGGTCATCGCCCGCGTCAATCAGCCGGAAAACGACGACGCCTTCGCCGAACTCGACGTCGAGACGATCTCCGCACCGATCGCCACCTCGTGGGCCATCGACAACCGCATCGAACGGCCCGCGCTCTGGAACTGGATGACCGAACTCGGCCGCTCGGGCGACGTCCAGGAGTTCGAAGTCACCGCCGCCGACGTCGCCGGCGAAACGATCGCCGAGCTCGCGAACGCCATCCCCGAGGGCTGTCTCATCGCGCTCGTCAGCCGCGACGACGAGAACATGGTTCCCGACGGTGATTTCGTCCTCCAGCAGGGCGACCGCATCACGCTCGTCGGCCTCAACGAACCCGTCCAGAACGCTCTCGAACGGTTCCACCCCGCGGACTAACCACGACACTTCGACCTTTTGCTACGCTCGTTCGACGCTTCGCGTCTCACTCGCTCGCAAAATGTCGATCAAAAGCCTTCGTCACCCCCTCGCGGTGCTCGGGGGTTCCGCGGCCCGCTCGCTCACTTCGTTCGCTCGCGGTGGAGCAACTGACGCCTCCCGCGACCGCACAGCACCGCCGAAGCCCTCGCATCCCTCCGGAAGAGCGAAGCTCTTCCGTGCTCTCGTTCGCCTCCGGTTCACGAGAACTCCGGGATGCTCGCCCTTCATCCACCAGGATCGCCACCGCACCACAGCCGCCACCGCCGCAGCCGCAACCACGAACCGCACCCGTGCGCCAGAATCCATCTCCACGCCGACCCCAGGTTTTTGAGCCACCGCGCCGTCGCTCGCCTGTGAACCGATCGCAGGACGCTATCGGCGGTGGTGGGTCGTGAGCAAGGCCAGGGATCCCTTCGAGATCGCGGTGTTGCCGGTCGCAAGCCCCGAGGACGCCCGCACGACCTGTGCCGGCGCGGCGGCGCACCTCCGCCGGACAGGCGGTCGAGCAGTCGTCGTCCACGTTATCGAGGGAGCCGCGCCATCCGACGGCGCGCACCCGGAACACGCCGACGAGACGTTCGCGGCCGCCCGCGAAGCGTTCGATGCCGCCAACATCGATGTCGAGACGCGCCTCGAATACGGCGAGGAGATCCCCGAAACGGTGTTCGCCGTCGCCGACGAGATCGACGCGAGCGCCATCGCGTTCACCCCGCGGGCCGGCGGCCGATGGCTCAAACTCCTCTCGGGCGATCTGACGAACGCGCTCGTCACCGAGAGCGATCGTCCGGTCGTGGTGCTCCCCGACAGACACGAATAACGCTGAAAATCCGCCGTCAGCCCCGCTCAGCGCGAGAATTCGATGGCCGCGCCCTGACCGAAGCCGACACATTCGGTCGCAAGTCCGCGGTCGACGTCGCGCTTATGCATCTCGTGGATCAGCGTCACCGGCAGGCGCGCGCCGCTCGCACCGAGCGGGTGACCGATGGCGATCGCACCGCCGTTGACGTTGAATATCTCGTCGTCGATGCCGAGTTCACGCTGGCAGTAGAGCGTCTGTGAGGCGAAGGCCTCGTTCAGCTCCACGAGCCCGTAGTCGTCGATCTCCCGCCCCGTGCGTTCGAGCAGCCCCTCGGTGGCGGGTATCGGGCCGACACCCATGACCTCCGGCTCGACGCCCGCGACGTTGTTGCTCCCGACTTCCGCGAGCACGTCGAGACCGTGATCCTCGGCGAACCCGCGGCTCGTGATGAGGGTGGCCGAAGCACCGTCCGAGACCTGTGAGGCGTTGCCCGGGGTGACGGTCCCGTCGGATTTGAACACCGTCGGGAGCTCGGCGAGCTTCTCGGCGGTCGTGCCCGGCCGGAGTCCCTCGTCGGTGTCGATCATCTCCTCACCGTTGTCGATCGGGACGATCTCGTCGTCGAACCGCCCCTCTTCGGTGGCCTCGACGGCGCGCTGCTGCGAGCGTGCGGCGTACTCGTCTTGCTCCTCACGAGTGACGTCGTAGCGCTCGGCGACCTCCTCGGCGGTCATCCCCATCTGGAGCTCAGCGACGTTGTGCTCCTCGTTGAGGCGTGGATGGGCGTTCTGCGTGTTCTGTCCCATCTTCACCCGGCTCATGCTCTCGACGCCGCCGGCGATGATCGCGTCGCGCTGGCCGGCGCGGATCGCGTCGGAGGCCGAGATGATCGACTGCGCCGAGGAGGCACACCAGCGGTTGATCGTCGTCGCGGGGACCGATTCACCGAGATCGGAGAGCAACGAGATCACGCGCGCGACGTTGTTGCCCTGCTCGCCGCGCTGCTGGGCACAGCCCCACATCAGATCGTCGATGTCGTCGCCAGCGAGGCCAGTGTCGGCGAGGATCTGGTTGATCAGCGGGATCGAGAGATCCTCGCTGCGGACGTCGGCGAAGACGCCGTCCTCCTTTCCCTGCGGGGTTCGGTATGCTGCCGCGACGACCGGTGTGCTATCGACCATGCGCGTCGTCGGACCCGTGTCGTGTTAAACCCACGCAAACTCCGAGATCTTTCATTGAGGTTTTCTGACCGGTGCGGTTCGACGGTCTTATTCGTCCGGATGGCCTACAGAGGCGGGAATGAGCAGTCCGGAACTGGACGTCGTCGAATTTCTGCTCACGACACACGTCTACAACGATGATCGTGAGCGTGACGCCGACGACCTGCCGCCACGTTACCGCCGCGCGTTCTGGTCGGACGAGGGGATCGAGCGCCCGCTGGCCGCGACCGAGGCGACCGCCGAGACCGCCACGGGGGTGGCCGACCCGTGGAGCGCCATCTCGGGGCTGATGTTCACCGATCACGACGAGTTCTCGGGATCGCTGTCGCTGACCGAACGCGCGATGGCCGAGGACTGGTTCGCAGAGCGCGCCGATACCGACCGAATCGAGGAGAACCCGACGCTCGCGGCCGCCCTCGACGACGCCGACTACGAGCGCGCCCGCGAGGCCAACCGCCCCGTTCGCGCCGATCGCGTCTGGATCGACAGCCTCCTCGAGGAGTACTTCGACAACGAGGAGGACGAGGAGATGCTCGATCTCGTCGACGTACGCGCGCCCGAGGAGGTCGAGATGACACTCAACGATCTCGTGCTGACCAGCGATCAGAAAGGTGAGATCGAGAAGATCATGAAGGCCATCGAACACCGCGAGTATCTCGCCACCATCGGCCTGCGCGAGATCGGCAAGCTCCTGTACGTGGGTCCGCCGGGAACGGGCAAGACGACCACGGCACGGGCGCTCGCCCACGAACTCGATCTCCCCTTCGTCGAGGTGAAACTGTCGATGGTCACGAGCCAGTATCTCGGCGAGACGGCGAAAAACGTCGAGAAGACCTTCGAGGTGGCCAAACGGCTCTCGCCGTGTATCCTCTTCATCGACGAGTTTGATTTCGTCGCCAAAACTAGGAACTCGGACGAGCACGTCGCGCTGAAACGGGCGGTGAACACGCTGCTCAAGAGCATCGACGAGATCAGCCTGATCAACGACGAGGTACTGCTGATCGGCGCGACCAACCATCCCGACCAGCTCGACGCGGCCGCCTGGCGGCGTTTCGACGAGATCGTCAACTTCCCGAAGCCCGACTCGCTGATGCGCGCGGACATCCTCCGGATCGTCACCCGCGAGATGGATATCGAGAACTTCGATCCCGAAGCGCTGGCCAGCGATACCGAAGGGCTGACCGGCAGCGATCTCCGGCTCGTGCTCCGCGAGGCCGTCCTCGACGCGCTGACCGAGGAGCGCACCACGCTGACACAGGCCGACCTCGAGGCCGCAGTGCGCGACTTCGAGGAGCGCGACAGCCTGAAGGATCTCGACATGATCGAGGGTGATCACGACGCCCTAGTGGCCGGCGGTGACATCAGCGCCGATGGCGGGTCAGACGAGCACGATCACGACCACGGTGCCGACGGTCACGCTCACGACCACTGAGCGTGGAGGTCACGCTCCTCGGCACCGGCGACACAACTGGCACACCGACCGTCGGCTGTGACTGCGACACCTGCACCGCCGCCCGCGAGAACGGCGTCGAACGGAGTCGGTTCTCGGTCCACGTCCGCAACGAACGGACCGACGAGTCGCTGCTCGTCGACGTGAGCCCCGATTTCCGCCGGCAGTTCCTCGACAACGACGTGGCGCTCCCGGACGCGGCGCTCGTCACGCACATCCACTTCGACCATCTCGACGGGCTCGGCAACGCCTTCCGGCTCTTTTCCGATCTCCCGGTCCACGCGGCGAACGAAACCGATCCGAAAACCGGCGAGAGCGTCGCCGACACGGTACGAGGGAAGTACGACTATCTCGACGCACTCTCGGTCCACGGGCAGCGTCCGTTGGAGACGTTCGAAGCCTGTGGCTTCGACGTGACGTTCGTCCCGGTTTCCCATCCGCCGCTCGTCTGTTACGGCGTCGTCATCGAAGGCGACGGCGCGAAACTCGCCATCACCGGCGACACGAACTACGGGATCCCGGACGAATCGCGCGCCCGGCTGGCCGACGCGGACCTCCTGCTCGCCGACGCCATCGCGCCGGCGTCGTTCTGCGAGCATCACCCGCTCGGCGGCGACCACCACGACGCCGACGGGACGCCACGAACGTTCGGCACGAAACACATGACTCGCGAGGGCGCACTCTCGCTGGCCGATGAACTCGGAGCCACCGAGACACGGCTGGTCCACGTTTCGCATTTCTTCCCCGCCGACGAGGCGTTCGCGGAGCCGCTCGCGGTCGATGGCGAGCACTACGCGCTGTAAGCGGTCGGTTGCGCTCCGGAAAGGAGAAGGAAGAGGGAGGTCCGCTACGTGCCGTAAACTTGGTAATACTGATAGCCACGGACGAACGCCACGGCGGCCATCGCGGCGAGCAAGAGCCCGAGCAGCGGGTCGCGGACGCCGTAGACGATCGCGAGGAGCACGGCGACGACACCGACCGCGAGCAAAACCGGTGCGACGGCGGGTTCGCCACGGCGCAGGACGGCGAGCGCGCCGATACCGACCACGCCACAGAAGACGACGAAACCGAGACCGAGACCGAGCACGAGCCCGGCACCGGCCCCGAGAAGGCCGACGGCGGCCAGCGCCACGAAGGTGGTACGGAAGCGGTCGGTCCAGTTCATATCGGGAGCGAGGGCCGGGACGGGGTAGCCGTTTCGCGTTCGGTCGGCTACTGTGCCGACGAGCTCGACGCGCGATTGAGATAGCGCACCGCGATCGCGCCGAGGGCGATATCGAGCGCGATCAGGACGGCGAACGAGGGGATCAGGGTGTTCCAGACCCCGCCGAACGCCGTCACGTCGATCACGGTCTGGACGTCACGACCGAGCATCAGCGCGCGGGCGGCGTCGACGCCGTAGGTGATCGGGTTGAACGTGGCGACGGTCTGCACCCAGTTCGGGAGGATATCGACCGGGAGGAAGGCGCTGGAGACGAACAGCAGCGGGAACTGAAGCAGGTTCGCGCCGATGATGGTCGACTCCTGATCGCGGGTGACGAGCGCGACGATGTTCGAGAAGGCGGTGAACCAGATCGCGAAGACGATGGCGACGAGGACGATCCCGAGCGCGCCGACGATCCCGGTCTCGATGTAGGTACCGATCTCGCCGCCCGTGTCGAACCAGAGCAGGACGTAGCCGAGCCCGAGGATGATGAACGTCTGGACGACGATCCGGACGACCTCCGAGAGCGACTTGCCGAGGAACATCGCGGCGCGGTTGATCGGCGAGACGAGCACCTTCTCGAACATGCCGTTCTCCATGTCGTCGACGAGCCCGATCCCGGAGCCGGCGGCCGCGACGAGCGCCGACTGGACGATGATCGCTGGCGTGAGGTAGGTCACGTAGGAGATGTCCGGCCCGAGCGCCTGACTGAGCGCGCCGCCGACGGCCCCGCCGAAGATCTCGGTGAACAGAACGAGAAAGATGACCGGCTGGACGAGCGAGCCGACGACGACGAACGGGTTGCGGGTCGTCTTGATCAGCCAGCGCTTCAGGTTGATCCAGATGTCCATGAGGAACCCGTTGCTGTTGCCCGCCTCGACGGTGCTCATTGAGCAGCCTCCGGGGCGGCCGATTCCCGAGTTCCCTCAGCCGGTTCGTCGTCTTCCTCGGCCGGTTCGCCGGTGATGGCGAGGAACACGTCGTCGAGGGTGGGCGAGCGCACGTCGAAGCCCGTGACCGTGAAGTCGGCATCGCGCAGCGCCAGCAATAGATCGGTGCCGCGGCTGCGGGCGTGCTCGGAGGCGACGCTGATGCCGTCGTCGGTGATCTCGACCGTTCCGTCGGCGAACAGCCCCGACTCGCGGGCGACCTCCGCGGCGTGTGCCCGCCGCTCCTCGCTCGCGTCGTCGATCGTGATGTCGAGCACGTCACCGCCGACCTCGGATTTCAGCGTGTCGGGCGCATCCGTGGCGACGATCTTTCCATCTTGGATCACCGAGAGCCGGTCACAGAGCTCGTCGGCCTCCTCCAGATACTGCGTCGTGAGAAACACGGTCGTCCCCTGCTCGTTGATCTCGCGGAAATACTCCCAAAGGCGGATCCTGGCTTTGGGGTCGAGTCCCGTCGTGGGTTCGTCGAGGAAGACGAGCGGGGGTTCGTGGACGAGTGCGGTCGCCACGTCGAGGCGCTTTTTCATCCCGCCGGAGAACTCCGTCGCCTCCTTGTCGGCGACGTCGGCGAGATCGACGAGATCGAGCAGTTCGTCGATGCGATCCGCCCGCTCGCCCCGGGGCACGCCGTAGGCCTCGCAGGCGAACTTGATGTTCTCGCGGGCGGTGAGCTCCTCGTCGACGCTTGTCTCCTGAGCCATGTAGCCGATCGTCTCCCGCACGGACTGGGCATCGTCGACGACGTCGAACCCGTTGACCGTCACCGTGCCGGCGGTCGGATAGAGCAGTGTGGTGAAGGTCTTGATCGCGGTCGTCTTGCCCGCGCCGTTCGGCCCGAGAAAGCCGAAGAACTCGCCCTCGGGGATCGCGAGATCGATGCCACGCACCGCCTCGGTTCCGTCCGAGTAGGTGAGTTCGACACCCGTGGCTTCGATGGCATTCATTGCACCTCAGAGGTGTCGGATCAACTTAAGACACTGGGATCGTGTAATCCACTAGCCGGTGTACTGGTGGTACTCCATGCCGGGACTCTTCAGTTCGTTGTGCTTGCGTTCGAGATACGAGTAGACCGAGCCGTGGGGCGCGCCATCCAGGATCATCTCGACGGCGTTTCTGACGACCTCGACCTCTTCGGGCGTGCCGATCGCTCCCACAGTGCTGCCGTAGATGACGACCGACGCGCCCGAGAGCTCGGCCATCAGCTCGCGCGTCCGGCCGTTCTCGCCGATGAGACGCCCCTTCTTGCGCGTGAGATCGGTCTCGTTGCGCGTGGCCGCCTCGATGTCGATGAGTTCGAGCAGCATCAGCTCGTCGTCGAGCAGCGTCAACGCGTCCTCGGGAGCGAACCCGCGGCCGATGGCCCGCACGATGTCGGGGCCTTTCAGTCCCTGGACCGGGTCCTCGACCGATTCGACGCCGACCGAACCGGTCTCGGAGTCGATGTCGAGACGAACGCCCGCACGGTCCTCGATGTCGCGCATCGTCGCGCCGCCCTCGCCGATGAGGACGCCGATGCGGTCCTGCGGAATCGTCACGTGTCGCATGCAGGCAGTATGGAACCCGGCGATTTCAACTCTTCGCACCCCGCGTCAGACGTCGCGGTAGTAGACGTATTCGACGAGCGTCTGCGAACCGAGTTCGCGCTCGCGCTCGCTGGTGCGCTCGAACCCGCGCGATTCGTAGAAGGAGACCCCCACGGCGTTCTCGGCGAGCACCTCGACGCGCAGTCGACGGCTGCCGTGGTCCAAGAGGCGGTCGCGAACGGCGTTGAGCAGCGCCGTCCCGAGCCCGTCGTTCCACCGGTCGGGATCGACGTAGATGGCATAGAGCTGTGCCTCCTCGTTGGCGGTCGGCGCGGCGCTCGCGTAGCCGGCGATCCCATCCGTTTCGGCGACGAGATAGACGTTTTCGGAGGCGGTGATCGGGCCTTCGAGTTCGTCGGCCGCATACCAGTCGTCGAGAATGGTCTCGACGGCACCCTCGCTCAGGAACTCGTACGTTTCCCGCCAGCCGCGGCGCGCGACGCGCTGGATCCCCGGAATGTCGTCGACGGTCGCCGCTCGAACTGTCGGTGCCATACCGGACGAACGCCGCCCGTGGTAATCAGTCTTCGCGCGCGGCCGTCACGTCCGCGAGCAGCGCCTCGCCGTCGGTGTCGAGCCCCTGCCGGGCGAAGAAGCTCGCCACGTTCTCGCAGTCGCGTTCGAGGAACTCCCGACTGTTGGGATGGTGGATCGTCACCGCCTGCCCGAGATCGAGCACCCACAGCTGCGAGTCGTGAACGAGGATGTTGTACTCCGAGAGATCGCCGTGGACCAGCCCCGCGCTGTACAGTCGGCACATGTATTCGCGGACGACCTCGTAGGCGGTGTCGGGGTTTTCGAGCTGCAGCTCCGAGAGGCGTCTGGCGCGCTCGCCGTCGGTGCCGAGGAACTCCATCACGAGGGCGTTGCGCTCGACGGCGATCGGCTCCGGAACGCGCAGCCCCGCCCGCTTGGCCCGCTGGAGGTTGGCGAACTCCTTTCGCGTCCACGCGAGCACGACCGCCTTTTTCTTGCCGCCGATCTCGTCGAAGCGGGGATCGCCCTCCAGATACCGGCGCATCTGTGTGAAGTCGCTCGCGTTGATGCGGTAGATCTTCACCGCGACGTCACGGTCGCCGGCGCTCGCGAGGAAGACGTGTGCCTCCTTCCCGGTCGAGATCGGCCCGCCGAGCGCGTCGATGTGGCCGTGCTGGACCAGCGTGTAGAGCGCGCCGAGCGTCGCCTCGTCGAAGACGCCGCCCTCGACTTTGAACTGGTCGGCGTCCTTGAGGCGCTCGCGGAACTTCGCGAACTCGCGGTCCTGCGTGCGGGCGGTGCGGTCGGCCTCGGTGTCGGTGACGTCGAGGTTCTCCCACTCGTCGCCCGGCGCGTCGGCCGCCTCCTCGTCGAGCAGGCCGTACTCGTCGCTCACGGGCGATCGGCCTCCACGGGGAACGCACTCGTCACGATGGATGGTCGACGGGCGAGAATCGAGGGTGTGCGATCGACACCGGACGGATGGAAACGAACCACGCTAGTCCTGGACGTGGCCCTCCTCGCGCAGTCGATCGGCGTCGGCTTTGTCGTAGCGCCATTCGACGTCGGCCTTCTCGTCCTGCCAGTCCCAAGGCGAGACGAGCACGACGTCGTCCTCGCGGATCCAGACGCGCTTTTGCATCCGGCCCGGGATCCGTGCGGTGCGGTCGGTGCCGTCCATACACCGAACCTCGATCCTGTTGGCTCCGAGCATGCCCGTGACGACGGCGAACAGTTCGTCCTCCTCGGGCATCCGGAGACCTGTTTGACTGCCACCGTCGCTCATGGCCGCCCTTCGACAGCGAGCGGTTTAAGTCTTCCAGCAGGGGCTACGACTCCATGATGAGCCCGTAGAGCAGCCCGACGAGCCCGCCGTAGAGCACCCACGCGAAAAAGCCCGCGAGCTGGAGGTTCGGGATCGCCACCCCCTCGATCCCGATGACGAACGCGAGCCAAAGCGGGATGAACAGTACGTAGACGATCAGCCAGATGGCGGCCCCGTAGATGAGCCCGAGCGCGTTCGTCGTCACGGTGAGCGCCGAGCGCTGGAGCAGGGGCACCAGAATCTCTTTGAGAACCTCGTTGCGCCGCGAGAGGGAGATCACCCGTGTGACGAAGCCGTTGATCGATCGGGAGACGAACCGGACGAACGACAACGTGAACAGCGTGCTCAGAACGAACAGCACCGCCCAGCTGACGTTGTACTCCGGCCGAGCGACGAGCGCGCCGAACTGGAGAACCCCGCCCCGGCCGAGACCCGCCTGCAGGACGAGCCCGACGAGGATCGCGCCGACGAAACTCCCCGCGATCACCGCCAGTATCCCGTCGCCGCTCATGCGCGTTTGCGAGCCGGTGTCGGTCGCCATGTCACATTCTCACCATCGTCGATCAAAAGCGTTCCTCCGCAGGTGACGGGCGATTTTTATACCGTACGTCCATGGACCATCGGACAGCACCGCTCTCACGGCGCGCACTCGTCAGGGATCATAACCACGCAACCGTCGTGAACCGGCCTATGACATTCCCTACCAATGATTTAAGATGCTGCCACGGCATGGGATCACGATGCGCGCCGTCGTCTTCCAAGGACCCGAAGAACCGATGGAGATCGAGGAGATCGATCGTCCCGAACCCGATGCCGACGGGATCGTCGTCGAGACCGAGGCCTGCGGGGTCTGCCGGTCGGACTGGCACGCCTGGAAGGGCGACTGGGACTGGATCGGGCTGCTGATGCAGCCCGGACTGGTCTTCGGCCACGAACCCGTCGGCACGGTCGTCGAGGTCGGCGACGACGTCGAGCGGATCCGTGAGGGTGATCGCGTCACCAACCCGTTCAACATGAGCGACGGCACCTGCGTCCACTGCCGGGCGGGACGGGCGAACATCTGCGAGCGCTCGGTGCCGATGGGCTTTCTCGACTTCCAGCAGGGGGCCTACGCCGAGGAGTATCCCGTCCGCGTCGCCGACCAGAACGCGATCAAAGTCCCGGACGGCCTCGATTCGGTCGACGTCGCCGGGCTCGGCTGTCGGTTCGCCACGGCGTTCCACGGGGTCGCCCACAAGGTCGACGTGGATCCCGGCGACTGGGTCGCGGTCCACGGCTGCGGCGGCGTCGGGCTCTCGGCGATCCACGTCGCCGACGCGCTCGGCGCGAACGTCATCGGCGTGGATCTCAATCAGGAGGCGCTCGACAAGGCCGAGGAGCTCGGCGCGGTCGAGGTCGTGAAGGCCGACGAGGTGAAGGACGTTCCTCAACAGGTCAAGGGGTTCACCGAATCGAGTCGCGGCGTCGACGTCAGCGTCGATGCGCTGGGCATCGCCGAGACTTGCCGAAACTCGGTGAACAGTCTGATGGCGGGCGGTCAACACCTCCAGATCGGGCTGACGACCTCCGAGGAAGGCGGCGAGGTTTCGCTGCCCGTGGACACGATGGTTCAGGACGAGCGCGAGTTCTACGGCTCCTACGGGATGCCACCCCACGAGTACGACGAGATGTTCCGAATGATCGACCACGGAACGCTCGATCCGGGTCGGATCGTCACCGAGACCATCCCGCTCGAAGAGGTGCCCGAGAAAGTCGCCGCCTTCGGCGACTACGACAACGTCGGCATCCCGGTCTGTAACGAGTTCTGAGCCACGAGGGATGCTGATCGACCTCACCGCGATTCATCGTGTTTAACACGCCGACGACGGATGGGGCAGTATGCTCGACAAACTCGGACTCGCCGGCATCGTCGGCGTTCTCTGCTGTCTCGGCGGGTTGGCCGTCATCGCGTACGTCGCGCCGGTCGTCGCCGGCGGGCTGGCACTCGTCCTGATCGGTCTCGTGCTCGTCGTACGTGGCCTCCTCTCCGGAATGCTCTCGGCCTTCGGCATGGACGGAATGATCTAGTCGCTCTCGCCGCGGTCGGCTCGGTGTTCGCTGATGAGCTTGTCGACCATCTCGCCGGTCTGGGACTTCCGGCGCTCGTCTGCACGGTCGCGCCAGCCGTCGATGGCGTCCTCGACGTCGCTCTCGCGCGCGACCGCGAGGTCGTCGAGCTCCTCGATCGTCACCTCGTCGGCGGGTGCAGTCGGGATCTCGTGATCGAACAGGATCTCGCGGGCGACCTCCGAGAGACCACCCGATTTGAGCACGAGGCGGGGCTCGCGTTCGACGAGGGTTTCAGCGGTCGAACGGCCCGCACCGCTCGCATCGCGCAGATAGACGACGTCGCCCGGCGCGAGCTCCCAGCGCTCGTCGGCCGCCTGGAGCGCGCTTGTAGTGAACTTCGCTACCGGTTTGACGGGGACGAGCCCCTGTCGCTTCTCGGCGACGTCGGCGAAGTTCGAGTGGTCGAGCCGCCAGAGCTCTTTCAGCCTGTCGAGCTTCGCCTCGATCTGTTCGGTTTCCTCGCGTTGCTCGTCGAGCTGCCGCTCTAACTGTTCGTTCTCGCGCTTCAGACGATCGACCTCGCGGCGCTCCCTGGCCTCGCGGCGCTCCTCGCGTCTGGCGTCCGTGAGCTCGCGCTCGTACTCGGCGATCGTCTCGTCCTTTTCCTCGATCGTCGCTTCGAGATCGTCGACGTGTGCATCGAGGCGCTCGACACGCGCTTCGAGATCCTTGATGCGCTGTTCCTCGGCGGTGAGTTCGCGTGGTTCGTGGGTCTCCTCGCTCTCCTCGCCACCATCATCGTCGGCGAGATCCTCCAGGACTGCCTCGACCGGTTCCTCGCCGGCGACCACGCGGGCAATGACGGTCCCGGTCTCGATCCGTGGCGGCACCTTCCCTGCGATGCGCTCGAAAGTGTCCTCGTAGTCGTCGAATGCGTGGAAGGCGGCCGCCAGTGCGTCGCGCTCGTGGTCGTTGTCGTACCCCTCCTCGCGGGTGCGGTGTTGTTTCTCGTCGACGGGCAGATCGCGCTCGGGGATCCAGCCCGCCGCCGAGAAGCTCCGGCGGATCTTCTCCACCGTGGAGGGCATCGGCTCGACGTCCGCAGCGACGACCACGGGTCGACCGCGCTCGATGATCCACTCGGTGACGGCGGCCGTATCGGCGGTTCTGGTACTCAGCACGTCCAACACCTGTCCGTCGAGTCCGACGATGGCGACGGCGGTCGTCGTCCCAGGGTCGATGCCGACGAGCACGTGATCGCGGCGCTTGGCGAGCGGGCGGAACTCGATCCCGTCGCGCCTGACGCGCTCGATCTCCACCCTGGTGTCGCCCGAGCGGTTCCGCGAGACGGGGATGTCCGACGGGCGAGCCTCGACGGTGAAGACGGCGTTCGAGTAGCCCCCGTACTTCTCGGTTTCGTCCATCGTGTAGTCGAGTCCCGCCTCGTCGAGCGCGGTGGCGACCTCGCGGGCGCGGCGCTTCACCGAGCCGTGGATCCGGCGCGTGAAGCGGTCCTCCGACCAGCCGCCGCTCCCCGTCGAACGCCCACGCGCGACCTTCACCTCGGTCGTGTCGGTGAACGCCGAGACCTCGTAACCCACGTTGGCGGCGGCGAGGCGGGCGGCGGCCTCGGCCTCCTTCATCGACTTCTTGCCGTAGGGAACCCCGTGACGGTTCGCCACCCGCGAGAGGGGTTCGGGCTGCTCGTCGCCGGTGACCTGGACCAGTTTGGTCTCGTCGGGTAGACTGCCCAGAAAGCGGACGAGGTGGTCCTTGTCTGTCGCGAGCTCGTAGACGTTGTCGGTGGCGAGGATGGCCGGTTCCTCGCGATCGACGAGCCGCTGGAGTTTGCGATGCGAGACGACATCCCGGTCGAAGTTCTCGCCGTCGAACGCCACGACGGCGTAGGAGGGCGCGTCACCGCGGACGTCCCCGCTCTGGACGTCGACGCCGAACACCACCGCATCGAGCGCGCTGATGCGACTGCTCACGCCATGCGTAGGCGGCCTGTCGGCATAAAACCACGGCGGGAACACGAGCACGAACGACCGACAGGACGTGGATGAGCCCGCGGATCGGCTCAACGTTTTAGTCGCAGTGGTGACAACCGCACAATATGGCCATGCCAGTTGGTGTCATCCAGTTGGAGGCGATCGCGGGCGCGAGCACCGCTCTCATCGTCGTTGGTGTTCTCCAGGCCGAGGATCTTTCGGAAGTCGACAGGGAGGCTCGGCGATAGCACGGTTTGTCGGTCCCACCCCAGGTTTCCTTCCCGAACTATCGAATCGGGAGCACGACACGCTCGGATCGCCGAAAGAACTATATCAGTGTGTAAAGTACACTTTACTGTAAAGGGTGCTTTACAGCATGGCAGAAACCGCGTACACCACGAGGACGAACCGGAATCGACTGACCTACATCGGTCTGTGGGCGCTGGCGACCGTCGCATACATCGGGTTGGCAGTGGCGGGCTATCCCGCCGTTGCGGCCGTTGCCTTCTTCCTCTTCGGCGGCGCGACGTTCGCGCTCGGCCGGCCCGCATCGATGTTCGATGAGCGCGACGCGGACATCATCGAGGAAGCGAGCGCGAACACGATACAGGTGATCGGGCTCAGTTCGGCGATCGTCTTCCCGACGGCAGCGATCCTGTCAGGTCTCGGCTATATCGAATTCCCGCTGTGGCTCGCGTTCGCCGGCGTGGTCATCGCACTCATCTACGCGCTCTGGGGCGGGTTCCTCCTGCTCGCGCGCCGTCGTCGATGAACAACGTGCTGCCGGAGTACCGCGAACACCGCGACCTCTCGCAGGGTGCGCTCGCCGAAGGCGTCGACGTCACGCGACAGACGATCAACGCCATCGAGCGCGAGCGCTACGACCCGTCGCTCGAACTCGCCTTCACGCTCGCCGACTTCTTCGACTGCGCCATCGAGGACCTGTTCACACCCAAGCGGTGATCACAGCAGCGAGCGAACGGCGATCTCGTCATCGCTGTCGACCCGCTCGCGGAGCGCCGAAGGATCGGTCTCGCCGTCGGCGGCGACGAGATAGGTGCGGCCCGGTTCGTCGCCGTAGATTTTGTGGAAATCGTAGACGAACCCGAGGACGAGCGTGTCGTCGGGGATTTCGTTGCTCTCGTCGAGGAAAGCGACCTGGTCGCGGACGTTGTACTCGACGAGGCGGTCGATGACGTCCTCGTCGTCCGCGATGCCACTGTCGAGCGCGTCTTCGACGATGGGAACGAGCGGTTCGACGCGCTTTCTGATGCCGGGTTCGTCGGGCAGCGCCCCGTCGGTGGCGGCTCCGTAGGCGGCAGTGACGGCACCGCAGCCGGTGTGGCCGACGACGGCGATCGTTCGCGTATCCGTGTTGGCGACCGGGTAGAGGAGGTTGCCGTCGACGGTCGAGGAATCTTCCGCGTCCCACGCGACGTTGCCGATGTTCGCGGGCGTGAACAGCCATCCCGGCTCTTCGACGCTCCACATGGCCTCCTGTGAGACCCGCGAGTCCGCACAGCACAGCGAGACCACGGGGGGCGACTGGGCGTCGAGCACGTCGTCGAAGTGATCGTCCGAAAGCTGTTCGACGTGGTCGCGGTTGCGGGCCAGCAGTTCGGCGGCTGTCGCACTCGGCATGCCCGAGCCACGGCGCTCGCCGGGAAAACGCTATCCGTCCGGATAGGGAATCTCGATCCCGTCGCCGTCGTCGGGAAGGAAGGCGTCGTCGAAGACCTCGCGTGCCTCGGCCGCGAGTCGGTCGCTCTCGCCGGCGTAGCGCGAGGAGACGTGCGTGAGTGCGAGGCGTTTCGCGTCGGCACGGGTGGCGAGGTCGGCGGCCTGTCGCGCGGTCGAGTGGCCGGTTTTCCCGGCACGTTCCGATCTGTCCTCGCCGAAGGACGCCTCGTGGACCAGCAGGTCGGCGTCGTCGGCAGCCTCGACGGTCGCGCCAGTGGGTCGGGTGTCGCCGGTGTAGACGATCTTCCGCCCGGGCCGCGGCGGTCCCACGACCTGCTCGGGGTCGACGACCGTGCCGTCGTCGAGTTCGACCGCGTTCCCCTCGTGGAGCTCCGAGAACAGCGGGCCTGCCGGAACGCCGAGTTCCTCCGCGCGCTCGCGATCGAATCGTCCCTTCCGATCGTCCTCGACGAGTGCGTACCCGACCGACCGAGTTCGGTGGTCGGTCTCGAAGGCACGCACCTCGTACTCCTCCTCGCGGAGCGCGATCCCGCCCGGCTGTACCTCGTGGACCCGGATGGGATAGCCGGGGCGCGCGCCGGTGACACCGACGAGGTTCTCGACCGCCGACTTGGTTCCGGGGGGCGTGTGGATCGCGAGCGCTTCCTCGCGATCGTTGAAGTCGAGAGTCTGGCAGAGTCCCGGGAGTCCGAGCACGTGATCGCCGTGGAGATGGCTCAGAAAAACGTGTGAGACCGAAAATCCAGTACCGAAGCGCATCATCTGGCGCTGAGTGCCCTCGCCGCAGTCGAAGAGGAGGCGCTCGCCCTCGCGGCGAACCATGAGGGCGCTCGTGTTGCGCCGGGTCGTCGGGACTGCGCCACCCGTCCCGAGAAACGTCACCTGCATACCTCGCCTCGCCGGTCCGCCGGGATAGCCGCTTCGGAACCCCCGCGGATGCGATTGCGGTCGGCGCGCGCTCGCGCTCGTGTGTGAACGAAGTGAGCACCGAGCGCGAACACTGCGCGAGGTCTGCACGAGCACAGCGAGTGCAGGCTCGTCAGAGCTTGGCTCTGACGGTGGATGAGCACCGTAGCGAGCGACGCGAGCAAGGAGCGCAGTCGGTTGGGGAGGCACGTGGGCAGTGGCGGTGCAGTAGTGGAGAACGACTGTCCGCGCGAACGGTGAGGGGTTCGACCGACGGGAGAACCTCGAAAGCGAACGGCGACCGCAGTGAGCCGTGAGCAGTGAGCGCGGTTCACCGCGAGCACCGCAGGCGCGAGCGGCTCTTTTTAGTCCAGGTTTTTGGTCGGGGGTTGAGCGCGCGAGTGAAACGAGCGCGCGATACTCCCGTCTAAAAAAGTGGGGTGGGTTTTTGTTCTCCAGTCGAAACATAGGGGTATGAGTGACGTTCGCGAACGCGCCGCCGAGAACGCGAGTGAGATCGCTTCGATGATCGTACTCGGACTCGGTTTTCTCGCGTTGTTCACTGGCTTCACCGCGATCCCGTTCTGGCTCATCTGGGTCATCGGATTCACCGTGATCGTACCGCTCGTCGAGATTCTCGCTGGCGAGGAGGGCACCGGGAACGACTGGACCGGCGACTGGGCCGACTGGTTCGACTGGTCGGGCCGCCGTGAACACCGACACGGCGATCAGTCCGAGCGGCAAGCAGGCGGCGGAGACGGCACGACCACCGACGCACTCGAAACGCTGCGCGAGCGCTACGCGCGCGGCGATCTCACCGACGAGCAGTTCGAGCGTAAACTCGATACGCTGCTCGAAACCGACAGTCCCGAAAATGCTGCCGACTGGCGGTATCGTGAGCGCGAGCGGATCGAAGAGGAGTCGTAGGCTATCCGGCGACGATCTCGGCGAGCCAACCCGCGCGCTGGGCGATGCGGCGGACGGTTTCGAGGCGCGACTCACCCCGGATCGGCGTGTTGAGCGACTGACGAACCAGCCAGCCGAGCGATTTCCCGTCGAGTCGCCACCAGCGTACGTCCGCCCGGCCGAGCAGATAGGACTTCTCGACGTAGTCGGGCAGCGACTCGACGTACGTGTGCTCGATGAGTAGTTCCGGCACGTACTGGATACGGTAGTCCTGCGCGATGCGCTCGGCGAGTTCCGACTCCTCGTGGCCCCAGCCGAACGTTTCCTCGTCGAACCCACCCACCGATTCGAGGACTTCTTTCCGGATCGCCATGTTGCAGCCCGGCAGCATGTCGGTGGGTGTGGTGTCGTCACCCTGATCGTACCAAGGAAGTTCGAGATCGGTGAAGCGTGCGTCGTCGGGCTGGCGCACGCGCCCGGCGACGGCGGGGTAGGCGTCGAGTGCGACGCTCGCCGTCCGGAGATAGCCCGCGCAGGGAATCGAATCGTCGTCGAGAAAGACGAGTTTGTCGCCACGTGCGCGCTCGATGCCGACGTTGCGCGCGTGGGCTGCCCCCTCGTCGCGGCGGACGAGCAGCTCGTAGTCGTCGAACGGATCGCGTGCGAGTCGCTCGACGGGGTCGATCGTCGCCCCCTCGGGCAGCGTCGTCGGGATGATGACGCTCACCTCGACCATTACTGGCCGGTCGGGAAGCCGCGGGAAAGCCCTTCCGAGTCGCCCCGCCCGACGATGAGAGCTACTGTCGCGGAGAGCACAGTCAGCAACACTTAATGTATCGGCTGGCGTTCATAGTGGCAATGGCCGGACAGGTCGCCCCGGCGGTGCCGATGGTGCTTTCGGCTATCCTGTGGTTCGTCGTTCTCCTCTCGGTCTGTTCCGTGGCGTACTGGACGTATCTGATGATCGTCGGGCGGCGCTACGAGTCGCCGCCGGTCGAACACGATCCGTCGGCGGTCCAGGTGCGACTGTTGAGCGTCGACTCCGCGCGCATCGTCCAGGAGAGCGTCGACGCGATCCCGGATTCGATCACCGATCGCCACGTCATCGCCGAGGAACCGATGGAGATCGCCGGCGCGACCGTCCACGTCGTTCCCGATGCCTTCGAATGCGAGGCGATCCGAAAGGGGCGCGCGCTCGAATGGGCGCGCCGCAACGTCCCCTGCGAGCGCGAGTACGTGCTCTATCTCGACGAGGACAGCATCATGACCGACTTCACGGGGGTGCCCGACGCCGACGTCGTGCAGTATCGCGAACGCCCGCGGCGCAGCGGTTCGTGGCTCACCTATCTCGCCGAGATCTTCCGTCTCGGCTTTCAGGTCGAACAGCGCGCCTTTCCCTCGCTGTCCGTCCCGTTGTACGCGTGGGGCGGGGGCATCGCCATCCGGAACGAGCTCGAAGAACACGTCACGTGGGAGACTTCGACGATGATCGAGGACACTACCTTCGTCTGGAACGCGGCCGCCGAGGAAAGCCTCGATTTCGCGCTCGCAACACCCAAGTTCGATACACAGGCACCGCCGACGATCCGTGCGATGATCAGCCAGCGCAGTCGCTGGCTCGCCGGCTCCCAACAGGAGAGCGGGCTGCTCGCGCCGGCTTATCGCTTTCTCACTACCGTTCGAAACCTCGCGTGGGCGCTCTCGCCGGCGGTCCCCTTCCTCACCCTCGTTCCGCTGTTCGTTCCCGGTACCATCGCGTTCGAGACGGCGTTTCAGATCGTCTCGATAGGTGTGTTCAGTTTCGTGCTCGTCTGGTCGGTGCTCGGCGTGCGCTACTACGACGAGTCGTGGCTCGTCGGGCTGGCGCTGCTCGTCCTCTCGCCGATCGTCAGCCTGCTCCATTCACTCGGTGCGTTCGTCGGGCTCGTCTCGCCGCCGACGGATTTCTCGGTGACGCGGAAGGTGAAACCGGAGCTCGTCGAGCGCACGGAGGCCGAGCGCGAGGCTGAAGGCGACTGAACAGCGTGGGTGACCATCGGTATAACATAATGCTTAACCGAACTGCCGGCGACCGCCAAACCGATAGATGGATCGTCGGACATTCCTCCGGACAGCCGGGCTGGTCGGCATCGCCGGCGCGAGCGGCTGCTCGCTGCCGTTCGACTCCTCGCCGATACCGAACGGAAGCGACGGCAACGGCTCGGGCGGGACGCCCGAACTGACGCCGACGCCCGAGCCGCCGGACACCCGTTCGGGAGCGGCGCTGACGGGTGTCTATGCCGGTGGCGACGAACTCGTGGCGAACCTCGACAGCTACAGCAGCTGGCTCGGCCAGAAGCCGGCGGTCGCGCTCGTCTTCGTCGACGCGTTCGGGTCGACCAGCGCCAAACAGGGGTTCATCGACGGCGCGCTGACGAACGTCTGGAAGGCGGGCCACGTGCCGCTGATCTCGTGGCAGCCGTTCGAACCGCAGAAAAACCAGACCAGCGAGACGATCGAGCGGGAGATCGCGAACGGCGAGTACGACGACCAGATCGACGAGTGGGCCAGCCTGCTCGACAGCTGGGCGCACCCGCGCGGCGACAACACCCGCGGCCGGCGGTTCTACTTCCGGCCAGCCCACGAGATGAACGGCAACTGGTTCCCGTGGAGCGCGCTCGATGCGACCCGTGTCGAGGCGACTGCCGTCCCGGAAACGGACGACGGGGACGGCGAGGACCCGACGGCCGGCATCCCCGACGACTACGTCGGGATGTGGCGGCAGCTCCACAAGCGGTTTGCCGAGACCGAACTCGACGAGTCGAACATCCAGTGGATCTGGTCGCCGAACGCCGACGAGATCGGCGGCATCCGCGCCGAGCGCTACTACCCCGGCGACGACTACGTCGACTGGGTGGGGCTCGACGGGTTCAACTTCGGCGGGAGCCAGCAGTATTCGACCGGGCAGTCGAACTGGCGCTCACCCGCGGAGCTGTTCGATCCGATGTTGAACCGGATGCGCGAACTGACCGACAAGCCGGTGGCGCTCACGGAGTTCGCCTCCTCGTCGATCCCGAGTTCGGGCAACGGCCACGATCCCCAGCAGAAAGCCCAGTGGATCGACGACGCCTTCTCCTACGTCTCGGAGAACGACATCAAGATGACCTGCTGGTTCAACGTCGACAAGACGGGCCAGGACGAGACCGACTGGGCGGTGTTCGGCGGCTCGCGCGGCACCGATCAGGCCAGCGTCGGCGGCGAGCAGTATTCGTCCTACCAGAACTACAAGCAGGCGCTCTCGGCCGACAAGTATCTCGCCGCACTCCCGGACTACCCCCCACTGCTGACCGACGACGAGTTCGCCGGCAAGTTCTAAACGCCGCGGAAGGTCGTATCGTCGATCGGCGGGGCCGTGGGTTCGTGATCGGCAAGCGCCTCGCGATAGGCCGGATAGCACGCGTAGCCGTCGATGGAATCGGTGCCGTTTTTCCCACCGAACACTGCCCAATCGGTCTCCTTGTCCTCGTTGAACCAGCTGTACAGCTGCACGCGCCCGTCGAAATAGTCGATCGCCGCGCGCAGCCAGTCGGCCTTCCGTTCGGGGTCGTGACCGTCGGCCGTCAGCGACGAACAGCCGACCTCGGGAACGCAGAGCGGTTTGTCGAAGCGATCGAGCCGCGTGAGCATGTCGTCGAACACCGCCGCCGGCGCGCGCCAGTCCGCCCACTCCCGACTCCGTCCCCAGTTGAACCCATCCACCCCCACCCAGTCGACGTACTCCTCACCGGGATAACAGGCTTCGGCGGCGTGCTCGCCGACGTCGGCGTGGTTGACACACCAGATCCACTGGCAGTGGTCGGCGTCGATCTCGCTGGCGAGCGCGTCGTGGACGTGTCGCCACATCTCGACGTAGTCGTCGGGCGTCGACTCGCCGACCGTCGGACTCCACGGATACCAGTCGCCGTTCATCTCGTGGGCGAGCCGGAGGTAGAGCCGACGGTCGTCGGCGGTCCCCCACTTCCCGTCGGGGCCGGCCAGCCAGTCGGCCAGCCGGCCCGCCCAGTCGTCGAGATAGGCGTCGAAATCGCCGGCAGCGATCTGACGGGCGATGTCGGATTCAGTTTCGGCGGCGAGAAACGGCTCCCAGGTGAGCAACGGCACGCGCCCGGCGTTCCAGATGCGAGGAAGGAGGCCCTCGAACAGGTGGTCGATCGCGTCGCGTCGCCACGGCGTGAACAGCGTCTGGACGGCGTGGCGCGTCCCGAGCCACCGCTCCATCGCATCGGCGACAGCCGTCCGTTCGGGATCGACGTAAACGCCCGACAGCAGAGGGTTCATCGTCGGTCGCCTCGGCGGAAAATTCGGCATCGGCCACGGGACGGACGCTCGCGGGCCATATCGTCGTGTTTTTATTTGCGGCACGCATGAAGCTGCTGATTACACTCGGCCATCGCGTCGAGGAACAAATGAACACAGCCTATCGGAACAGCGTCCTCGTGGTCGTGCTACTCGCAGCGACGGCACTCGCGCCCGGTATCGCCGTCGGCATCGTCTCTCACCCGGTCGACGGTGACGTCTCCGCACAGCAGAACGCGACCGACGCGAGCGCGAACGCGTCGGTAACGCTGGCGAACCAGACGCGCACCGGACGGTCGGTGTTCGTCGATCGGGCGACGCTCCCCGAGGGCGGGTTCGTCGTGCTGTCGGAGGCCGGCGAGAACGATAGCATCGTCGGCGTGAGTCTGCCGCTTTCGGCCGGCACGCACGAAGGAAAGGTGACGTTGCGCGGCGCTCCCGGGAACGACCTGAACCGGACGCGTCTCGGCACGAACACCACGCTCGTCGCCACGCTCCACCGGGATTCGAACGACAACGGTCGCTTCGACGGGCTGCTCACGTCGGACGCCGACGAACCGTACGGCAATGGCTCCACGCCGGCGCGCGACCGCGCGACCGTCACGGTGGCCGCCAGCGATCGCCCGACGAACGCCTCGGTGACGCTGTCGAATCGGACGTCCGATGGAACGACCGTCACCGTCGATCGGGCGACGCTCCCCGACGGGGGCTACGTCGCCGTTCACGACGGAGGGTACAACGGCTCGAACGCGACCGAAACGCTGCTCGGCGCGACCGGCTATCTCGACGCCGGCAGCTACGAGAACGTCACCGTGGCGGTCGCTGGCGGGAACGACTCCACACCGGTCGACTCCGGGCGCATCAGCGTGGTCATCCACGATGACACCGACGGCGACCGTGCGTTCCAGTACGTGTCGTCGGACGGCGTCGAGGATCAGCCGGCGCGCGCGAACGGATCGCCGGTGGCCGATACGGCATCGCTCACCGTCGAACGCCCATCGACACCCACGCCGACCGTGACGGCAACCAGTTCGCCGACCGAGACGGAGCCGTCCACCACGGCGACGGCGGAGTCCACCGCGACGGAGACGCCCACGGCGACGCCAGCGCAGGAGCCGGCCGACGAGAGTACACCCTACGGCGGCGAGAGCAGCGGTCGTGAGGGGATCCTCGACAACCCGCTCTTCCCGGTCATCATCGGGGTGTTCGCGCTGTTCGCCGTGCTCACGGTCGTCAGGCGGTAGCGCCGTACCGACCGATTCATCTTTCTCGCGGGCGAACCGCCGGCAATGGACGGGCCGCTGTGGACCGACGAACACGCACCGGCGCTCGCGGAGCTCCCCCAGCCGGCCGTTCGCGAGTCGCTCGATCGGGCCGTCGCCGAGCCGCTGAACCTGATCCTGCACGGACCGCCGGGAGCCGGCAAGACGGCCGCCGTACGTGCGCTCGCCGACGAACTCCACACCGATCCCGACAACGATCTCGTCGAACTCAACGTCGCCGACTTCTTCGGACGGACGAAAAAGGAGGTGAGCGAGGACCCGCGGTTCTCGTCGTTCATCACCTCCAAACGCCGGCGTAACTCCTCGAAGGCCGACCTCATCAAACACGTCCTCTCGGAGTCGGCGAGCTACGCACCCGTCTCGGGCGAGTACAAGACGATCCTGCTCGACAACGCCGAGGCCATCCGCGAGGACTTCCAGCAGGCGCTCCGGCGGGTGATGGAACGCCACCACGAGACGACGCAGTTCGTCGTCACGACGCGCCAGCCCTCGAAGCTCATCCCGCCGATCCGCTCGCGCTGTTTCTCGATCGCCGTGCGCGCGCCGACGGCCGACGAGATCGTGAACGTGCTCGAAGGGATCGTCGTCGAGGAGGACGTCGACCACGACGCCGACGGGCTGGAGTACGTCGCGAACTACGCCGACGGCGATCTCCGGCAGGCGATCCTGGGCGCACAGACCACCGCCGAGGACGAGGGCGAGATCACGATGGACGCGGCCTACGAGGCACTCGGGAGCGTCGGCGACGACGATCGCATCGAAGGGATGATCACCGCGGCCGAGGACGGCGAGTTCCAGGACGCCAGAAAGACCCTCGACGACCTGCTCGTCGAGGAGGGGCTGAGCGGCGGGGAGCTGCTCGACGACGTGCTCCGCGTCGCGCGCTCGCGGTCGGTCGGCCCACCGCCGGCCGAACTCCACCGGCTCGCCGGCGAGATCGATATGGAACTCGCCGAGGGGACGAGCGATCGACTCCATCTCTCGCATCTGCTCGCCGAGCTCGGTCGATAATCATCCAAGCACCGCGATGTGGCGAACGAGCGAGCGGTGGACGCGCCGCTCGAAGCTGTCTTCGACGCTCCAGCCCGCAGCGCGCGCCTCGTCGATCCAGGAGCGATCGCCGACGATCACGGCGCGCGGGGCAATTCGCTTCGCCTCGGCGAGTGCACCCGAAACGACCGCATCGAGTTCGCCCTCGATCTTCGACTGACGGCCGTAGGGTGCGTCGAAGACCACGGCGTCGGCCGCGTCGTCGCGGAGGGGGAGGCGCGTCGCATCGGCCCGCGCGGTGGCGAACTCGTGCTCGTCGAGAAAGTGATCGAGGTTCGTCGCTGCGCCGCGCGCCATCTTCGACTGGGCGTCGAACCCCACGACGCGAGCGCCGACGAGCCCCGCCTCGACGAGCACACCGCCAGTACCACACATCGGGTCCACGAGAGTCTCTCCGGGACGTGCGCCGGCGATGTTCGCGAGTGCGCGCGCGAGCAGCGGGCTCATCGATCCCGGCTGGAAGAACGGTTTCTTCGTCGGTGCGCGCGTCCCGAACCCGCGCTCGCTCTCGGCGGCGAGCCAGCCCAGTATACAGGAGTCGTCGGCGAACAGCGCCCGCAGTTCGTGGTCGGGGTCGTCGAGATCGACGGTGTAGCCACGATCGGTGAGTACGCCACCGAGACGGCGTTCGGCGAGCTGGGTGTCGACGTCGGCGGTTCGGCGGACGTCGCGTGCGCGGACCGCGACCGTCCCCTCGCGATCGAGTTCGGCGTCGGCGAGTTCCTCGCGGGCGCTCTCGACGGTGCCGTCGGTACGCGCGAGAACCCGGCTCGCCCGGAGCGTGAACGCGAGGCTGGCGAGACGCTCGGGATCGATCTCGTCGGCGAGCGCGAGACCCGACGCGAGCGACTCGACCTCGCTCGCGGCGCTCGCGGCCTCGCGGACGGCGAAGGGGTCGTCCTCGCCACCGAGTTCGAGGGCGTACACCCCCGTTCGTTCGGGGCTGCGGACATGTCGCTGTCGGTCGCCGCCCGGAACAATCCGTTTCCATACATGTCAATCGAGAGCATCAACCTTTATAAGTCTTAAATACGAGTTTTAAGACGAGTCATGTCTGCCCAGGATCCGAAGGAGACCATCAACATCGAAAACGTCGTCGCGTCGACGGGTATCGGTCAGGAGCTCGATCTCCAGAGCGTGGCGATGGACTTGGAGGGTGCCGACTACGACCCCGAGCAGTTCCCCGGGCTGGTCTACCGCACCCAGGAGCCGAAATCCGCCGCCCTGATCTTCCGCTCGGGCAAGATCGTCTGCACGGGGGCGAAAAGCACCGCCGACGTCCACGAGAGCCTGGAGATCGTCTTCGACAAGCTCCGCGATCTCGAGATCCGCGTGGAGGAAGACCCCGAGATCGTCGTCCAGAACATCGTCACGAGCGCCGATCTCCAGAAGACGCTCAACCTGAACGCGATCGCGATCGGACTGGGCCTCGAGAACATCGAGTACGAACCCGAGCAGTTCCCGGGTCTCGTCTACCGCCTCGACGATCCCGAAGTGGTCGCACTGCTGTTCGGCTCGGGCAAACTCGTCATCACGGGCGGCAAGGAGCCGGCCGACGCCGAACACGCCGTCGACAAGATCACTGACCGTCTCGACGAGCTCGGGCTGCTCGACGGGTAGCTACTCCCGGAACGCCGGATCGATTATCTCGGCGACGGCGACCACGTTCGTCCCGCCACACTCCGGACAGCGCTCGCCGACGACCAGCGATCCACAGTCCGCACAGGCACGGCGCTCGCGGTCGCTGCGCTCGGATTCCGATTCCCGCCTGAGATCGTCGGCCGTCACCATGTGTGAGTGTTTCGCACGCGAGGAGAATACTGTTTCGGCCGAAATCGGACGCGCCGCGAAAGGGCAGACACAAATCGTGCCGGAGTGAACGATCGGTATGACCGCGAGCGTTCTCGCACAGGTCAGCCCGGCGGCGGGCGGCCCGCTCGCCTACGCGGGCACCTTCCTGCTCGCCGCGGGCGTCTACTCGCTGACCGCCCACATCGCCGCACGGAACGTGCTCGGCGACGTGCCGATCAAGCGAGCGCTGCTCGTCGGGCCGGCTCCGGCGGCCATCTCACTGTTGCTCCAGCAGTACGGCCCGCTGGCGTTCGTGCTCGCCATCGCCGTCGACTTCGTGCTGATCCGCTACGTCTATCGGATCAAGGCCCGGACGACGGCGCTGGTCACGTTCATCCACATCGTCGTCAGCATCCTCGTGCTGTTCATCGTGTTGAGCGCCTACCGGCTCGCCGGCACTGCTCCCACCTAGTCGACGAGGCGCTCGATCTCCGTCACCAGCACGCCGCTCGCGCCGAGCGCTTTCGCCTCGTTGATCGTCTCGAAGACGTCACGTTCGTCGACGACCGCGTGGACCGCGACGCTCTCTTCGCCGGCGACGTCCATCACCGTCGGCCCGCCGAGTCCGGGGATCACGTCCCGGATCTCGTCGAGTCGCTCCTCGGGCGCGTTCATCATCACGTAGCGCTTGCCCTCGGCCGAGAGCACCGAGCTGAGCGCCGTCTCGACCTCCTGGAGCTTCGGGTCGTCGGCCGCGTCCCCGCGGGCGAACAGCCGGGCCGAACTCGGGAGGACCTCCTCGATGATGTCGAGCCCGTTGACGCGGAGGGTCGTCCCCGTCGAGGTGATGTCGATGATGGCGTCGGCCATCTCGACGTGAGGCGTGAGCTCGGTCGCGCCCGAGACCTCGACGACGCCGGGGTCGATCCCCCGATCGGCGAAGAACTCGCGGGCGATGTGCGGGAACTCCGTCGCCACGGTCTTGTCGGCGAGATCCGAGACCGATTCCAGGGAGCCGTCCTTGGGCGCGGCGAGCACGAGCCGGCAGCGTCCGAAGCCGAGATCGAGGCGTTCGTCGAGCTCGACGCCGGCCTCGCGGACCTGATCGAGTCCGGTGACGCCCGCGTCGGCCGCGCCGTCGGCGACGTATTCGGGCACGTCCGCGGCACGGACGAACAGGACCGTGACGTCGGGATCCACGGTCGAGGCGTACAGCTGGCGCTCGGCCCCGTTCTCGATGTGGAGGCCGGCGCGTTCGAGCAGACTCACGGTCGGGTCGTGCAGGCGACCCTTGCTGGGCACGGCGAGGCGCATACCGGCCTCGGGTGGTCGGCGATGAACTGCCTTTCGTTACCGGTGCGATAGAGTGATGCGTTCGCTGGCCCGAGAAACGGTGTGAACCGAGCGACCGACGTGCTCGTGATCGGCGGCGGCGCGACCGGAGCCGGCATCGCCCGCGATCTGGCGCTGCGCGGCGTCGACGTCACGCTCTGTGAACGGGGCGGGCTCGCCGCCGGAACGACGGGCCGTTCGCACGGCGTGCTCCACAGCGGGGCGCGCTACGCCGACTTCGATCCTGACGGTGCACGCGAATGCATCGCCGAGAACCGGATTTTGAAGGATATCGCCGGCGCGTGCATCGACGACACGGGCGGGCTGTTCGTCCAGCTCGACGGCGACGATCCGGACTACTTCGACGAGAAGCTCGCCGGCTGTCGCGAGCAGGAGATCGACGCGACGGTGCTGTCGGGCGCAGACGCACGCGACGCAGTACCCGAGCTCTCGGAACGAACCGAGCGCGTCATCCGGGTCCCCGATGGCGTGATCTACCCCTCACGGCTCGTCGCAGCCACGGCCGCGAGCGCCCGCGAACACGGCGCACGGATACTGCCGGATACGCCCGTCACCGATCTGCTGTGCGAGGATGGTGTGGTCGTCGGCGCACGCGTCGACGGTGACGATGGGGAGGAGGAGATCCGTGCCGATCACGTCGTCAACGCGGCCGGTGCGTGGGCCGAGGATCTCGCGGCACAGGCCGGCGTCGAGATGGCGATGCGGCCGACCTCGGGGGTGATGGTCGCCGTCGATCACGCGGGGATCGAGCCGGTGCTCAACCGCTGTCGGCCGCCGAGCGACGGCGACATCGTGGTGCCCCACGGCTCGCAGGCGGTGCTCGGCACGACGAGCGTCGAAGTCGACGATCCCGACGACTACGACACCGACCGCGAGGAGATCGATCGGATGGTGCGCGAGTGCGCCGCGATGGTGCCCGCCCTCGAAGAGGACGAGATCTCGCGGGCATACTGGGGCGTCAGACCGCTGTACGCACCGGACGAGGCCGAACGCGGCGAGTCACGCTCGATCTCGCGCGGGTTCTTCCTGCTCGATCACTCGTGCGACGGCGTCGACGGGTTCACGAGTATCGTCGGCGGGAAACTCACCACCCACCGGCGGATGGCCGAGGCCGTCACGGATCACGTCGCCGACGAGATCGGCGTTTCGAGCACGTGTCGCACGGACGAGGAGCGACTGCCGGGCCACGACGATCCCGAGAAGCTCGACGCGCTCGTCGCCGAGTTCGGTGCGGACTCGCCGGCCGATCGTGACGTCACCGGTGCCTGAGGGGCGGGGACGAACCCGTAGATTCACGCCGCCGGACGTGAAGTCCCTGTATGACGACGCTCGAAATCACCGGCGGGCAGGTTCTCGAACCCGACATGACCGTCGAGCACGGCGACGTGCTCGTCGATCAGGACACGGGGGAAATCTTGGCCGTCGGCGACGTTCCTGCTGGCGACGAGACGCTCGACGCGACCGACGGGCTCGTGATGCCGGGGCTCGTCAACGCTCACACTCATCTCGCGATGGCGCTGCTGCGTGGCTACGCCGACGACAAGCCGCTCGACAGCTGGCTGCGCGAGGACGTCTGGCCGATCGAGGGCGTGCTCGAGCCCGACGACGTCCGCGCAGGGGCCGCGCTCGGCGCGCTCGAAAGCATCGAGGCGGGCACGACGGCGCTCTGCGACATGTACTTCGACGTACCCGCAGTCGTCGATGCCGTCGAGCAGGCTGGCCTGCGCGCACGCGTTGGCCACGGCGTCGTCACCGTCGGGAAGGACCGTGACGAGGCCAGCGCGGACTTCGAGGAGGGGCTCACGGTCGCGCGCGAGCAGGCCGGGGCAGCCGACGGGCGCGTCTCGACGGCGTTCATGCCCCACAGCCTCACGACCGTCGACGGCGCGGAGCTCGACGAGTTCGTCCCGAAAGCCCGCAACGCGGACGTTCCGATCCACATCCACGCGAACGAGACACGCGACGAAGTCACCCCTCTCGTCGACGAACACGGCGAGCGCCCGCTCGAATACGCCGCCGGGCACGGACTGCTTTCACCTACTGACTTCATCGCCCACGGCACCCACCTCGACGCGGCCGAGATCGAGCTGCTCGCCGAAACCGGGACGGGCGTCGTCCACTGTCCGGCTTCAAACATGAAGCTCGCGAGCGGCATCGCGCCCGTCCAGGAACTGCTCGACGCGGACGTGACAGTCGGATTGGGCACCGACGGCGCGGCCTCGAACAACGATCTCGACGTGTTCGGCGAGCTGCGCGACGCGGCGATGGTCGGCAAGCTCGCGGCCGACGACGCGAGCGCCGTCGATGCAGCCGCGGCGGTGGAGATGGCGACGGCGGGCAGCGCCGACGTGCTCGGCTTCGACAGCGGGCGACTCGCCGAAGGGAAAAAAGCCGATATCGCCGTGCTCGATCTCGACAGCGCGCATCTGACGCCCCAGCACGATCTCGTCAGCCATCTCGCCTACGCGGCCTCCGGAGCGGACGTACGCCACACCGTCTGTGACGGCGACGTGCTGATGCGCGATCGCGAGGTACTCACGCTCGACGCCGAACAGGTACGGGAAGAAGCCGAGTCGCGCGCTACGGCCGCCGTCGAGCGTGCGCGCTGATCAGCGATCGAGCACTCGTGCGCCGACGGCCGCCAGCCCCGCGAGCGCCGCGAACACGCCGAATCCCGGCCCGTCCGTACTGCTCGTGCCCGTCGCATTCGTTCGATTCCCCTCACTCGTCGTCGCGGCCCCGTTCCTGGCGTTCGCCGCGGAAACGAGCCGGTGGACGCCGCCGCCGAGATCGCCGCCCGCAGTCAGCGCGTAGAGCTCGCCGTCACCGTCGCGACCGATGGCGATGAGATGGGCGTTCAGCTCGCCGTTGTTCGCCCCGGCGATGCGGAGCTTCTCGAACGACCGTAGCCCGTCCTGGCTCGGATCGGCGACGAACAGCGATCCCTGGGGCTTGCCGGCGCGGATGCTGTAATCACCGAAGACGTACTGGCCGTCGAGCGCATCGACGTCGCCTTTCGAGATGTAGCCACCGATGACCGAGCTGCCGATCGGCTCGTCGTTGCGGGTGTGCGGATATTCGATGATCGGGCCGACGAGCCGTTCGCCGCCGCGGACGTCTCCCGGCGTCTCGGTCGGACAGGAGTCGATGTCGCCGTTCGGGCTGAAACAGTGGGTGCCCTCGCGGACGTTCCAGCCGTAGTTCTCGCCTTTCTCGACGATATTGACCTCCTCGTAGCGATCCTGGCCGACGTCGGCCACGTAGAGATCGCCGTCGGAAAAGCCCATCCGCCACGGGTTGCGCAGCCCCCACGCGAAGTGTTCGTCCAGACCTTCTTCGCCGACGAGCGGGTTGTCGTCGGGGATGCCGTAGGGTTTGTCGCCCGTTCGGCTATCGACGTCGATGCGCAGCATGCTGCCGAGGAAGTTCTCCGTCACGTCCTGCCCGTTGCCGCCGTCGAGCGCGCCGTACCAGTCCTGAACGTGGCCGGTGCCGGCGTCGTGGGCCGCGCCGCCGTCGCCGAAGGAGACGTAGAGATAGCCGTCGGGACCGAACGTGACCGCACCGGCGTTGTGGTTGCTCTGAGGTTCGGGCACTTCGAGCAGCCGGCGCTCGGTGCCGGGGCGGCCGCTGCTCAGGTCGTCGGTGGCCTGAAACTCCGACAGCACCGCCGTGTGCGAGTAGGGGTCCGGCGTGGCGTCGGTCGGCGGCGCGCTGTATCGCAGGTAGAACGTCCCGTTCTTCTGGAAGTTCGGATGGAAGGCGAGTCCGAGCAGCCCCTGTTCGCCCTCGACGGGCGTCGTGCGGTCGCTAATGTCGAGAAAGGGGTTTCCCTGCGCGTTCGACTCGACCGTATACATCTGACCGGTGCGTTCGAGGACGAATCGCCGATCGCCGCCCGGTTCGGGAGCGAAGTCGATCGGTTGCTCGAAGCCGCCGGCGACGGTGTCGAGGCCGATCGTCGGGCCGCGCGGGACGGGAGGGGTCTGCTGTGGCTGGGGCGTCGCGCGCGCGTTGCCGCCCGCGACGAACGGGACGGCCGCGGCACCCGCGAGTCCCAGAAATCGACGGCGTGGAACGGGGCGGTCGGTCGGGTCGGCTGTGTCGTCCATCGTTGCTGTCGTCGGATGAGAACGCCCGGGTGGCTAAAGTCCTGCCGACAGACCGCGGGCTGCCATCGTCTTCGGTAGCGTTTTGAGCGCGCTGGCCGTTTCCCGGACATGACCACCGAACCGATCACCGAGCGTCTCGACGATCCCGCGAACGCGCGCGAGTCGGGCCGCCAGAAGATCGACTGGGCGCGCCAACACATGCCGATCTGTGCCGCGCTGCGCGAGGAGTTCGAAGAGACACAGCC
Source organism: Halococcus thailandensis JCM 13552 (assembly GCF_000336715.1). GTDB lineage: Archaea > Halobacteriota > Halobacteria > Halobacteriales > Halococcaceae > Halococcus > Halococcus thailandensis. Next base: position 39,696 of record NZ_AOMF01000151.1, read on the forward strand.
ATTAGCAGGCCAGCGAGTCGGGATGGCGATGCACGTCGAGGCGACGACCGCGGTGCTGACCGAAACGATCGCGGCCGCCGGCGCGGAGGTCGCCATCACGGGCTGCAACCCGCTCTCGACGCACGACGACGTGAGCGCGGCGCTCGACGCCCAGGAGGGAATCACTTCCTACGCCGAGCGCGACGTCGACGACGAGGGCTACTACGACGCCATCGAAGCCGTCATTTCCCACGAGCCGAGTATAACTGTGGACGATGGGATGGACATGGTCGCGGCGATCCACGACGACCATCCGGAACTGATCGACTCGATTCTGGGTGGCTGCGAGGAGACCACCACCGGCGTCCACCGCCTGCGTGCGATGGACGACGACGGCGCACTGGAGTACCCCGTCTTCGCGGTGAACGACACGCCGATGAAGCGGCTGTTCGACAACGTTCACGGTACGGGCGAGTCCTCGCTCGCGGCGATCGCCATGACGACCAACCTCTCGTGGGCGGGAAAGACCGTCGTCGTCGCCGGCTACGGCTTCTGTGGTCGCGGCGTGGCGAAGAAGGCCGCCGGCCAGAACGCGAACGTCGTCGTCTGCGAGGTCGATCCCCGGCGGGCGCTCGAAGCTCACATGGAGGGCTACGAGGTGCTCCCGATGGCCGAGGCCGCCGCCGAGGGGGACGTCTTCATCACCACGACCGGCAACCGGGACGTGCTCACCGAAGAGCACTTCGAGCGGATGCAGGACGGCGCGCTGCTGGCGAACGCCGGCCACTTCGACGTCGAGATCGATCTCGACGCGCTCGAGGAGTTGGCCGACTCGACCCGCGAGGCCCGTCCCGGCGTACGCGAGTACGAACTCGCCGACGGCACCCGTCTGAACGTGCTCGCGGAGGGCCGACTCGTCAACCTCGCCGCCCCCATCGCGCTCGGCCATCCGGTCGAGGTGATGGATCAGTCCTTCGGCGTACAGGCCGTCTGTGTGCGAGAATTCACCGAAGAGGAGTACGAACCCGGCGTCCACGAGGTGCCCGACACGCTCGACAGGGAGGTCGCCGAGATCAAACTCGACGCCGAGGGGCTCGCGATCGACGATCTCACCGAGACGCAGACCGAGTACATGGGCAGCTGGGATCACGGCACGTAGCGATGTCACACGCCAAGGGCGACCGGCGCGAGCGCGAGCTCGTCAACCGCCTCGACGCGGCCGGTTTCGCGGTGATGCGTGCACCCGCGAGCGGCAGTGCCACCGAGCGCGAACTGCCCGACGCGCTCGCCGGCAACGGCGAGGTGTTCTACGCCATCGAGGCGAAATCCTCGTCGGGCGATCCGATCTACCTCACCGGTGAAGAGGTCGAGGCGCTCGTCTTCTTCTCCCAGAACTTCGGTGCAAAACCCCGTATCGGCGTGCGCTTCGACCGCGAGGACTGGTATTTCTTCCATCCAAGCGAGTGCTACACGACCGACGGCGGCAACTACCGCGTCAAAAAGGAGACGGCACTCGAATCGGGCACGGATTTCGACGAACTCACCGGCGACTCATCGCGAACGCGCCTCGACGACTACGACGGCTGAAGGGGTGCGTCGTGCGGTCGTCTGACGCGGAGTTAAGTATCACCCGTGTGTCGTCCCGATTGGGCGCGCCACCGGTTCACTCCCCATCCTCCCCACTCGCGCGCCCCGTGGCCCCCGCCTCGGTGGCCCTCCCCTCCCCTTTCGTTGCATCGTCAGAGAGCGTGCTCTCGGTACCCTCGACGGTCGCACGAACGCGCTCGATCGCGTCCGGATCGGCGATGAGCGCGAGACGATCACCCGATTCGATCGCCGTCCGCGGGAGCGGGATCGTCAGTGACTCGCCGGCCCGCCCGTGGGCGTAGATCCGCGCCGCATCGGGCACGTCGAGAGCGACGACGCGCTCGCCGACGACGGGCGAATCCTCGGGCACGGTGAGTGAGGCCGCCGAGAGTCGTTCGGTGATGTCCGCGAGAACGCTGAAATCCCCGCCGAGCAGGGCGGTCTTCGCTCCGGCCGCGCCGAGCTGTTCGGGGTAGATGATCTCGTCGACGCCCTCGCTGTACTCGCGGTAGACCGCCGCCGAGAACTCCTCGCTGATGCGCAACACCGTCCGACAGCCGTGGTCGTTGGCGACGGCACAGACCGCGAAGTTGGTCTCGGGATCACCGGTGAGCCCGACGACGGCGTCGGCCGCGTCGAGATCGGCCTCGGCCAGCACCGCCGTCGCTGCACCGTCGCCCTCGACGACCGTGAACCGGCTCTCGCGGGCGCGCTCGACCTTTTCCGGGTCGTTCTCGACGACGATCACCTCGTGGCCCTCCGTGGCAAGGAGGTCGGCCGTGCGGGTACCGACGCGCCCATACCCAACGATAACACATCTCATGGCCAGCCGTAGAACACCCAGGATGAAAACCCTATCTCTCACTTCGGCGCGCCCGAACGGAGCCGACGACGGCCATGAGGGAGAGGATCGCGCTGGGTGCACCGCTACGGGCGCGCACGTTCCTGATCAAAGAGCGTGTCATAGAAAGCGTCACGTGCGAGGTTGCAGGGTGTGGGAATTGTGTCCAACAACGCCCAGACCCTGCAAAACGTCACTTCTGTCGACGACTTCTTGAATGTCGCGGCGACCGAGACAGTACCGCTGTTTGAGTATCTCTCTTTCGAGTTTCTGCTGGGGTACGATGTGTTCGCCCCCTGCAAGCGGGGGCGAACACGAGTTCATGAGCCACCAGAACTCTTCTGCGGCTTTCTCCACTGCTACTACGAGGACGTCTACGGCACTCGTCCCGTCGCACGAGAACTCCAGAAGCCGCTGGTCTGGCTNGGCTTTCTCCACTGCTACTACGAGGACGTCTACGGCACTCGTCCCGTCGCACGAGAACTCCAGAAGCCGCTGGTCTGGCTCAGCTGTGGCTTCGATCGACCGCCGTCGCGAGACGCGGTCGATCGCTTCCTCACCGATCTCGAACACGTCGTTGACGATGTCTTTGACCACCTCGTCGAGCAGGCCGCCGTTCGGGGCCTGCTCGACTCTACGTACCGAATCGATTCGACTCACGTCGAAGCGATTCCGTGGAACGACGATGCCTCGTGGAACTACGATTCAACCGCTGAAGAGCACTACTACGGTTTCGGCTGTACGATCGTCTCGGCGGGAGCAAAGATTCCCATCGCAGCGGAGTTCACGCCAGCGAAACAAGCGCCAGAAGAGACGGCGATGCGCGTCACGCGTGACGCGCTCGCCGTCAAACATCCGGTCTGGATGCTTGGCGACAGCGCGTACGACACGCTCGATTGGCACGATCACCTGCTGGAGGCAGGGATCGTGCCAATCGCCCCGTATAACCCGCGAAACACCGACGATCCGCTCGATATCGAGTACAGGGTCGAAGACCGCATCGAAAAGTACAGCGAGGACGTACAGCTCAAACGCTCGGTCTTAGACGAGACGTACAATCGCCGGACACAGGTCGAACGAACGAATGATACGGTCAAGGACTGCGGCCTCGGGCCCGTCCGTGCCCGAGGCCGCGTCCATGCGCGGACGCAGGTGTTCGTTGCATTGTGCCTTCGAGTGGTCGTCGCAATCACCAACGACGAACGAGGAGACAATCCGGGCCGCGAGATGCTCACGGCATGAGACGGATTCTATGACACGCTCNGAGTGGTCGTCGCAATCACCAACGACGAACGAGGAGACAATCCGGGCCGCGAGATGCTCACGGCATGAGACGGATTCTATGACACGCTCGATCAAAAGCTATGTGCCGACCCCGATTACGAACGGGCGATGACACGGATCGCCATCACCGGTGCGGCGGGCAACGTCGGACGAACACTGTTGAAGGGCTTCGACGACCACGACGTGACGCCGCTCGTCCACGGCGACGAGAACGACATCGACGGGATCGTCTGCGACGTGACCGATCGCGAGGCGTTCACCGAGGCGCTCGCCGGCCAGGACGTCCTCGTCCATCTCGCGGGCAACGCCTCGGCGTACGCCGACTGGGACGACGTGCGCGGGGTCAACATCGACGGCGTCTACAACGCCTACGAGGCCGCCATCGACAACGGACTCGACCGTGTGGTCTACGCGAGTTCGAACCACGCGGTCAACGTGGACGACGTCGTCGATCCGAGCGAACCCGAGACGATGAAATCGGACGCACCGACGGTCTTCTCGGACACCGACGCACGACCCGACTCCTACTACGGGATCACGAAGGTCGCGGGCGAGGCCATCGGCAACTACTACGCCGCCCGTCACGACATCGAGGTGGTCCACGCGCGCATCGGCTGGTTGATGGATCGCGAGGAGCTACGGGACACCCAGGAGAACCCCGATCACGAATATCCGGAGGCGTACGCCCGCTTCGCGCGCGCGATGTGGCTCAGCCATCGGGACTGCCGCGACTTCCTGGAACGGGCGGCCACGGCCGAACTCGCTGAGAGCCCGATTGCCGCCCACGGCGTCTCCCGAAACGACGAGCGCTATCTCTCGCTGACCGAAACCCAGCGTGCGCTCGGCTACCGACCGCGGGACAACGCTGGCGAGGCACTCGAAAACTGACGGCTCGGCGCGCTGTTTTCCCCGATCGCCCTTCGCTCAGTCGAACAGTTCCGCGACGAGCAGGTCGGCGATGCGTTCGTTGGTCGCCGAGCTGTAGTGGCCGCCCTCGCCGCGCTGGACGTAGAGCGACTCGACGGCTTCCGGATCGTCGGCCTCCTCGAAATGGCGCGGGATGTCGATGGTCTCCAGGGTCGGGTAGCGCTCGTCGAGCCGATCGAGCAGATCGCCGTAGATGGGGCCGTGAGTCGCCTCGTAGGCCGCATAGCGCAGCTGACCGGCCATCGCGAACACCGGGGTGAACTCCTCCTGTTCGGCGTAGTCGACGAACTCGCCGACGATCGCTTCAAATAGGTCGGCCTTCTGATCGTACAATTCCTCGTGATAGCGAACCCGTGGCTGTTCGAGTCTAACCCCAGAGCGCGTCTTCGCACGGGCGGTGTCGATGCCGGGCAGCGAGACGCCGAGTCGCCCTTCGACGTCCTCCAGCCCGGCAGCGGCGAGATAGCGGAGCTGTTCCGGTGGGGAGAGCAGGTCGGTCGCGTAGGGGAAGCGCGCGAGATGCGGTTTGAACCAGTGGTTGTAGTGGAAATCGTGCGAACGGAGGAACTCGGCGTGGGCTTCGAGATCGAGTAGATCTTCTTTTTCGGTGATCGGCGTCTCGACGCGCTCTAACGAGCCGTCGTCGAGCCGGTAGCGCGGCTTCACCGCGAGCACGTTGCCGAACTCCTGGTAGTGTTTCCAGACGCTCAGGATCCGGGCGATCGACGACGCCGTGACGAGGACGATCACGTAGTCGGTCGGATCCTCGGGGTACTGGCGTTGCAGTCGCATGAGCGCCTGATCGAGCCCGTAGTTGCCGCCGCCGTAGTTGCCGACGTGCGTGTCGAGTGTATCGGCGAGGTGGTGCTGAAAGGTCTCGTCGTCGTCGACCTCCCGACAGAAGCAGTAGGAGTCGCCGTAGGTCGAGATCGAGAGATCGGTATCGTCATCGCGGTCGGCGGCCGGACAGACCCGACTGCCGTACTCGTCGGTCGAATACTCGACGACGGTGCGGACCTCTTCACCAGGGAGGTGATCGCCGGTGTCCTTCTGTTTCGTCCGATCGGGTTGGGGGCACCAGCCGAGTTCCGCGTCGAAGCTGGAGAGCTTTTCGAGCAGCGCCCGGTCGATTTCCGGGAACTCCTCCAGAACGACCGTCGGCATGCTGTTCAATCCCTCACCGTATCGCCGCAACAGTCGGCGCGAAAGGAGTTCCAGACCGACCGCGCTCCCTGCCGCAGCGCCGAGCGTCGCCCACGATCGCGTTCGTCGCCCGTCGATCTCGACCATCACTCGACAACTGGCGGCACGGTGCTGATATACGTTGTGCTGAACGCACTCGCCGGTGACCGTATCTGTCTGTGCATCGTCCCGAAACACCTCTCGGTGTTTTCTCGACGAATTTCGAGGTTTGGTGCGACTGATAGGGGCACTATCCATAGCTGTGTTCCAAATTTCGCCGATAGCGGGACCGGCGAGCGGAACAGATATTTGCCAGCCCATCACGACCGATCGAGCATGGCCTTCGCCGAGCAAACGATCGCCGAATTCCTCGACGACGTCGCAGCACGCGCAGTCACGCCGAGCGGCGGTGCGGTCGCTGCCGTCGGCGGTGCGTTCGGCGCAGCGCTCTGTGAGATGGTGTGTATCCATACGATCGAGAAAGACGACAACGGTGTCGAGTCCGAGCTCTCGACGGTCCGTACTGAACTCGAAACACGCCGGACACGCCTGCTGGAGCTCGCGGACGAGGACTCGACCGCCGTCGACGAGCTGCAGGCCGCGTTCGCCGCGTCGACCGACGAGGGGCGCGCCGAACTGATCGACGAGAGATCGCGCCGCGCTGCCGACGTACCGCTCGACATCGCCGCGGCCTGTCTCGACGTGCTCGACCACGCCAAGGCGGTGACGGCGATGGGGAATCGAAACGCGCTGGCCGACGCCGGAACCGGGGCCTTCCTCGCTCACGCGGCGCTGAAAGCGGCGGTGTTCACCGTCCGAGCCAATCTCGAACTGGTCGAGGAGCCGGCCGTCGTCACGGCGATCGAGGAACGTGTGGCCGAGATCGACGGACGGAGCGACGAAGCGCTGACACAGGTGCGAGCGAACGTCGAGGACGCGATCTGATCGGGCACCGGTCAGGACGAGCTACCGACGGCAATCCACGTGCAATGGGTGCAGAGAGACGGTATTCACTTCACGGAAAACGAATATTGTCATTCCAGTATCAGTAGGGACGAACTTTGATTACCGAGCTGGTGGTATCGATCCACATGTCGGACACTGCCAAGATGAAGTATGGAGAGTGGCCGTCACCGATCACATCGGAGATGGTTGCCTCCAGCGGTGTCGCCTTCACCGACGTCGCGATCGACGAAGGAACACCGTGGCGGCTCGAACGACGCTCTGCCGAAGAGGGGCGGGGAGTGATCGTTCGCCACGACGAGAACGGACCGGAGGATGTCACACCCTCGGACTACAACGTCCGGACGCTCGTCCACGAGTACGGTGGCGGGGATTTCCTCGTCCATCGCGATACCGTCTGGTTTGCCAACTTCGAGGACCAACGGCTCTATCGACAACAGCTAGATGGTGACCCGGAGCCGATTACGCCCGCACCCGCAATCGAGCGGGGGGATCGATACGCGGATATGGACAGTACGCCGGACGGTAACCGCCTCTATTGCGTCCGTGAACGCCATACTGACGACGACAGCGAGCCGACGAACACGATCGTCACGCTCCCTGCCGATGGCTCAAGCGACCCCACGGTCGTGGCCGAGGGACACGATTTCTACTCGTTCCCACGGGTGAGCCCCGACGGCTCACAACTCGCGTGGACCACGTGGGATCATCCGTCGATGCCGTGGGACGAGACCGAACTGTACGTCGCGAACATCACCGATGACGGCCAGCTCGGTGATCGTCGGCAGGTCCTCGGTGGCGACGGTGAATCCGTCTTCCAACCTGCCTGGAGTCCCGACGGCGAGCTGCACGCCGTCTCCGACCGTTCCGGCTGGTGGAACCTCTATCGAATCGACGATACCGACCCTGTTGCGCTGTATCCGACCGATGCGGAGTTCGGCGTGCCACAGTGGAACTTCGGACTCTCTACGTACGCGTTCTTCGACGACGGCCGCATTGCCGTTCGCTTCGGAAAGGCTGGCGACTATCAGCTCGGGGTGTTGGAGACGGATGGCGAACTGAAAACCGTAGATCTGCCGGGTAGTCGTTTCCCGGCGGCACGTATCGATACGGACGGGGAGGAGCTGTTGTTCGTCGCTGGCAGTCCGACACAGCCGATAAGTATCGTTCGCTGGCAGCCCGGCACCGAACCGTCCGTTCTCAGCCAGTCGTCCGAACTCGGCTTCGACGAAGCGTACTTACCCGAACCCGAACAGATCACGTTTCCCACCAGCGATAACGACGAAGCCCATGCGCTGTATTATCCATACCCTGTTGCACGTTCAAAATCAAATCGCTGGACAGAACGGTTGGGCCTGAATCCGGACTTCATTGATGGAGTCAGTCATATGATGGAATAAT
>NZ_AOMF01000152.1 GCF_000336715.1 Halococcus thailandensis JCM 13552
TTCTAGTCTAGTGAAAGTGACTATTCCTGCAATTAGTGACTGCTGTACGATATTACCGAACTGATTTCGAAACCGTGCAACGGGCTATTATCCACCGCAAAACCCCGACGTAGACGAACCAACCGACGAACGACCGCCACTCGTGGTGTTGAGTCACGGCGGTCCGACGAGCGAGACGCTGCCGCTGCTTTCGATCAGCGGCGTGCCCTCGATCCAGTTTCTCACGACACGCGGGATCGCTGTCGTCGACGTCAACTATCGCGGGAGTACGGGCTACGGGCGTGACTACCGCGAACGACTCACCAACGAGTGGGGTGTGATCGATACGATCGACTGTGTCAACGCGGCTGAATACCTCGTCGAAGAGGGCCGAGTCGACGGGGAACGGCTGGCGATAGAGGGTGGCAGCGCCGGTGGATATGCCACGCTGTGTGGACTGACCTTCCACGATACGTTCGATGCCGGAGTGAGCCACTACGGCGTGGCCGATGTCGAAGCTCTGGCTCGCGAGACACACAAATTCGAGTCACGGTATCTTGACGGCCTTATCGGTCCCCTGCCCGAGACACAAGACACCTACCACGAACGGTCACCCCTCTATCACGCTGACGAGATTCGCTGCCCGACCCTGTTGCTGCAAGGCTCCGAGGACGCCGTCGTCCCGCCCTCTCAAGCGAAGCAGATGGTCGAAGAGCTCGCCGACAACGGTGTCCCGCACGCGTATCTCGAGTTCGAAGGCGAACAACACGGGTTCCGACGTGCGGAGTCGATTCAGCGCGCTGCCGAGGCAGAACTATCGTTTTATGGACAGGTGTTCGGATTCACTCCCGAGAGCGACATCGAGCCGATCGAGCTTAGCGAGTGACGACATCCGTCTGTAGCTAACTCCAGCGGTTCGGTTGAGCGGCGGTAGCGAGCCGTTCCTGCAGGACTGGACGCTGTTGATGGATCGTCCGGGTCGGCCACCATCCGTTCCAACAGCGGTGGTGGCGAATAAGCCGGGGTAGTCACTGAGTCGCTTGAGGATCTGCTGGGCGTGTAGCTAGAGGTCGCCGCCCAACGTTCCGATGGGGAAACCCGCGGATCGCCTCTTCGTCCATCTGTACCATGCCGTGTTCGTCCAGTTCATCGGCCGTTATCAGTCCACGTCCTTCCGCGCGTTGACCGCCAACACCGGCATTTCGGCGTGTCTGATGACTCGTTCGGCCGTGCTCCCGAGGAGGTAGCGGTTGAGACCCGTTCGGCCGGTCGTCCCCATCGTGATCAGGTCAACCCCGTGTTCGTCAGCGTAGTCAAGTAAATCGCGTGCCGGAAGCCCCTCGTAGACGCTCGTCGTTGCATCGAGATCGACATCCGCCGCGCGCGTAGCGATCTCCTCGGTCGCGCGCTCGCCTTCGGCTTCGAAACGCTCGGCCAACTCCGGTGGCGCGGAGTAGCCGGGTGTGAGTGTTACCGAGCCGGCATCGACGATGTTGACTGCATGAACGCGAGCGCCGGCTTTCTTTGCGATCTCGATGCCGTGGTCGATGGCCATGCTTGCGGCCTCGCTGCCGTCGGTCGGAATCAGTACGTCTTCGTAGTCCCCGCTGAGTTCGCTCCGCTCGATTGCTTTGGTCGTTAGTACTGGACACGAAGCCTGACGGACGACGCGCTCGGTCACACTGCCCGCTACGTATCGACTCACTCCGGTTCGACCGTGCGTCCCCATCGAGACGAGATCGATATCGTGTTCGGTGGCGTATTCGAGTATCGCGTCAGCAGGTTTCCCTCTGAGTACTGACGTCTCTATCGCGTCGCCCTGGAAGGTCTCCTCGGTTGTCGCGATGGCGTCTTCGTATTCGGCTTCAATGCGTTCGACGAACTGTCGATCGACCCCGCCAGCGTTGAACATCCCACCCGCCGTNCGCGATGGCGTCTTCGTATTCGGCTTCAATGCGTTCGACGAACTGTCGATCGACCCCGCCAGCGTTGAACATCCCACCCGCCGTCTGTACGTCGGCAGCACTGACGAGATGAACCGTTGCGTCGAACGCCTGCATGAGGTAGTGGGCGTGTTCGGCGGCTCGAATCGCGTGCTCACTGCCGTCGGTCGGAACGAGAATCGTCTCGTACATCGTTCGTCGGAACAGCTCGCCAGCAGATAAATCTAGATGACAGTTCTAAACCGTGGAGAAGTGGCCTGTGTGTTTACATTCGATACACTCGTAGTGTCTAAGTCATTTCGGCAGTATCTATTTAAGCTGGCTTGAGGGAGGGCAGGTCGTAGCGAGCACTATCGATAAAACTCACGGATCTACTCAGAGAGACGTTGAACGTGGACTGTGTTGAGTTGAGATGGGCGCACCCAACATCCGTCAGGAGTTGGGGATGTATCTCCGTTCGATGAGGGCGTCGCTGCGGGAGGTCGCCGAGGATGCATCAGAGTTCACAACGGACGCGTATGAGCCGTGTGCCGGCAGACAACGACTTAGATCGCCATCAACGGCAGCATCAACGTGATGCCACCAGCAACGCCAGCAGCCAGTTCGCGATGGCCACCACCGTCCAGTCCGGCACCGATCTGTAGCGCCTCGGGGATGAACTCGGTAATGACGAGGTAGATCATCGCCCCAGCAGCGAACCCGAATCCGAACGGCAAGAATCCTCGTGCCCACGAAACGAATGCAAACGCGATCACGGCACCGATCGGCTGGGGCAGCGACGAGAACACCGCTGCGCCAACCATCCGCCACTCACTCACCTCCATCGATCGGAGCGGGATCGAGATCGCGATTCCCTCGGGAATGTTGTGGATCGAAATCGCGATCGTCATGAACACGGCCAGTACGGGCACGACGAGACCGAACATCGTGACACCGCCCTCCAGACCGACATCGGCAAACGAAACCCCGATAGCAACTCCCTCGGGGAAGGAGTGGACNACGGGCACGACGAGACCGAACATCGTGACACCGCCCTCCAGACCGACATCGGCAAACGAAACCCCGATAGCAACTCCCTCGGGGAAGGAGTGGACCGTCAAAATACCGAGTATCAACACCAGTTTTCGCAGGTCGCCTTCAGCGACCACGTGAGTGGCCAACGGGGCGTCTTCTACTGGCACAGTAGTGTCTGCTGGCCCGGTATCCGAGGGTCCACCATCGGATCGAGGGGCGTTGGCGTCCTCGTCCACGGTGGAGCCACCGATCTCCGGAGAAGTCGGTTGGTCGCTCAGATCGATCCTGTCGAGCACAGCGTCGGCGATTATCACGAGGAAGACGCCAGCGATGCTTCCGAGTATGAGCAGTGTTGGGATCCCCGTCGAGACTGCGAGCCCCTCGCCCAAGAGGCCGAACCCGGACGCTGCGAGCATGATGCCCGAGGCGAGACCCCACAACGCGACGTTCCATCGGTCGCTGATGTCGTCGAACAGAAAGAACGGTATCGCACCCAATCCCGTCGCGAGTGCCGTGACTAGTCCGGCAACAAACACGAACGCCACTGCTCCCGGCTCGGTCATCGATATCCACTCGGGCGATCCGCGATCCGCTCCAGTTTCGTGACCATCTCTCGTCGTCGACTACACACTATACCCGAATAACTCTTATCAATATGCAAACTGTTTTTGGCTCTCCGAAACCTCTCGGTAGTGGATANTTCGTGACCATCTCTCGTCGTCGACTACACACTATACCCGAATAACTCTTATCAATATGCAAACTGTTTTTGGCTCTCCGAAACCTCTCGGTAGTGGATAGTCGATTCCAGACGTTGCAAATATAGTGGATCTGTAGTTCGAATCTGCAATCGTAGGGGATGTTGAAATCGATCATTCGCCTCTGTCAGTGCTTCCAATGATTGATTGCGGTGGACGACGGCAGATCTACTAGTGTTCGACAACGTTCTCGTCCCGACCGACGGAAGCGCGTGTGCCGAGATGGCCAGCGAGTACGCCAGGAACCTGGCGACGAAGTACGAGGCGACCGTCCACGCGCTGTGCGTCGCGGATTCCCGGAGACTCGAAAACGCACCACAATACGAACGGATCAAAGAAGAACGGAGCGAATCCGCCGAACAAGCCCGTTCCGAGTTCTCCGCTGCCGGACTCTCGGCGAATCAGGCCGTCCGGACTGACGTTCCCCACGAGGCCATCCTCGAATACGCGTCAAATCAGGAAATAGATCTGATCGTCATGGGAACACACGGGCGAACGGGGGTCGATCGGTATCCCCTCGGCAGCGTCACCGAGAAAGTCGTTCGTCTCTCGGACGCGCCAGTGTTGACGGTACAAGAGATGGACGACGACGCGATCACGTATCCATATACTGACGTCCTGGTGGCGACCGATGGCAGTGATGGAGCGGCTGCAGCAATCGATCCGGCCGTGGATATCGCACGGACCTACGATGCTCGTCTCCACGCACTCTCGGTCGTCGATTCGATGGCGCTGGGGGTCGACGTTCGTACCGATATCATCGACGAGCAGTTCGAGGACGCAGCCCAGACAGCAGTCAAAACTGTCGACGAGCGTGCTCGTGATGCATCCGTCTCCGTGATCGAAACTGCCGTCGAGTACGGAACGCCCTATCGAGAGATCAACGCCTATGCGGACGCGCACGATATCGACCTCGTCGTGATGGGGACTCGTGGACAAAGCGGCCTCAAGCGCTACCTCCTCGGCAGCGTGACGGAGAAGACGGTGCGGACGTCACCCGTGCCCGTGCTGTCGGTTCGGGAGCCGGATCCGAAGGAGTGACTATCCAGCCAGTACCGAGTACTGTTTGCACCAGAACGCCGAACACCGCTGTTGTTCCCGATAGCACGCCCGGATATGAGAACCAGGCAGGTAGTTGCTCTCCCCTTCCCCGACGATAGAACGTTCGCGTGCAATGGGCCAAACTGCGCCGGATGACGAACGTTCGTAAATGACCCTGCCCTGCTCGCTCACCCCGTCTTGGGACAACTGTCTATCGTTCCGCTGGTATCCGTATCCTGCAGCTGTCACTCTCTGGGTCGGCCTTCGGAGGCTGGTTGACTGTTGCATTCCGACCTCTACAGGAAACGCAAATGAGGCGTCGATATTTCCTCAATTTTCAATCATTGAGAATTGCCCTCGCAGTATATTCTGGCTGCGTTCGTCTGTTCAACTGTAGGAGAGAAAACCCATGGCAGCAAACCAGATGACCGGCGAAGCAAACACGTTCAAGAGCAAAATCGGAGGGATCACGCTCACTGGGAAAGCCCATAGCCTGAGCGCGTGGTTCGTCCTCGCACTCCGACTCATGATGGGGTACGCGTTCCTCTACTCCGGAGTGGACAAGATCCTCGCTGGCGGATTCGATGCACAGGGCTATCTGGTCGGAGCGGTCCCCGAGGGGAGCCCACTGGTTGGTGTGTTCGCGACGATGGGTCAGACAGCGTGGTTCGTGGATGTCGTGAACGTCGCCGTCCCGTGGGGTGAGCTTCTCATCGGGCTCGGTCTACTGGTCGGGTTCCTGACCCGCCTCGCAGCGTTCTGGGGCGCGTTCATGATGCTCCTGTTCTACTTCGGGAACTGGGAGGTCGCCAACGGTGTGATCAACGGTGACTTCGCGTACATGCTCGTGTTCCTCGCTGTGGCCGCCTTCGGGGCCGGGCGCATCCTCGGCCTCGACGCCATCGTCGAGCAGCACGAGATCGACGGCGAACCGCTCATCGAGCGCTACCCGAAACTCGACTACATCCTCGGGTGATCGTCACCCGGGGTGCTCTGTACGATAAGCTACCATCCGAAAACGAGTGAGACCAAACTACAAACACCATCGGGATTCACGACAACACGTTATGTACAATACCATACTCGTCCCAACGGACGGCAGTGAGGGAGCGAAAGCTGCAGCACGACACGGACTGAACCTTGCGAACGCCTTCGACAGCAAGGTTCAGTTCTTGAGCGTCGTCGACGATCGAGCGTACAGTAGCAGTCTCGCAGGTATCGACTCGGCGGCAAACGACCAACGGGAAGCGCTCGAACGACAGGCCTCTAACGCACTCCAAGTGCTCGAAGGACTCGTAGACGAAACGCCAAGCACGTACCAGACCGCGATCGAACACGGCGTCCCACACGAGACGATCCGTTCCTCTGCCGACGAGCACGATGTCGATCTGATCGCAATGGGTACCCATGGTCGTACTGGACTCGATCGATATCTCATCGGCAGCGTCGCCGAGCGCGTCGTCAGAACGAGTGACGTTCCCGTTCTTACTGCTCAGACCAAACCCGAGGAGAGTTCGGGGTACGACAGAATCGTGATCCCGACCGACGGAAGTGATACTGCAACCGTCGCCGTCGATCACGGACTCGCCATTGCAGAACAGTACGATGCGACGGTTCACGCGCTCTCAGTCGTCGAGCTCAGTGCTGTGGCAGGTTCGTACGATGTCCCTTCCATGATCGAATCGTTGACGGAACGATGCGAGCGAACTGTCGAAAGCGTCGCTGAAGAGTGTGAAAACCGCGGTCTCGATGTCGTTGCTGACGTTGTAGAAGGAACGCCCTACCAAGCGATACAGAAGTATATCAGAAGCGAGGAAATCGACCTCGTTGCGATGGGTACTCACGGACGGACTGGACTCGGACGATATCTCATCGGGAGCGTGACCGAGCGTATCGTTAGGACGAGCGATATTCCGGTACTCACAGTCTAATATCACGATATAATCCCCATCTTTCAACGACGTGAACGGCGATGTGCAGCCGGATCGCGGCACACTGCCGAACCTGTTCGGGCGCACTGCAAGGGGGCTGGCCGCCGTAGGCGAGCGCATGAGCGCGATCATGGGCGATCTCGAAACGGATCGTCAGCCGCCGATGACGATCCCGCTGGCACATTTCGTCGTCGGCTTCTGCTTTCTCCTCCTCGGCGGTCTGCTCGGAATCGTGGACGCGGTCGCTGGCGGGGTCGGGCTGACACGGCTCTCGCACATCCATCTGCTCTTCGTCGGCTGGATCTGTCTCACCATCATGGGCGCGATGACGCAGTTCGTCCCGGTCTGGTCGGGCGTCGAACTCCACTCGCGCCGGCTCGCGCTCGCACAGCTGTGGCTGCTCACCCCCGGACTCGTCGGGTTCGTCGCGGCGCTGCTCGCGGGAAATCTCGGTTGGCTCCCGCTGTTCGGATCGGTGATGCTCGTCGGCTTCTGGCTGTTCGTCTACAACGTCGGGCGGACGCTGCTGTGCGCTCGTCCGTTCGACGTGACCGAGCGCCATTTCGCGTTCGCGCTCGGAACGTTCCTCTTGCTGACGATACTGGGGGTGCTGCTGGCGATCGATTTCACCCAGCCACTGTTCGGCTCGTCGCTCCCGCGTGGGCAAATCCTCATGGCGCACGCGACGCTCGCGGTCTTCGGCGCGGTGCTCGCGACGGTGCTCGGCGCACTCTACCAGCTGGGAACGATGTTCACCCAGACCTCGCTGCACGGCATCGATCGCCCGCTCAAACGGTTCGAGGAAATCGCCTACCCCACCGGCGTACTGGCACTCGCCGCTGGCCGCCTCGTGGCGAACGGGAGTCTCGCCCGTGTCGGTGGGCTGCTCGTCGTTGCGGGTATCCTCGCCGTCGGTGTGATCCTCGCCCGACGGCTCTTCGAGACGCGGGTTCCGTGGACGCCGATGCTGTCGCGGTACGCCGTCGTGGCCGTTGCGATGGTGCTCTGGGCGCTGGTGACAGCGCCAGCGTGGGTCGCCGATCCGCTCGCCCGTGCGACGCTGTTCGGCACCGAGAGCCCCCACCTGCTCGCGTTCGGCGTCGTCGGATTCGTGGTGCTCGGCACGCTCTATCACGTGGTGCCGTTCATCGTCTGGGTGCATCGCTACAGCGACCGGCTCGGCTACGAGACGGTGCCCATGATCGACGATCTCTACGACGCACGCGTCGCCACCGCCGATCTCGTCGCGCTGGTCGTCGGTACCGGACTGCTCGTCGTCGGCGAGCGATTCGCCGTTCCGGCTTCCGTGTTCGCCGTCGGTGGTGGCATCGCAGTCGTCGGGTTCGCCCTCTTCGTCGGGAACATGCTGCTGGTCGTTCGCGATCACAGCCCACAGGGACTCGGGCGTATCCTCGTTCCGACATCCGCGTCACGTGACTCACGTGCCGTCGACTCCCGACCCGAGGAGCGCTGATCCACACCCTCTCCTTCCCCTTCTCATCCCTCCCCTCACTCTCATACCCGATCATGTTCGTGATGAAAGCGATGGCAACGGAGCGATGATAGAGAGAACGAACACCGATGACAGCGACCGAACCCGAATCCGAACCCACGACCGAGCCCGAACGCGTACGCCTCGACGAACTGGATGGAGCACCGCACGCGGTGGTGTTCGAACACGACGCGCCGCGCACCATCCGTCTCACGCTCGACGCCGACCAGCAGCTGCCCGCCCATCGCCATCCGGACACCGACATCGTCTGCCATCTCGTCGAGGGTGTACTCGATCTCGCACTCGATGATGAGTCCCATCGCCTCGCCGCGGGCGATCTGCTCCGGTTCAGCGGCGATCGCGAGATCGCACCGACGGCCATCGAGGACAGCGTCGCCGTGCTCGTGTTCGCCCCGCAGGAAACCGATTGATTCCGGAGGGATCACGTGCGATGGCCGGCAGCATCGTCGAACCGTATCCCGTCCGGAGTTCGTGAAAAGCGACGCACCTGCCGGACGGTCGAACGGCTGTCGTCGATCTCAGAACGGTGACTGTTCCCCGCCGGCCGATCCCGGCTGCCGTCTCGACCCGGCCGTTGCACTCTCGCTCGCTTCGTCGATCCGCCCGGTGTCGCGATAGCGTGCGTCGAGTTCGTCGAGACGATCGTTGATGGCCGTGCTCTGCTGGTGCATCGGATGGACGCGAACGCGCACGCGGTCGTACTCGTGGCGATCGCTCAGACCGTTCCACGCGCGAAACGAGCCGATGGTGAGCGTGTGGCTCTGCGGACAGAACGGTGTCGTCGGGGTGAACTCCGCACGGAGCGTCGAAGAATCGTCGGTCTCCTCGGCGTAGCGATAGCCCGCAGCCGGATGGCGATCGTCGAGATTGAGCCGTGCGAGATTGTAGCCGAACGTCATGTCGTAGACGCCGCGCTCGTCGAACAGCCGTTTCGTGAGCCGGTGGAAGGCCGTGTGGCGATCGTCGGTCAGAACGTCGTGACCGTCGAGAAACGGGCCGGGTTCCGGCAGGTTTTCGGGAACGAACTCGTGATAGCGATCGAAGAGGCTATCGTCCGCCCTGGAAAACGGCGACGGGAACTCGGGCATGGTCGTGTATCGAACCCGAGAACCGGTAACTGCTGTCCCGAACCCGTTCGTGGCCATCGGGCGTTTCGACGGGATGAAATCGGGATCGGTTCCTGATGCGAAGATGTTCGCAACAGCGTATTCCGGTTAGTATGATCAAGTATCACTATGGCCGATCGCTCCGGGGATGCAGGCGTCGCCTGCGACGGGTGGGACTACTCCGGCTGTGAGGGGACGAAATACTGTCCGCCACGCTGCCCACGGTTCGTCGATGGCGACGGGACGGCGCTGCTAGTCAGACCGTACGAGTCGGATCATCGGGACGCGCTGGTGCAGATGTACGAAGAGATCGATGCGGACAGCAGAACGCTCGGTCTGCCACCGGAGTCGCGTGAAGGGATCGAGGACTGGCTCGATCACCTCACGTCGAACGGATGGAACCTCGTCGCGCTCGCCGGCGACGACGTGGTCGGCCATATCGCGGCCGCCCCGCTTGACGACGAGGAGCCACATATCGTCGTGTTCGTCCACCACGCCTACCAGAATCGAGGCCTCGGTACCGAGCTGATTCGACAGCTCATCGCCCACGCCGACGACAGGGATCACGGTGCGCTCGTACTGACCGTCGCCGCGGAGAACGAACGAGCCAGAACCGTCTACGACAACATCGGCTTCGATGTGAGCGATCGGCTGGCAACCGAGATCACGATGCGGCTCTCGATCGAGGAACCGATCGCGAAACGCGTTCGGCTCCCGCCGGCGGAGCGGCCGTGAGCACCAAGATCGCCGAACATCATCGGGAAAGGAACGTTTGCATCGTGGCTCGCGTGTGGAACCATGGCCGAGCAATCGAACTGGTCTCGCGTCGGCGAGCAGCCCCGTGATGCGGTCGATCGTGAATGGGAGGTCTTCATTCGGAACGAGTCACGGGATCCACTGCAGCACGTCGGGAGCGTGTCCGCGCCCACGATCGAAACTGCTCGGACACAGGCGACGACCCTGTTCGGCCGGTACGCGACCGATCTGTGGCTCTGTCCAGCGACCGACGTGCGGCGCTATTCCAGAACGACGATCGACGAACGGGCCGTGTCGGTCGATTCCGAGGGAGAGCGCGACGAGCGAGGCCACAGCGCATGATCTCGATCAGCAAGCTCCTCTGTGGTCTCGACGCGGAGGGTGACGGGCTTCGCTACGACGCTGCCGGCGAGTCCGCGAAACCACAGATCACCGACCACAAACAGCGACGGCCGGTCGTCGTCTGGAACCTCACCAAACAGTGCAATCTCTCCTGCTCACACTGTTACGCGGCCGCCGACACCGAAACCGCCGACGGCGAGCTCACTACCGAGGAGGGCAAGCGCGTGCTCGACGATCTCGCCGACTACGGCGTCCCGGTCGTGCTGTTCTCCGGCGGCGAACCGCTCGTCCGCGACGATCTACCCGAACTGATCGAATACGCGGACGCGAGCGGCATCCGTCCGGTGCTCTCGACGAACGGCACGCTCATCACCACCGAGATCGCACGGGAGCTGCGCGAGGCGGGCCTGAAATATGCGGGCATCTCGGTCGACGGACTGCCCGAACGGAACGACGCGTTCCGTGGCCAAGACGGTGCGTTCGATGCGGCCGTGCGTGGGATCAGGGCGTGTCTCGACGCCGGCCTCAAGACCGGGCTCCGATACACGATCACCGAGCGGAACGCGGCGGATCTCCCCGCTGTCGTCGATCTTCTCCACGACGAGGGCGTCGATCGGTTCTGTTTCTACCATCTCGATTACGGTGGTCGTGGTGCAGGGATCGTCGACGCCGATCTCTCGCCGGAAGAAAAGCGGGCCGCCGTGAAGCAGCTCTGTGATCTCACGCGACGATATCACGATCACGGCGACGAGATCGAGACGTTGCTCGTGGGCAACTACACCGATGCCGCCTATCTCGTCGAATACGCGCGCCAGCATCTGAGTGAGGCCAACGCCGAACGGATAGACGATTACCTCCGCCGAAACGGGGGCGATCCGACCGGCGAGCGCGTCGCCGACATCGATTACCAGGGAAACGTCCATCTCACACAGTTCTGGCAGAACTACAGCCTCGGCAACGTGCGTGATCGCCCGTTCAGTGCGATCTGGGATGACGATTCGAACCCACTACTGGAAGCGTTGCGCAACCGAGAGCAGCGACTGTCAGGGCGGTGTGCTGACTGTCAATATCAAGATATCTGCCGAGGGGCGTCACGACTCCGGGCACTCTCCGTGCACGACGATCCGTTCGCCCCCGACCCGCAGTGTTATCTCAAAGAGGACGAAATCGTGCCGACAGTGTGACTGTTGTCTATCCGATCGTATGACAGTCAGCATGCCGTCGAGAAACGCGGATTCGACACTGGAGGGCGTCTCAGTATCGTCATTCGTTCGAGAGCGTGTCCGGATCGAACAGCTCCAGCGCCGTCCGCACATCGAAGGAATTCGTCGACGACGGGTTTCGAAGCGACTGCGTCGGCGGAGCCAGCAGTTCGTCGACGAGCGCGTCCGCCATATCGACGACGATGGCTCGTTGGGCATCCGTGAGGGTTCCGTGCTGCTCCAGTTTCGTGAGGGCGGTCCGGAGCTCCCGCTGTTCGATCCGATCCGCGTGGGCGTGCAGCCGCTCGATGGCGCGCTCTCGTGATCCATTCGGCTCGACCGATCGCTGCGAACCGCGATTTCGCCGATCACGACCACGGTTGTCGGTGCTCTGGGTCATCGATCACGCTCGTCAGGCAGTGAACTGCTGGTCGGGCGGTGCTCCATCGTACTCGTCAGGCAGGTACGCACAGAGCGGATCACTCGCCAGTGGATCGCCCGTGTACGCGTACGCTCGCGAACGACTCCCGCCACAGACGTGTCGGTACTCACATGCTCCACATTTCCCCCGGAGTGCGTCGGGATCGCGGAGTCGCCGGAACAGTTCCGACTCGCGATAGACGTCGACGACATCCTCGTGTTTGACGTTCCCCGCTGCCTGCGGCAGGAAGCCCGAGGGATACAGCTCGCCAGTATGGCTGACGAACGCGAACCCGTTTCCCGCGGTGATCCCCATTCGACGGCCGATCCCGTCCGGTGCCGACGATCGGGTCGCGTGGTCGGCGCGGCCGCGTTCGATCGCGACCCGTCGGTAGTGGGGCGCCTCGGTCGTCTTGATCCCGAAGGGGACGTCGTCGTTGACGGTACACAGCCACTCCATGACCCGTTCCGCACGGTCGGGCGAGATCGGATCGAGAACCCGTCCCCGTCCGACCGGGACGAGGAAGAACACCGACCAGAGCACGGCACCGAGCTCCGCAACGAGATTCCGAACGGCCGGTAGTTCGTTGACGGTGTCCGCACAGACGGTGGTGTTGATCTGTATCGGAACACCGGCAGCGCGGGCGTCGCGTGCTGCCCGCAGCGTTTGCTCGAAACTGCCCCGTTCTTGGCGGAACTCGTCGTGAGCCGCGGCCGAACCGCCATCGATGCTCAGTGCCATCCGGCGAAGGCCTGCATCGGCCAACTCCCGGATTCGGTCGGCAGTGAGCGACGTCGTCCCGCTCGGCGTGAGCGTCATTCGCAGCCCGTTGTCCGTCCCGTAGTCGACGAGTTCGACGGTGTCGTCGCGGGCCAGCGGATCGCCACCGGACAGCACGACGAGCTGTCCGTCGCCGAACGTACGGATGTCGTCCAGCAACTGCTTGCCTTCGGCCGTCGTGAGTTCGTCCGGATGTCGCTGGGGCTGTGCGTTCGCCCGACAGTGTTTGCAGGCGAGCGCACACGCCTGCGTGACCTCCCAGATGAGGACGAACGGGCGCTGGCTGGTGTCGATCGCCCGTGGATCGGCCGCCATCGATCAGACGTGGACGCGGGTGACGTGGCCGCCACAGCCACACTGTTCGACGTAGTTCCACTCGATCTCGTCGCCGTATTCGTCGGCGAGCGCGTCGAAGAGGTACTCCTGCGGGTGGCCGTGATCGCCGTGCGTGACGAGGTTGACGTGGTTGCCCGAGACCGTGTGTTCGATGGCGTCGAGCGCCTGCTCGACGACCAGTGCCCTGTCGTCGGCGTGGCGCGGTTTTTCGAGGTTCGCCGACCAGGAGTTGTCGTGCAGACGGTCGGTGATCGGTTCGGCATCGTTGTGGGATACGCTCGCCATGTTCTACCTTGGGCTCCGGAACGGGAAAGCAAACCCCCGAACGTGTTCGGCGTATCGGCAGCGGAGAACGCGATTCCCGAAGCGATCGGATTCGACGAACGATTGTGTGAACATCTTCGGGGAACCATTCGAGGGCATCCAGTCCGTCGATTCATCCATGCCCGCCGTGGACGAGTACGTGGTCGAGACCGAGGCGCCGCCGGACCGAGCGAGGGAGACGATGGACGCCCGCGATCTCCCGCCGCCACAGCCGCTCCAGAACACTCTCGAACGGCTCGTCGAAATGGACGACGAAACCGTGTTGGTGCAGGTGAACGACCGTGCTCCACAGCATCTGTATCCGCGGCTCACCGACCGTGGCTACGAGTACGAGACGATCGAGGTGGAGCCCGGCGTCGTCACCGTCATCTGGATGGCGGACCCCTGAATCGGACGTGGTGGCTCACGCCACACGACGATGAAACGGCTGCGTCGGGATGGTTACTTCTTCGGCAGCGTCGCGACGAACTCGTTTTCGCCCCGCTCCTCGACTTCGTAGCCCTCGGCGTCGAAGTCGGAGATTTCGGCCTGCATCTCGTAGAACAGCGGCTTCGGATCGTGGTCGTTGACCAGGGTCAGCGCCTCGCCGCTCTCCAGATTGCCGAACGCGTCGTGGACTTTCGGGTGGCGTTTCGGGGCCGGGATATCACGGAGATCGAGTCGGTCGGACATGCGCTTGCTCGTACTCCCCGGAGAGCCCAAATCGTTTTCCCGAAACCGTTCGGTTAGGCCTTCGTGATCGACACGCGCCACTCGTCCTCGCCGGCACGTTCGGTTTCGTGGGCGTAGCCCTGCCGTGCGAGAACGGCGTAGAGCGGCTCTGGCTCGAAACTGTTGACGAGCACGAGCGTCTCGCCGCCGTCGAGTTCGTCGAGCGCCGCCATGATCTCGCCGAACGGTTCGCCGTCGATCGTTCGGACATCGAGCTCGCGCGTGCCGTCCGCCGTCGGTCCGGTTGGCATGGACGTTCTCACCGATCGACAGGAATAGCCGTTCCGCCGATGATGTTCGCTCAGGGTCACGTCGTCGCGTAGACGAACATATTCGGGAACACTGATTGGGTTCCGGGCCGAAGACATCTCACTAGAGACGATGCCACGAGCCAATCTCACGCTCACGATCCCCGAACACGTCTGGATCGGGGAGATATCACGCACACATCCGGCGGCGACCGTCCGCATCCTCGCGGCGCTCGCCGGCGACGACGCCGGCGTCGGTCTCGCCGAGATCACGAGCGAGAACCTCCCCTCGATCCTCGCCGATATCGAGGCGAGCGATGCCGTCGTCGAACTCGACATTCTCCGCCAGCAGAGCGACGAGGCGCTGATCCAGTTCGAGACGACGACGCCGCTGTTGCTGTTCCCGATCCAGGATTCGGGCGTCCCGCTCGAGATGCCGTTCACCATCGAGGAGGGTGAGGCCATCTGGGAGGTCACCGCACCGCAGCGACGGCTCTCGGAGCTCGGCACGCAGTTCGAACAGTTCGGGATCCCGTTCACCGTCAACGAGATCCACCGTCGTATCGAGCCGACACAGCTCCTCACCGACACGCAGCTCGAACTCGTCCGTGCGGCCATCGA
Organism: Halococcus thailandensis JCM 13552; assembly: GCF_000336715.1. Taxonomy (GTDB): domain Archaea; phylum Halobacteriota; class Halobacteria; order Halobacteriales; family Halococcaceae; genus Halococcus; species Halococcus thailandensis. Next base: position 15,027 of record NZ_AOMF01000152.1, read on the forward strand.
GCAGGGTTACTACGACACGCCGCGACGCTGCTCGCTGACCGATCTCGCCGCGGAATCGGATCTGGCGAAATCGACGTGCAGCGAGACCCTCCATCGTGCCGAGGAGAAGATCATCAAACGGTTCGTCGAGAACCTCCCCGAGTCGACACCGGCGGAGCGACCATGAGATGCGATGGCCACACGTCCACCGACGGTGGCGAGCAGCCGTCGGCGTGAGAGCACCGCTACCGACGACGAATGAGTACGTTCAAACCGCCCGTGGCCGATCGACCGATCGAACACGAGGCGATATCCAGATGGGGGGCAAAGATGGGGCGTGATCCGTTCGCTGCCGATCATCCACAGCTACAGGTCGTCTTCGATGCCCTCGACGACCCCGAATGTCGCACCATCATCAAGCAGATGGAGGAGCCGATGACCGCCAAGGAGCTCTCGGAGGACTGTGACGTGCCGCTGTCGACGACCTACCGGAAGCTCGAACGACTCACAGAGGCCTCGCTGGTCGAGGAACAAACCGAACTCAGAGCCAGCGGTCGACACACGGCACGGTACGCACTCGATTTCGAGGCGGTACACATCGATCTCGACGAAGATCGATCGCTGGAGCTGACGATCGAGCAGCCCGAACAGACGCCGGAGAAACAGCTCTCGGAGCTCTGGGCGGAGGTACGAAAGAAATGAGCGCACTCGTCGCGACCGCAGTGACCGTTTTCAAGGTGTTGAGTCTCTCGCTCGGCGGGCTGATAACGTATTTCGCGTACAAGGCCTATCGACGAACCGAATCACCCGCCCTTCGTGCGCTCACGATCGGCTTCGCCGTGATCACGGTCGGCGCGTTCGTGGCCGGCATCGTCGATCAGATCGTGCCGGTCGATCAGAGCCACGCGCTCCTCGTCGAGAGCGCGTTCACCGCGGCCGGCTTCGCGATCATCCTGTATTCGCTCTACGTCGACTGAGTGTTGACTCGCGGATGGAGGAGAAGGGAAAGAGTGGCGGATCCCACGAGCCGGCTGCTGGCGAACGTGTTCGGGAGATATCAGCGAGTGAGAATCGTCCCGGCTCATATTGAAGTGGCCGTCGAAGCACCGACGTAGCATGGACGTCACTCGAAAGACGCTCGCGAAGATCCTCGTCGTGGTGTTCGTGGCCAACCTCGTCGTCATGGGCGCTGGCGCGCTCTACTCGTATCAGAACGCCCCGCCCATCCCGCAGGAGGTGGTCGGCCCGGACGGCCAAACGGTCGCCACCGACGAGCGGATCCAGGCCGGCAAGGCCACCTTCCAGTCGAACGGTTTGATGAACCACGGGTCGATCCTGGGCAACGGGGCCTATTTCGGCGAGGACTTCACCGCCGATGCGCTCGATCTCAAGACCCAGTATATGCAGGAGTATTACGCGAACGAGCGCCGCGATCAGTCCTATCGCTCCCTGTCTGACGCCCAACAGGCAGCCATCGACAGCCGAGTGACGAACGAACTCGACAGGGACTACGACGGCGGCCCGGTCGAATACTCCGCCGCCGAACTGTTCGCCCACCAGCAGGTCCGCGAGGAGTACGTCGACCGCTACGCGAACGGTGCGCGCGAGCGTGGCGTGCCCGCCGGAATGATCGAAGATCCGGAGGACGCACGGCAGTTCGCCGACTTCGCGCTCTGGACCGCGTGGGTCTCCCACACCGATCGTCCCGGTGCGGACTACTCCTACACGAACAACTGGCCGTACAACCCCGTCGCGGGCAACGTGCCTGCCGGTCCGACGGTCGTCTGGAGCGCCATCGCGATGGTCCTGCTCATCGCGGGCGCTGGCATCGGCGTCTGGCTCTACCACTCGATCGAACTCGCCGAACCCGAGATCGCCGGCATCGATATCCCCGACCCGCGCGAGGTCGATCTCCTGCCGAGCCAGCGCGCCGCGACGCGATATATCCCCATCGCCGCGTTGCTGTTCGTCGTGCAGGTGCTCTTCGGCGCGCTGCTCGCGCACTACTACGTCGAACGCGACGGCTTCTTCGGACTCGGCGACCTGCTCGGGATCGATATCCTCCAGTGGCTCCCCTTCGCCATCTCGAAAACGTATCACCTCGATCTCGCCATCCTCTGGGTCGCCACGCTCTGGATCGGTGCCGGCCTCTTCCTGCCCGGCTTGCTCACTGGCCACGAACCCGACCACCAGCGCACGCTCGTCAACGTGCTGCTGGGCGCGCTCGTCGTCGTGGTCGTCGGCGGGTTCGTGGGCGTCTGGCTCGGCTTCAAGGGCGTCATCGGCACCGACAACCCGCTCTGGTGGATCCTCGGCAACGAGGGCCTGGAGTACGTCGAGGTCGGACGACTCTGGCAGTTCGGCTTGCTCCTCGGATTCGTCCTCTGGACGATCCTGCTCTATCGCGGGTTCAAGCCCATGCTCGAACGCGAGTCGCGCTACGGGCTCGCCCACATGATCATCTACGCCGGCGGTTCGATCGGCCTGCTGTTCGTCGCCGGCGTGCTCTACACGCCACAGACGAACATGGTGATGACGGAGTTCTGGCGCTGGTGGGTCGTCCACATGTGGGTCGAGGGCTCCTTCGAGTTCTTCATCGTCGCCGTCATCGGCATCACGCTCGTCTCGATGGGGCTGCTGGAGAAGCGCTCGGCGGAGAAGGCCGTCATGCTCCAGGCGCTGTTCGTGATGGGGTCGGGCGTCATCGGTGCCTCACACCACTACTGGTGGGTCGGATTGCCCGACGTCTGGATCCCGTTCGGCTCGATCTTCTCGACGCTCGAACTCATCCCACTGATCCTCATCCTCTTCGAGGCGCTCGGGCAGTATCGCGCGCTCGCGACGAGCGACGAATCGTTCGCCTACCGACTGCCCTTCATGTTCATCATCGCCTCGGGGGCGTGGAACTTCCTCGGCGCTGGCGTGCTGGGATTCTTCATCAACCTCCCGATGATCAACTACTACGAGCACGGCACCTACATGACGGTGGCCCACGCCCACGCGGCGATGTTCGGGGCCTTCGGCTTCCTCGCGCTCGGGATGGCCGTGTACATGCTCCGGCTCACCGTCGATCCCGATCGGTGGAACGAGCGCCGGCTCCGGTGGGCGTTCTGGCTCTGGAACGCCGGTCTCGCCATCATGGTGCTCATCTCGCTGCTGCCGATCGGCTTCCTCCAGCTCGAGACCGCGTTCACGCAGGGCTACGACGCCGCGCGCTCGCTGGCCTTCTACAATGGCGATCTCGTCCAACTGCTGTTCTGGGCACGGTTCCCCGGCGACACGCTGTTGATCCTCGGGACGGTCGTCTTCGCCTACGACGTGATCCGCAAGCGGTTCGTCCTGCGGGAGACGTCGACCCCCGACGAGACTCCCGGCGGAACGATCCCCGATCGGATTCTCCCCGAGGACGACGACTGAAGCCGGGATAGTCCCTCCCCACCTCCTCCGAGTGGTCCGTGTCGTGGGTTCTCGACCGGTTCCGTCCGACAGTATCAAGACGCCGGAACGAAACGGCGAACGTATGAGTAGCGACTCCGGCGAGCTGGACGGCGACCGTCCCGCGGGAACGGTCCGTCACGCACTCCGGGTCCAGTTCGAGCTCGGTTTCGAGGGCTCGTCGCCATGCCCGCTGCAGGAGTTCGATCGGTCGCCGACGGTTCTCGGCCAGCAACTGGTCGATGGGGACTGTCACGCGGACGTGCGGCTCGCCGACGACGGCGACAGCGATGCGGTGATCCACATGGAGAACGTGCCCGACGAGGCGTGTCCATGCCCGATTCTCGCCGCCCACGGCGCTGTCCCGAACATCACACGAGTGGCGGACGACCAGTTCCGCGTCGAATGCTATCTGCCGGATCGAGGGACGCTCGAACCGCTCGTCGAGGAGCTGCGTTCGGCCGTCGAACGACTCCGCCTTCGCCGGCTCCAGCAGCTCGATCATGCCGAGACGGGATCGGCGGAGCTCACGACGATCGATCTCTCGGTGCTCACCGAAAAGCAGCGCGAGGCGGCCGTGCTGGCCGTCTCCGCAGGCTACTACGAAACGCCCCGTCAGACGAGTCTCGGCGAGCTGGCCGACAGGCTCGACATCTCCAAATCGGCGCTGTCACAGCGGCTGACCGCCGTCGAATCGAAACTCGCTATCGCTGCCTTCGGCTCCACCGGACGATAAACCGCACCGGCACCGACCGTATCGGGACGATCTCGTCGCGGAACCGGTGAACGATACCCCCGAACGACCGATCCGTACTGATTGTCGTTCGTTTCCCTCCCTCACTCACACGACGTGGACGCGACCGTTCTATCTTAAAAGCCATCATTATACAGCGATGGACCCAGCAGGCCGAGTGGCAAACCGGGTCGTATGCAGAGATCGGATCGAAACCGACGATCGCCGGCGGAGAACGATATCGATGGCTGCACGAACGGATCCACTCCGCAGTTCCAACAGGTGGGATGATGGCCGAGATCGCCCCGAGGGGCACGGATACTGTCGGACGGAAGCGCGTGACGGTCGGAGTACGGAGATCCACTACAACGAGCGACAGTGCGCCTCACGATTTCCGATCGGTTCCGTCCAGTATAGACCGACGTGAGAAACGAGAGTCATCGACGGCGAACCGATCCGTTCCCGGCTCCGAAGCGGCCACCAACTGACATGTCCTCGATAGCAAGCGATACGACGGCAGTCGAGCTGACGGACGGCCAGACGGCAACGCTCCGGCTACTGATCGACTGCTACCGTGAACGCGACACCGCGGTCAAAGTGGAGACCGTGGTCGGGAGAGCCGAGCGAGATCCCACCACGGTTCGCAGTCAGCTGCGGAACCTCAAAGCGCTGCAGCTCGTCAGGGGGATTTCGGGCCCCAAGGGAGGCTACAAACCGACCGGGGACGCGTACGGAGTGCTCGATCGGCAGACGATGGACGACGTCGCAGCCGTCCCTCTCAGCCGGAACGGCGAACGGATCGAGCACGTGAACGTCGAGGAGATCGATCTCATCAGCGTCCGCCATCCGGAGCGCTGTCTCGCCGAGGTTCGGGTTCAGGGAGTAGTACGGGACGTTCGGGACGGCGATACCGTTACCGTCGGTCCAACGCCACAATCACGCCTTACCATCAGGGGGTCGATCGACGACGTCGATGGTGGTGTTCTGGTGATCGACGTCGAGAAGATGGACGCGCCTGCCAACGATTGAGAAACAGTCGCGCCCGACCGATCGGGAGCGGCGAGAGTGACCGCCGATCGCTCGCGGCTCACAGGTCCTTGCCGCCGTTGACGTCGATCACCTCGCCGGTGATGAACGACGACTTTTCGCTCGCGAGAAAGCCAACGACCTCGGCGACCTCCTCGACCGTGCCGAGGCGTCCGAGCGGCGTGTCCTCCGTGATGTCCTCCTGTAACCGTTCAGGAACGCTATCGAGCATGCTGGTGGCGATGAACCCCGGTGCGACGCAGTTGGCCGTCGAGCCCTCGTTCGCCAGCTCCAACGCCAGCGTCTTCGTGAATCCGAAGATCCCGCTTTTCGCCGTCGCGTAGTTGGCCTGGCCCATGTTGCCGCCCTTGCCGACGATGCTCGAAATGTTGATCAGGCGGCCCTCGTCTGCTGCGGCGATGTCGTCGTAGAACGCCTGCGTACTGTGAAAGGCTCCATCGAGATGGATGTCAAGGACGGTGTCCCACTGCTCGTGGCTCATCTCCGAAAAGAGGACGTCCTGGTTGATCCCCGCGTTGTTCACCACCACGTCGACGGGTCCGAACGCGTCGTGGGTCGCTTCCCGCATCGTCACCACTTCCTCCTGATCGGTGACGTCCGCCTGGACCGCGATCGCGCGACCATCGCCCGATTCGATCCGATCGACGACCTCGTTGGCGGCCGATTCCGACCGCCGGTAGTTGACCACCACGTTCGCCCCCTGTTTGCCGAAACACTCGGCGATCCCGCGGCCGATCCCCCGCGACGAACCGGTCACCACACACGTCCGATCATCCATATGGTAGCATCAGCAACGCATTCGGTATGAAGATTGGGTCGGGACGGATGCAAGCATCGGGCGATCTCAACGCGGTTCTCGTGCCCGTCAGTCGGGCGAAATACCCGGTTCGAGCCACCGTTTCTCGCCACATCGTCGGCATCGCCAGACCATTCACGGTGGGTGCGGGCGGGAGGACAGGCCGAACCGGTCCTCGACCGTCGTCCCCTCCGGCCGGAACGAATGGTGATGCAGCCGGCAGATCGTTTCGGAGACGTCCGCACCGGGGAGTGAGAGTCGCCCGCGGAGCGATTCTGCGCGAACCACGGTCAGCTCCAGAGCGAGATAGAGCAGCAGACAGATCGCGGCCACACCGAGTGCCATCGCGTTCACCCCATTTCCAACGAGAACGGCGATCATACCGATGAATCCGGCCAGAATCCCCACCGCCGTCTGGCCGACCGCTACGAGTGTGTAGTATGGATCCGCTACCACGATTCGAGGCGTGTTTTCGACGATCCGGAATCGGAAATGACGTTTATCATCCATATTTTTGTCAATTATGCGCGGTCCGTTTGTTGGAGATCGTTCGCCGTCGAGTGCTGGGAAGCCGCCATCGCTGAGTACTGTTTGATCCCCTATCAGCGTAATAAATATAACTACAACCGTCGATCACAGCAGGCACGGTCCGAACGGGGAAGATGCTTCCATCGCAGCATCGCTGTAATGGATGACGATCACGCGGGCCATCCACGTGGTTCTTTAAGTGATTCTGGCGACAAGGTAAAGATACGAGAGAGGCCCGTCGTGTTCTGGGCCGAAGATCGTTCGACACGGACGCATCTTTCAACTCGCAGCAGCTACTACCGTCCGAACCATGCCCAACGGTGGAACCGCTCCACGGCCGACGTCCCAGTCCGATCGGGAAGAGATCGGTCGGTTGAGTCGCCGTCCCGGCGATCGTACCGTCTCGCGTGCCGACCTCCAGCGCGACGAAACCACCCGCCGCTGGGGACTGGTCACGCCCAGCGCGACACGCATTGGACGTCCGGACTCGCCCGACGGCGACCTCAGTGAGAACGTCCGCCGCCTCCACGAAGAGCGTCACCCCGCGATGGAAGGCTACAGTCGGCGTGCCCACCGGCTCGAAAAGCTCCGTCTCACCCACGCACTCTGTGGCAGCCTCGGGCTGACGCCCTGGCAACGCGACCGCGCCATCGGTACGATGGTCGATCTCGATCTCACTGCCTTCGGCAGCCAGCGTGCCATCCCGAAAGTGGCGCTCGTCGTGATCCGCCACGTCGTCGATCGCGAGCGCGAACACCACCTCGGCCTCCACGACGAGGAGTGGATCGCCGAACAGCCACCGGACCGGCTTGCCGACCTCTACGACCAGTTCCACTCGATCACCGACGACGAGCAGTTCACCGCGCTCTGCGAGCAACACGACCTCGACGTCACGAATCTCAATCGCCTCCGGCGGACGCTGATCGACCAACTCGACGAACAGGACCTCCACGAGGCGGTCTACGGACGCAATCCCTACCGCGATCCGAGTCTTCCGGAGCTGACCATCGGCTCCTCGGCCTGATCGATGAGCGAGAGACCCGGCCATTCTTTAAGTGGTTCTGGCGACAAGGTAAAGATACGAGAGGAGACCTTTCGCGCTGGTCGGTGGTATTTTTCTCTCCTGGAACTGATGTCGGCGTGATCCGCTCAGCTACTCGTCGTTCATCGTACGATCGAGTTCCGTCCGAACGAACTCCTCGGCGATGACCGTATAGCGGATCGATCCATCGGCTTTCTCGCGAACACAGGCGGTACAGTACGTCATCCGTCGTTTGGTGCCGTCTTCGAGAACGTACTGCTCGGTTTCGCGCTCGCTGGAATCGCTCGATCCACAGTTCGGACACGCCGGAGGGTCCGTCGTTCTGTCACTCTCAGTACCCATTATAGTTGCTCCCGGAAATCGAGAACGATCAGGCGTCAACAGCCACGTACTGGTCTTCCCACTCGCGGCGGGCCTCGATCTCCCGGCGACCACGCTGGGTCAGTCGATAGTAGTTCGTTCGTTTGTCGAGCTCGCCCTTTTCGAGCAACCCCTTCTCGACGAGCGTGTCGAGATTGGGATAGAGCCGCCCGTGATGGATCTCCGTCTCGTAATAACCTTCGAGCTCGTCTTTGAGCTCGAGCCCGTTCGGTTCGTCCTCGCTGGCAGCCACGTACAGCAGGTCGCGCTGGAAGCCAGTCAGATCATACATATCCCGGAGATGGTCATTCTATCAGTAAAATATATCGATATTCGGAAACGGGATGGGATGGCTCGTCCGACGCGAAGAACCGAGACCGGATGGCTCGCAGTCGTTCGTGTCGGCCCGCAATGCAGCATTCGCGAACATCGGAGCCGGCATCGCAGCGCTCGCACACGGTGCTTCGGAGAGATGGTCGATAGAAAATACACTCCGATCAGGGCGGTTCCTCACCGCTCCACGGACCGGTCGTCGTTTCGTTGTGGAGTTTGACGCCACGGTGGAGCACCCCGCCGAGAACGGCAGCACCACCGGCCGCTACCGCGAGCCCCTTCGGCCCGAGTCCGGGCACCACACCCCGTCCGACGACGATGGCACCGCGCATCCCCTTCTCACTGTGCGAGACGCACTCGTATTTGCTCAGACCGTCACCGTCGAACGTCATCGCGAACTGATGGCCCGCCGTCGCCACCGTCTCGCTGCGATATCGCCCGTCCGTGTCGACGATATCGTGTGGGCCCGTATCCGTGACCCACTCCCAGACGACGGTCGTCCCGGGATCGACGTGGATCGCGGGCGGGTCGAACGCGTACGGGCCACCGTTGCCCGTCGCACCGAGTTTTACGTTCACTTCGTCGGCTCCGGTCCGATCGACGACGCCCTCGTAGTTGCCCGTGTTCGAGAGCCAGCCGTCGAACGATCGAGGCGCATCGCCGGCCCCGGTTGCGGAGGCGTTGGCTGTGCCGTCGTCGCTCTCCCCTCCGGCACCGCCACCGAGCGACGCGGTAGCGTCACCGACGACGACAGCCCCCTTCATCCCCATCGCCTCGTGGGGCGAACAGTAGTACCGATACACGCCCGACTCGTCGAAAGCGTGCTCGAACGTGGCTCCCTGATCGCTCTGCATCTCGCTCTCGAACGCGCCCGCCTCGGCGACGACGTTGTGGCTGCCGCCCTCCCCGTTCCACTTCCAAACGACGGTGGCTCCAGCGTCGATCCGCACCGCGGCAGGGCCGAACGCGAAATTGCCGCCGTTGCCCGTCGCGCCGACGGTGATCTCGACCGTCGACTGGCCACGCTGATCGGCGATCTCGGTGGCGTTCGAGACGCCCTCGAACCACGATTCGAGACCATCGGCCTGTGCGGCAGCCGGGTCGGCGAGCGCCCCGACGCCGATGGCCGTCCCCGCGAGAGCACCGAGGAACGCTCGTCGACTCGTTGATGTAGGTGGTGTCATCGTTCGCTCCCAGTCAGTACTGCGGCCCTTCTTCGTCGGTTTCTTTGGCCTCCTTCGGCGCAGGATCGAACACCTCCGGCCGCTCGGGCCCGGTCACGTCGATCTCTGAGAGCAGTCCTCGCCGTGTCACTCGCGTGAGCGCGTGATCGACGAGTTTGATGCGCGAGGGAACTGGCAGGTCCATCTCGCCGACCATGCAGCTTCCCGGTGGCACTTTCATCGTCTGGACGTATTTCTCGGGCTGGCTGGCGAGCGCGCCGTCGCGCCACGCCCGCGTCCAGACGTTGCCGATCGGATGGAAGTTCGAGGAGACGTTCGGCCCGCCCGTCACGAGAAACACCCGGACGGTCTCGCCGGTTTCGGCACTCATCGTGCCGTATCGATCGGGTGTGAACGGGTACTTCTCGCCGTTGAACAGCACGTACGTCGGTGCCTCGTTCGACATTGCATCCGCGTCGAAGCCGTGGTGGCCCTGCTCGCCGACCGGCGTGTCCGTGTAGAGCTCGTGCTGGCCGAGGTAGAACTCGCGATCGACCGGCGGCATGCCCGCTTTGGGCTCGACGAGCACCATCCCGAACATGCCCGTCGAGATGTGCTGATCCATATTTGGAACCGCACAGTGGTAGATATACGCACCGGGGTACATCGCTTTGAACGATTCGCCGTTGGCGTTGCCCGGCTCGGCGGTCGTGGCGACGCTCCCGCCACCGGTGCCGTAGATGGCGTGCATGTCGACGTTGTGCTCGCGCTTGTTCTCGGGGAGGTTCTCCATCGTGAACGACACCGTATCGCCCTCCCGAAGGCGGATCATCGGCCCCGGAACCTGCCCGTCGAAGGTCATGAAGTTGAACGTCACACCGTCCTCGATCTCGGCGGTGACCTCCTTGGCCTCCAGCGTGATCTCGTGGTGTTTCGATTCGTCTCGATCGATGGGTGCCGGGATATCGGTCGGATCGGCCGCCACCCGTTCCATCGACTTCTTCTGTGCTTGCTGGAGCGTCGTCGAGCGCTGGCCGACTCCCTCTGTTTCGAGACCGGTCGTACAGCCAGCGACGGAGGCTGCACCGCCGATGCCGAGCGCCCCCAGCAGCCGTCGTCGTGAGATCGGGAACATCGTTGGTAGCTCCTTACGGGTAATCCTTCACCGTCTATCGTCATCAATCGGAGCGCCGATTCCCACGCGGCTGCAACAACCCCGCAGATGTTCCCGGCGAGGTTTATCCGTTCGACGGGGTGAATCAGCAGATAGCGTCTCGTGAGTAACGTGGAACGACAGTTCGATTGGCCAACAGAAAATGGATGGCGACGTCACCAAAGACGAGCAGTCCAGTAAGCCTAGGCCGGGATTTGAACCCGGGGTCTCGTCCTTACCAAGGACGCGCTTTACCGCTAAGCTACCCAGGCGGACATCATCCCTACCGCCGAGTCGTCTTTATCCGTTTCGGTTCACGGGTCGGTCGCCGAGGGGCGCATGCCGGCGTCGGCCAACTCGAACGGCGCGCTCGCCCGCCGAGAGAGCGCGTCGCGCGTCGCGGTGTCGAAGAGTTCCGCGGCGGCGGGGAGCTCGGTCGCCCCTTCGTCGGCGAGATCGGCGACGAACTCGCGGTAGGATGCCGATGGATGGCCGTCGACGACCGTGGTGCCGGCGACGGCGGCGAGGCGGAACACGTCGGCTTCGAGGCGGCGCTCGTCACGGTCGCAGGTCCGATCGCGGCCGAAGTTGCGGACGGTTTCGACGGCGCTGCCGGCGGCTTCCGTGCGTGCGAGCAGGTAGAAGCCGCGGGCGACGAGCGCGTCGGCGGCGAGCACCGCCACGTTGGCGTCGTCGCTCCCGTCATTTTCCCAGGGATCCTCGGCGGCGAGCCGGCGCGTCAGTCGGAGCCCTTCGTAGATGAGCTGTGTGCCGGCGGCGCGTTTGGCGACGGTTTCGATGGCCACCGAGGAGTCGAGCGCACGGGCCGAGAGCACGACCAGCACCCCCGGTGCCATCGAGCCGGTTTCGAGGGCGGTCGTGACGACCTCGTTGAACGGCTCGGGGTCGATATCACGGACGGCCTCCCGCGCTGCAGACCGGACGTGGGAGGCTTCCTTCATCGACAAATAGTCAGGCCGGAGAAGGCAAAGGCCTTTGGAAACGGGCCGTACGTTCGCTCGTGATCACGACGAGCATCGACGGCGCGGTCGGGATCGTCACCCTCGATCGCCCCCGCAAACGCAACGCGCTCTCGCCCGCCGGGCTCGACGAGCTCGAAGCCGCGATCGAGGCGCTCGACACACCGGTCGTCCATCTCCGTGGTGCCGGCCCGGCGTTCTGCGCGGGTGCCGATCTGCGCGCGGTCGCCGAACTCGACGGTGAGGAGGCCCACGAGTTCGCCCGCAGCGGCCAGCGCGTCGCGAACGCCATCGAGCGCAGCGAATCGGTGGTCGTCGCGGGCATCGACGGGGCCGCCCGGGGTGGCGGGGTCGAGCTCACACTCGCCTGTGACGTTCGCATCGCGACTCCCGAGGCGAGCTTCGCCGAGACGGGCGTCAGGCTCAGCCTGTTCGGTGCGTGGGGCGGCACGCACCGGCTGCCAGCCGTCGTCGGCGCGGGCAACGCGCGCGATCTCGCACTCTCGGGGCGCACGATCGACGCCGAGGAAGCGCTGCGAATGGGACTGATCTCAAGGATCGTCGACGATCCCACCGAGGTCGTCGCATCGATCGCCGATCACGACCCCGCCGCGCTCGCCGCGATCAAGAGACGACTCCGTGACGACGCACCACCGGAAAAACAGGATCGGCGCGAGGCGGCGGCGTTCGCCGACCTCGTCGAGGACGCGGATCTCGCGGACTACCGCTAGTCGAACCGGGTGAGCGGTGCGGGCGCGGGCGGCGTGTGGCGTTTGTGCTCGCTGCGGGCGACCAACCCCTCGACGTGCTCGACGGTGTCCTCGTCGATCCCGAGTTCGCGCGCCGTCGCCGTCCGCGAGAGCGGACCGTCGATCCGCAGCGCGAGGATCGCGTCGAGCGTATCGTAGCCGATCCCCAGCTCCTCCTCGTCGGTCTGGCCGACCCACATCCCGGCCGTGGGCGTCTTGTCGACGAGATCGTCGGGAACGCCGACGTGGCGGGCGAGCTGGCGCACCTGGAGCTTGTAGAGGTTGCCGATCGGGTGGCAGTCGACCGCGCCATCGCCGTATTTCGTGAAGTAACCGACGAGCGATTCGGTGCGATTGCCCGTCCCGAGCACGAGCCGGTTTGCCCGGTTGGCGAGGTAGTAGTTGCAGACCGCCCGCACGCGCACCCGGAGGTTGCCGACGGCGGTCCGTTCCGATTCCTCGTCCCCAGCGTCGGGAAAAGCGTCGAGAAACGACTCGACGATCGGCTCGATCGCGAGCACGTCGTAGTCGATGCCGAGGTCCTCTGCGACGCGCTCGGCGTCGCTCATGTTCTCATCGCTGTTGACCTCGCTCGGCAGCACCAGCCCGTGGAGTCCGTCCGTGCCGAGCGCCTCCGCGGCTAGATAGGCCGTCAGCGTGCTGTCGATACCGCCCGAGATCCCGAGCACGCCGCCGGTCGCACCAGCGGCCTCGACGCGCTCGGCGACGAAGTCGGTGATCCGCTCGCGGTGGGCGTCGAGTTCGTCCGCCGAGAGCGAGAGGTCGAAGGGGACGTCCGTCGCCAGCGGTTGAGTGTCGGCCATTATCGATCCGTAGGTGAGCGGCCCACTAATATCCACCACCGACGCCGCGGGACTGGTCGATCGTCGTTTTCTCGGTGGTAGTTCAAGTGTGAAACAACGATCCACGGAAACGTCTCAAAACGATCCCCTGCGTCGCATCAATGGCTTGAACACCACCCACCGGGATCGACAATCATGGACGAATACACACGGCCGGACCGTGAGCATGCAGCGCTGTTGACGATCGATACACAGCGTGATTTCACGCGCGAAGCGGGCGCAGCAACGATCCCCGGAACGAACGAGGCCGCGGGAACCATGCAGCGCGTGACCCGACAGTTTCGAGAACAGGGCTCGCCGATCGTCCACGTCGTTCGTCTCTATCGGCCCGACGGCTCGAACGCGGATCTCTGTCGGCGAGCGGGGATCGAAGACGGCGATCGAGTGGCGATCCCCGGAAGCGACGGTGCGGAACTCGTCGACGAGATCACGCCCGCTGGCGACGTCTCGCTCGATACGGACCGACTCCTCGATGGGGAGTTCCAGCGGATCGGCGACGACGAAACGGTCATGTACAAACCCCGCTGGGGAGCGTTCTACGATACAGGATTGGAGGAGCGGTTGCGTGCTGCGAATATCGATACGATCGTCGTCTGTGGCTGTAACTTCCCGAACTGTCCGCGAACCACCATCTACGAGGCGAGCGAACGCGATTTCCGCGTGGTCGTCGTCACGGATGCCCTTTCGGGACTGTACGAACGCGGGCGCGAGGAGTTACAGGATATCGGTGTTCACCTGATGGATGCCGACGAGTTCGGCGAGTGGTTCAGCGCTCGGAACACGAACAGTACCTACTGATTGTTCCCGGTTCACGTGCGGAACGATCGGGCGTTCGTACCGTCGCCCTACGGGGTGAGAACGGTGAACAACAGCAGATTGTGCGCGCCCGGTCCGAGACCGACCGCCGCGACCGCGCCGAGCAGGAGATAGCCCTCGGCCGGTTCCTCGCGGACGTACTCACTCAGGAAGACGACGACGAGCGCCGCGAGCGCGAGTTTGACTAGGACGAACAGCCAGCCCGCGCCGATGACTTCCGCCGTCGGCAGTTCAGCGGCGAACTCGATGATCGCCCGCGACACCGGCGAGCGCTCGCCGAAGCCGAGCACGTCGAGCCCGACCGCCGTCGAGACGCCGTCGAGGGTGTGACCGAACACCGCAAGCGCGCCGACCGCGCCCGTCACCCGAGTCTTCGGCACCGCACGGCGCAGCCCGCTCCAGACCGCCACCGCGAGTATCGTTGCGATGACGATCCCCAGCGCAGGCCATGCGACGGTCAGTCCGGGCGCACCGCCGGCCAGCGCCCATCCGACGGCGACGAGGGCGAGGATAGTTCCAGAGAGGCCGACGATACCAGGAATCGAGGGAAGATGCCAGCGATCGGCAGGGAGACCAGCGACTGCGGTGGCGGCCCAGACGGCACCGGCGACGGTGGCGACGGAGAGATAGACCGTTGGCGAGCCGAAGAACGGTCGCAGGACGGGGGGAACGCCACGGACCTGATAGAGCACGTAGCAGCTCGATCCGAGCACCATCCACGGCGCGAACGCGACGACCACCCGGTCGGTGACGTGGGGGCCGATCCGGCGCAACGAGACGGCGACGGCGACGAACGCGACCACGAGAACGAGGAGATAGCCGATCGGCGGGAGCGCCGAGCCGGCGGGGAGCAACTGCGCGAGCACCTGCATATCCGACGGGCGGTCGGCCCGGGCGAAAGGGTTCCGGTCGCCGGGGGCGGATTTATCCGCCGTGCGCTCCCGTGGTCGGCATGGACCGCGACGCCTTCGCCGCGAGCATCGACCACACCGTTCTGGGCCCCGAAACCACGCCGGCGGACGTCGAACGAGTGCTCGACGAGGCCGACGAGTACGGGATGAACGTCTGCATCCCTCCCTGTTATCTCGACGAGGCCGACGGGCGCGACGTGACCGTCGCCACCGTCGTCGGCTTTCCGCACGGCCAGCACACCCCCGCGGTCAAACGCGAGGAGGCGGTCGACGCCTGGGAGGCCGGAGCCGACGAACTCGACGTCGTCATCAACGTCGGTCGGCTCCGCGCCGGTCAGGACGAGCACGTCACCGAGGAGCTCGCCGACGTAGTGGCCGCCGTCCCGATCCCGGTGAAGGTGATCATCGAAGCGCCGCTCCTGGACGACGCCGAAAAGCGTCGTGCCTGCCAGTGTGCGGTCGATGCGGACGCCGACTTCGTGAAGACCGCGACCGGGTTCGAGGGCGGTGCGACGCTTCCGGACGTCGAACTGATGAGCGAGTTCCTGCCGGTGAAGGCGAGCGGCGGCATCGGCAGCTACGAGAAAGCGAAGGAGATGTTGTCGGCGGGGGCCGAGCGCATCGGCGCGTCGAGCGGCGTCGCGCTCGTCGAAGGGTTCGAGACCGGCGAGTGATTTACTGGGCGCGCTCCAGCAGACGAACGACGCCGGTGACGACGAGCCACGGCGCGGTCAGGAGCGCACCGAAGCCGACGGCCGACGCGGCGAACAGCCACGCCAGCGTCGGCAGCGAAACCGCGAACCAGAGGGCCGCAAAGCCGAACGTCAGGACTGCGAGCACCGCCACCGCGAGCCCCGTGGTCCGCTCGGCCGTTCGTGGCCGTCGTGCGCGCGCATCGGCGCGTCCACGTCTGTGCAGTACCCCTCGTCCAGTATCGGCAGCACCGTCGTAACTCATTCTCGTTCGTCCGTAGTCGATCCGTCGCGATAAGTGTTAGCTGAAAAACATTTCTGTAACGCTGGCAACCGAACTGCGCTTCGGTAGTCGATCGGGAAAGTGCGAGCCGTTCACTCGCGTGTCGCATCCAGAACGTTCGCCTCGCCGTCGATCGTGAGCGTGAGCGTGGCGTCGTCGACCGGAATTCGGAGCGAGACCCGCCAGGGATCGGTTTCTTCGACGGTCAGGAACTCGTCGCTCCAGAGGAAGGGGAGCTCCCACGAGGGGGTTTCCGAGACGTCGATGCCGTGATCGTAGAGGAAGGCGACCACGGCGGGGTGGTTCTGGAAGGTCTCGCCGACCGTGGTCGTCATGTCGGCGCTGCAGCGCTCGCAGGTGTGGACGATCTCTACTTCGGGATCCGCCGGCGTCTCGCCCGCACGGAGTTCGGCGTGTCGACGGCCGAAACACCACATACAGAGCCCGTCGACGGCGAGGGCGGTCTGCGAGCGCATCCAGCCGTCGTAGATCGAGAGCAGTTCCTCGCGGTCCCGGCCGGCGAGCGTACCCGGCGGGAACGGGAAGTCGTGAAACGAGATTCCGCAGTTCGGACACCTGATGACGACGTACTCGTGATCGTACTCGGCGACGAGGGTCGCCCCGCAGTTGTAGCAGTCGCTGTCGAGCGAGAACGGGGCGACGCTGCGCTGGTCGGCATCGAGCGCCGCGAGCATCGACCGACAGACCGCCATCCCGCTGAACAGGAGGCCGTAGCCCTCCTCGGCGCGGTAAATGAACGTCCCGGTGAGCTGTTTCAGGTGGTAGTTGAACTGGCCGCTATCCGAGAGCCCGACGTGCTCGTTGAGCGCCGAGAACGGGACCAGTCGGTCGGAAGCCTCGTAGAGCGCGAACAGGATCTTGACGCGCGTCTCGTTGGCCAGCAGGCTGAACGCCTCCTCCAGACGGCTCTCGGTCGTCCAATCGGTCGCCGGCTCATCCCGTTTCATCGTCCCTCCGGCGGCCGGTGCGGGTCATGGCGGGCCAATGGGATGGTTCGTGATAAATACAGGGCCCGGGCGAGGGATGGGGGAGGGGGAGCGATCGTTTATCAGCGAGGGAAGGTTCGTGGTGATCGTGGAACCGAGCGAGTCGGGAGAGGGGAAAGCCGCTCGGGATCGATCCAAGCCGTTCGTTCGACCGTTCGGATACGTGGCGGACGAACCGATCATCCGCCGTATCGGCGACCGGGAACTGTCTCTCGGAAACGCGCGTGCGGCCGACGGCACACTCCACGACGAGGAGTTTCGGTACGTGCTGTCGGCAACCGAAGACGAGCAACCGCTGACGACCCATCACCATCCGCTCGACGATGGCCTCGGCAACGACTGGCCGGCGTTCGAGGAAGCCGTGGACACCGCTCGAACGCTCTACCGTCGAAGCGGCTCGGTGCTGATTCACTGTACCGCCGGTATCTCGCGGAGCAGCACGCTCGTTGCGACAATGCTCGCCGCCGAGGAGCAACGGAAATTCGACGACGCACTCGACATCGTCCGCGACGCGCGGCCGCACGCACTGCCACATCCGGCGCTTCACGAGTGGGCGGTGGTGTATCTCGCCGCACAGGCATAGTCGTCCGGTCGAACGAGTGGGTCGGGTCGAGCCGTCGCGTTTTTGGCCGCGCGCGCCGGAACAGTCGTAAGCGGATGGCCAGCTATCACATCGAGACCTACGGCTGCACCGCGAACCGTGGCGAGAGCCGCGCCATCGAGCGGCGGCTCCGCGACGGCGGCCATCACCCCGTCGACGGACCGGCAAACGCCGACGTGGCCATCCTGAACACGTGCACCGTGGTCGAAAAAACCGAGACGAACATGCGCCGTCGGGCCGAGGAGCTCGACGAGGCAACCGCCGACGTCGTCGTCACCGGCTGCATGGCGCTCGCGCAGGGCGAACAGTTCGCCGATCTCGACGCGACGGTCTGTGGCTGGGACGAGGTCCCCGAAGTCGTCCGCAACGGCGAGTGCCCGCGGCCGACGCCCGACGCCGAACCGATCCTCGACGGCGTCGTGGGGATCCTCCCCATCGCGCGCGGCTGCATGAGCAACTGCTCGTACTGCATCACCAAACACGCCACCGGCAAGATCGACTCGCCGCCGATCGAGGAGAACGTCCGGAAAGCCCGCGCGCTCGTCCACGCCGGCGCGAAGGAGATCCGCGTCACGGGCCAGGATACAGGAGTATATGGCTGGGACACCGGCGAACGCAAACTCCACGAACTGCTCGAACGCATCTGCGCCATCGACGGCGACTTTCGGGTGCGCGTGGGAATGGCCAACCCGAAGGGCGTCCACGGCATCCGGGAGGAGCTCGCCGACGTCTTCGCCGAGGAGGAGAAGCTCTACAACTTCCTCCACGCACCCGTCCAGTCGGGCAGCAACGACGTGCTGGGTGACATGCGCCGCCAGCACCAGGTGAGCGAGTTCCGTGACGTCGTCGAAACCTTCGACGACCGGCTCGACCACTGGACGCTCGCCACGGACTTCATCGTCGGCTTTCCCTCGGAAACCGACGCCGACCACGAACAGTCGATGGCCCTGCTCCGCGAGACGACCCCCGAGCGGATCAACGTCACCCGCTTCTCGAAGCGGCCCGGCACCGACGCCGCCGAGATGAAGGGGCTCGGCGGGACGAAGAAGAAGGAGCGCTCGAAGGCGATGAGCGACCTGAAGATGGACGTCGTGGGCGATGCCTACGAATCGATGGTCGGCGAGCGCCACGAGGTAATGGTCGTCGAACACGGCACCGGAGACTCGGTGAAGTGCTACGACGAGGCTTATCGACAAGTGATCATCCAAGACGCACCCGGCTACGGCGTCGAACCCGGCGATCTCGTCGACGTCGAGATTACAGGCCAGAACACCGTGTACGCCTTCGGCAAACCTGTCTAGCGCCAGTCGCGCTCGAAACGATCTGCCGAAGTCGAGTGGTAGCAGTCAATTCGACGGCGATTCCTGACGACAGTGAGAGACCGCTACCGTACCGCCACCGCCCACATACCTCCCCAACCGACTGCGCTCCTCGCTCGCTTCGCTCGCTGTGGTGCTCATCCCTCGCACGCCGATCTGCGTCCGGCGCTCGCTATCGTCTGCTCACGGGCGGCTTCGCCGCCCGTTCGCACGGCCAGCGGGACCTTCGGTCCCGCTCGGCTCTCGCCGGACGCAAGCGCGCGCCAACTGAAGCCGTATGAGTCGTAGCAGAAGGTCGATCATCCAGGACCGCGATCGACGGTCGATTCGTCGTCCGGCCGTTCGTCGGTCCCACGAACCAGCCTGTCGGCGTCCGGATCCCGTTTCCACTCGCCGAGCTCCTTCGGATCGATGTGGACGAACACGTCGTCGACTGGGTCGAGCGCCTGAATCGACGCGACGATCGCGCTCTCGATGTCGTGGGCCTCCCTGAGTGTCCGATTCCCCTCGACCTCGATGTGAATGCTCACGTCGATCTCCGGGCCCACGTAGTGGGCGATGACGTCGTGGGCACCCTCGACGTCGGGGTGGGCGAGCGCGCGCCGGAGGATGCGCCGCTGGAGGGCCTCCGAGGGTGCACCACCGACGAGGTAGGGCACGTTGTCGCGGACGACCTCGATCCCGGTGTAGAGGATCCCGAGCGAGACGAGCGCGGCCGCGAGCGGGTCGAGCAGCGGAACACCGAAGCGTGCGCCGAGCACGCCGACGAGCGCCGCGCTCGCCGTGAGCACGTCGTTGCGGTTGTCGAGCGCGGTCGCCGCGAGCGCCGGCGAGTCGTGGGCGCGACTGGCCGACAGGGAGTAGCGGTAGAGAGCCGTTTTCACGACCGCCGCGCCGGCGAGCACCGCGATCGCTGCCGGGCTCTCGGTGGCGGTCATACCATCGGAGAGGATCGCCGTCACCGACTGCCAGAGCACCGTGCCACCGGTCAGGAAGATACCGAGCGCGATGGCAAGCGCGACGAACGGCTCGATACGTTCGTGACCGTGGGGATGCTCGCTGTCGGGTGGTTGGGTCGTGAGATAGAGCCCGCCGAGAACGACGGTTGCGTAGACGGCATCGACGAGGCTGTTGGCGGCCTCCGAACCGACCGCGAGGCTCCCGGTTTCGAGCCAGACCCAGCCCTTCGCGGCGGCGAGGACGACGTTCGCCGCGAGAACGACGAGGCCGATCCGTCGAATCGCGCCCGCACGACTCATCACCGGACGGTTGACGAGCGCGCGCAAAGACGCTTCGGCCTATACGATGCGGACCGCATCGTCGGGATCGTCGACACGAGTGTCGTCCTGATCGGCGAAGGCCGCGTGGAGATGGTCGTAAGTGTCGTCGATCGCCTCGACGATGACCTGCGTCTCGTCGATGACCGGCATGAAGTTGGTGTCGCCGTTCCAGCGCGGCACCACGTGTCGGTGCAGGTGGTCGTCGATCGAGCCGCCGGCCGAATCGCCGAGGTTCATCCCGGTGTTCGCGCCGTCGGGACCGAGTCCCGTCTCGATCGCCCGCAGCGTCCGCTGGGTGAGCCGCGACAGATCGAGCAGCTCCGCCTCCGTGAGCTCGCCGTAGACGCCGGTGTGGCGGTAGGGGATCACCATTGCGTGGCCCGGGTTGTAGGGAGCGTTGTTCAACAGACAGAAGGCGTGCTCGCTCCGGGCGACGATCCGCGAGTCACGGTCGGCGTCGCGATCGGGAAGCACGCAGAACGGACACCCGTCGGCATCGTCGTCGCGCTCGACCCAGTCGATGCGCCACGGTGCGAACAGCTCGTCCATGGACGCCGTATTCGAGGCATCGGTTTAACCGCTCGTATCGCGGCCGAAACTCAGCTGTAATAAGTTTTTTGGCCGTTTTCGACTGTTTCACCGTTCACGCCGCGAAAACGGTTCGTCGAAATCGGCCCGGAGCGTGTTTCTTTCTCGTGTTCGCCCCGAAAAACGTTGAAACTCGGAGGAATCGAAACGAACGGAATTCGGTGTTTATGGGGGTCTCGCCCGGAGAAACGGGTGATGTCAACAACAAGCCGATCTGCAAGCGACCTCACTGAAGCCTGCGAGGACTGCGGCCGCGACACACCCCATAGCGTCTCGATCGAGCTGCGCACCGAGAGCGACAAACGAGAGAACCAGGAGTTCTCCCGCGAACCCTATCGCATCACCGAATGTGTCGCCTGTGGCAACGAGACGGTACTGCGGATGAACAACGCGTAGTCTTTTCTCCTCCCGGCGACGGGTTTTTGCCCACCGACGGACAGGCACGGCCATGCAGGCAGTCACGCTCGGGCCGGCCGGCACGTACTCCCACCGCGCAGCGCAGGCCGTCGGTGACGAGATCGCCTTCCGCGAGTCAGTGACGGGGATCGTCGAAGCGGTCGCGACCGGCGCGGCCGATCGGGGCGTCGTCCCGATCGAGAACAGCATCGAGGGCTCGGTCACCGAGAGCCTCGACGCGCTCGCCGACTTCGAGGTGGCGATCGTCCGCGAACTCATCACGCCGATCCGGCACGCGCTGCTCGCCCAGAGCGATGCATTCGACGTCGTGGCGAGCCACTCACAGGCGCTCGCACAGTGTCGGAGCTATCTCGATACGGAACATCCGGACGTGGCGCTCGAATCGGTCACGAGCACCGCCCGCGGCGTCGAACGCGCCCGCCAGGAGCCGACGGTGGCGGCGATCGGCCGCCCGGACACGGCCGACGGGGAACTCCAGGTGCTCGCCGAGAACATCCAGGATCGCACCTCGAACGCGACGCGGTTCGTCGTCGTCGCACCGATCGAGGAGCGCTCGACCGGGGGCGGCAAGAGTTCGCTCATCGTCTACCCGAACGACGACTATCCCGGCCTCCTCTTGGACCTGCTCGAACCGTTCGCCGACCGACGTATCAACCTCACGCGGATCGAATCGCGCCCGAGCGGCGAGCGTCTCGGCGATTACGTCTTCCATCTCGATGCCGAGGCGGGGCTCTACGAGGAGCGCACGCAGGAGGCCATCGCGGTCATCGAAGAGATAGCGGCGAAGGGCTGGGTGCGTCGGCTCGGCTCCTACGACGTCGAACACGTGGTCGGGTGAGGTGTGATTTAAGGCGCTCGCGGCCGTAGCCCGCGGCGAATGTCACGACGCAACCCCTTCGAGGAGATCGAGCAGATGTTCGAACAGATGAGTGACCAGTTCGGCCAGTTCGACGACATGAACGTCCCGGCGACCCAGTCGCTCTCGGTCGATCTCGCCGACCACGAGGACAGTTTCGAGGTCACGGCCGATCTCCCGGGCTACGAGCGCGAGGAGATCGATCTCTCGGTGGCCGATCGCACCCTCCGGATCAGCGCCGAGCGCGACGAAACGACCGAAGAGGGCGACGGTAACTACCTCCGCCGCGAGCGCCGTCGCCGATCGGTCAGCCGCTCGCTCTCGCTTCCCGAGGAAGTCGCGGAGGAAGAGGCCAGCGCCACCTACACGAACGGCGTGCTCACGGTCACGCTGCCGAAGGCCGCGAGCGACGAGGACTCGCGTAGCATCGACATCGAATAAGCTCCCCCACCCTTCGCCTCCCTCGCCACCCCACACCCACCACACCGACGCCGGCCGATTCAGAGATACTCGCCGATCTCCCGAGCGGTCGTGTCGGCCACGCCCTCCCAGTCCTTGGGCCGGTCACCGCCGCGTTGCGGCGGATCGAGGGCGAAATCGACGGCGCGATAGCGAAACGAATCGAGCGCCTGGGTGCCGACCCGGCCGACGAACTCGGCGTTCAGTCGTTTCGAGGAGACGCCGCCGCTCGCGAGGTCGTAGTAGCCCGTAAAGAGCTGAAACACGTCGACCACGTCGGCAGCGAGCGCCTCCTCGTCGAGATGGCGGAACAGTTTCGCGGTGTTGTCCGCCGGATCGGCCCGTCGCCATTCCAACTCGACGAGAGCCACGTGACTATCGGCACGACCCGCGATGTCGACCGGCGTGGCGGCGACGTGGTGTTCGGTTTCCCAGTCGAATCGCGGTCGGAGGGCGGCGAGGCGCTCGCGAAGGCGTGACTGGACGGCGGTGGCGAACGAGCCCATCGGCGGAGCTCCGGCCGAGCAGCTCGTATGGGTTTCGACCCAGATCAGCCCTCGTGGATCTCGATTGCGGGTCGGCCGGGCGTCGCCGTCCGGGCGACGTCGTCGGGTGCGTCGCTCGCGCGTTCGAGGCGGATTTCGGCGTCGAACTCGCGCTCGAACAGCCACGCGGCGCGTTCGAGCGCCGCGAACTCCGCGGTAGGTGCGAGTGTGTCGGTCAGCGACTGGTGGCGCTCGGCGAGGTCCTTCGCGTAGTCGGCGGCCGCCTCGCCGCGCTCG
The DNA here is from genome assembly GCF_000336715.1 of Halococcus thailandensis JCM 13552. Lineage (GTDB taxonomy): Archaea > Halobacteriota > Halobacteria > Halobacteriales > Halococcaceae > Halococcus > Halococcus thailandensis. Next base: position 38,199 of record NZ_AOMF01000152.1, read on the forward strand.
CGGAGCTCCTCGTCGGCCATCACGCTGCCGACCACGTCCCCGTCGCTCGCGATGGCGACGTCGAGCGCGCGGTGTTTCCACTCGGGCGCGACGACGACCTCGATCGCCGCCGGTTCCTCGATGTTCGCCACGTCGAGGATGTGGCGGACGTCCTCGCGAGTGTTTTCGACGAGCTGGCGCTCGGCCTCGTGGTCGGCGTCGTGTGCCGCCTCGGGCCAGTCGGCCGCGGCGACGAAGCCGTCCTCACCGAGCGCCGCCCAGCACTCCTCGGTGACGTGGGGCGTGACGGGTGCGAACAGCCGCACCGCTGTGTGCAGACCGCGCTCGAAGGTGTGCTCGTCGGGCGTCGCCTGCTCGCGGTAGCGCCGGAGCAGCGAGACCAGCCCGCGTGCCTCGCGCAGTGCGTCGTTGAACCGGAAGTTCTCGTAGCCAGCGCTCGCTTCGTCGATCGTCGCGTCGATCTCGCGGGCGACGTACTCGTCGATCGGGCGCTCGCCGGCGTCGGCGGTCGCGGTCTCGTCGGCGGCGAACGTCTCGACCATCCCGAGCAGACGCTCGATGAACTCGTTGCTCGACCGGACGCCGCGCTCGGTCCAGTCGAAGTCCTTGCTCGGTCGGGCGGCGCTCATCATGAACAGCCGGGCCGTGTCGGCGCCGTACTCGTCCATGATCTCGATCGGCGAGACGACGTTGCCCTTGCTCGACGACATCGCTGTGCCGTCGAGCTGGACCATCCCCTGCGGGAGGTAGTGCTCGAACGGTTCACGGACGTCGAGCAGCTCCATGTCGTCGATGGCCCGGGTCACGAACCGCGAGTAGAGCAGATGCATGATCGCGTGCTCGATGCCGCCGACGTACTCGTCGACGGGCATCCAGTCGTTCGCGCGCTCGGTGTCGAAGGGGACGGCATCGCTGTCGGGTGACGTGAACCTGAGGAAATACCACGACGAGTCCATGAACGTGTCCATCGTGTCGGTCTCGCGCTCGGCGGGGCCGCCACACTCGGGACACTCGGTCTCGACGAACGAATCGACCTCTTCGAGGGGGTTACCCGTCGGCGTCGGGACGAACTCGGGGAGCTCCACGGGGAGCTCTTCGTCGGGCACCATCACGGGACCACACTCCTCGCAGTGGACGACCGGGATCGGCGTCCCCCAGTAGCGCTGTCGGGAGATGAGCCAGTCGCGCAGCCGGTACTGGGTGTGGTTAGCCGCCGTGTCGAGGTCTTCGACCAGCCGCTCGCGTGCCGCTGCACTCTCCATGCCGTCGTACTCGCCGCTGTCGACGAGCACGCCGTCGTCGGTGTAGGCTTCCTCGTCGATGTCGATCTCGCCGTTCTCGGGCGCGACGACCTGCTCGATGTCGATGTCGTACTCGGTGGCGAACTCGTGGTCGCGCTCGTCGTGGCCCGGGACGCCCATCAGTGCGCCCGTACCGACGTCCGAGAGGACGAAATCCGCGACGTATATCGGAATCTCCTCGCCGGTCGCGGGGTTGATCGCGTACTCGCCGGTGAACACGCCGCGTTTCTCGTCGCCGTCGGCGTCGGGATCGAGCGTCTCGACCTGTGCCGCGAGCTCGGGATCGTCGGCGATCAGTTCTTGTGTGAGTTCGTGGCCCGGCGCGAGCGCGAAGAAGGTCACGCCGTAGATCGTGTCGAGACGCGTCGTGAACACCTCGATGCCGCCGAACTCTGGCACCTCGAACTCCACCGTGGCACCCTCCTGCCGGCCGATCCAGTTGCGCTGCATCCCGCGCACGCTGTCGGGCCACTCGTCCAGTTCGTCGATGCCGTCGAGCAGCTCGTCGGCGTAGTCGGTGATCGTCAGGAACCACTGATCGAGCGTGCGCGATTCGACCGGTGTCCCGCAGCGCCAGCAGAGTTCGGCCTCGCCCTCGACCTGTTCGTCGGCCAGTACCGTTTCGCAGGACGGACACCAGTTGACTTCGCCACCCTTTCGCTCGGCGAGTCCCTCCTCGTAGAACCGTTTGAACAGCCACTGGTTCCAGCGGTAATACTCGGGCTCACAGGTCGTGATCTCCCGGTTCCAGTCGTAACCGAACCCCATCGACTGCATCTGGGTCTTCATCGTGTCGATGCAGTCCATCGTCCACTCACGAGGGTTGATCTCGCGTTCGATAGCCGCGTTCTCGGCGGGCAGACCGAACGAGTCCCAGCCCATCGGGTGGAGTACGTCCTCGCCCTGCATCCGCTGATAGCGGGCGTAGGCGTCGGTGATCGTATAATTTCTGACGTGGCCCATGTGGAGATCCCCGGATGGGTAGGGGAACATCGCGAGCACGTAGCTCGGATCGGTGGCGTCGTCGGACGTCCGATAGACGTCGGCGTCGGCCCACCGCTCCTGCCACTTCGGCTCGATGGCGGCGTGATCGTAGGTGTCCTGTCGTTGCATTTACCGTCGATTGATCCCGGCCGGTTTTTTATGTTATCATTGGTGGGGGTGGCCACCACGGTCGTTTCGAGCGGCCGCGCACTCCCGATATGGCCACCATCGGCTGGACGATCGTCGCCGGACTGCTCGTCGTCACACTGGCGCCATTCCCTGTTCTCGTGGTCGTCTGGGCGCTAACGAAACTGTTCGACCGCGCTGTTGACCGCGCCGCGACCGAGTAAATCGAACCTGCTTCTCAGCGGCCGACGAGCGGGAAGGAATCGACGTCGTCGGCTTCGCTCGCGTGTTCGTAGATGACGTGAGCGGTCGCGACGTCCTGGATCGCCAGTCCGGTGCTGTCGAAGACCGTGATCTCGTCCGCCTCAGTGCGGCCCGACCGATCGCCGACGACGATCTCGCCGACCGCACCGTGGATGTCGGAATCGTCGATGCGTCCCTCCTCGTAGGAACGGCTGATCTCG
>NZ_AOMF01000153.1 GCF_000336715.1 Halococcus thailandensis JCM 13552
GCTCGCGAGACGATCGGCTCCGTGCTGGGTGTCACCGTCGAGAGGACGTCACACGCGGCGGCTTCGGCGATCGAGCCGGCGCGGACGTCGAACCGATCCGAGAAGGTATCGACGAACGCGTCGACCGCATCGCTATCCAGATCGGAGACGACGACTTCCTCAATCGGGCGGATCTCGGCGATCGCCTCCAGTTGCATGTACGACTGGACGCCCGCGCCGACGAGCCCCATGCTCCGCGCCTCGGGGATGGCGAGTCGATCGGTGGCGACGGCGGCCGCGGCACCGGTGCGTTTCATCGTGAGCTCGGTGCCGTCCATGATCGCGAGCGGGACGGCAGTCTCGGGGTCCGAGTAGATCATCGTCCCGATCACAGTGGGGAGATCGAACTTCTCGGGGTTGTCCGGGTGGACGTTGACCCATTTGATGCCGGCGGCGTCCCACTCGCCGGCATCCATGTAGGCCGGCATCGAGCGGAAGTCGCCGTTGTACCGATCGAGTTCGATGTAGGATTTCGCCGGCATCAGCGCGTCGCCGCGTTCGTAGGCCGCGAACGCGTCGCCAACGGCGTCGATGACCTCGTCCATCCGCGCGTTCGCGTCGACCCCCTCGCGATCCAGCAGAACTGTTTCCATGCCGGCGGTATCTGCGCCGCCGTCTTAACTCCACCACCTCCGGAAGGGGGCGTATGCCGACGACAAAGTATTTGTCACGATGGCTGTGAACGGAACCCATGCGACGAACGTCCGTGGCGGTGTTGCTGTCGGTACTGGTCGTTCTCGCCGGCTGTTCCGGCGTGTTCGGCGGGAGCGACGAGTCGGCCGAAACGGTTACGCCGGCCGCGGTGCCGACCGACGAGCCGACGCCCACGCCGATGCCGGAACTGGCCCCGGGCGTCACGAAGCGGGGAATCGAGGACCCGCGTGCGCTCATCGCCGCCCATCGCTCGTTCCTCCAGAACCGGTCGTTCACCCAGCGATCGAGTTCCACGGCGCTGGCCGCGAACGGTTCGGCGATCCTCCAAACGACCGGAACGCTGCGAGTGGGAGCGACGGGAGCGGTTCGCTACGTGTCAAATCGCAGCGGCCCGTATTTCGCCACGGAGCGTGGATCGATCCCGACGCGCATCGTGGCGTGGTCGAACGACGGCAACTATTTCGTCCAGCAGACGTTCGCGAACGGGACGACGACCTACAGCCATCCTCCGGGCAGACGGACGGGAATGCAGTTCGCGCTCGGAACGCTTCCGACGATTCTCGGGGCGCTCGACACCGGCAACACGACGATCACCGATCGCCGCAGCGAGAACGGGACGACGCTCTACCACGTCAACGGGACCATCGACACGAGACGGCAGCCCAACACGAGCGTGAGACTGCTCGTCGATTCGCGCGGCGTCGTTCGCGAATATTCGACGGTTCGGCAAGCTCCCGCCAGTTCGGCCGTCACGAAGAGCATCACGGAGAACCGACTCGTCGCCATTAACACGACCGGGACGCCCGAGCGGCCGTCGTGGGTCGCAACCGCGAAAAATCGAACCACACCGACGGCGGACGGTCAGAATCGAACGGTCGGATGAGAATCGACGGCACACCCGACTAGGATTGCCGTAGCTACTGAGATGAGATTGAAAACAGCGTTCGTGCGGTCGCGGTGCGGTTTTGCGGTTGCGGTGCGGTTTTTCCCCAAGTTTTTGCATCACTCGCGGGCCTTCGGCCCGCGAGTGATGCAAAAAGTGGGTTTACATCATGCCGCCCATGCCACCCATACCGCCCATTCCACCCATGCCGCCCATACCGCCGGGTGCGCCGCCGGGGCCGCCCTCGTCGCCGTCGCCCTCGGTCGTGAGGTCGCCGGCGGAGATGATGTCGTCGATCTTGAGCACGAGGTTCGCGGCCTCGGTGGCGCTCGAAAGCGCCTGCTCTTTGGCGTGGGCCGGTTCGACGACGCCCGCCTCGAAGGTGTTCTCGACTTCGCCGTCGAAGACGTTGAGGCCAGCCTGCTCGTCGCCGGATTCGTGGGCCGAGCGGAGATCGACGAGCGTGTCGATCGAGTCAAGGCCGGCGTTCTCGGCCAGCACTCGGGGAACGAGTTCGAGCGAGTCGGCGAACGTCTCGACGGCGAGCTGCTCGCGGCCGCTCACGGAGTCGGCGTACTCGCGCAGGCGGGCGGCGACTTCGACCTCGACCGCGCCGCCGCCGGCGAGCACGCGCCCGTCGGAGACGGTCTGGGCGACGACTTCGAGCGCGTCGGTGATGCCGCGTTCGAGCTCGTCGACGATGTGGTCGGTCGAGCCACGGAGGAGAAGCGTCACGCCGTGGGACTGGTCGCCCTCGACGTAGAACAGCTCCTCGTCCTCGTCGCGCGTCACCGAGCCGGTGCCGAGGTCGGCGCTGGTGGCGCTGTTGAGGTCGGAGACGATCGAGGCACCGAGCACTTCCTTCAGGAACTCGATGTCGGATTTCTTCGCGCGGCGGACGGCCAGGATGCCTTCCTTGGCGAGGTAGTGCTGGGCGAGGTCGTCGATGCCCTTCTGGCAGAAGACGACGTCGGCGCCGGTCTCTTTGATCTGTTCGACCTTCTGTTTGAGCTGTTCGTCCTCCTGATCGAGGAACTGCTGGAGCTGGTCGGGATCGGAGAGGCTGACCTGCGAGTCGACGTTGGCCTCCTCGACCTCGACGGCCTCGCTGAGCAGGAGCACCGAGGCGTCCTCGACGTCGGTCGGCATCGTGTCGTGGACCGGGTCCTTCGAGATGACCGCGCCGTCGAGCAGTTCCGAGTCGCTCGCGGACTCGCCGGTCTGGGTTTCGATGTTGACGAACTCGAGATCGACGATGCTCTCGCCGGCGTCGTTCTCGACGGTCACGTTCTGGACGGCGTCTACGATGAGCTGGGCGAGCTGTTCCTTGTTCAGCTCCGCGCCCTTGCCCGTCATCGAGGTCTCGGCGACCTTCTTGATCCGGTCGGTGTCGTCGGCGTCGATCTCCTCGGAAACGTTGCCGATCTCCTCTCTGGCTTTCTCGCTGGCCAGATGGAACCCGCGGATGATCGCCGTCGGGTGGATGTCCTGTTCGATGAGCTCCTCGGCGTTCTTCAGAAGTTCGCCCGCGACCGCGACGGCGGTCGTCGTCCCGTCGCCGGCCTCGTCCTCCTGTGTCTCGGCAACCTCGACGATCATCTCGGCGGTCGGGTTGTTGATGTCCATCTCCGTCAGGATGGTGACGCCGTCGTTCGTGACGGTGACGTCGCCCATCGAGGAGACGAGCATCTTGTCCATCCCTTTCGGCCCGAGCGTCGATCGGACCGAGTCCGCTACTGCCCGCGCCGCGTCGATGTTGTGCGACTGTGCGTCCTCGTCCTTGACGCGCTGGGAGTCGTCACCCATGATGATCATGGGCTGGCCCTGCATTCGCTGACTCATGATTCACCGGACGATTGAATGTGCTTCTATATAAAAGCAGCTATCCGTTCCGGGGTTCGTCACACGCTCGAACGAAGGCAGTGAGGGCGAACCGGCCGGCTCGACGCCCGTATCGCCCACTGCGTGATAGGCGTTAACACTAGTTCATCGATCGAGACGGCCGTTGCGGGACGCGTTTATATCCCGACGAATCACTCGATCGGCTCTTTCCAGTGGACGACGACGGACCCCACGACGAAATCGTCACGGGTGTCGGCATCGCGCACGAACCGGACCGTGTTCTCGCCAGCTTCGAGATCCGCACCCGTGATGGGGTCCATCCAATACTGCCAGCCCGGTGCGGGCGGGATGTCGAACCCAGTGAGCGCGTCGCCATTGACGACGATCTCGTGGCCGTAGCTTCCGACCTCGAACAGCTGGCATTCGAGATACGCCTCCGTGGCCGACTCGGCTGGCACGGTGAACTCCTCTGTGGAGGAACGATGGTTTCCGACGAACTCGGCCCAGGGTACATCGAGTCCGTCGGAACTCTCGCCGAGATGTTCCTGGAAGTCGAGCAGCGCGTAGTTCGCACGGGTCCGGGTGTCGCTCATCACTCGACACTCGTCGGTCACGGGATTAAACCTACGGTCCGGATCGACTTTCGCGCGAAAATGAACCCACCAGTCCTGCTTCGTTCCGTTTCTCATAGAAACACGGTCGCAGCGAAGCCGCTCCCTGCTCTGCTTCGCTCGTCACGTCCGTTCCTCGCAGAAGCGCCGGGACGGGGATTTGAACCCCGGATCCCAAAGGGAACACGCTTTCCAGGCGTGCGCCTTACCACTCGGCCATCCCGGCTCGTTCGTAACTACCGGAGTCGCGGGTTAAGACCTTTCGCTCCGGGCCAGCCAGCCCTCGAACAGGTAGCTCGCTCCGCTGGCGACGATCCAGACGATCGCCGCGATGGCGAGTTTGACCAGCAGGCTGATCCCGGGGGCAGCGACGAGTTCGTAGCCCTGCGCGAGCACGAGGAAGGCGAGCGCGCCGACCGCACCCCACAGCAGGCTCGCTTTCGTTCGCGGACGCATCAGTCCGCGAGCGCCGCGATATCGGCGTGAGCCACTCAGACGAGCACCTCTGGTGCGTAGCCGTTGGCTTCGAGCGCGTCGAGCAGCGTCGCGACGTGCTCTTCGCCCCGGGTTTCGAGATCGATCGCGACTTCGGTGGCGGTCATGCCGCTGTCGCGGGAGGTGCGATCGTGCTGGATGGCGTAGATGTTCGCACGCTCGTCGGCGATGATCTCGACCAGGCGTTCGAGCGACCCGGGCTGGTCGGGAAGCGTCGTCCGAAAGCGGAGATAGCGGCCCGATTCGACCAGTCCGCGCATGATCACCGTCCGGAGCATGTTGAGATCGATGTTGCCGCCACAGAGAACGGGAACGATGACCTCGTCCTGACTATAGTCGAACGCCTCGGCGAGGATGGCGGCCATCGGCACCGCACCGGCCCCCTCGATGAGCGTCTTCGAGCGTTCGAGTAGCGTCGTGATCGCGACGGCGATATCGGGATCGGAGACCGAGACGACCTCGTCGACGCGCTCCTCGATGATCGGGAACGTCCGCTCGCCGACCCGGCGCGTCGCGATGCCGTCGGCGATCGTGTCGACGCCGTCGAGCTCCTGAACTGATCCCTTTTCGAGCGACTGGGCGACGCTCGACGCGCCCTCGGCTTCGACACCCACGACCCGCGTATCGGGTGATCTTGCTTTGACTGCGGTGGCGATACCGGCGATGAGTCCGCCGCCGCCGATGGGGACGACGACGGTCTCCACGTCCGGGCAGTCCTCGACGATCTCCAGACCGATCGTCCCCTGACCGGCCATCACGGTCGGATCGTCGAACGCGTGGACGTAGGTCCGGTTCTCGTCGGCCTCGATCTCGTGGGCGCGGGCCTGGGCCGCATCGTAGTCCTCGCCGTGGAGGACGACCTCGGCCCCGTAGCTCCGCGTCGCTTTCACCTTCGCGATCGGGGCGTGTTCGGGCATCACGACCACGCTATCGACGTCGGCGCGCGTGGCCGCGAGCGCCACACCCTGAGCGTGATTGCCCGCGCTCGCGGTCACGACGCCCGCCGCCTGCTCCTCGTCGGTGAGCGTGGCGATGCGGTTCGACGCGCCGCGGATCTTGAACGAGCCGGTGCGCTGGAACACTTCGAGTTTGGGATGGACCGCCGCGCCCGAGAGATCGGAGAACGAGTAGGAGTGTTCGAGCGGCGTGTGGCGGGCCACGCCGTCGACGCGCTCGCGCGCCTCACGGATATCGTCGAGACCGAGCATACGACGATTCCGTCGCTCGGCGGTATAGTTCTTGCTGGAAGCGGCGGTGGAGGGCCGCCGAAGCGTGTGACGCACCGATGCTCCGTCGCGGGTGTTCATCAATGTCCGGAAAGCGGAGTGAAAGTGAACGTGTTGGCCGCGGTGCCGTGGCGGCCGCGGCTGCGGTCGCGGCCGTGGTGCAGTTGCGGTGGCGGCGCTGTGCGGTCCCTGGCGTCTCGGCGAGCGACGCGAGCCGAGGCTCAGGAGAGCTTGCTCTCCTGGCGGATGAAGGGCGAGGCGCGCGAGCGACCGTAGGGAAGCGAGTAGCGAACGAAGTGAGCGCGTGCCGAGGGCTTCGACGGTGTGGAGACGGGTGCTGTGCGGTGTGGTATGCGTGGCATCCGTGCGAACGAACGTGAGCGCGGTTCACCGTGAACGAGCGCGAAGCGCGAGTGAACGGGAGTTTTTTAGTCCAGGTTTTTGGAAGGGGTTTGAGCGCGAGCGAACAGAGTGAGCGAGCGCGAGGACCCCTTGTAAAAAAGTGGGTTTCTAGTCGCTCTGGATGCGCGGTGCGAGCATGTAGGTGACGCTCCCGTCGGCTTCGGCGACGTCGAAGTGGAGTTTGACGGGGAACTCTTCACCGAGGTCGATCGTGACCTCGGCGTCGCCGGGGATGGCCTTGTTCATGTCCTTCAGGTAGTCGAGGCTGAACAGCGAGTGGGCCGGACCGACGGTGAGGTCGATGAGGTCCTCGGTATCGAGTTCGAAGTGGACGTCGTCGGTGTCGCCTTCGGCGTCGACGTAGAACTGTTCGGCGTCCTCGGCGACGCCGAGGGCGATGTGATCGGAGACCATGTCGGCGGCTTTGACCGCACGATTGATGTCGCGACCTTCGAGGACGATCTTCGCCGGGAGGTCGAGGTCGGGGATGTCGGGCTCCTGACGGACCGATTCGGGATCGATGAGCGCGAGCGTGTACTCCAGCCCGTCGATCGAGATGTGGAGCTTGCGGGTTTCCTCGTCGAGTTCGAGGTGGACGAGATCGTCGCTGCCGGCCATGCCCGCGATGTCCTGGAGTCGGGAGAGGTTCACGCCGATGACGCCGCCGTCGGCCTCGTACGATTCGAAGGCGTCGGCCGAGAGAGTCAGATCGACCATTCCGACGTTCGCTGGGTCGACGGCTCGAATGGCGATCTGGTCGTCGTCGAGGTGGAGCTTGCACTCCTCGACGAGCACGCTGACGGAGTCGAGGGCCGTTCTGAGCGTCCCCGCACTCACGATGGCGTTGAACATGGCTCCGGTACGACCAGCCGGGTTATAAAAGATGTGCGTTCGACTCGTCGAACGAACCGAGCGAAGGGCGTTTACGCGCCCGTAGAGTAGTCACGCGGGATGGCGCGCCGGGACGAATACTACAACAAGGCAAAACAGCAGGGCTACCGCTCACGGTCGGCCTACAAACTCCAGCAGTTGGACGAGACGGCGGATCTCTTCGCCGACCGCAGCACCGTCATCGACCTGGGCGCGGCACCCGGCGGCTGGCTCCAGGTCGCGGCCGAGCGCGCACCCGAGGGTCGCGTCGTCGGCGTCGACCGCCAGCGCATCGAGGCGATCGACGGCGTCGAGACCCGCCGTGGCGACCTCACCGACGAAGACGTCAGAGCGGAGTTGAAGGCCGACGTCGGCGAGGCGGACGTCGTGCTCTCCGATATGGCCCCGAACATGAGCGGCGAGTACAACCTCGATCACGCGCGCTCGGTCCATCTCGCCCGTCAAGCCCTCGATGTCGCTCGCGAGGTTCTCACGCCGGGCGGCGATCTCGTCGTGAAGGTGTTCGACGGCCGCGATCTCGACGATCTGGAGGCCGACATCGAGGAGGCGTTCGAGTACGTCCGGACCGTGCGACCCGACGCCTCGCGCGACGAGTCCTCCGAACTCTACCTGGTCGGCAAGGGTCGCATGACCGCCCCGGTCGAGGTCGGCGACGAACTGACGGTCGAGATCACCGCCACCGGCGAGGAGGGCGACGGGATCGCCAAGATCGACGAGTACACCGTGTTCGTCCCCGACGCCGAGAAGGGCGACCGAGTGCAAGTACGCATCGCGGACGTGAAACCGCGCTTCGGCTTCGCCGAGCGCGTCGACTGAGGCCGCACAGCCCTCGAATCGGCGATCGTCGCGATAGTTCGATCTCCAGTCGAAACGAAGGGGTTCGTGTCGGCGGAATCGAATGCATGCGGTCGATTACTGGGTCCGGAACGCACGGTCGCCGGCGTCGCCGAGCCCCGGGACGATGAAGCCGTTCTCGTCGAGACGTTCGTCGATGCTCACGGTGAGGAGGTCGGCCTCCGGGAACCGTTCGCCGACCCGAAGCAGGCCGTCGGGCGCGCTGACCGCCGAGAGGACGAACAGATCCTCGGGCTCTGGCGCATCGGCGAGGACGTGCTCCAGTACCGTGCACATCGTCGAGCCGGTGGCGAGCATCGGATCGGCGACGATCACGGTGTCCTCGGCGGTGATTTCGGGGAGTTTGGTGTAGTCGATGGTGATGGGGAACTCGCCGTCGGTCATGCCGGCCTCCTCGTCGCGTCCCGCGGAGATGACGCCCTGTTTGGCCCGGGGGAAGGCCTTCAGCAGGCCCTCGACGAACGGCGTCGCCGCGCGGAGGACGTTGACGATGACGACGTCGTCGAGACCCTTGACGCGCTCGCCGGTGGTCTCGGCCAGCGGCGTCGTGATCGAGACGTACTCGGTCTCCATCGCGCCGTCGATGATCTCGTAGCCACAGATGCGGCCGAGTTTGACGAGTCCTTTCCGGAAGGCGACCTGTTCCATGTCGGCGCTTCGCAGTCGTGAGAGCGTGTCTCGCGCCAGTGCGTGCGTGATGAGCGACGCCGAATCGCGCTCGGAGATGGGCATGGTAGAGCGGGTTCCCCCGCGCGTATAAAATCATCTCATCAGCCACCGCCTCAACGCAGCACGGCCAGATAAGTGACGAGCGCGACCACCAGCGTCGCGAGCGCCGCCGTCCGCAGCGAGAAGGCGAGCACGCCGAGCAGCGAGAGCCCCCACACGACGACCGTGCCGAACACCGCCGAGAGCAGCAGATCGAGCACGAGCAGGACGCGGATATCACCGTCCGAAGCCATCATTTGCGATGGTAGGCGCGAGAAAATAGCCTTTTCGACAAGGCTGTGCACAAAACCCGCGTGCCACATCAGATGATTGTTAGAAATTAACCCCCATCAATTGAAGTTAGCCGGATAGTATACGTTGCATAGTGAGTCTGATGCCAAAGGATGATTTCAGGACAATATTGAATGAAATCCGTGGTAATCTTCCAATCCTGCTAGCTTATGGATTCGTCATATTATTGATTATCTGGGCAGTTTTGGAGTGGTTAGGAATAACAAATTGGATTGCATACTCACTCCCCCTATCCAGCCCAAATTTCGCTCAGATAGCAAGTGGTATTGGCTCGGTTATTCTATCATTTGGATTGCTATTGCTGTACGACAGACAGACGCAGATTCAGAGACGACAGACGAACATACAGGAAAATCAAGAATCTCTAATGGAACAGCAATTCACACCATATATTACAGGAGAAGTTGCACCCTTCAATATTGCTTCGGCTCAGTTTCAGATACGAAATACAGGGAACGGTCCAGCATATGATGTTGAAGCAAAATGGGATATTGGAAACGAGACACGGATATGGCGAATTCCAAGTTTGCCACCCGGCGAAGATTATGGATTCCCAGTAGTTGTAGATGGAGGAAATTGGCTATTAGGTATAGGAGAGATCCAGGAATATTTAGAAGAACATGACGCTTCTTCGGTAATTGACTATACAATTACTTGCGAAACACGTTTTGGTGAAAAACAGACATTCGAAAAATCAGTTGACTTTAGTTCACTCATTGCTCGCTCAGAATCTGATGAGATTTGGTCAAATAGTCCATTAGAAGAGATCAGCAATGATATGAGCAAGATTCAACGTGATGTTCGAAAAATGAGGAGGTATGAGCGAAATTCAGATCGTGCTTCCGATTGGCAGCACCGAATTCAGCAAACGGAAACGATACGGAAATTAGTATGTGAACACGAAGAATTGACGGTGAACCAACTGGCCGAATTAACCAATATTCGCGAGAGAGATATTGACAATCATCTTCAATCCCTTGATGCGTCAGGTGCGCTCTGTTATGATGGAGACAACAGTATAGCCACAATTGATAGGGGATTACAACCCGATACCACCCTAAGTGAATTCTAAGTGTCTCAGAGGTCGAGTACACAACTATTGCACGCTCGCCAGTTATGTGCGATATGTGGTAGTAGAACGACTCAATACGATGTCGTCCATCTCAGATTTGAGAAGCCAGGACGGATAAGACTGTGTGAAGGATGTTTTGAAAGCGTGACTGATGACGGGGCTACTCAGCAATGTGGAATGTGCAACCGAGGTGCCGAGTACGGAACATGGCGACTAGAACGTTACGACACTTATAGCCAAGTTGACGCACAGTCGATGAAGCGTGTTCCAGACAATTGGTTGTTTTGCGAGATTCACTTTCGGGAGCTCGTGAACAAAGTTGATTCTCGTCCTCGACAGACTCGCCTCTACGAATTTTGCTAAGCCGGATCTGCTAGAGTAGCCACAACCAATTGAAATACGAGACAGAAGATATTTTCAGTAACACAGAACAAGTTCTACTGGATACGAGGAGTCGCATGCTCACCTTGTCTTTTCTACATGTATTTCCTGATAGCGTGAAAATGACCAGCGGGTTATACAGTCTTGGTACCAATCATCAGTATGAAGCTCACGAACCGCCACGGGACGCCGGTCGATCCGGTGCCGTTTCTCGTCGTCTCGTCGCTCGCCTTCCTCGTGAGCTTCTCGTACGGGCCCATCTACCTGCTGGCGCTCGGGCTCTCGCTACCGATCTCGATCGCCGTTTCGACGATCCTCTTCGTGTGTGCCACGGGTACTGCCTACCATCAGATGGTGCTGACGACGCGCCCGGAGCTACGCGGCGAGATACCGCCCGAGCGACGCCTCCGTCGGCTGATCTACGCGGCCGCCGTCCTCCTGGCGCTGCTCGCGCTGCTATCGCTGCCGTTTTTGGTGCCCTGACTCGTGGGAACTGTATGCGCGAGGTCAGCGCGTCGCGGTTCGTCCGGGCGACGCCGGCGACCGTCGAGCGCGCGCTCACACCGCGGTCGCTCGTCGAATACGAGGGCAGCTTCACCGTCTACGAGGTCGAGGACACCGACGAGGGCTGGCTCGTCATCGCCGGTTCGCGCGGAGTCGAACTCGCACTCGCCTTCGAACTCGATGATGAGGGGCTGACCTACGAACAGCGCGGCGACGGCCCGCTGGAAACGCTCGAAACGACGATCACGTACGAGCCGAAGGACCAGGGCACCAGCGTCCGGATGCGCTCACGAGTGAGTTCGGGCCTTCCCCTTCCTATCCTCACCGACCGCGTGGCCGCCTGGAAGCGCCGCGGCGAGCTCCAGCGGGCACTCTCCCGGCTCGCCGACGACGTGGAGTGAGGGTCGAATGATATGCTGTTCGAGTGCTCGCCCTCCGCGACCGGCTGTACCTGCTGAACGGATGGATCGCCGAGTCGGCGGTCGTTTAAGTGCGTGCGAGTCGTTCTCGTGTCATGGCGCTCGCAGACCGCATCGCAACGTACCGCGAGATCGTCGAGGAGTGGCTCCACGGGCTCTATCACGGGATGATCGAGGGACCGGCGTTCGAGCTGATCGAGAAGGAGGCCGAGGACACCGACGACGTGTTCATGCTCGCCTGTTTCGCCGACGCCTTCGGGATCCCGAGCCCCGTCTCCTACTACACCGCCGAACTGCTCCCCTACCTCGCCGAGGAGTTCCAGGGCTGGGAGCGCCGGCTCTGGGATCGCGACACGCTCATCGAGCGCAAGGGCCAGCAGTACCACTTCTGATGCGGTGGCAAACGTGAGGGAGTTCGTCTTCTTCGGCGGCAAGGGCGGCGTCGGCAAGACCACCGTCTCCTGTGCGTACGCACTCAAATGCGCTCAGGCAGGCCTCGACACGCTCGTGGTCTCGACCGATCCGGCCCACAGCACCGCCGACGTGTTCGATCAGGAGTTCGGCGACGAACCCCGCTCCGTCGAGGGTCACGACGGGCTCTCGGCGATGGAGATCGATCCCGACGAGGAGGTCTCGGAACACCTGCTGGAGACCAAGCGCGCGCTCGCCGACCAGGTGAGCCCCGCGATGGTCAACGAGATCGACAGACAGATCGAACTCGCCCATCAGACGCCCGGTGCGTACGAGGCCGCGCTGTTCGACCGGTTCATCGACGTGATGCGTGACAGCGATCACGACCGCGTCGTCTTCGACACCGCGCCGACGGGCGGCGCGCTCCGTCTGCTCTCGCTGCCGGAGTTCCTCGACGACTGGATCGCCCGCCTCATCGACAAGCGCACCGAGAGCATCGATCTCTACGAGCGGGCGGCCATCGGCAATCGCGAGGCCCGCCGGCGGATCGAGGACGATCCGATCATCGAGCGCCTGCGCGAGCGAAAGGAGATGTTCGAGTTCGCCGGGCACGCGCTCCGCGAGCGGGCGACCTTCTTCCTCGTGCTGAACCCCGACGAGCTCTCGCTGCGCGAGACATCTCGCGCGCTCGACGATCTCGACGAGTACGGCCTCTCGGTTGGCGGATTGCTCATCAATCGCCTGACGCCCGAGCCCGACGGCGACGAGGACGGTCGTGGCGCGCGCTATCTCCGCGAACGCTGTGCGAACGAGCGCGAGCGCGTCGCGACCGTGCGCGAGGAGTTCGCCCCGCCGGTGCGTGGGACGATCGAGACCCGCGTCGCCGAGATCAAGGGCGATCTGCTCGCCGAGGTCGCGGCCGAACTCGACATCGAAGTCGCGACCGAACCGACCCCCTGACCGCGATTCTTCCGGGGTGTGATCGTCGATACCGAGGCCAACGTTTAAGTCGTCGTTTTCCATTGTTTATTGTGGACAACTACCATGCAGGTACTCTGGCTCGTCCTCCTGACGCTCGTCACGTTCACGATCGGCTACGTCGGCTACTCACGCTATCTCGCGCGGTTCGTCGATCTCGACGATGATCGCGAGACGCCGGCCCACAAGTATCGTGACGGCCAGGAGTACGTCCCCTCACAGCGGTCGGTACTGCTCGGGCATCACTACTCGTCGATCGCCGGCGGTGCGCCGATCGCCGGTCCGATCACTGCGGCAGCGGCCTTCGGCTGGCTGCCGGCGATCCTCTGGATCGCCGTCGGCAACCCACTCTTCGGCGCGGTCCACGACTTCATGTCGCTGTCGTCGAGCATGCGCCACGAGGGAAAGTCGATCGGCTACATCATCGGCGAATACGTCGGCGAGCGGGGCAAGGATATGCTGCTCTGGTTCGCGTTCCTGACGATCATCCTCGTCATCGCGGCCTTCGCCTTCCTCATCGGCAGCATCTTCGACGCGTTCCCGCAGGCGGCGACGGCGTCGGTGCTCTACATCGCGCTCGCGGTCGTCTTCGGGATCTATCTCTACCAGTTGAACCTCCCCTTCCTTCCGGGAGCGGTGGTGTTCGTCGCGGCGGTGTTCGCCGGCGTCTGGGTCGGGCTCGAATACCCGATCGCGCTGGCCGCCCGCGAGGGGCTGCCCGCCGGCACGATCGTCCTGTTCGGGAGCGCGCTCGACTGGCTACCACTTGCGGGAGCGATCAATCCGAACGTGGCCGCCTGGATTCTCGTGACAGTCCTCTACGCGTTCGCCGCGAGCGTGCTCCCGGTGTGGGTGTTGCTCCAGCCGCGCGATTTCCTCACGTCGAGCCTGCTCTACACCGGCGTCGGCGGCATGCTGCTCGCGGTGATCGTCGGCTCGATCATCGGCTTCACTCCCGTGGACGTCGTGGTGCCGGCGGCGGGCATCGACGTGACGGTGAGTTCGCTCGAAACCCAGATCGCAGCCTTCACCGGCTTCGTCCACCCCGCGCTCGGCCCGATCTTCCCGTTCCTGTTCGTCACGATCGCCTGCGGGACGATCAGCGGCTTCCACTCGCTGGTCTCCTCGGGGACGACGGCCAAGCAGTTGAACAGGGAGAGCGACGCCCGACCGATCGGCTACGGTGCGATGCTCGGCGAGGGACTGCTCGCGGTGACGGCGGTCATCGCGGTCTCGATCATCGCCACCTCGACTGGATCGCTCGACGCGGCGCTCGTTACCTTCCCGGCCGGCGGTGGCGCGCTGCTCACGGCGCTCGGCATCCCGATGCTCGCGGCGGCGGCGTTCATCGGGCTGGTGTTCGCGAGCTTCCTGCTGACGAGCACCGACACCGCGGCGCGATTGGGTCGCTACATGCTCGAAGAGATCGTCGGCACGCCCGAGACGAGCACCCAGGAGCTCGCGGTCAACCGCTACGTGAGCACCGGCATCCTCGCGATCGGTGGCTACGCGCTCGTCGCCAGCGGCACGTGGGAGAACATCTGGCCGCTCTTTGGCGGTGCGAACCAGACGCTCGCCGCGCTCGCACTGCTGGTCGCGACGGTCTGGCTCGCCAACTGGAGTGACAACAAGCAGCTCATCAGCACGGGCGTGCCGCTCGTGTTCATGATCGGCGTCACGATCGTCGCACTGCTGTGGATCGGCGTCGTCCGCAATCCACAGACGATCCTCGCGGGTGAGGCCGGCGGGACGGTCGCGGCCGCATCGCTCGCGCTCCAGAGTGTGGTGGCACTCGTACTCGTCGGACTCACGCTGGGACTGCTCTATCTCGGCGTCACCAACGTCAGAAACGTCCGTGGCGACGCGGGCACCGCCGTCGCCGACGGGGGTGAGAGAACCGACGGTTCTCGAACGGCGCGGGAGCTTCGCTCCCGCGAGCCGGGCGAGCGGCGAAGCCGCGAGCAGACGTCGGAAGACGAGGGAAGCGAGTCTTCCGGAAGTGAGCCGGGCGACGACTGAACCGCGTTACGCGCCGACGACCAGCGCCAGCCCGCGATACAGGCCGAATCCGACGCCGAGCGTTCCGACGAGCGTGCCGAGCCAGGCGAGCACGGTGAAGCCGATCTTGCGCGACGAGACGCCCGCCGAGCCCACGACGAGACCGCTGCCGATGACGCCGCCGATGATGACGTTGTTGAACGAGAACGGGATCCCGAGCGCGATGGCGGTCTGGGCGATGAGAAAGCCGGGGATCAGCGCCGCGATCGATCGCCGAACGCCGAGCTGTGAATACTCGCGCGAGACGGCCTGGAGCAGGCGTGGCGATCCCATCCAGGCACCGAGGAGGATGCCGAGCGCCCCGAGCCCGAGCAGGACGATCCCGGGCGTTCCGAACGAGTCGAACAGCGGCTCCAGCGGGCCGGTGGCGAGCCCGACCTGGCTGCCGCCGGAGGAGAACGCCACGATCGCACCGAGACCGATCAGGAACTTCCTGATGCCGGCGTCCACCGAGCGACGCATCTCGCGGCGTACGAAGACGAAGACTAGGACACCGACCACGAGGCTCGTACCGAACGCGAACGCGTCGTACGACCCGAACAGCGCCGGCGCGCCGCCGAGCAAGCGCGAGAGGTAGTCCGCGAGCGTCCCCGTCCCGCTCGCGGCAGGGATGAACGTAAACTCGACGTTCGCGAGAACGAAGCCGACGACGGCGCTGAGAAGCGACACGCTGAGTTCCTCGGGGACGTCTTCGCGGCGCAGTAGGGTCGCCGTTACGTAGGCGATCGTCGCTGAGACGAACGGCACCGCCACCCAGAACAGGCCGAGTCGCTGGTAGGTGTCGTAGGCGGGCGCGCCGCCGAGGGCAAGCCCTGTACCGACGACCGCACCCGTCGTGGCGAACGCCGCAGGGATGGGGTAGCCGGTGCGGACGCCGATCGCGATGAACCCTGCCGCCGTCAGGAGGGCGGCGATCGCGGCCAGCGGCGAGATCGAAACACCGTCGATGAGCCCCTTGCCGACCGTCTCGGAGATGCTGCCGCCCTGTGCGAGCGCGCCGAGCGCGGCGAACGTCCCGATGAAGAAGGCCGCACGCATCGTCGGGAGCGCGTTCGCGCCGACCGCCGGGGCGAAGGGTGGCGAGTTCGACGAGGCACCGAGCGCCCACGCCATCCCGAGGCTCGCGAGCACCGCCGCGCCGGCCACGAGCAGCGACGCCGACGCCTGGAGGACGATCGTCACCGGTGGCATCCCGAGAACCATACTGTCCGCGCGAACGCTCCGACGACCGACGAACATCGACACATGCCGACCATTATCATGATTTTCCGCGGAGGGAAAAAGCGTTGTCGCTCGGCGACACAAAAGACCTATGCGCGCGAGGCGGCCAGTCCGGGCCATGAGCCGGACGGAATCGGCCGTCGACGTCGCTTTCGGCGACGACGGGCTGGTGACGGTCGTCGCCCAGGACGCGAGCTCCGGGGCGGTGCTGATGGTCGCCCACGCCTCCCCAGAGGCCGTCGAGCGCACCCGCGAGACGGGGTTCGCCCACTACTACTCCCGCAGCCGCGACGAGCTCTGGCAGAAAGGGGAGTCGAGCGGTCACGTCCAGCACGTCGAGGAGATACGGGTCGACTGCGACGGCGACGCGCTCCTCTATCGCGTCAGCCAGGAGGGCGGGGCCTGCCACACCGGCCACGAGAGCTGTTTCTACCGCACGCTCGACGGCGATACCGTCGGCGAGCGCGTCTTCGATCCCGACGCAGTGTATGACTGAGAGTACGGCCGAACTCGCCGAGGAGCTCGCCGCGGCACACGAGTCCTGCGAGGAAATCGACGCCGAGATCGCCGAACACGGCGAGGCAGAACTCGAAACGCTCGCCGACGCCCACGACCGCGCGACGACATTGCTCGATAGCTACGAGGATCGCGCCACCGGCACGGGCGATTTCGAGGGGTTCATCGAGTTTCAGGAGTCGTTCGACGAACTCGTCGACTCGCTCGACGACGAGATACCCCTGCGGTCGGCGTTCGAGGACGCGAACGATCGTTTCGACAAGCGTCGACTCTCGGCGAGCGATTTCGCGGCCGCCCGTGAGGAACTCACGCCGGTCGCCGACCGCGTCGAACTGCTCGGCAAGCGTGCACGACGCCGCGAGCGTTATCGGGAGGCGCGCCGGCACGCGGTCGTCCGCCGCGACGAACTCGACGAGGAGATCGCCGAACTGGAGCGCCTCGCCTCGCTCTCGAACGTCGATCTCGATGCGCCGATCGCCGAGCTTCGAGAACCCGTCGAGAACTACAACGAACGGGTCAGGGCGGCGTTTCGACGGTTCAGGAACGAGGCGAGCGCGCGCGACGTCCTCCGGTTCGTCGAGCGCACCGAACAGTACCCGCTCGTGGAGTTTCGCTCGCCGCCGGACGACCTCCGCGAGTACGTCGAGACGAGCCCCGTCGGTACTGAATCGCTCACGCAGCTGCTCGACTACGCCGACTACTCGCCGTCGAAGCTCGCCCACTACGTCGACGATCCCGAACGACTCCGGAAGAACGTCGCCATCCATCGGAGCTATCTCGACGGGCTCGACGCGACGGCGCTCGAGATCGGCTGGCCACCGCCGCCCGCCCTCGACTGTCGCTTCCGCCTGAACGAACTCGTCTCGGTCGTCGGCCGGTTCGCGCCGGACGACGTGGTGAAAACCCTCCACGAGCTCCGTGCATTCACCCGCGAGGAGCGCTACGGACAGCTCCAGCGCGCCGCGACGGCTCGCGAAGAGCTCACGGAGCGCGAACGCGAGCGTCTCGCCGCCGGCACGGTCGAGGACGAACTGGCGAGTGCAAGAGCGGATCGTAAGCGGCTCGTAGAGGCGCTCTCATCCCATCCCGGCCCCTGATCAGCCGTCGAGCGCGCGATCGAGTCGGTCGCCGATGCCGTCGGCGAGTTCGTGGGCGCGCGCTTCGGTGCGCGCTTCGGTGTAGATGCGCACGAGCGGTTCGGTGCCGCTCTCGCGGACGAGCAGCCAGGCATCGCCGAAGTCGAGTCGGTAGCCATCGGTGTCGTTCAGTTCGCCCTCGCTCTCGTCGGCGTACGCTGCGGCCGCGGCGAGCAGCGTCGCACGGTCGGCGTCGCTCTCGTAGCCGACGGTCGTCCGCACGTTGTGATAGCCACCGACCGCCTCGACGACCGCGCTCGCCGAGCGATCGGCGAGCAGTTCGAGGAAGCGAGCGGCGGTGTACGCGCCGTCGCGAGCGAGGCGGTGGTCGGGAAAGAGCACGCCACCGTTGCCCTCGCCGGCGATCGGCACCGAAACGCCGTCGTCGTGGAGTTCGCGAACCCGCGAGATGATACGCGTGCTCCCGACGGGCGTGAGTTCGAGGGTCGCGCCCGCCTCGCTGGCGACGTCGACCAGTCGTTGTGAGACCGTCACCGCCGAAACGGTGCTATCGCCGTCGTCGAGCGTCGCGTCGGCCAGCACCGCGAGCGTCGCGTCGCCCTCGATGTAGTGCCCGTACTCGTCGAAGAAGATCGCCCGATCGGCGTCGCCGTCGTGGGCGATGCCGACGTCGGCGTCGGTCGCGCGCACCAGTTGACCGAGGTCCGTGAGATGTTCCGGCACCGGTTCGGGATCGCGCCCTGGGAAGCTCCCGTCGCGCTGTGCGTTGACCGTGTGGACCTCGCAGCCGAGTTTCCTGAACAGCTCCGGACTCGTGAGCGACCCCGCCCCGTGTCCGGGATCGAGCGCCACAGTGAGATCGGCCGCGGCGATGCGCTCGCGATCGACGGCCGCGACGACCTCCTCGATATACTCGCGGCGCGCGCTCGTCACCCGCCGGGTGTTCCCCGTTTCGTCCCAACGAGCGTGCTGGAACGTCCCGTCGTCGAGCAGTTCCTCGACCCGCTCTAGCCGGTCGACGCCGAACTCGACACCATCGCTGCCGACGAGTTTGATCCCGTTGTACTGTGGCGGGTTGTGCGAGGCGGTGATCATCACCGCCGGCACCCCCTCGCGCTCGGCGTACGACTGCAGAGCCGGCGTCGGCAGCGCACCCAGCCGATCGACGTCGCTGCCGGCACTCGCGAGCCCGCTCGCCGTCGCGTCGGCGAGCATCTCGCCCGTCGCGCGCGTGTCTCGCCCGACGGCCGCCTGTCCATCGACGAGCGTCCCGACAGCCAGCCCGATCCGCAGACAGAGCGTCGGCGTCACCTCCTCGTTCGCGACCCCGCGAATCCCACTCGACCCGAACAGTTGCATTCGAGTCACCTGACGGCCCGACTCACAAATCGCTTCCGACCCACCTTTTTGCTGCGGGGGATCGCGCGCTTCGCGCGCTCAACCCCTTGCAAAATCTGGACCAAAAACTGCCGCTCACTCGCGGTGTTCTCGTGAACGACCGTAGGGAGTGAACGAGAGCCAGAGAGGCGCTTTGCGTCTCTCGTGAACCGCGCTCGTTTCACTCGCGCGGACATCAACCCATCCGTCCGCACAGCACCGCCTCCGCCGAAGCCCTCGGCGCGCGCTCACTCCGTTCGCTACTCGCTCCCTGCGGTCGCTCGCGCGCCTCGCCCTTCATCCACCAGGCACCGCACCGCAGCCGCCGGCGCGGCCGCGCCGGAACGCTTTCGCCGTTCGGCGTGCGCATCCGGGCATGAGCAGCATCGACGAAAAGCGCGTCCACGGCGCGAACACCGAGTCGACAGCGCTGTTCGTCGCCAGCGACATCGGCCTCACCCGCGTCTCGGTCGCCGGTGAGCGCGTGGGCGAGATCGAACTCCGCGATCGCCGCTCCGTCCACGACCTCGCGTTCGACGAAAAGCTAGCTGTCGCCACCGACGAGGACGTACTGATCGGCAACTCGCTCGCGGAGTCGGGATTCGGCCCGGCGACGGCCGTCGGCTTCCACGATGGACTCGTCGCCGCCGCCCCAGACGGACGGGTCGCACACCGAATCGACGACGAATGGCACGACGTGGACACCGTCGAGACGGTTCACGCGATCGACGGCGACCTACTCGCCACCGATGGTGGGGTCTACCGGCTCACGGACGACGGCCTCTCCCGCGCGGGTCTCGACGCGGTCCGCGACGTCGCCGTCGGGGACGGCGTCCCACGGGCTGCGACGGCCACTGGACTCTACCGCCTCGGCAACGGCTGGATGGACGATCTCGACGGCGATTTCCGGACGGTAAGCGCCGACATCGACGGCGAGCGAGCACACGCTGCGACGACGGACGACTTCTACACCCACGATGGCGACGAGTGGCGAACCATCGATATCGGAAAACCGATCGCAGCGGTCGCGTACGCGGGACTGGTCTACGCCGTCGCGACGGACGGAACGCTGCTCGTCGGGACCGACGACGGCTGGCGCGATCACCCCCTCGGGATCGGCGAGCCACACGCGCTCGTCGCGGCGGATCGAAACCCGGTTTAACTGGCCGTCACAGGAGCACACATGATCGTCAGCGCCTCCGGCTCCCAATCGCTCGCCAGCGCGCTCGCGACGGCGCTCGACGAGCCACTCGCCGAGACGACCTACGAGCGCTTTCCCGACGGCGAGCTGCAGGTTGCGGTGCCGGGATTCGACGCCGAACGCGCGATCGTCGTCTGCTCGACCGCGACGAGCGACGCCCACATCGAAGCGCTCCAGCTCCAGGACGCCGTCCGCGAGGCGGGCACAAGCGAGATCGTCACCGTGATCCCCTACATGGGCTACGCCCGTCAGGACAGAGCCTTCGAGTCCGGCCAGCCCGTCTCGGCTCGCGCGGTCGCGCGCGCACTGAGCACCGGCACCGACCATGTCGTCACCGTGAACCCTCACGAGGAATCCGTCGGTGACTTCTTCGACGTTCCCTGTGCCACCGTCGACGCCGCCGGACAGCTCGCCAACCCCCTGCCAGATCTCGACGACCCGGTGTTCATCGCCCCCGACGCGGGTGCGATCGAGCTCGCGGAAACAGTCCGCGACGCCTACGGAACGGGCGAAACGGACCACTTCGAGAAGACCCGTCACAGCAGCACGGACGTCGAACTCGAACCGCACACGGCGGACGTCACGGGACGCGACGTCGTGCTCGTCGACGACATCGTTGCCACCGGCTCGACGATGGCTGGAGCCGTCTCACATCTCAGCGACGACGCCCGGGTGTTCGTCACCTGCGTCCATCCGGTCTTCGCCGGCATGGCCAGAACGCGCCTCGCGCGCGCCGGCGTCGCGACCGTCTACGGGACGGACACGATCGAGTGCGCCGAGAGCGCCGTCAGCGTCGCGCCGGCCGTCGCCGCCGCGCTCGATTAGTCCGCCCGCGCTTCGGCGACCGGCACGATGGCGATCTCCACAGTCGTGTCCTCGATCTCCCACTCGCGTCGGTGGCCGTCCGCGACGTCGCCGAACGCCGCAGCCCTGACCTCCTCGCCGATGAGTGCCTCGTGCTCGCGGACGAACTCCGCCACGCGATCGTCGGCGACGTCGAGTTCGACCCTGATCTCGGCCTCCAGGTCGAGGTCCAGCTCCTTTCGCATCTCCTGGATCCGCCGGACGACATCGCGCGCGTAGCCCTCGCTCTCGACGTCCTCGGTGAGCGTCGTATCGACGTAGACCGTGCCGCCACCCTCCGCACCGAACGTGTCGGCAGCAACCCCGTCGGGCGTCTCGGTGACGATCTCGACCATCTCGTTCGTGAGTTCGACAGGTGTATCGAGCACGTCCGAAACGGCCGTTTCGAGCGCGTCCAGCGTCGGTTCTTCGACTCGTGCCTCGTTGAGCGCGGTCATGACGTCGCCCGACCGATCGCCGAACGCCGGTCCGAGCACGCTCATGTCCGCGCTGGCGCTGTATCGCAGTTCGCCCCATCGTTCGTCGGGACCGATCAGATCCACAGTCCTCGCGTTGAGCCGGTCGGCGACGATCGCCGACTGGGACTCCACCGCGTCGGCGACCGCCTCGCTCTCGGCGTCGACGACGACGCGCGTGACCGGCCAGCGGAGCTTGCGCTCGGCCTGCTGGCGCGCGGCCGAGCCGGCCTCCTCGACGCCGCGGGCGACCCGGACCTCGCGTTCGAGCGGTTCGTCGCGGAGCTCTTCGTCGGGTTCGGGCCAGTCACACATGTGGACCGTGTCGAACTCGTCGTCGCCGGTGAGCGTCCCATAGATTTCCTCGGCGGCGAACGGGGCATACGGTGCGAGCAGTGCGACGACCTCCCGGAGCACGCGGTAGAAGGTCGCGTACGCGGCGCGCTTCGAGGGACTGTCGGCTTCCTCCCACATGCGCTCGCGCACGCTCTGGACGTAGAAACGCGAGACGTCCTCGACGACGAAATCGAGCAGTGCGTGCAGCGCGCGGTCCTGCCGGAAGTCTTCCCACTCGTCGGTCATCTCCCCTTCGACGGTTTGCAGCCGCGAGAGCACCCACTCGTCCTCCCGTTCGAGAGTCACGTCGTCGAGTGAGACCTCGGTGGGATCGAACCCGTCGAGGCGCATGTAGGGGAGGGGGAAGCGGAAGACGTTCCAGAGGATGTTGAGGTTGCGCTGCATCGTCTCGGTCTCGTCCCACGAGAAGCGCATGTCGTCGCCCTGTGGCGTCACCGACAGGAGGAACAGCCGCATCGGGTCCGCACCGTACTCGTCGATGACCTCCTGGGGCTCGACGGTGATGTTCTTCGATTTCGACATCCCCCGCCCGTCAGGCATGTTGGCGTAGCCGTGCATCAGCACCTCCTTGTACGGAATCTCGCCGAGCGCTGCCGTCCCCATCCCCAACTGCGACCAGAACCAGCCCCGTGTCTGGTCGTGGGCCTCCATGATGAGGTCGGCGGGCCAGAGCTCCTCGAACTCGCCCTCCTCCTGGGGATAGTCGAGCGTTCCCCACGACGCGACCGAGGAATCGAGCCAGACGTCGAAGACGTCCGGAACGCGCGTGTAGGTCGTCCCCTCTTCGGTGATCGTGAGATCGTCGACGGTCGGACGGTGGAGATCGACCTCGTCGGGGTCGACGGTTTGGTCGGCGCGTTCGGCGAGCTCCTCGCGTGTGCCGATCACGACTACGTCGTCCATCTCGCCGGACCAGTCCTCGGGCGTCCAGATGGGGACGGGGATCCCCCAGTAGCGCTGTCTGGAGACGTTCCAGTCGGGCGAGCCCTCGATGAAGTCCCGAAAGCGGTTATCGCGCGCTTCCTGGGGATGCCACTCGGAGTCCTCGATGTTGTCGAGCATCTCCTCCTTCACGTCGGTGACGGTGACGAACCACTGATCGGTGGCGAGGAAGACGATATCCGTGTCACAGCGCCAGCATTGGCCGTAATCGTGGGCATAGGTTTCCTCGGCGAGCAGCAGTCCGCGCTCGTCGAGATCGGCGATGATTCCCTCGTTTGCGTCCCGGACGAACTCGCCGGCGTACTCGCCAGCCTCGTCGAGATAGACGCCGTCGCCGCCGACGGGACAGAAGATGGGTAAATCGAGCTCCGAGCCGCGCTCGAAGTCCTCCTGACCATGGCCGGGCGCGGAGTGGACGAGACCGGTTCTATCGACCTCGACGTAATCGGCGTGGTAGACTTCGCCAACGCCCTCCCCGTCGGGCCGGTCGGGTACCTCCTCGGCCAGCGGATGCTCGTATTCCCAGCCGAGCATTTCCTCGCCATCGAGCTCGTCGAGTACCTCGTAGTCGTCGTAGCGACCTTTCTTCAGGACTTCCTCGACGACTTCGGCAGCGAGATAGAGCACCTCCTCCTGGCCGTCCCTTTCCGCACGGACCTTCCGATACTCGACGTCCTCGTCGATCGCGACGAACTCGTTGGCGGGAACGGTCCACGGCGTCGTCGTCCAGATGACGAGGTTTCCCTCGCGTTCGCGGAGCGGGAACTCGACGTAGATCGAGGGGTCCTCGACCTCGTGATACTCGACCTCGTTCTTCGCGATGGCCGTCTCACACCGGGGACACTGGGTGATCGAACGCTTGCCCTGCTCGACGAGACCACGATCGGCAGCCTGTGCGAATCCCCACCACGCCGCCTCCATGTATTCGGGGTCGACGGTTTTGTAGGGGTTCTCCCAATCCATCCAGACGCCGAAGGACTTGAAATCCGACTGGAGTCCGTCGAGCTGTTCGTCGGCGTATGTCTTGCACTCCTCGATGAACGGCTCCATGCCGAACGCCTCGATGTCCTTCTTGTTGTCGAACCCCAACTTCTCCTCGACGCGGGTCTCGATCGGCAGCCCGTGCATGTCGTAGCCCGGCCGGTCGGTCACATTGTAGCCCTGCATCCGGTGATACCGGATGTAGGCGTCCTTCAGGGTCTTGTTCCACGTCGTCCCCATGTGGGCTGCACCCGACGTGTAGGGCGGCCCGTCGACGAAGAAGAAGTCCTCGCCGTCGGCGCGGTGTTGCTTGGTCTTGCGGTAGGCGTCGGTCTCGTCCCACTGCTCGAAGACGCGGCCCTCGACCGCATCGGGGTCGTAGCGGTCCGCGACCGGCTCGAACCTGCTCATGGCTCGCCTACCCGTGCAGGGACTAAAGGAGCCTCGGTTGTGCAGACCGGCCTGTCGAACCCACGCGAAGCGGTCCGCTGACCGGAACGGACTCAAACCGGCCGGCCCCACACTCGCCATGCCCGAGTATCCCGATCCCGACTCGAAAAACGTCCTCGCGCCCGGCTGTGAGCGCTGTCCCGCGCTCGCCGAATCTCGAGAGTGCATCTCGTGGGGCAACGGCTCGCTCGACGCCGAGCTCGTCGTGGTCGGCGAGGCACCCGGTGCCGGCACGCCCGAGGCCGACCTGTGGAAGGGTGGCAACTGGACCGGCATGGCCTACACCGCACGCCACTCCGGGCGAAAGATTCGAGACCTCTTTGGCGATCTCGGTTTCGACAGTCAGGAACTCTACTACACGAACGCCGTCAAGTGCTTTCCCGAGGGCGAGGAGGGGTCGAACCGCGAACCCACGAGCGAAGAGCGGTCGAACTGCCGACCCTACCTCGAAACCGAGATCGAGGAGATCGGACCGCGCGCCGTCATCGCGACCGGCAAACACGCGACGACGAGCCTGCTCGCGACCGAAGGAGAGAGCATCGACGGTTTTCTCGACTCGATCCTCGAACCGGTCGCGCTCGGGAGTCTGGGGACGACGCTCGTGCCGGTGCTCCACCCTTCCTACCAAGCGGTCTGGCTCTCGCGGCTCGACTACACGTACGAAGGGTATCTCGACGCCATCGCCGAGACGCTCGCTGCCATCGAGTGACGCCAAACCTTCTTGCTTCCCGCACGCGAGGTGCGAGTATGTCGAACGACTGTCCGTTTTGCGGGATCGTCGCCGGCGAGATCCCCGGCCGCATCGTTTTCGAGAGCGACGACGTGACCGCCTTCCTCGACGCGAACCCGCTCGCGCCCGGTCACACGCTCGTCGTCCCGAACGACCACCACGAGCGACTCACCGATCTCTCCGAGGAACTCGCCCGCGAGGTCTTCGCCGCGCTCCACCGACTGACACCGGCCGTCGAGGCGGCTGCCGACGCCGACGGCTCGAACGTGGCGTTCAACAACGGCCCGGCCGCCGGCCAGGAGGTGCCTCACCTCCACGGCCACATCATCCCCCGGTTCGACGACGACGGCGGCGCGCCGATCCACGTCGTCGCCGGCGACCGACCCGACCTCTCCGAGGACGATCTCGACGCCATCGCCGAGGAGATCCGCGACGCCCGATAGCGACACCGTCCGCGGACCGTGATCGGTCGTCGAGTACCCTCTCCTTCCTCTGAACGAACGATGACGAGCTGCCCTTGTGTTTCTATTTCTACCACTCTAATAATTTTACCCCGTAGAAAAATTTTAAATAGAATGCATTGCATCGTCTGAGGTATGAATTCAACCACCCTATGTCCGGAATGTAATGGCCGATTGGACGACGCCGGCGAGGAGACGTACTGTCTCGACTGCGGGCTGGTCATCGGCGAGGACCGCGTCGATCGCGGCCCCGAGTGGCGCAACTTCGAGGACGGACCGGACCGGAAACGCACGGGTGCACCGCTGACGCGCTCGCGCCACGATCGCGGGCTCTCGACGGAGATCGGCCGTTCGACCCGACTCACCGGCCGAAAACGACGTCTGTTCGCACGTCTGCGCCGCCAGCACAACCGCACGCGGATCTCCTCGCGCGCCGAGCGCAACCGCGTCTACGGGTTCACCGAGGTGCGGCGCATGGTGGGCGCGCTCGGTCTTCCCGACTCGATCCGCGACCGCGCCTGCGTGCTCTTCGAGTCCGCACAGAACGAGGACCTGCTGCGCGGGCGCTCGCTCGAAGGGTTCGCCGCCGCGGCCGTCTACGCCGTCTGTCGCACCGAGGCCCTCTCGCGTACGCTCGCCGAGATCGGCACGGTCGCCAAAGCCACGCGCGACGAGCTCACCGCCGCCTACGACGCCCTGAACCGCGAACTCGGCCTGCCAACCGGCCCGATCGATCCCGAGGAGTATCTCGCACGGTTCGCGAACCAGCTCGACCTCCCGAATGAGATCGAGCGCAGGGCACGCGCGCTCGTCGAGAAGAGCCACGACCTCGGACTGACCAACGGGCGCAATCCGAGCGGCGTCGCCGCGGCCTGTCTCTACACCGCCGCGACCGAGCGCGATCACGCACTCACACAGCAGTCGGCCGCCGACGTCGCCGGCGTGACGCCGGTGACGCTCCGGACGACCTACTACGATCTGCGCGAGTAGGTTTACGTGGTCCGCAGGTGGTCGGTCTGTGGCTCGTACACCTCGCCCTGTCGTCTGAGCTTTTCGAGTTCGTGCTCGGCCTTCGAGCGCTCCATCCCGGTCTCCTCGGCGCGATCGAGCACTTCCTCGATCGGCGCAGCGGCGTCGTACTCGTCCTCGATGTCGGTGATCAGCGCCTTCATGTTCTTGATCCGGTCACGCTGGCTCTTCGAGGTGCCCGTCTCGACGATGTCGGCGTCGAACTCGCCGGTCTCGGGATCGACGCCGATGTCCTTGAGACACGACCGGACGATCTCGATGACGCGTTCGGCGTCCTCGAGTTCGACAGTATCGGCGAGCCTGACGCGCGCGGACGCCTCGGCCAGCCTGACGAGCGCCTCCAGCTTCCGTGCGGTCACCGGCACGGGCGCGTCGTCGTCGGAACCCTCCGCCCGGAGATCGACGTAGAAATCGCTGATCGCCTCCTTGGCCTCCTCGGTCATCGTCGGGTAGCAGTTGCGCTGGGCGTAGGCGATGTACTTCCGGAGGAGGTCGGGTTCGATCGCCGGGGCCACGGTGTCGGTGACGGCGTCGACCTCCGACTGGCTGACGTTCGCCGCGGTCTGTTCGGTCCGCTGGGTGTTGAGCTCGCCCGCGTAGTTCGTCCGCAGGATGTGCTCGGCGAGGTCCTTGTCGCGCTCGGGGTCCGGATCGTCGGTGACGGTGAAAATGAGATCGAACCGCGAGATGAGTGCCGGCTCCAGATCGATCTGCTCGCCGATGGACTCGTACTGGTCGAACCGTCCGTACTTGGGGTTCGCCGCGCCCAACAGCGAACATCTGGACTTGAGCGTGGCGTTGATCCCGGCCTTCGAGACCGAGATGGTCTGCTGTTCGAGCGCCTCGTGCATCGCCGACCGGTCTTCCGGGCGCATTTTATCCAGTTCGTCGACGGCCGCGATCCCCTGGTCGGCGAGCACGAGCGCACCGGCTTCGAGCGTCCACTGCTGGCCCTCCCCGAAATCGTCGCGCACCGCGGCCGCCGTCAGCCCGGCGCTCGACGATCCCTTCCCGGAGGTGTAGACCGATCGTGGGGCGATATTTCTGATATACTGCAGCATGACGGACTTGCCAGTACCAGGATCCCCGATGAGGAGCATGTGGAGGTCGCCACGGATGCGCGAGCCGTCCGGGAGATGTTTGGCCACGCCCGAGAAGAGCTGGAGGATCATCGCGAGTTTGGCCTCCTGATAGCCGTAGATCGAGGGTGCGATCGAGCCGACCATCTGCTCGTAGATGTCGTCCTCGGTCGAGAGTTCGACGATGGCGCGTTTGTCCGCTTCGGAGATGTCCATGTCCTCGAACTGTTCGTCCTCGATCTCGACGGTGACGCCGTCCATGAACAGATCGAACATCGGCGAGGCGTCGCGGCCGGACTCCTGCTGGTCGAGATGGAGCACGCCGGTGACGCGGACGTGATCGCCCGCCGTCACTTCGCCGGTGATGTCGTCCTCGATATGGATATCGATGTTCTGTGGGGTCTCGCCGCCGCGCAGCCCCTCCGGGCTCTCCTGAACCCTGAGCTTCTGCGCGTCGACGAACTCCGACTGGTCGAAGTTGATGTCGAACGGCCCCTGGCGCTCACAGCCTTGACACTCGTGGGGTTCCTGGAAGTCGCCGCCGGTCTGGGGGATACGGGTGAGCGTGCCACAGCGCTGGCACTCGAAAGCCGCCTCGGTGATCTTGGGCCGAACATCCGTGGCCTTCCTGACGATGCCCTGTACCGCGAGCAGCTGGCCACGGTGGCGCGCCCGGATCTCGCGGATCTCGGTCGGTTCGTCGAGCCCCCGGATGCGGACGTGCGCGCGCCCGAGACCCACGTCGACGGGGAGATCGTAGAGTCGCAGCGCCTCCTCGGCGTACTCCTGGAGCTGGTCGGGCTGGGAGCGGTAGTCGTCGGCGAGATCCGAATCGAACCGGTAGAGATCGCTCCAGTCGATGAACAGCGATCGGCGTTCGTTCGGATACTGCTGGGCGAGCTCCCCGATCTCGTTGCGGTAGTAGTTGCGGTAGAACTCCTCGAAATCGTCGATCAGATCGGCGTTCTCCGCACGAGCCATTGGTGGTGGGTAGTGTTCTTTCGCTCAAGAACCTTCGCAACGCGCAGTGAAAGTGGAATCAGCCGTTCCCCTGCG
Organism: Halococcus thailandensis JCM 13552; assembly: GCF_000336715.1. Classification (GTDB taxonomy): domain Archaea; phylum Halobacteriota; class Halobacteria; order Halobacteriales; family Halococcaceae; genus Halococcus; species Halococcus thailandensis. Next base: position 28,558 of record NZ_AOMF01000153.1, read on the forward strand.
AACCGAAATCGTCGGGGATCGTCTTCGGTGCGCTCGGCGGCCGTTTGCGGTCGTTGCTGTTGCGGCGGTCGCGTTGGAGCGGGATCGGTGTACCACCGTTGGATTCGATCCAGTTGCGAGCAACGGCACGCGGACCGAGCTCCATTCGTGTGTTGTGACTTTCCGTGAAGATTCACCGTTCCATCCGCCATCCAGCCGGTTTTGATCTGTACCTTCAGCAAACTGCCGGCCAGTGTCTCGGCGTCGATATCGTACCACTCGTGTCCCCGAACGGAATCGAAACCGGGATCTCGCGTCTTTTCAGTTCGGCGATCACGAGCGCTTCCGTGAGATCGCCCTTTCGATGGGAGTCCATACCCCTGCTTTCGCTCGTACTATAGCAAAAACGGTAGTGGGACCGCGCGGATTTGAACCGCGGTCACGAGCACCCAAGGCTCGGAGTATACCAGGCTAACCCACGGTCCCGCACGTGAACTAATGGACGCCGGCGAATAAACCCTTGCGTTTCCCGTCGGAGAGCGGTCGAAGCCTCACATCCACAGACGGAGTACGGAAGGCCTATACCGCGCTCGTGCGAGGGTCGCGCATGGTCACGGGACTCGAACTCGCGGCTCTCGCGGTCGCGCTCGTCCTGCTGTTCGGGGCCGCGCGCATCCTGCAGGCAGTTCGGCCGCTCATCGTCAACGCGGTCGTCGGCCTGCTGGTCTTCCTCGCCGCCAGCTGGTTCGGCATCGGCGTCGAGGTCAACTGGCTCACGCTCGCGGTCGTCGCCATCGGCGGGCTGCCGGGCGCGGTGCTCGTCGTCCTGCTGTCGGTGTTCGGGCTCGCGTTCACGCCCGACCTCGTCGCCCCGCTCGTCTAGCTCTCCTCGTCGCGCAGTTCGATCTCGGCCACCGTGTCGTAGGGATCCTTTTCCTTGCGAATCCCGTCGAGCATCGTGAACGCCGCCTCGGGATCGAGGAAGTGTCGCGTCACCGCCCGACCCAGCGGCGTGGGTGAGAGCCCGTCGATGAACTCGTAGTCGAGGAGTTTGCCGACCGCGTGTTTCATCGGGACGTCGCCGACCATCCGCTCGGTGAGCGCCTTCGCACCCCCGCCCGCCACGGTGATGTTCGCCAGCACCTCCTCGACGGCACTGGTTTCGTCGTAGCGCATCGCCACGGGCTCCATCTCGCCCTTGAGCAGCCGGAAGGCCGTCTCGTCTTCCGAGCCGGGCATGCTCGAATGGTAGCTCCCGTCGGGTTCGACCAGCACGTAGACGACGCCGCGGTCGTGGTAGTCCGGCCGTCCCGCACGGCCGAGCATCTGATGGAACTCCTGGACGGTGAGCCACTCGATGCCCATCGCCAGCGAGTCGAAGATCACCTGTGAGGCCGGGAAGTCGACGCCGGCCGCGAGCGCGGCGGTCGTCACCACCGCGGCGAGATCCTGGTTCGCGAACTGGCGCTCGACGGACTTGCGTCGCGAGTAGTCCAGCCCGGCGTGGTAGGCCGCGGCGTCGTACTCCAGTTTCCGCGCGAGCTGATGACAGCGCCGCCGCGAGTTGGTGAAGATGATCGTCTGCCCACGATAGCCCTGCGAGGATTTCCGGTCGAACTCCCGCCGGACCAGCTTGTTCGCCACGCGCGCTTTCTCCTGGCCATCGGCGAACGTGACGTGGCGCTCGATCGGCACGGGCCGCTCCTCGAACTCGACGAGGTTCGCCCGGAGCTTTTGGGCTAGCCAGTCGGGATTCCCGACCGTCGCCGAGAGGTAGAGCCACTGCGTGCTCGAACTCGTCCCGTTCCCGCTCGCATTCCCGTTACGGTTCTCACAGTAGCCCTTCAGCCGGGCGATGAGGCCGTCGAGACGGTGGCCGCGGTCGTCGTCCTCCAGGGTGTGGACCTCGTCGATCACGACTGTACCGATGTCGCCGAGATCTTGGCCCACCCGGAGCGCGTGGTCGATCCCCTCGTAGGTCCCGACCACGATGTCGGCGTCGGGATCGAACCGCTCGCCGTCGTCACGGACGCGGCTCGCACCGACTCGGATCGTGACGTTCGCGAGATGGCCGTACTCGTCCCTGAAGTCCTCGTACTTCTGGTTCGCGAGCGCCACCAGCGGGACGAGGAAGAGCATCTTTCCCTCGCCGTTGAGCAGGCGATCGAGACCCGCCATCTCGCCGATCAGCGTCTTGCCGGTGGCGGTGGCGCTCACCACGAGCTGATCGTCGCCGTCGAGCGCGCCGTTTTGCACTGCGAGGCTTTGCACGGGCAGCAGAGTCTCGAAGCGGTCGTCGAGCAGGTTCTGCATGCCGGGATGGAGACCGAGCGAGTCGACCGGGACCGGGTCGACGGCCTCGGTCGTGGCGCTCATCTCGTCGAACTTCGTGAGGTCGGGATCGAGCTGGCCCGACAGCAGGTTCTTCACGCGTTCGAGGTCCTGGACGTCGAGCAGCAGTTCTTGAAGCCGGTCGGCAGCGGTGCTGGAGACGTCGTGATGGGCGAGCTCGGCGTCGAGTTCACGGCGCGCACAGTCCGGACAGATCTGCTCGCCGTCGGCTTCGATCGCCGTCTCGCTCGTGACCGGCGAGTAGCGCCCGGCGCTCGCACAGTACCGACAGGTCCGCACCGTCTTCGCGTCGAGCTGGTAGCCGTCGAGCATCCGCTCGATCCGCTCGCGCTGCGCTCGCCCCGTCTGTTGGGAGATCCGGATGCGATCGGCACGCCGTGCGAGTTCGACGAACCGATCGGGAGCCAGCGGCTCCTCACCCGACTCGTGTCGCCGGGCGAACTTCGCGGGTCGCGGTCCGGCGTCGGTCGTCCCGAGCGTGAGACGTGCCGACAGCGAGCGCTCGCCGTCGTTCGAGACGGCAACGAGATAGTCGTCGCCGACGCCGTGGACGAACAGCGTCCCGACTGCGACCTGCTGTGACACTAGCCGTGACTACGCGAGCCGGCTATTTCAGTCGCTCGCACTACTCTTCGAGTTCGATGGCGTCGTCGCCGTTGGGCACCGCACAGATGAACGCGCCCTCCTGCTCGCCCTCGTTGCGATACCAGTGGACGACGCCGGCAGGGATCAACAGCGAATCGCCGGCGCTCACCGTGTGCTCCTCGTCCCCGATGCCAACCGTGTATTCGCCCGAGAGGACGTACTGTTCGTGTTCGACCTCGTTGGTGTGCTTTGGTACTTCGCCACCGGCCGCGAGCGTGAATCGCCGGATGGCGAAGTTCGGCGCGCCACGTGCCTCGTCGATGAGGACACCCTTTTCGAGGCCGTCGGCCGCATCGACCGGCTCGTACTCGATCCCGTCGGCCCGACGCAGTAGTGCCTCCGTCTGTCGGCTCATGGCGTTCGTCTGGCCGCCATCGTGGTAAACCCGCCGGCTGGGATGGGCTTAAGGGACTACCCGTCCTAGTCGGGCCATGCCAAGCTTCCGGGTCGGTTCTATCGCGGGCATTCCAATCAAGCTCGGACTCTCCTTTCTGCTCGTGCTCCCGCTGCTCGCGTGGCTCATCGCCTCGCAGGTCGGCCAGCTCGTGATGCTGATGAACTCCACGTTCGGGACGGGGCTTCCGGGCGCGGCGCTGTCGGCGGGCACGATGCCCTACATTCTCGGCCTCGCCGCTGCTCTCGGCCTCTTTGCGGGCGTCATCCTCCACGAACTCGGCCACTCGGTCGTGGCGATGCGGTTCGGCTACGACATCGATTCGATCACGCTCTGGTTTCTCGGCGGCATCGCCCAGATGGCCGAAATGCCGGAGGACTGGCGTCAGGAGTTCGCCGTCGCCGTCGCCGGACCGGTCGTGAGCGTCGTCCTCGGGATCGTCTCCTACGCTGCCTTCCTCGTCGTCCCAGAGGGCCTGCCGGGCGTGCGCTTCGTGGTCGCCTATCTCGCGCTGTTGAACGTCGCGCTCGCGGCGTTCAACCTCCTCCCGGGCTTTCCGATGGACGGCGGGCGCGTGCTGCGCGCACTGCTCGCACGCAATCGCACGCACGCCCGCGCCACACAGATCGCCGCCGAGGTCGGCAAGGGGTTCGCCTTCCTGCTCGCGCTCGTCGGCCTGTTCGCCGGTGCCATCCTCTACGTCGCCATCGCCTTCTTCATCTACATCAGCGCCGCCGGCGAGGCCCAGCAGGCGGTGACGAAGGCCGCTCTCCAAGGTGTGGTCGTCGAACGAGTGATGACGCCCGCCGACGAGATCGACGCCGTCACACCCGAGACGAGCGTCGCCGATCTCGTCGATCGGATGCTCACCGAGCGCCACACGGGCTATCCGGTGCTCGACGGCGGCGAACTCGTCGGGATGGTCACACTCTCGGACGCCCAGACCGTCCGCGAGGTCGAACGCGACGCCTACCGCGTCGGCGAGGTGATGAGTCAGGACCTCTACACGGTTCCCGAGGACAGCGACGCGATGGACGCGCTCTCGACGATGCAGTCGAACGGTGTCGGTCGGCTCCCCGTGCTCGACCTCCGCGGCGAGTTCATCGGTCTCGTCTCTCGGACGGACCTGATGACGGCGCTGACGATCCTCCAGTCGAGCGGGATGGAGGCGACGACCGACGCCGCCACCCAGTCACCACGCTCGCCCGACGAATCGTTCTAATCGTCGGGTTCCGGTATCGTCTCGACGCGCGCACGCAACCACTCGGCCGCCACGTCGAGTTCGTCGTCGCTCTCGCCGACGAGTTTGAGCCGGTTGTGGCCCGCCGAGCGGTCGGGATAGCAGCCCACGCTGACGTCGAAGCGCTCCTCGGTGGTGGTGAGATCGGGGATCAGATCGGCCTCTGGCGTTTCGGTGTAGAACATCCGTGAGCGCACGTCGCCCCCGAACGCCTCCGCGACGCTCTCGTACATCGCCTTCATCTCCTCGGGGATGCCGGGCAGGACGTAGACGTTCTCGATCACGCAGCCCGGTGCGAGACCAGGATCGTTCAACAGCGGTTGGCTCCCCTCGGGGATCGACGCTTCGGCGTCGACGTCGATGGCGATATCCTGGAAGCTCTCGCGGAGGGCGGCGACGCGTTTCGCGACCGACTCGCGTGCACGCTCGTCGACCGCGAGCGAGCGATCGAAGGCATCCGCGACGGCGTCCATCGTCCGATCGTCGGGCGTCCCGCCCAGTCCGCCGGTGACGATGACCGCGTCGAACGCGTCGGAATACTCCGCGACCTTGCGGGCGATCAGTCCCCTATCGTCGGGGATGACGAGCACCCGTGCGACGGTCGCCCCGCGACCGGTGAGTCGATCGGCGAGCCACGTCGCGTTCGAGTTCGCGGTATCGCCGGAGAGCAGTTCGTCGCCGATGGTGAGCAATGCGACGTCCATTGGGGAAAGGAGGGCAAGCGGACTGATAGCCCTTCGCTGTTAGCTTCGGAACACAGCAAATGAGGTCAGGGCCTCGACAGACAATGAAAATCTCTGGTATAGTCCGGGTGCGAGAATCGAACCCGCGTCTCAGCCTCCACAAGGCTGAAGGATGACCATTACCCCAACCCGGACGCGCAGTCGCTTCTATTCGGGCGCGAATAAAGTACGTTACGACTCCCGCCGAGCGGTCCGCGAGGCTTTTGCCGCTCTCGCCCCAACTCCTGACAAGCGTGGCCATTACGGACAAGATCTACGTCAAGAACCACCGTCGGATCGGCTCGCAGCTCGAAACGCGCATTCCACGGAGCGCGTTCAGCGGCGCGACCCTCGATTTGCTCTACACCGGCGAGAACCTCGCGAAGCTCGACGACGCCACCCAGGAGCGCGTGCTCGACTTCGCCGAGGACTTCCTCGACTGTGACTGCGAGTCGAACCCCTACTGTGGCCACCCCGAGCGCAAGTTCATCCAGTATCTGCTCGATCTCCGTGCGGGCGGGCTCGGCGCGGAGGCGATCGTCGACATCATGAGCGACGACTATCTCGTGACCGCCTATCCGGGCGACGTGCTCTCCTTTCTCGACAACTCGGTGCGCACGCTCGACGCGATGGAGGATCTCGCGAGCGTCGAGAAAAACCGGGAGATGGAGCGCCGAGTGGGCGAGCGAAAACGTGATCTGCTCTAACCGAGTCGGTACGGCTCTTCCTCGTCCTCGCCGTCGAGCTCTTCGAGCTGGATCACGTCCTCGCCGTCGTCCTCCTCCAAGCGCTGGCTCAACTGGGTGACATACCGGCGGTGTTCGTCGAGCTGATCGCGGAGATGCTCGGCTTCGAGTTCGAGCCGCTCGTGTTCGCGAACGTAGCTCTTGGGGACCTCGACCTTCGGCGGAAAGCTCGACGTCTCCACGTCGCCGTCGTCGACTTCGTGCTCGGGGACGACCTCCACCTGTCCGTCGTGGGCAACCAGCATCTCGACGTAGTTCCGGAAGACCGCCGACAGCGAGATGTCGCGCTCCTCGGCGATCTCACGCAGCGTCTCGAAGGCGTCCTCGTTGACGCGAAAGGAGATCGTCTTGTTCTTGTTGCCCATCTCGACGCCGAGTTACGCCTCCGCGAACTTAGGTCTTCGTCAGACGATCGATCGACGAGCGCCGGCGATCAGTCGCTCTCGGCGACCTCGTCGTCCTCTTCGAGGCTCTCGAGCGCCGACACCGCCTCACGGCGGTAGTTTTCGAGGGGGAGATCGTAGCGCTCCTCGGCCATCCGAGCGTACTCGTTGGTCTCGTCCTCGAAGGCCTGGAGCCGCTCGATCGTGCGCTCGGCGGTCTCGACCACCCAGCGATCGCGCGTTTCGGCGTCCACGACCGTGATCGATTCCGGCCGGACGGCGACGTTCGTGTCGCCGTCGTCGGTCTCGTAGGTCCGTGGCTTGCCCGCCACCGCGACGTACTCCGGGGGTTCGATCTCCCGGAGCGCGCTCGCGGCCTCGGGCTGGTACTGGCCGGCGTAGACGTAGAAGGTCCCGGTCGGGTCGACCACGCGCCCCTGCCAGTACTCCGAATCCGAGCCGACGTCCTCGGTCTCGGTCAGCGTGCCGACGAAGAAGATCCGATTGGCGCGCTCGCCCGTCGGCAGGAGGAGGTAGACCGGCGCGCGCTCCTCGTCGCTCTCCTTGAACGTGTCGCTGCCGTCGCTGAACTCGCGGGCGAAGACGCGCTGGGCGACCTCGCGGGTGGGTGCACCGCTCATAGTGACCTCGCTTTGATCAACGTCTCCTCGGCATCGGTCGGCCCGCCCAACTTCTCGAACTCGTTTGCGAGCACGTACCGCCCGAGCGTCGGTCCCTCGACGCGGTAGTAGCTTCCGAGGACGTCGCCCCGGATCTCGTCGGCGACGACGGTCGTATCGAGCGCGTCCATCGCCATCTCCTTCGCCTCGTCGAGGGTGATGTCGGTGAGCTCCTCGGTCGCCTCCTGGTTGAAGATCGTCTCGTGGACCTCGTTGCCGTCGTCGATGACCGCCTTCACGCGGAGGTCGAACTCACCCTCGACCTCGCCGTGCTCCGAACAGCGCCCGTTCTGGAGCACGCGCGTGCAATCGTCCTCGGGGCAGCGCTTGATGAGCCCGCTCCCGCGCTGGATGTCGACGAGCGCGCCCTCCACGGCGATCGCGTCGTCGCCGACCTCGAGCTCCTCGTCGAGTTCCTCGATACCCGTCGTGCGATTGAGTTTGACCGAAAACCGCCCCTCGTACTCGTCGGTCACGAGGTTCGTCAGTTGGTAGACGCCCCCCTCGTCGAGTTCGGGGAGATCGGAGGTCGCCCACTTGGTGAACTTGATCGTCCCCGAGGGATCGCCAAGCAGTCCGACCTGTGCGATCGACTCGCTCCGTGGCTCCCAGAGCTGGCTCACTTTCGCCGTCAGATCGACCCACTCCTCGGGCGTGTCTATCTCGGCGATCTCGCGCTCCTCGCTCGTTCCGCCCGACTCGGGCACGTCGATCTCCTCGTCGATTTCCTCGATGCTCGTGGTTCGATTCAGTTTGACCGAAAACCGTCCCTCGTACTCGTCGGTGACGAGGTTTTCGAGCCGATAGGTGCCGCCCTCGTCGAGTTCGGGCAGATCCGACGTCGCCCACGCGGTGAACTTGATCGTGCCCGTCTCGTCGCCGAGCAGGCCGACCTGTGCGACCGACTCGCTCATCGGCTCCCAGAGCTGGAGCACCTCGACGGTGAGATCGACCCACTGCTCGGGCAGCTCGATGCTCTCGATCGTGCGCTCCTCGCTGTCGCCGCCGAGCTCCTCGCGATCCATGTCCGCCTTGTCGAGGTAGCTGCTCGTGACGCTCCGGCGAGCCTCCTCGGCGGGCACTCTGTACTCGTTGACCAGCGTTTCGAGGCGCTCTTCGACCTCCTCGACGCTGATATCTAGTGTATCGGAAAACTGGTCGTGTATCTCGGTCGCGTGCTGTTGTACGTCCGTCATTGGGTGTCCTGTCTCCGCGTTGTTTTCGGTGGGAGACAGTCGTCGGTTGGCGCGCGACGGTATAAAAAGTTGTGCGAGCGGAGTGAAAGTGATTCGGGATGGCGACGGGCCTTTGTATCGCGACACCCAACGCATCGCCATGAGCGACGACGGTCCGATCGCGCGCTTTCTCCACTCGACGGCGCGCGCCGCGGGCCGACGGTATGCCGAATCGAAACGTGCCTACAGCGACGGCCAGACCCGCGCCGACAGCGATGGGCCATACGACGAACACGCCCGCATCGTCTGCCGGCGCTACGCGCAAAAACGCACTGTCGTCCTCGACGGCTACGAACCCGACTGCTTCGAAGCGGGCCATCCCGACTGCGAAGGCTGTCTCGAAGACATCCGCGAAGGCACCGTCGAAACCTGGTAATCCACTTTTTTCTGCGTCGGGTCGGCTCACGTCGTTCGCCGACCACTCCTTGAAAAACCTGGACTAAAAACCTCCGCTCACTTGCCTGCGGCTCGTTCGCGGTGAACCGCGCTCGTTTCACTCGCGCGGATACAAACTACCCACTACCGCACCGCAACAGCCCACATACCTCCCCAGCCGATTGCGCTCCTCGCTCGCGTTGCTCGCTGTGGTGCTCATCCCTCGCACAGTGTTCGCGCCCGGTGCTCACTTCGTTCGCACACGAGCGCGAGCGCGCCAACCGCTCCGCAACCACAGAAACGACGACGGCCATCGCTCACGGTGCGGGTTCGTTCGGTGTCAGCAGCTCGCAGTAGTGAAACTCGCCGTCGCCGACCGGTCGCGTGACCGTCTCATCGGTCATCACGTCCACCGGCTCGTCGAAAATCGGCCCACCCCGGACGAACGTATGGAACTCGCCGTTCTCGCCACAGGGATCGACCTCGTCGGGGAGGTCCGCAAGGAACCCCGCATCGAACGCCCGACCGGCGAACGAGCGGTCGAACAGGTCGCCGTCGACGGAGACGACCGTCGCTTCGAATCGGTCGGCGAAATCGGCCGCGAGCGATGCCGTATCCCGCCTCCAAAGCGGCCAGTAGCCGTCGAGATCGGTGTCCGAGAGCTGCTCCTCGCGGTAAGCTCGGATATCGTCGAGCAGGAGATCGGCGAAGGCGATGCGCTCGATGCCCCGATTCGCGTAGTTCTCGATGGCCGCGGTCATCGCCCGCTCGTAGGCCTCGTTCGTCGGATCGCTCGGAAGTTCGACGAACTCGATCGGCAGCCCTACTGCCGCGGCCTGGCGCTCATAGAGCTCGCGGCGCACGCCGTGCATGCTGCTCCTCCCGGTGTCGGCCGCGATCGTCGTCAACAGTCCCTCGACGTGGACGTCCTCGTTCCGTCGCATTTCGTCGAGCGCGTACGACGCGTCCTTGCCACCGCTCCACGATAAGATCGTGCGCATCACCCGCGCAGCGTGCCGCCGTCGACCGGCAGCGCCGTTCCGGTGATGAAACTCGCCCGCGCGCTCGACAGGAACGCCACCGCGTCACCGAGTTCGCGCGGCTCACCGACCCGTTCCAATGGAATTCCATCGGACCAGTCGGCCAGCCCCTCTTCGTAACTGTCGTACTCGCCGCGCTCGACGCCGGCCTCGACGAGTTCCTCGATCCGCGGCGTCTCGTGACTGCCCGGCAACACGGCGTTTGCACGGATGTCGGGCGCGAACTCCCGCGCGACGGTATCGACCACGCCCGTGACACCGCGCCGGACCGCGTTCGACAGGACGAGCCCCTCGATCGGTTCCGCGACGCTCGTCGAGGTGATGGCGACCCAGGTGCCGGCGTCGCTGGCTGCGAGATGCGGGTGGGCCGCCGACAGCGTCCGGACGACGCTCATCACGAGCAGATCGTAGGCCGCGTACCACTCCTCCTCGGCAGTGTCCAGGAACGGACCGCTCGGCGGGCCGCCAGCCGACGTGACGAGATGGTCGAGTCCGCCGAATTCCGCGACCGTCTCGTCGACGAGTCGGGCGACGTCGTCGCCATCGGTGATATCCGCCTCGATCGCGAGCACGTCGCCTGCTCCCGCCGCCGCGACGGTTTCGCGCGCCGCGTCGAGTGTGTCGGCACTCCGCCCACAGATCACGACGTTCGCTCCCGCCGCGGCGAGCGCTTCGGCGCTCGCGAGTCCGAGACCGCTCGTACTCGCCGTGACGAGCGCCGCGTTGCCATCGAGTTCGAGATCCATAGTGGCTCGACACGCGCCCGGCCTATAGCTCCTGCTCCCGAGGCGCTCCGTCGTGGCGCACCCGTACCTCACCCTCGCGAGTGACGCTCACCAGCAACGGTTCCCGAACCTCGCGGCCGCGCACCGCCCCGCCGGCCCGCTCGCCGATGGCGTTCAGCAGCTCCGGCGCGGTGTAGTTCACCTTCACACCGGCCTCGTCGCAGGCGTCGTAGATCTGCTGAGGAACGTCGTAGAGATCAGTCTCGGCCGGCACGGGAACACGAACCGGCGCTTCGAGCGCGTCGACGAACGCCACGGTCTCGCGGGCGCGCGCGACGTTCTCCCGCGCACTCGCCTCGATACCGGCGACGTTCGCCCGCGAGGTATCGAGACGCTCAGCGATCGTCCGCTGTTTTAGCCCGCGCTCGCGCAGCGCTAACACCATCGCTTGGCGGCGCGTGAGCACGCTGGTCGCCGGATCGAACCCGATCCGTGAAAGAACGTCGTCCACCTCGTCGGCCATCGGACTGTCCAGTCCGGCCTACCCGCCCCAGAAGTTCTCGCGGCTGCCGAGCCGCTGCCGACGCTTCGGCCGCCCGTCCGTCTCGTCGTCCGCATCGCCTGCGTCCTCGGCCTCGCCGTCGTCCTCGTCTGCCCCGTCGTCCGCTTCGTCCTCCGCGTCCATCGGTAGTCGTTCGATCTCGTCCGCCCGTGCGTGATTCGAACGCACCTTCGTGATCTTCACGCGCGAGCGCGCGTCGGGGAGGACGCCGTCGACGAAGACGATGAACCCGTCCTCGGTGCGGCCGACGCCCGCCCCGCTCTCGTGCATGTCCTCGACGGTGACGACGAGCTCCTCGCCGACGGTGACGGGCTGGGATTTCAGTTCGCGGATGGGCTGGCTGTAGTGGTTACACCACTCCGCACCGCCACGGTTGCCGTAGTGTTGACATCCCATTCCCGCGACCCGCTCGGAAAAACTGGGGCATTCGTCGGCGAGTGGACAGTCCGCCATGCTGCCGGTAGCGTGCCACCGGGCTAAACATTTACGGGACCACCTTTTGCTGCGCTCGCTCACTTCGTTCGCTCGCTGGCAAAATGTGGATCAAAAGCCTCCTCCCTCCCTCGTCTCGCGGCTTCGCCGCTCGACATCGAGGCGCTTCGCGCCTCGCTTCGGTCGGTCGTCGGCCCGCTCACTCGCATAGGGCTCGTTCGCGGTCGGGCAATTGATGCGTTCCGCAACCACCCCGCAACCGCGCACAGCACCGCCTCCGCCCGCCTCAGCCGAACAGTTCGGTGTAGATGAGCCAGACGTTGAGCACGACGATCAGCGCGATGATCACGCCGAGCACCGTCGTCGTGCTCGTCCGATTTTTGAACGATCGCATCAGTCCCTCCTCGCGCGTGAACCACAGCAGTGGGATCAACACGAACGGCAGCTCGAAACTCAGCGCGACCTGTGAGGCGACGAGCACGTCCGTCGGATCGAAACCGGCGATGACGACCGTGAGACTCGGGATCAGCGTCACCGAGCGCCGGAGCCAGACATTGATCTGGAGGTCGAGAAAGCCGTCCATCACGGTCTGGCCGGCCATCGTCGCCACCAGCGACGAGGAGAGCCCGGCGGCGATGAGCGCGATGCCGAAGACCGTGCTCGAACTCGCGCCGAAGACGTTCTGCAGCGTGATGTAGGCGTCCTGGAGCGTGCTGATCCCCGTCCCCTGCAGGGCCGCGGCCGCGACGATCAACATCGCGGCGTTGACGAACATCGCCCCCGAGAGCGCGAACACCGTATCGACCGACTCGAACAGGAAGTGGCGGTGATGGACCTCCTCGGTATCGCCCTCGGTTTCCATCAGTTCCGTCCGCCGATCCTGGACGATGTAGGGATGGAGATAGACCGAGTGGGGCATCACCGTCGCGCCGAGGATGCCGATGGCGACGTAGAGTGCGTCGGGGCCGGGAATCGACGGCACCAGCCCGCGCCCGATCTCGGCGGCCGTCGGCCGGGCGAGCACCATCTCGAAGACGAAGCCGAGCGCGATGATTCCCACTAAGGCCATGATGACGAACTCGACCCAGCGATAGCCACGGTCGTGGACCGTCCGTACGCCGAGCAGCGCGAACGAGGCCGCACCCGCGAGCACCGCGCCGGCGGGTAGTGGGATCGAGAAGACGAGACTGAACCCGATCGCCGCGCCGATGATCTCGGCCATATCCGTCGCGATCATCGCCAGCTCGGCGGCGGCCCAGAGCAGCCAGACCACACGCGAGGGCAGTCGCTCGCGACAGAGCTGCGCGATGCCTTTCCCGGTCGCGATGCCGAGTTTCGCCGCGACGATCTGGATGCCCATCGCCATGAGGCTGGCGAGCACGATGACCCACAGCAGCGCCGGCCCGTACTTCGCCCCGCCGGAGATGTTCGTCGCCCAGTTGCCGGGATCCATGTACGCGACGCTGATCAGGAATCCCGGTCCGAGATAGGTGAGCAGTTCGCGAAAGGAAACGCTCCGTAGCGAGTCGACGACGCCGCTCACAGCCGACGCACCCGCTCGGAGTGAGAGGTCCGATCGTGACCGTCCCGCCCGTATCTGCCTCGATCGTGTCGACCCTGATCGTGTCCGTTTCGGCCACGCCCGTCACCGCCGATCCACCGATCACACGCTGTCGATCCGCCCGCTTCGAACCGCACCCGCTGTGGTCGTGGAGTCGTCACTGCGTTAGTCATGTCTAACTAACTGTTTAGTACGAATGAGCATATACGCTTCGCCTCGTGACACCGGAGGTATATGCGGGCCCCGGGAGTAGCGACCCACATGACACGGACCGACGTTCCCGACTGGGTGACGCTCACCGAGGGCGAGGACGTCCTCTGGCAGGGCCACCCGAGCCTCCGGCTCGTCACCCCGTCGGCTGTCGTCGCCCTCGCGCTCGCGATCGCCGGGATCGCCCTCACGAGCGTTCTCTCCGATCCGTCGATCCGCTGGTTCCCCCTGCTGGGCATCCCGCTGGGGATCGCCGTCATCGCGTGGGCGTACGTCTCGCTGGTGAGCACGCAGTACGTCCTCACGGACGAGGAGATCTATCGCAAGACCGGGATCGTCAACCAGAGCGTCGCCCAGATCCGCCTCGATCGCGTCCAGAACACGACGTTCAGCCAGTCGCTGACCGAACGGCTGTTCTCCTACGGCGATATCACGATCTACACCGCCGGCTCGGATACGATGGACATCACCCTCTCGAACGTTCCGGAGCCCGAGCGGGTGAACCAGCGCCTCACGGAAGCGCTCGACGCCGCCAGCGGAGTGACGAGAACCCGCCCCTAGTGAATGGTCGCGCCCTGACCGACCCGCGAGCGATAGACGCGTGCTTCGACGCCGGCGTCGGCGAACGCGTCGAGCATCGCGCTACCGACCGCCCGCCGATCGTTCGCCCGACAGGTCGCGAGCACTGCGGGACCGGCCCCACTCACCGTGACGCCCGTGGCACCCGCCGCGAACGCGTCCTCGCGCACCGCCGTGTAGCCGTCGATGAGTGCCGCTCGCGCGGGCGTCACGACCGAATCGTCCATCCCACGCCCGACGAGTGCGGGATCGCCGCGACACATCCCGATCGCGAGGGTCGCGGCCTTCCCGACGGTGTCGACCTGGTCGTCCATCGTCACCTCTTCGGGCACCACCCGGCGCGCATCGCGCGTCGAGACGACGGTCTCGGGCAGGCAGACAACGAGCGGGAGCGAGGTGTCGACACGCGTGACACCCTCGTCGGTGGCGACGGTGAACCCACCCAGAATGGAGGGGGCGACGTTGTCGGCGTGCGCGGTTCCCGAGACGACCGCTTCGCCCTCGGCGGCGATCGGAACGAGTTCCTCTCGCGTGTGCCCGCGATCGTACAGTTCGTCGAGCGCGACCGCGGCGGCTGCGGCGCTCGCCGCCGACGAGCCGAGTCCCGAAGCCGGCCGGATGCCCTTGTCGATCTCGATGTGAGCCGGCGCGTCGAGCGCCGCCGCGACCGCCCCGACCGTGTTCTTCTCCGGATCCTCCGGGATGTACTCGCTACCGGTACCCGTGACCTCGATCGTCGTCTCGTCGGCCTTCGCGACGCGAACGACGTCGGCCGGGCGCGAGAGCGCGACGCCGAAGACGTCGAAGCCACTCCCGAGATTGGCGCTCGTCGCCGGGGCCCGGACGGTGAGCATGGCCTCGCTTGCGAGAGTGAAGGTAAAAGGCTAGCGACGGCCGCGCCATCGATCGGTTCAGAGATAGCCGAGCCCGTCGAGCTGTTGCTGGACGTCGGCGGCCGTGCGAACACGCACCCGTTCGTCCGTTCGGTGAGTCGCTTTGAGCTCCGGCTCGGCCACGTCACCGCCGGTCGGCGTCACCCGGTCGATGGCTGCACGGACGTCGAGCACGGACGCAGTGGATTCGGGGATTTCCTCCTCTGTCGAGCCGACGAACGCGTCGGGGGTGTGGTGGCCCTCGCGGATGCCGTGATCGGAGACGCAGAGCAGTCGATCGTCCGCGCCGAGCGCCGTACGCAGTTCGCGCGTCCAGTCGGCGGCCAGCCGGTACGTACGCTCCTGCCAGCCCGGATCCACCGCACCGGCGATCGGCGCGAGATGGCCCACGGTGTCGACGAAGCCGAGCCAGACGAACAGCAGGTCGTACTCGCGCTGGAGCGCCGCCCGGACGATCCCCAGCTTGCGGGTCGCCTCGCCGGCCAGTCGCTCCTCGAGCCGCGGCACCGACGCCGCGAGCGCCGGACTTTCCGTGCCGCGCTCGCCCGCCGTGAGAAAACGCCCGAACTGCTCACCCCTGTCGAAAACGATGTCGAGCTCGTAGTCGCGCGGCACGCGGTAGTTCGGGATCGCGATCGGGCGGGCCGCACGACCGTCGAACACCGTCGGGATCCCGCGCCGTCGGTAGTGCTCGGCCGGTCGCCGACCGGTGATGATCGAGGGCCAGAGCTCGTAGGTGTGTGGCTTGCCGAGAACGGGGTTCTCGAACGTTTCGAGCGCCGAGTAGTGTGGTCCGAACGCCTCGGTGAGATCGTACTCCTCGACCAGAGTCCGGTCGAGTCCGTCCCAGCCCAGGACGACGGTCGTGCCAGTCATGCACACGGATTCGTGCATCGGAACATCACTATTGTGCCTGCAGCGGACAGTTTCCGTAACGAAGAGCGTGATCAGCGAGCGTGGCGCTCGGTGGAACGAGTTCGGAGAAATGCGCTGGCCGAGATTTGAACTCGGGTTGTGACCATGGCAAGGTCACGTGATACCACTACACTACCAGCGCCCTGCACTCCATGGTCGGAGGGTCGAGTGTAAAAACGTTCCGAAGCGTTCGCGGCCGTCGTTCCTGTGAACTGTCGACACGGATGCATGGAAACGCTATCCTTTTACCACCGAGTACGATAGGAGCGCTACAGTCTAGTGGCACGGCGCGAAAGCGTCGGCATGACACGTAGCGTGCTCGTGCCGTCATCGCTCTGCCGGGAGGCCGCCGACAAACGCGAGGCGACCCACAAGGTCGGTCTCGTCGCTCGTGCGGCCACCGTCTTCCGGGTCGATCGGGTCATCGTCTTCCCCGACCCGGACGGCGACCGGCGATGGGGTGGCGGGTTCGTTTCCACGGTACTGGCGTACGCCGCGACCGCCCCCTACCTCCGAAAGGAGGCGTGGGGCACGCGGGACGAACTGGAGTACGCGGGTGTCCTGCCGCCGCTTCGCGCGGCCGCTCGGACCGGCTCCGAATCGAACGGTTCGGGGTCGTTAAGACAGGGAATCGTGACCGAGGTCGGCCCTGATGGGCGCGTTCGGGTCAATTGCGGACTGCAACACCCGATCTCGCTCGTCGCACCGCCGGAGATGGCGGTCGACGAGGGGGAGCGCGTGACCGTCAGGATCTCTTCGCGAGAGCCGGTCCGCGCGCGCATCACGGACGAATCCCCACCGGGGTTCGCCGTCGAGCGCGCGGACCTCTCGGCAGCGCTCGGCCGTGAGGACGCCGGGTTCCGGGTCGCAACGTCACGCCACGGTGAGGTGCTGACGACGGAGCGACTCGGAACGCTGGCCGGTCGTGCCGACGACGGACTGACCGTCGCCTTCGGCGCGCCCGAGCGAGGGCTGCCGGCGATGCTCGACATCGACGCGGCGTCGGTGGCGAGCGACTCACCCCACGAGGGGTTCGACTGCTGGCTCAACACGGTTCCGAAGCAGGGCAGCGAGGTCGTCCGCACCGAAGAGGCGGTGTTCGCGACACTCGCGCCCCTGACGCTTCCACAGTGAGGTAGCACACACATGGTACAACCAACCAGACCACGCAAAGGCTCGCTCGGCTACGGGCCACGAACGCGCGCGCACAGCGAAGTGCCGCGCTTCGGCTCGTGGCCGGACGACGACGGACAGCCCGGGCTGCAGGGGTTCGCCGGCTACAAGGCCGGCATGAGCCACGTCGTGATGATCGACGACGCGGCCAACTCGCCACGTGAGGGGATGGAGCAGACCGTCCCCGTCACGGTGGTCGAGACGCCCCCGATGCGCGCGGTCGCGCTCAGAGCCTACGAACAGACACCCTACGGACTCCGCCCGCTCACCGAGACGTGGACCGACGAGTTCCACGACGATCTCGACCGGGCGCTCGACGTTCCCGACGGCCAGTCGGATCCCGGTGCCTTCGAGGAGGCCGTCGAGAACAACGAGATCGGCGAGATCCGCGCGATCACCCACACCGTCCCGGGCGAGATGGCCAACGTGCCGAAAAAGCGCCCGGACGTGATGGAGACGCGCGTCAGCGGCAGTGATCTCGACGAGCGCGTCGAGTTCGGCCTCGACCTCATCGCGGGCGGGGGTGAACACGAGCTGACCGAAGTGTTCCGGCCCGGCGAATACATGGACGCAGCGGGCGTCACGAAGGGCAAAGGGACGCAGGGCCCCGTCAAGCGCTGGGGCGTCCAGAAGCGCAAGGGCAAACACTTCCGACAGGGGTACAAGCGGCGTATCGGCAACCTCGGCCCGTGGAACCCCTCGCGCGTTCGCTCGACGGTCCCACAGCAGGGACAGACGGGCTACCACCAGCGCACGGAGCTCAACAAGCGCCTCGTGAGCGTCGGCGACGGCGACGACGCCAGCGCCGAGGGTGGCTTCGTCGGCTACGGCGAAGTCGACGGCCCCTACGCGCTCGTCAAAGGCTCGCTTCCCGGTCCGGACCAGCGGCTTCTCAGGTTCCGACCGGCGATCCGACCCGGAGACCAGCCGCGCCTCGATCCCGAGGTGCGCTACGTCTCGACGGCATCGAACCAAGGACAATGACGACAGTATACGACACGGACGGTACGGAGGCCGGCGACGTGGAGCTCCCGGACGTCTTCGAGACGCCCCATCGCCCGGAGCTCATCGGTCGGGCGGTGCGCACCGCACAGGCCAACCGGGCACAGCCCTACGGCGCGGACGACTACGCGGGCATGCGAACGCCCGCCGAGTCGTTCGGTAGCGGTCGCGGCATGGCCCACGTCCCCCGATCGAACGGCCAGGGACGGCGCGTCCCCCAGACCGTGGGCGGGCGACCGGCCCACCCACCGAAGGAGGAGAACGATCGCTCGATCAAGCTCAACGACAACGAGCGCAAGCTCGCCACTCGTAGTGCTATCGCGGCCACGGCGGACGCCGAGCGCGTGAGCGAGCGCGGCCACGAGGTCGCGGAGTTCGACGGCGAGCTCCCGATCGTCGTGGACGACGAGTTCGAGGAGCTCGTGAAGACCCAGGACGTGGTCTCGCTGCTCGAATCGCTCGGCGTCCACGGGGACATCGAGCGTGCCGAGGACAGAACCGTTCGCGCCGGGCGCGGGACGACCCGTGGCCGGAAGTACAAACGCCCGACCTCGATCCTGTTCGTCACGAGCGGCGAGCCGTCGCGGGCGGCCCGCAACCTCGCGGGTGCCGACGTGGCTACCGCGAGCGAGGTGAACACCGAGGACCTCGCGCCGGGCACGCAGTCCGGTCGGCTGACGATCTGGACCGAGAGCGCGATCGAGGAGGTGGAAGACCGATGAGCGATGTGAAATACCCCTACGTGACCGAGAAGGCGATGAACGACATGGACTACCGCAACACGCTCCAGTTCATCGTCGCGAGCGACGCGGCGAAGCCGGGCATCCGCGAGGAGGTCGAGGAGCGCTTCGACGTCGCGATCACGAACGTGCGCACGCAGGTCACGCCACAGGGCGAGAAGAAAGCCACAGTGACACTGAGCGAGGACGACGACGCACAGGACGTCGCCTCGCGGATCGGGGTGTTCTGAGATGGGACGACGAATCCAGGGCCAACGGCGCGGTCGCGGGACGCCGACGTTCCGTGCGCCCTCCCATCGGTACAAGGCGGAGCTCTCGCATCCCACCACCGAGGACGACGACGTGGTCGCGGGTACCGTGGTCGACATCGAACACGACCCGGCCCGCAGCGCCCCGGTTGCAGCGGTCGAATTCGACGATGACGATCAGCGTCTCGTGCTCGCGCCGGAGGGCATCGGCGTCGGCGAGGAGATCCAGGTCGGCGTGTCGGCCGAGATCAAGCCCGGCAACACGCTGCCGCTGGCGGAGATCCCGGAAGGTGTGCCGGTCTGTAACATCGAGAGCCAGCCCGGTGACGGCGGGAAGTTCGCCCGCTCGTCGGGCGTCAACGCCCAGCTGATCACCCACGATCGGCAGGCGGCGATCGTCGAGCTGCCGAGCGGCGAGACGAAGCGGCTCAGCCCGCAGTGTCGGGCGACCATCGGTGTGGTCGCCGGTGGCGGTCGCACCGAGAAGCCGTTCGTGAAGGCGGGCAACAAACACCACAAGATGCGCGCACGCGGCTCGAAATACCCGCGCGTGCGTGGCGTGGCGATGAACGCCGTCGACCACCCGTTCGGCGGTGGCGGTCGGCAGCATCCCGGCCAGCCAAAGAGCGTCTCGCGGGACGCTCCGCCGGGGCGGAAGGTCGGCGACATCGCCAGCAAGCGGACGGGGAGGAAATGAGATGAGTTCGGACTACAGAACCGGTCGCGAGGGCGAGTTCACCTACCGCGGCCACACGATCGAGGAGCTACAGGACATGGACCTCGACGAGGTCGCCGACCTGCTGCCGGCGCGCAAACGCCGCAGCATCGAACGCGGCCTCTCGGTCGAGAAGGAGAAACTGCTCGCCAAAGCGCGCGAGAAGGGCGACGAGGAGACGGCGAACGACCCGATTCGGACACACCTGCGCGACATGCCGGTGCTGCCGGAGTTCGTCGGGAAGACCTTCGCCGTCCACAACGGGCAGGAGTTCGAGCGCGTCAGGATCGAGCCGGAGATGCTCGGCCACTATCTGGGCGAGTTCCAGCTCACCCGGACGTCGGTCGAACACGGACAGGCGGGCATCGGCGCGACGCGCTCGTCGAAGTTCGTCCCGCTCAAATAATGGAGGCATAACGCAATGGGAATCAGTTACAGCGTGGACGCGGACCCGGAGAAGACGGCGAAAGCCATGCTCCGCGAGCGCCACATGAGCCACAAGCACAGCAAGGAAATCGCCCGAGAGATCAAGCAGATGAGCGTCGCCGACGCGCGCGACTACCTCGAAGCGGTCATCGCGGGCGACCAGTCGGTGCCCTTCCGGTCGCACAACACGGGCGTCGGCCACCGCAATGACATCGACGGCTGGGACGCCGGTCGCTACCCCGAGAAGGCCAGCGAGGCCTTTCTCGATCTGCTCGAAAACGTCGGCGCGAACGCCGAACACCAGGGGTTCGAGCCCGAATCGATGACGATCGATCACGTCGCCGCCCACAAGGTCGGCGAGGTGCAGGGTCGCAAACCCCGCGCGATGGGGCGGGCGACGTCGTGGAACACGCCCGAGGTCGACGTCGAGATGGTCGTCGCCGAACCCGAGGAGGAGAACTGATGGCGACCGAACAGGAGTTCATCGAGGACGGGATGCAGCGCACCCAGATCGACGAGTTCTTCGCCGACGAGCTGGCCCGCGCGGGCTACGGCGGGATGGATCTGGCCAAGACCCCGATGGGCACGCAGATCGTGCTCCGGGCGGAGAAACCGGGGATGGTGATCGGCAAGGGTGGGAAGAACATCCGGAAGATCACGAGCGAGCTCGAGGAGCGCTTCGATCTCGACGATCCCCAGATCGACGTCCAGGAGGTCGACGAACCCGACCTCAATGCACAGATCGTCGCCGATCGCTTGGGCAACGCCCTCGAACGCGGCTGGTACTTCCGGAAGGCCGGCCACACCACCATCGATCGCATCATGGACGCGGGCGCGCGCGGTGCCGAGATCACCCTTAACGGGAAAGTGACCGGCGCACGCTCGCGCAACGAGAAGTTCAACCGTGGCTACATCAAGCACAACGGCGAGCCCTCACAGGACATCGTCGACCGCGGCGACGGCGTCGCGGTGATGAAGCTCGGCACGATCGGCGTCACGGTGAAGATCATCCCGCCGAACGCCGACCTGCCCGACGACTTCCGCATCCACGAGGACGTCGACACCGAGTCGCTCGTCCCCGAGGATATCGAGGGCGACGAGGTCGAGGCGCTGCTCGGCGAGGCCGAGGAGCCGGCCGACGACTCCGAAGCGTCCGACGCCGACGAGGAGTTCGAGCTCGGCGAGGACGAATCGGATGTCGAGGCGGCCGAGATCGAAGAAGAGGAGATCGTCGAGGAGGGCGTCGAAAGCGAGACCGGTGCGGCCGAGACCGCACCCGACAACGAAATCGACGAAGAGCTCTCCGAGGATACCGAGGCCGACGCCGAGGCGATCCTCGACGAGATGGAGTCGAGCGAGACGTCGGAGGCCGACGTCGACGCGAGCGAACAGCCCGTCGAGAGCGCGGCCGGTGCGGGGCTGACGGCGATCGACGGCGTCGGCGACGCCAAAGCGGAGGCGCTCGTCGAGGCCGGCTTCGAGACCGTCGCCGACATCCAGGACGCGAGCGAGGACGATCTCTCCGAGGCCGAGGGCGTCGGCGATGCCTTCGCCGAGCGCATCAAGGCGGGTGCGAGCGAGGTCGATCCCGCGGACGTGGAGGGTGAGAACTGATGGCCATCCTGCACAGCGCGGAGATCCGCGACATGACGCCCGCCGAACGCGAGGTCGAACAGGAGGAGCTCGAAACCGAGCTGCTCAACTCGCGGGCCGTTCAGGCCGCCGGTGGTGCACCCGACAACCCGGGCCGGATCAAGGAGCTGCGGCGGACGATCGCCCGGCTGAAGACGATCCGGCGCGAAGAGGGCGACCTCGACGAGGACGAGGAGGCGTCGTGATGGCACCGACGGCCGAGACGGTCGCGCGACACGAGCTTCGCGGGCTGCAGACCCGGGTTGCCGCGGCGAGCAACGGCTCGCTGGTCGGCATCGAAGGGTCGGTCGTCTCCGAGAGCGAGAACACGCTCGTGGTCGAACAGGGCGAACGAACGAAACGAGTACCGAAAGCCGGGGCGACCTTCGAGTTCGCGCTCGAAGGCGAGCACGCGACGGTCGCGGGCGAGCGACTCGTCGCGCCGCCGGCCCGGCGGACGGAAACGACAGGTGATTCGAAATGGCGTTAGGACTCAACGTAACGGAACCGGAGACGACCTGCGACGACCCGAACTGTCCGTTCCACGGGACGCTGTCCGTGCGCGGCGGGACGGTCGACGGCATGGTCGCCTCCACGGAGATGGATCGATCGGTCGTCGTCGAGCGCGAGTACGACGTCGCGGTACCGAAATACGACCGACAGATGAAGCGACGGTCGCGCACGCCGGCACACGCGCCGGACTGCCTCGATCTCGAGGTCGGCGACGCGGTGCGCATCGCCGAGACGCGCCCGCTGTCGAAGACGAAAGCGCACGTCGTCGTCTCGACGCTCGACACGACGCGCGATCTGGGGGCGAGCAGTCTCTCCGGACCATCGGACCCCGAGAGCGAGGTCGACCTGAGCGAGATCGAGGCCGACGAAGGGGAGGGCGAGAGCTGATGGAAGCGCTCTCGGCCGACGTCACGCAGGGACTCGAAAAGGGCTCGCTCGTGACGTGTGCGGACAACACGGGCGCACGCGAGCTGAAGGTCGTCAGCGTCGCGGGCTACTCGGGCGTCAAGAGCCGGCATCCGAAGGCCGGCCTCGGCGACAAGGTGACGGTGTCGGTGACGAAGGGCACCCCCGAGATGCGCCGCCAGATCCTCGAAGCGGTCGTCATCCGCCAGCGCAAGCCGATTCGACGGCCCGACGGCACGCGCGTCACGTTCGAGGACAACGCCGCCGTCGTGGTCGACGACAACGAGGATCCCCGTGGCACCGAGCTGCGGGGGCCGGTCGCCCGCGAGGTCGCCGAACGGTTCGGCTCGATCGCGAGCGCGGCGACGATGATCGTCTAAGACTACCATGAGCAAACAACCACACAAACAACGGACACGTGAGGAGCGCGCGCCGCTCCACGAGAAGCACAGACAGGTCCGTGCGACGCTCGCGGGCGATCTCCGCGAGGAGTACGGCCGCCGTAGCGCGCGAGTGAACGCGGGCGACACCGTCGAGGTCATGCGCGGCGATTTCGCCGGCGAAGAGGGCGAAGTCGTCACCGTCGATCTCCAGGACGCGGTCGTCCACGTCGAGGATATCACCCTCGAAACCGCCGACGGCGAGGACGTCGCCCGGGCGCTCGACGCGAGCAACCTCCGGATCACGGAGCTCACGCTCGACGACGATCGCCGCGAGGCACGGCTGGAGGGCGACGATGAGTAAACACCAGAAACGGCTCTCGGTGCCGGATTCGTGGCCCGTCGAGCGCAAGACGGCGACGTTCACGGTGAAGGCCGCCGCCGGTCCGCACGGCGAACAGGGCGTGCCGCTGCTGATCGTGCTCCGCGACGTGCTCGGCTACGTCGACAACCGCAAGGAGGCGCGCTACGCGCTGAACCAGGGCACCATCCTGATCAACGGCGCATCCCTCGACGACGAGGAGCGCCCGATCGGCATGTTCGACATCGTCGAGTTCACCGAGCGCGACGAGCACTACCGCGTGTTCCCCGACGAGGGTGGACGGCTCGCGCTCTCGCCGATCGACGCCGCCGACGCCGACTCGAAACTCGGCAAGATCGTCGGCAAGGGGCAGGTCCCCGGCGGCAACACCCAGCTCGCGCTGCACGACGGTCACACCCTCGAAGTCGACGATGGCAGCGAGTACGCCGGCAGCGATTCGATCGTCATCGACCACGACGACGAGATCCTCGCGCATTTCCCCTACGAGGAGGGGGCGCTCGTGACGGCCGTGCGCGGCCAGCACGCCGGCGAGATC
The DNA here is from genome assembly GCF_000336715.1 of Halococcus thailandensis JCM 13552. Lineage (GTDB taxonomy): Archaea > Halobacteriota > Halobacteria > Halobacteriales > Halococcaceae > Halococcus > Halococcus thailandensis. Next base: position 52,377 of record NZ_AOMF01000153.1, read on the forward strand.
GGCGAGATCGAGGAGATCCAGGTCACGCCCGGCAGTGCGGCGAACAACGTCATCGTCAGCCAGGAGGAGGGCGACGGCTTCGAGACGATCGCCGACTACGTCGTCGTCATCGACGAGAACTTCGTCGAGGAGGACGACGAGGAGACCGTCACGACGGCCGGCGAGGACACCGCAGCGGCCGAGGACCCGACCGACGGAGGTGACGACGAATGAGCGACGCCACCAGCTTCCACGAGATGCGCGAGCCCGTCGTCGAGAAGGTCGTCGTCCACATGGGCGTCGGCCAGGGCGGGCGTGAGCTCGCCGACGGCGAGGAGATCCTGGAGGCGGTGACGGGCCAGGAGAGCGTCCGGACGCGCGCGGAGGCGACCCGGCCGGAGTTCGGCATCCGCCAGGGCGATCCGATCGGCGCGAAGGTGACGCTCCGCGGCGACGACGCCGAGGAGTTCCTGGCAACGGCGCTCGAACTCGCGACGATCGAACGGTCGCAGTTCGACGAGACGGGGAACTTCAGCTTCGGCATCGCCGAGCACACGGAGTTCCCGAGCCAGGAGTACGATCCAAACACCGGGATCTACGGGATGGACGTGACGGCGAACCTCGCCCGCCCGGGCGCACGGATCAAACGCCGGACGAAGGCCACCCGGTCGATCCCGGGTCGTCATCGCCTCGACGCCGAGGACGCGATCAGCTATCTCGAAGAGAGCTACGACATGGAGGTACAATGAGCGAAAGCGACGTGGAGACGGGCGAACACGCGAGCAAACGCACGGGCCAGCTCGAGGCCTGCCAGCGCTGCGGGCGCAAGCAGGGGCTCGTCGGGAAGTACGACATCTGGCTCTGCCGACAGTGTTTCCGCGAGATCGCCCGCGGCATGGGGTTCGAGAAATACCAATGACCGACAACGATCCGCTCGCCGACGCGCTCTCCGGCATCGACAACGCCGAAGGCGTTGGCCAGCTCGACTTCACCGTGCAGCCCGCCTCGAACACGATCGGCTCCGTCCTGGAGGTCATCTACGACCGCGGCTACATCGACGGCTTCGAGTTCGTCGACGACGGCCGTGCTGGGAAGTTCGAGGTCGAACTCAGAGGCAAGATCAACCGCTGTGGCGTCGTCAAGCCCCGCTACTCCGCTGGGGCCGACGAGTTCGAGAAATGGGAGAAACGGTTCCTCCCGGCCCGCGACTACGGGACGCTCATCGTCACGACGAGCCACGGCGTGATGAGCCACTACGAGGCCAGAGAGGAAGGTCTCGGCGGGCAGGTGCTCGCCTACGTATACTGATAATGACAGAACAACGACTCACGATTCCGGAGGGGGCAAGCGCGGAGACGGAGCGCTTCGACCTCACGATCTCCGGCGAGAACGGCAGCGTCACGCGACGGCTCTGGTATCCGAACGTCTCGGTCTCCGTCGAGGACGACGCGGTGGTCCTCGCGAGCGACGCCGAGGACGCCAAGACGACGGCGACGATGAGCACGTTCGTCAGCCACATCCAGAACGCCTTTCACGGTGTGAGCGAGGGCTGGACCTACGAGATGGACGTCTTCTACTCGCACTTCCCGATGCAGGTGCGCGTCGAGGACGGCGACGTCGTGATCCAGAACTTCCTCGGCGAGCAGGCACCGCGCCGAACGCCGATCCGTGGCGACACGACCGTGGAGGTCGACGACGAGCATATCACGCTCTCGGGGCCGAACAAGGAGGACGTCGGCCAGACCGCCGCGGACATCGAACAGCTCACCCGCGTCAGCGGGAAGGACACACGGGTGTTCCAGGACGGCGTCTACATCAGCGGCAAACCGACCCGGGAGGTGAGCGCCGGTGGCCAGTAACGAACGCGAACTCACGGCCATCGACGGCGTCGGCGAGGAGACCGCGGACGAACTCCGTGATGCCGGCTACGAGACGATCGACGATCTCCGCGACGCCGATCAGGACGAACTGAGCGAGGTCGAGGGGATCGGTACCGCGCTCGCCGCACGGATCGCGGCCGACGTCGGCGAGATCGACGTCGACGAGTCGGACGAGGAGACGCCCGAAGAGCTGACCGAGGTCAGCGGCGTCGGCGAGGAGAAGGCCGACGCGCTGCGCGAGGCCGACTTCGAGTCGGTCGCCGACCTCGAACGGGCCGAGCAGTCCGATCTGGCCGATGTCGAGGGCATCGGCAACGCGCTCGCAGCGCGGATCAAGGCCGACGTCGGCGGGCTCGAAGTCGACGAGGAGACCGACACCGAGGTCGAAGACGAGACGCCCGAAGAGGAGGAGACCGAGGACGTCGAAACCGAACTCCGCCCGCGGGGGCTGACCGAGAAGACGCCCGACCTCGACGACGAGGAGCAGCGACTGCTCGGCGAGCGCCGGCGGCGGTCCCAGCCGCAGTTCAACCGGCAGGACCACCACAAGAAAAAGCGCGTGTCGACCTCGTGGCGACGCCCGCGCGGCCAGCTCTCGAAGCAGCGCCGCGGCGTCAAGGGCAAGGGTGCGAAAGTCGGGGCAGGCTACCGAACCGCGACGGACGTGCGCGGCCGCCACCCGAGCGGGTTCGAGGAGGTCCGCGTCGAGAACACCGACGATCTGGAGGGTGTCGACGGCGACACCCACGCCGTGCGGATCGGCTCCACGGTCGGCGGTCGCAAGCGCGAGCGCATCGAGGAGCAGGCCGAAGACGACGGGATCCGGGTGCTCAACCCGACCTACGTCGAAGTCGAGGTGAACGAGAATGAGTGATCTGAGCGCACAGCGACGGCTCGCGGCGGACGTCCTCGACGTCGGGAAGAACCGTGTCTGGTTCGATCCCGAAGCACAAGAGGAGATCGCCGAGGCGATCACCCGCGAGGACATCCGCGAGCTCGTCACGGAAGGGACGGTCGACGCGAAGGCGGCGAAATCGAACTCGCGTGGCCGTGCGCGCGAGCGCAACCAAAAGCGCGCCGCCGGCCACCGGAAGGGAACGGGTACCCGGAAGGGGACCGCCGGCGCGCGCGAGAACAGCAAGGACGCATGGGTCTCGCGGATCCGTGCGCAGCGCCGACGGCTGAAGGAGCTGCGCGCGGAGGGCACCATCGACCGAACGCAGTACCGCACGCTGTACGACAAGGCGGGCGGCGGCGAGTTCGACAGCGTCGACAGGCTGGAGAGCTTCGCCGAGAACGAATTCGACATCGAACTGGAGGACGAATAATGGCAACAGGACCACGATACAACGTACCGATGCGCCGCCGGCGCGAGGTCCGGACGGACTACCATCAGCGGTTGCGCCTGTTGAAATCAGGCAAACCCCGACTGGTTGCCAGAAAGAGCAACCGCCACGTCAGGGCGCAGCTGGTGACCCCCAGTCCCGACGGTGACGAAACGCACGCGAGCGCGAGCTCGGCCGATCTCGCCGAATACGGCTGGGAGGCTCCCACGGGGAACCTGCCCAGTGCGTACCTGACGGGACTGCTGGCCGGGCTTCGCGCGCGAGACACCGAGATCGACGAGGCAGTGCTCGACATCGGGCTCAACGCCGCGACGCCGGGGAGCAAGCTGTTCGCGATCCAGGAGGGCGCGATCGACGCGGGGCTCGACGTCCCGCACAACGAGTCGGTGTTCGCCGACTGGGAGCGCACCAGCGGCGAGCATATCGCCGACTACGCGGAGAGTCGCGACGAGGCGCTCTATTCGGGCGACTTCGACGCGACCGAACTGCCCGACCACTTCGAGGAGATACGACAAACCATCATGGACGAATTCGACCACGAACTGGGAGGCGACGATGAGTAATCGAGGCTGGGAGCCGCGCACGCGGCTCGGCAAGCTGGTCGCCGAGGAGGAGATCACCACGATGGACGAGGCGCTCAACTCGGGGCTCCCACTGAAGGAGCCGGAGATCACCGATCAGCTCCTCTCGATCGAGGACGACGTGCTCGACATCAACATGGTCCAGCGGATGACCGACTCCGGTCGGCGGGTGAAGTTCCGCTGTGTCGTCGCCATCGGCGACCGCAACGGCTACGTCGGCTACGCCGAGGGCCGCGACGACCAGGTCGGCTCGGCGATCCAGAAGGCCATCGAGATCGCGAAGCTCAACATGGTGCGCGTCTCGCGTGGCTGTGGCTCGTGGGAGTGTGGCTGCGGCCGACCACACACCGTGGCGCTGCGGACGGACGGAAAGGCCGGCAGCGTCGAGGTCGAGCTCCGGCCGGCCCCCAGAGGGCTCGGGCTCGCAGCGGGTGAAACCGCCCGCTCGGTGCTCGAACTCGCCGGCATCGAGGACATCTGGACGAACTCCTCGGGCAAGACCCGTACTACTGTGAACTTCGCGAAGGCGACGTTCAACGCGCTCAAGGCGACCAGCGAGGCGCGGGTACCCGAGCGCGCCGTCGAGCAGCGTGAGGTGATCGAGTGATGCAAGCGCTCGTCCAGCTGCGCGGCGAGGTGAACATGGAGGGTGGCGTGCGCGATACGCTCTCGATGCTCAACGTCCACAGCACGAACCACTGCGCGCTCGTCCCCGAGACCGACACCTACGAGGGAATGATAACGAAGGTCAACGACTACGTCGCCTTCGGCGAGCCGAGTCCGGGCGTGCTCGCGACGCTGCTGCAGACGCGTGGTGAGCCCGCCGAGGGCGATGGCGATATCGACGACGAGTGGGTGAGCGAGAACACCGACTACGACGACGTCTCGGCGCTCGCTGAAGGACTTCTCGCCGAGGAGACGACGCTGCGCGAGGCGGGGCTGACGCCCGCACTGCGTCTCCACCCGCCACGGGGCGGTCACGACGGCGTGAAACACCCCGTGCCGGAGGACGGCGAACTCGGCAGGCACAGTACGGAGGAAATCGACGCGCTGTTGACGGCGATGCGCTGACGGAGATTACAACGATGACAAGCAAAAAACGACGCCAGCGCGGTTCGCGCACCCACAGCGGCGGCTCGCACAAGAACCGCCGCGGGGCCGGCCATCGGGGCGGGCGCGGGCGCGCGGGGCGCGACGATCACGAGTTCCACAACTACGGACCGCTCGGCAAACACGGGTTCAGCCGCCCGGAAAAGGCCAAAGAGGAGATCCTCACCGTCGAGGTGCGCGAGCTCGACGAGGACGCCGCCCTCTACGCGGCCGACGGGGTCGCCGAGGAGACCGACGACGGCTACGAGCTCGACGCGCGCGACATCGTCGAGGACGGCCACGACGCCGACGCCGTGAAGGTGCTCGGTGGCGGCCAGGTCCGCCAGAGCCTCACGGTGACGGCCGACGCGTTCTCCGAGAGTGCGCGCGAACTCATCGACGAAGCGGGCGGCGAGGCCACGTTGAGCGAGCGCGGCGAGGAGCGACTTGCCGACCGCGAGGACGACGAGGAAGCCGAAGAGGCTACAAACGCGGAGTCGGAATAGACCGAAAATGGGCTGGAAGGAGACCGCAGAACCCGTTCTGACGCGGATGCCCTCGGTCAGACAGCCCGAGGGCCACGTCCCGTTCAGACGGAAGCTCGGCTGGACGCTCGGCGTACTCGTGCTGTATTTCTTCCTGACGAACGTCACCCTCTACGGGTTGGGCGGGCAGGGAGGCGACCTCTTCGGGCGCTTTCGCTCGATCCTCGCCGGGCAGTCCGGCTCGGTCCTCCAGCTCGGTATCGGTCCGATCGTCACCGCGAGCATCGTGTTGCAGCTTCTCGGCGGCGCGAATCTGTTAGGACTGGATACGAACGATCCACGCGATCAGGTGCTCTATCAGGGGCTCCAGAAGTTCCTGGTGCTCGTGATGATCTGCATCACGGGGCTGCCGATGGTGTTCGCCGGCAACTACCTGCCGGCGAGCCAGCAGGTAGCGGCGTCGCTCGGCATCGGTATCGGCGGCGTGAAGTGGCTGCTGTTCGCCCAGATCTTCGTCGGGGCGATCCTCGTGCTGTTCATGGACGAGGTCATCTCGAAATGGGGCGTCGGCTCCGGGATCGGCCTGTTCATCATCGCCGGCGTGAGCCAGAGCCTCATCGGTGGCTTCTTCGGCGGTGACGGGTTCTTCAGCAGCTGGCTCGACATCATCACCGGAGCGATCGAGGTCTCGCCGCTAACGAGCGAAGGCCTCCAGACGCTGCTGTTCGGTCAGGGTGATCTCATCGCGCTGTTCACCACGCTCCTGATCTTCGTGGTGGTGGTCTACGCCGAGTCGGTGCGCGTCGAGATCCCGCTCTCCCACGCCAGAGTCAAGGGCGCGCGCGGGCGCTTCCCGGTGAAACTCATCTACGCGAGCGTCCTGCCGATGATCCTCGTGCGGGCGCTCCAGGCGAACATCCAGTTCCTCGGTCGGATCCTCAACTCCCAGCTCGGGCTACCGGCGTGGCTCGGCGTCTATTCGGGCGGCCAGCCGGTCGGTGGACTGTTCTACTATCTCGCACCGATCAACGCGCCCGAGCAGTGGCTCGGCGCGAGTCAGGCCGCCTGGCAGGTCGCGCTGCGCATCGGCGTCGATCTCACCTTCATGGTCGTCGGCGGCGCGATCTTCGCGATCTTCTGGGTCGAGACCGCCGACATGGGGCCGGAGGCGACCGCGAAGCAGATCCAGAACTCCGGCATGCAGATCCCTGGCTTCCGGCAAAACCCCGGCGTGATCGAGAAGGTGATGGAACGGTACATCCCACAGGTCACGGTCATCGGCGGGGCGCTGGTCGGCGTGCTCGCCGTCGGGGCGAACATGATGGGCACCATCGGCGCGGTCTCGGGAACGGGATTGCTGCTCACGGTGTCGATCACCTACAAGCTCTACGAGGAGATCGCCGAGGAGCAGCTCATGGAGATGCATCCGATGATGCGCCAGATGTTCGGCTGAGAGCGGCTGCGGAGCTGCGATACGGCCACGAACACACGATCCGAACGCTCCGTCGAATCGGCGGGTGACGATCGAGCGGCGAACTGTTGTACGCGAACGATCGTGATCGCCACGGATAGTGAATCGAGACGCGAACGAACAGGCATATCACCGTCGTTCCCGCCGTTCCGACGGGACGAACTGCTCCAATGCCCCTGTCAAACGTCGTCGTGGCCGCACTCGTCGTCATCGCCTTCGGTTCCGGGATCGGCATCGCAGCTATCGGTCCCGGCGGTGTCTTTCTGACGATCGCGCTCTATGCGCTGACGCCGCTGCCCTCGACGACGGTCGCCGGGACGGCCCAGCTGCTGTTCGTCGTGACCGGTCTCGTCGCCACGCTGGCGTACGCTCGGTCCGGCGAGCTCGGGCGGGAGAACGCGTGGACAGCCGGGTTGCTCTCTGGCGGGAGTATCGTCGGGGCGCTGTTCGGCGCGTGGCTCAACGGCTTCGTCTCACGAGGACTGTTCGGCCTGTTGCTCGGTCTGCTCGCCGGCGGGACGGGACTCCTCATTCTCTATCGCGAGCGGCGCGCGCTCGATGCGATCGTCACCATCGATCCCACGACGCGGTCGGGTGCCGTCGGCTACGCCGTTCTCGGGGTGGTGCTCGGCGCGTGTAGCGGCCTGCTCGGCGTCGGCGGACCGGTCATCGCGGTGCCGGCGCTGATCGTCGTCGGCACGCCGATGTTGGCCGCCATCGCCGTCGCACAGGTGCAGTCGGTGTTCATCGGCTCGTTCGCGGCGCTTGGCTATCTCCTCCAGGATGCGGTTTCGGCCTCGCTCGCCGCCCTCGTCGGACTGCCGCTGCTGTTCGGCGTCGTCGCCGGGTGGCTGGTCGCACATCGCATCGAGCCCGACCGGCTGAAAGCACTGCTCGGGGTCGTCCTCCTGGTCGTGGCTCCCTCGCTCGCCCTGTAGATCGGTGTAGAGTCGATGAACACGAGGGTTCGGATTTTTGCGCCGGGTTCGGGGAGAGGCCGATCCCGCGGTGTGGGATACAATGAAATACATACGGATATCGATTCGCAAGCAACGAACTTAGGGGATCGAAACGGCTAGTGTTGGTCGTCGTAGTGCTCCGCGGCTCGCGTTATCGACGTCGACAGTGACGAGACGGTCGCGGGGCGAAACCGAGATTCAGTATATACATGTCAGGAACTACATCATCGTATCGAGAACGACTTCGTGACACGGCATCGGGATTTTTCCAACAGTACGGACTGGCGTTCGTGATGGTCGCCAGCTACTTCGGCTCCGGCTCGATCTTCATCGCCAGCTCGGCGGGCGTCCGCTTCGGCTACGCGCTGCTGTGGGCGGTCGTCGGCGCGGCGCTGCTCGGCTTCATGGCGCAGGACATGAGCGCACGGCTCGGCATCTTCGGCGAACCGCTGATGGTGTTCATCAGACGGAAGCTCGGCGGGCGGCTGGCGACCGTGCTCGCGCTCGTCCTGTCGAGCGGCTGTCTGCTGTGGGCGTTCGAGCTGACCGCCGCGGTCGGCAAGGGGCTCTCCCTGCTGCTCGGCGGTGCGGTCGGCTGGATGCCGCTGGCTTTCCTCGCCGGACTGGCCGCCGTCGCCGTCGGCGTGCTCAACTACGAGGGGATCGAGCAGCTGATGACCGCCATGATGATCGGTCTCCTCGTCGTCTATCTCGCCGTCACCGGCACGACCGCGCCGCCGCTGTCGTCAGTTGTCGGCGGGTTCGTCCCGAGCGTGCCGGACGTCGGTGCGCTCACGCTGGTGGCGTCGATCCTCGGAACGACCGCGCTCTGGCCAAACTTCTTCCTCGAATCGAATCTCGTCGACGAGAAGGGCTGGACGGGGATTTCGGATATCACACCGATGCGCCGCGATCTCTCCATCGGCTACGCCGTCGGTGGCGTGACGACGATCGCCATCCTCGTGCTCGCGGCGGCCGTGCTCCGACCGGCGGGCTACACCGAGCTCGAAACGTTCCTCACGCCGGGGCTCGCGCTCGGTGAGGTGCTCGGCGAGTGGGCACGAACCGTCTTCCTGGTCGGCGCGGTCGCGGCGGCGTTCAACAGCATCATCCCGATCATGTGGACGCCCTCGTATCTCATCCAGCACGCGCGCGGAAAGGAAGCCGACTCGGCGAACCGGAGCTTCAAGCTCATCTACGGCGTGCTGGTCACGATCAGCGGCCTCTCGCCGCTGATTACGATCTTCTTCGGCCTCGGCATCATCGACATGATCCTGCTCTTCCCGGCCTACAACGCCATCGTCGGGCTGCCGATCACGGCCGTCTTCCTCTTCTGGGCGGTCAACGATGCGGACGTGATGGGCGAATACCGCAACTCGCGGCTGCTCTCGGCGATGAACGCGGTGCTGGTGTTGCTGGCGATCGTCTCCGCCGCGACGTCGCTACCCGGCGTCGTCGACGCGCTCGTCTCCGGCGGACTCTGAATCACCATCAAGGTCGTTTTCGTAGTGCGATAGCGACAGAGAATCAGGTCGCGTGGTCGGGTCGTGATCGATTCAGCGCGTCCGTCTGGCATCGAGCCGCGCGGCGAGCTGATCGGAGATATCCGTGAGATGGGCGGTAGCGAAGACCGCGACGAGGACGCCGCCGAGGATGTCGTAGAACAGATCGAGCGCGGTGTCCTCGAGCCCGTACTGGGTGAGCACCTGTGCGGTGCCGAAGGCGGCCGCGGCCTCGGCGATCAGGAACTCCAGGAGCTCCCAGACGACGCCGAAGGCGACGATGAACAGGAGCAGATAGACGAACGTGAACGCCGGCGGCATGACGATATATTCGGTGTGTTCGTCGATCGCGCGCGTCGTCGCGTAGGCGACGCCCGCGACCAGCGAGGACGACAACGCGTGCGTGACGTGATCGTACCACCAGATCGAGCTGTACGCGCTCGCGAAGTCGAGAACGGGCAGCGGGAGCGTGCCGACCGCGTGGAGGAACATCGCGGTCGTGATCCAGAGCACGATGCCGACGTCCATCGTGAGCGTGTAGCGGCGTTCGAGCACCGCCGGCAGAAACGTGACCGCGAGGGCGATGCCGGCGTTCGTGACCGTGCCGATCGCCCCCGTGAGCACGCCCGCGAGCACGACGGCCGCGAGAATCGCCTGCATCGCCCGCACCAACCACGCCTGTTGGGTCGAGGAGAGACCGATACGGCGACGGATCTTCATATGGTCTCACCCGTCGGACGGCGTGTGGCGTTCGCACGCAGTCGCCGTCGGAAATACCAGACGAACACACCGGCAGCGATCAGTCCGGCGACGAGCGTCGTCAGGAAGAACACCATCAGTTCCCGATTCGTTGCGAAGAAGACCGTGCCGAGATACTCCGCCGACAGCCACGAGCCGAACGCCCAGATGCCGGCGACGCCGAGCGTGGCGATCGTCGCGAACCAGACCGCGAAGCCGGGTGTCATCCGAACGGTGGTCGTCAGCTGGAGGGTGACGACGACGAGCAACGCGAGCGTCGCGACCGCGATGCTCCGGACGAAGCCGGCGACGAACGGCAGCTCGGCGGCACTCAGACCGAACGGAAGCACGGTGAGCGCGTACGTGTTTAGCCCCGAGTGATTTCGGTAGTCTCTCCTAGGACCCGTACGAGTAGTGCAGTAGGTCGATGCAACAGGCGAACGAGTTCNGTCTCGTCTGGTTATGACTCCGTCGGAGCCAACCAAAGAGGAGATACTCGACCGCCTTGCTGCGCTTGAAGAAGAGAACCAGCAGCTTCGGGAACAAGTTGAGGAACTCGAAGAGCTCCGGAAGGAGAACAAGCATCTCAGAGCCAAACTCCGGTGGTACGAGGGACCGCATACACCGCCAAGCAAGGAACAACCAGGCGATGAAGAGTCGTCCTCGTCCGATGGGGACGAGGACGACGAACAGCC
>NZ_AOMF01000154.1 GCF_000336715.1 Halococcus thailandensis JCM 13552
TGTGACTGTTGTCCTGAGTGTGGCGAACAATTTGACGAGTCGGCGGGCGTCAGCCCCCGACTCGTCGAGGAACTCCCAGACCCACAGCCACCAGAGGTCACCCAGTACAACCGCCACCACTACGAGTGTCACTCCTGTGGGACAGAGACTGTCGCCTCACACCCCGACTGCCCCGATAGGGGGCAGTTCGGGGTGAACGTCATCGCTCAGTCAGCACTTTCNTGTGGGACAGAGACTGTCGCCTCACACCCCGACTGCCCCGATAGGGGGCAGTTCGGGGTGAACGTCATCGCTCAGTCAGCACTTTCTCGATATGATCACCGCCTTCCTTACCGAAAGATCGGTGACCGTTTCGAGCAACTGCACGGGCTGGAACTCTCAGGCGCGTCCGCGTGGCACGCGACCGAGCGCGCTGCGCGCGCCGGTCGCTGTGAGTACGAGCAGATCCGCCACAAGATACAGNCTGGAACTCTCAGGCGCGTCCGCGTGGCACGCGACCGAGCGCGCTGCGCGCGCCGGTCGCTGTGAGTACGAGCAGATCCGCCACAAGATACAGCAAGCCGACGTTGTCCACGTTGACGAGACTGGAATCAAACGAGACGGTGAACAGGCATGGATCTGGACGTTCACCACCGAGAACCACACGCTGTACGCGGTCAGGGAGAGTAGAGGGAGTGATGTTCCCGCAGAAGTCCTCGGCGAGGACTTCGCGGGAACGGTCGTCTGTGATGGNACGCTGTACGCGGTCAGGGAGAGTAGAGGGAGTGATGTTCCCGCAGAAGTCCTCGGCGAGGACTTCGCGGGAACGGTCGTCTGTGATGGGTGGACGGCATATCCGGCCTTCAGCAGCAACCTCCAGCGGTGTTGGGCGCATATTCTACGGGAAGCTAAAGATGCTGCCGAGAAGCAGGCAGAAGGCGAACCGATCTACCATGCCCTCAAACAGCTGTACGTCGCTCTCCAGACCCGGCTGGAGAGCGACTTGACAGTCCGTGAGCGAGCAGAACTCCAGCGTGTGGCGCGGAGAGAGCTTGAATCGCTGATAGANAAGAGTTCAAGCGAGTCGCCCGGGACAACGAGATGATTTCACGATCTCAGGCTGTACCCGCTGTTGTGTCCTCGGGGTAAACACGTACGTGAGCGCCAGCAGCGGCCATGGGATCGTCCGCCGCCACGAGCGCCCGACCCAGGCCGGCACGACGGTGACGACGACCGCGACGACGGCGGTGGTGGCGGTCACCAGCTCGCCAGCGAGCACGTTCCCGACGGCCGACAGCGCCAGCACCGCCGCGAACAGCCACGCGATGGCGGCGTTCGTCCGCTCGTCCTCGATGAACCACTCCTCGGGCAGTCGCTGACTCATCGCCCGAGCTCCCTCGTCACGGACGATCGCCCCGGTCGTGATCGGAACCGTCGGCCCCGTCGTCGAAGCAGTGCGGGCGTCATCGCATCACTACTGGGTTCGAAACGAGCAGGAAGGATAGATGTTGCGAGGTTTTCGCCCGAGCTACTCGGTCTGGGTCTTCTCGATGTTGGTCTTCTCGCCGCGGTAGATGGCCGCGCCGTCCTGGGCGACCATCTCGGCGAGCACGGCACATTTGACGCGCATCGGGCTGATATCCACCCCGAGAAGGTCGATCACGTCGTCGCGGTCGAGTTCGTCGAGCTCGTCGAGGGTCATCCCCTGGAGCTCGCCGGTGAGCATGCTCGCGCTCGCCTGGCTGATCGCACAGCCGTCGCCGTGGAAGGAGGCGTACTCGATCGTCTCGCCGTCGTCTTCGAGTTGGATATCGACGGTGATCTCGTCGCCACACATCGGATTCTCGCCGACGTGGCTGAAGGTGGGATCGTCGAGTTCGCCGTAGTTTCGGGGGTTCTTGTAGTGATCGAGGATCTGCTGACGGTACATGTCCGAGCCCATGCTCATGATGGGCCGAATAGACGTGTGCGACGCAAAAGGATTCCGGGCAGCCGTCTCAGGCGCTGCGGCGCTCGCGAGCCTTCCGGCGAAGGTTCTTGTAGCCACACTTCCGACAGCTGTCCGCTCCGGCAGGGTTGCGGGCGTTACAGCGCATGCAGATCATCTTCTCGAGAATGCGCGCTTCCGCTTGGTCGAATCTGGCCATACCGCTCGCAACGCGTCGGCGGGGTTAAGGGTTTCCGAAACGGGCTACTCGGCGGCGAGATACTCCTCCTGGACGGCGACGACGTCGCCCGAATCCGCACAGTCGGCGTAGCGCCGTAGCGGTTCGTCGTTGAGTTCGAGGAAAGTGTGGCCCCAGCGGAACTTCGCGAGGAGTTTCTCGGCGTGGGAGCGCTCGCCGAGAACACAGAGCGCGCCCGCGAGCGCCTCGACGGTCGTCAGCTGAAACGGGGTGCCGTAGTTCACCGGGTTGGCCGCGACCAGAAAGGGCAGTGCCCGGTGTGGCCCGCCGAGCGAGAACTGCTCGGCCTCGGCGGTCTCCCACGAGCAATCGAGCGCGACGAGCCGTTCGGGCGTGACGTCGCGGCGGTCGGCCGGCGACAGCGCCTGCTCGGCGTGGGGGTTCAACACCACGCCAGGGGGCGTTTCGCGGGCCGAGCGATGGAGGGTGGCGAGATCGAACCGGGCGAGCTTGCGGGCGGTGCATTTGTCCGGATCGTCGTCACCCTCGTAGCGGACGTGCAGCTCCACGGCGGCGCTACGCGGTGCGAAAGGAAAGCTCGCTCGGCTCAGCGGATCGCGTCGTACTGCTCTTCGAGCTTGTCGGCGGCCTGGCCGAGCTGTTCGCGCTCGTACTCCGAGAGCGTCCAGTCGACGACTTCCGCGCCATCGCTCGTGAGTTTGACGGGAACACCGACGCTCACGCCCTCGTGGCCGTACTCGCCGTCGAGCGGGACCGAGGCCGGGAGCACCGTGCCGGTGTCGCGGACGATCGACTCGACGATGTGACCGACGCCGGTCGCCGGCCCCCACTGGGTCGCGCCCTTGCGCTCGATGACGTTCATCGCGCTCTCCTGGAGCCCTTCCAGGATGTCCGCGCGCTCGTCGTCGCCGAACGAGCGGTCCTCGCCGTCGATGCGCACCTTGGAGAAGACGGGCACCTGTGCGTCGCCGTGCTCGCCGAGGATCGTCGCGTCCACGTTTTGGACCTGTGTGTCGAAGCGCTCGGCGAGTACGTAGCGAAAGCGCGCGGAGTCGAGCCGGCCGCCGAAGCCGATGACGTGGCCTCTGGGTCTGTCGCCCATCTCGTAGAGGTGGCGATTCAGCAGGTCCATCGGGTTCGAAGTCGTGACCGAGACGAACTCGTCGTTGTGCTCGGCCAGCGAGTCGCCGATATCCTCCATGATCGGCGCGTTGTCCTCACCGAGATCGAGTCGGCTCTGGCCGGGCTCGCGCGGGATGCCGGCGGTGATGACGACCACGTCCGAGCCGGCGGTGTCCTCGTAGGTGCCCTGCCGGATCGTCGTGTTCGTATCGTAGGCCACGCCGTGGTTGACGTCGGCGGCCTGCCCCACGGTCGTGTCCTCCTGATCGGGGATGTCCACGAAAACGATCTCGTCGGCGATGCCGCGCAACGCGATGTTGTAGCCCGCGGCCGCCCCCACCGTGCCCGCCGCACCAACCACGCTCACTTTGACCATGATACCGGAATGACTCGCGGAGCGGGCTAAAGCGCTTCGGAACCCCACTATTTTCCACGCAAGTTTACCCGGTTTGGCCGCGTGGCGGACTCGAATCGAACTCCCCCACCGTCGTCGATTCACCGCAGAATCGCCAGCACGATGGCTGTCGTCCGCAGTTACGGCGCTGCGAGCACACCCACAGTCCTTTTTGAAGCGCGACGCCTTGATCGGGTATGAGCGAGTTCGACAAGGAAGCCGAACGCGAGAAACTGCGCGAGCGCTTCGCCGAGGAGGACGAAAAGCGTGAGACGACCGAGCAGATGAGCGAACTGCTGCTCCAGGGCGCGACGATGACCGACACTCACTGTGATCGCTGTGGAAGCCCGCTCTTTCGCTACGACGGTCAGACGTTCTGTCCGACCTGCCAACAGTCCGCGGACGACAGCGGGGCGGACGACCGAACAGCCACCACGGACGCAAACGACGAGACCACAGCCGCGAACGCGAACGACGAACAATCCGCCAGCGAACAGCCGCGTACGCAGCCGAACCCGAGCGGGGAACAGACCACACGAACCCCGACCCAACAGCCGCAGAATCCGACACAGCCAGCACAGAACCGGCAGACTGCGGCTCGAACCGACGGCACGATCCGGACGAACGAGCAGCAGCCGGACCCGGCTGCCCGGCCCGCAAGCGGGGCGAGCGACCTCGAAGCGGCCGAGGCGTCGCTGTCGCGCACGCTCCACGAACTGGCGGCCACGGCCGAGGAAACCGATGATCTCGGACGGACGCGCGAGTATCTCGCCGCCGCCCACGAGGCTGCCGAGGCGCTCGACGCGATGCGGACCGCCCGGAAGTAGTCAGACCGTTTCGTCCGGATCGATATCGAAATGTGGGCCATCGCGTGCGATATCGAAGCCCATGAACGCGAACAACACAGCCATCGAGAGGGTAGCGACGGCGTAGAACATCCCACCGTCACCAGTCCTGAAAAACAGACCGGTCATCAGTTGAATGAGACCAGCCATTGAAAATCCGAGGCCGAAAAATCGATGCCAGCCGAATCGCTCGGTCAAGGGTGTCTCAAAACCAGCGAGGACGAACACTAATCCGGCAACAAGCCACAGGCCTGCCAGAACAAACGCGATGAGGCTACTGAACTCGATGAGGGCGGACAGTCCGAGACCTGCCAGCAGGACGAAATAGCCGAGCCAGCGTGATCCGCGGCGCGTGATGCCCATACTGAGACGATCGGTAGTCCGATCAAAGAAGCTATCGCCGCCGATCAGGGATCGTAGTCGCTGCCGACGACCTCGCGGATGCGTTCGGCGGTCACCTCGCCGACGCCCGACACCGCCAGGAGGTCCGCTTCGTTGGCGATCATCACGCCCTCGACGGTGCCGAACTCCTCCAGGAGGGCGCGCGCGGTCACAGGTCCGATGTCCGCGATCGCGCTCACGACGTACTCCTGCTGTTCGGTGAGCGTTTTGGCTCCCTTCTCGCCGTGGACGCTCACCTCGCGGTCGGCCACCTCCTGCTCGCGGCCCGCGATCACGTGGAGGAGATCGGCCGTGTCGGATTCGTCGGTCGTCCGGAGCACGCTCGCACCGAAATCCACCGCCAGCGAGGCGAGCGCGCCCCGGATCGCGTTCGGATGGACGTTTCGCTCGCCGTAGAGGTCGTCGCCCTCGATGAGCACCACGGGCCGGGCGTAGTGGCGCGCCGCGTCGCCGACCTGCTCGAAGAGCGAGCGATCGCCGCCGGTGAGGGTGTCGAGGAAGTCGCTCACTGACTTGCGCTCGACCACGACTCTGTCGGAGAGCACGTAATCGCCGACGGCGAGCGTTTCGAGGCGCGTCTCACAGTCCTCGCGCGTCGAGAGATCGCGGGCGATCGAGGCGTCGAGCTCGCGCTGATCGACGACGATCTCGACGCCATCGTCGCCCGCCGCGGTCGCTACCACTCCCTCGTCGTCGGTTGCACCCTTGGAATCCGATTCGGACGTCCCGTCGGTCTCGGTCGTCTCGCCAGTCGTTTCGTCCGTCGGATCGGTTTCGCCGGGCACGGCGAACGACGACAGCCCCGACTGTCCGCCGTCGCCGGCCGTTGCACCGGTTTCCGGCGACGCGGTCCCATTGCCCTCGAACGCGTCGAGTCCCTGCTGAGCGAGATCGGACTCGATCGCGCCGGCGGCGCTCTTCAAACTGTCGAGCTCGTCGGTCATTCGTGACTGCTCGTGGCGGGATTTCCAGAAGTAGGCCTCGTCGCGGGTGTCCTCGGCGAGCAACACCATCACCCGACCCTCGGTCTGTCGTCCCGTCCGGCCCTTGCGCTGGATCGAGCGGATGGCAGTGGGTACGGGTTCGTAGAACAGCACTAGATCAACCTCGGGTACGTCGAGCCCCTCCTCGGCGACCGACGTCGAGACCAGCACCTCGAACTCCCCGGCGCGAAACGCGTCGAGGGTCTCCTGCTGTTCGTTCTGAGTCATCCCGTCCGACCCCTCCTTGTCGCCCTGCCCGACGAACTTCCGGGTCTCGAAGTGTGCGCCAAGGAACTCGGTGAGGGTTTCGGCGGTGTCCCTCGACTCGGTGAAGACGATGACGCGCTCGCCGCCGTCGATGCCGAGACACTGCGCGAGCAAGATTCGCGTCCGGCGGAACTTCGGATGGAGATCGTCGTACGTCTCCGCCTGCTCCATCGCTTCTCTCACTTTGGCCTCGGAGACGAGCCGCTGGCTCGCCTTCGACGCGCCCGACGAGCGCGCGGCGTTGCGCTGGCGCTCGAAATACCGTCTGAGCGATTCCACGCTCTGGGTTTCGGCGAGCGTCACCGCCCGTCGGAGCTTCATCACCTCGGCGTGGATGCTCATCCCCTCGTAGCCCTCCGACTGATCGTTGTCGATGAGCTGCTGGAGCTCGCTCCGGATCCGGTTGAGGTCGCGCTGGGAGATGTCCGCGCTCGTCGTGTGCGAGACGCCGAGCTCCTTCAGCTTCTCCAGCCGGTCTTCGATCACCGCGACGAGCGAATCCCGGATGGCGAGGATCTCGTCGGGCAGCGTCACGCGCTCCCACTCGACTGACGTATCGTGGGTGTAGTCGGCGACGTCGGCGTCTTCTTCGGTCATCACCGCGACGTTCGCCAGCCCGAGGTTCTCACAGACCGACTGGATCGCCTCCCGGTCCCCACCCGGCGAGGCACTCATCCCCGTTACCAATGGCTGCTCGGCGTCGGCGTGATAGCGCTCGGCGATGTAGTTGTAGGCGTAGTCGCCCGACGCGCGATGACACTCGTCGAACGTGAGATGAGTAGTATCGGAGAGATCGATGCGACCGCCGATGAGGTCGTTCTCGACGACCTGCGGGGTGGCGATGACGACCCGCGCGCGCTCGAACAGCTCCTCGCGGTCGTCGGGACTGACCTCGCCGGTGAACACCACGATCTCGTCGTCCGGGATCGTCAACGCCGCGCGATAGAACTCGGCGTGCTGAGTGACCAGGGGTTTCGTCGGCGCGAGCAGCAGCGACGTCCCGCCCTGCTCGTGGAGGCGCTGGGCGGTCACGAGCAGGCTCACCGTGGTCTTTCCGAGTCCAGTCGGCAGACAGACGAGCGTGTGCCCGCTCGCGGCCTGGTCGGCGAGTTCGGCCTGATAGCGCCGGCGTTCGAGCACGCCCGGTTCGACGAGCGGGCGCTCGACGTACTCCTCACCGGTGGTCGCCATTGGGCCGTTCTACCGGGCCATCCCGAATAAGCGTTCGCAGATGCGGGTGAAAGTGAAATCGGGGTTCGTGGCGGTCGCTTAGCCGGAAGCAAATGGGAGCCCATGAGCGGTAAGTCGGAGTCCAATCGTGATGGCGACCGCCGCCGCGATCGGGATCGTGAGGTTGTCGTCGACGACGTACCCCCGGACGACGGGTTTGACGCCGTCGGCGAGCGTCGCGGCGAACGCACCGCAGACCGCGGGAATGGGGGTGACGAACGGGACCGCGATGAGAAAACAGACCGCGAACGTGACCGCGAGCACCGACAGTTCCTTCATGCTCTGGAGTTCGCCGGAGCCCAGCAGGCCGCTGAGCGGGTCGGCGATCGTCAGCATCAAGATTGCGGGAATGGCGATCGCGGGCTGGAAGACGAGCGCGACGGCGGTGCCGCTGAACGTGTAGAGCGCGTAGCCCGCGAGGTTGTCCTGTTCGTACTCGCGGGTGAGCTCGTCGTAGAGCCGCCAGTCGAGGCCGACGAACAGGCGCAGGGCTTCGAGACAGCAGACGACGACCGAGCCGGCGACGAGCAGCCAGCGGAACTGCTCGTAGCTGATGATATCGAGGAGATACGCCGCCGGCAGCGCCGTGCCGCTGGCGTGGACGGCTCGGCGCTTGAGCTCGCCCATCAGTCGACGAGCGACTCGCCCGCCCGCAGCGCCGTGAGTCGGGCGGGCAGCTCGTCGATCGCGATGCGCGTCTGCGCCGTGGAGTCGCGCTCGCGCACCGTCACCGTCCCCTCGTCGAGCGATTCGTAATCGACGGTGACGCAGTAGGGCGTCCCGACCTCGTCCTGACGGCGGTAGCGCCGCCCGATGTTACCCGAGTCGTCGTACTCCACCGCGAAGCCGGCCGCGCGCAGGTCGGCGGCGATCTCGTTGGCGCGCTCGCCGAGCCCGTCCTTGTCCATCAGCGGGAACACGCCGACGAACGTCGGTGCGAGCTCCGAGGGGAGGGCGAGATAGCTCCGGGGTTCGCCCTCGACCTCGTCCTCGCGATAGCTGTGGACGAGAACGGTGTAGAGCACGCGCCCCATGCCGAACGACGGCTCGATGACGTGGGGCGTGACGTGCTCGCCGGTGATGGTCTCCGACCGGACTGCGAACCCGGTTTTCTCGGTCGGTAGTTCGTACTGCTCGCCGTCGAGTTCGACCGCCACTTCGTCGCCGTCGAACGCCGACGGGTTCCGCTCGGCGAGCGCGGCGAGTTCGTCGGCCACGTCGCCGGCGTCCGCGCCGAACTCCGGCCCGAGATAGCTCATGTCGGGCTCGACCGAGGGCCGCTCGACGGTCTTCGTCTCGTCGTAGGGTCTGAACACCGAGAACGCCTCGTCGGAGTGGGAATCGTGTTTCGAGAGGTCGTAGGCACCCCGGTCGGCGAACCCGGTGATCTCGATCCAGTTGTCGTCGAGTTCGGCCTCGGCGTCCCAGCAGTCGCTCGCGTAGTGTGAGAGTTCGTCGGGCAGGTGCTGGCGGTATCTGAACCGCTCGATGTCGACGCCGACCGCCTCGTACCACTCCGTGGCGATACCGAGATAGTAGGCGATCCACTCGCTTTCGACGACGCCCCTGTCGAGCGCTTCGGCGACGCTCATGCGCTCGATGCTTCCCTCACCCTCCTGTGCAACCGCCGAATAGAGCGGCAGGGTGACGTCTTCGACGCGCTCGATCGGTGGTGCGTCGCTCTCGGGATCGACGAACTGTTCGAGTTCGGCCATCGTGAACTCACGGACGCGAATGAGCGAGCGCCGAGGGCTGATCTCGTTACGGTAGCCGTGGCCGATCTGGGCGACGCCGAACGGGAGCTGATTGCGCGCGTACTCGGCCAGCCGGGGGAACTCGACGAAGATGCCCTGTGCGGTCTCGGGACGCAGATAGCCCGGCGACGAGGAGCCCGGCCCGATCGTCGTCTCGAACATCAGATTGAACGCCTCGACGGACTCGCCGGCCAGTTCGGTTCCACACGACGGGCAGGCGATCCCGTGCTCGGCGACGAGTTCGGCGATGCGATCGGTGCCGAAACTCTCGGCCTCCTCGATCTCGGTGTTGTCCTCGACGAGATGGTCGGCGCGGTGGTTCGCACCGCACTCGGGACACTCGAGGATCATGTCGTCGAAGCCGTCGAGATGGCCGGAAGCCTCGAACACCGACTCCGGCGTGACCGTCGGCGAGGAGATCTCCATGTTGTCCTCGCGGGTGACGAACCGCTCGCGCCAGCTCGCTTCGAGGTTGCGCTTCAGCGCCGCGCCCTCGGGCCCGTAGGTGTAGAAGCCGCTCGCACCGCCGTAGGCCTCGTTCGCGGGAAAGAAGAAGCCGCGGCGCTTGGCGAGTTCGGCGAGCGTGTCGGCGTCCGCGCCGGCCGTCGCATCAGCCATCGAGCGCCTCCAGGAGGTTGATATCCCGGACGATGCCGATGAGCTCGCTCCCGCTAACCAGCGGGATCTGTTCGATGTCGTTCGTGATCATCGCCCGTGCGGCCTCCTGTGCGGTCCGCGTGGTGCCGACGCTCACGACGTCGGCGGTCATGAACTCGCGCACCGGCTCGTGGGGGATCTCGACGTTGCGCGTCGGGAAGTAGCGGTTGCCGACGGCCTTGATCCCCTCCCACATCCAGTCGTCGTCCTGATCGGCGATCGATTCGCCGGTCTCGGCCTCGCCTTCGACGACCCGTGCCACCTCGAGGATGTCCGGCTCGGTGAGCATGCCACACATCTCGCCGTCGTCGTCGAGCACCACGGCGTAGGGCACGCCCGAGTGTGAGAGTTCGCGCTCGGCGACCGTCAGCGGCGTATCGACGTAGACTGCGTTCGCGGTTCGAGAGGCGAGCTCGCCGACCTGCGTGTCGCCGGCGGCGTCACCCTCGGCGATGGCTCGCACGACGTCGGTGACGGTGATGATCCCCTCCAGATAGCCGTCGACCACCGGGACGCGACGGGCGCGCTCTTCGACCATCGTCGCGGCGACCGTCTCGATGGCGGTATCGATAGTCGTCGTCGGTCCCTCCTCGACCAGCAGGGCGAGCTGGTCCTCGTCGGGCCGTTCGATGAGCGTCTGTCGCGAGACCAGCCCCCGGAACTCCTCGTCGTCGCCCTCGCCCTTGACGACGGGAACCGAGGAGAACGATCGCTCCTGGAGGTATTCGAGCGCGTCGTCGCGCGTCCCGGGCAGCGAAACCGTAACGAGCGACTCGCGCGGCGTCATCGCGTCGGCGACGTTCATGATGGGTCAGTGGGCCGCCCACCTACAAAGTCCTTCCACTTCGCGGGCTACCGAACGGCGTCGTAATCGGTCGCCGGGAAGAACTTCTCGGGGTCGTCGTGTTCGAACGAACCCAGCCGCGTGCCGTCGAGCGTCTGGAGATGGGTGTACATCGTCCCAGCCTCGCTGGCGGCCCCCATCAACGGCCGCGAGCCACGGCGCTCGAACCCGCCGGCGACGAACACCGCCGTCTCGCTGTCGGGATCGGCGAGCAGCGTCACCAGAAACACCTGGCCGTGCGACTCGTTGCGGAAGACGTCGTAGCGCGGGAACTCGCCGTCGTCGAACACATCGGAGAACTCCTCGGCGTAGTTGTCGGGGATCACGTAGACCAGGCCGAAGCGCTCCTCGTCGCCGCTCTCGGGCGCTTCGGTCGCCGTGTGGCCGGCCGGGATGGTGAGCGTTGCCCAGCCGTCGGCCTCGTACTCGGCGGCGAGAGCGTCCATGTCGTCGAGCGTGGCCGCCCACGCCTCCTTCAGACCGTCGGCACGGGCGGCGAGCCGGTCGCCCTGATCCGGGTTCTCGCTCGTTTCGGGCATACGCGCGCTGGGACTCGTGGGGTGTAAAGCCTGTTGCTCGGTGCGGTCTCAGGCGGCGATGCCGAACCCCGTCTCCATCACGAACGAGGTGAGCAACACGAGCACGCTCGCGACGAACAGTTTCGCCGGCGACGACAGCCGATCGTCGGGCGCGAGCCCGTACCGCCCGAGCGGCGGCAACCGCTGGACGGCCGCCTGGAAGCGCGTCTCCTCGCGCTCGTCGGCCGGGTCGTCGTCCTTCCACGGCGGCGTCGGGCGGAGCTGGAACGCCGAGATACCGAAGACGAAGAAACCGACGAAAAACAGGGCGAACTTCACGCCGACCAGCCCCCAGCCGAGCGGGACGCTCACGATCGCCGCGATCGCGACGAGGGCGGCCACGAACGCGACGCCGTAGACGAGCGCGTCGATCGCCTGGCGCAGCCGGAGCGCCGCCGGGCGTGGCCGGTCGGCGGCCATCACTGCTCGCCGAAGACGGTGTGGGTGAAGAACTCGTCGGGTTCCTCGTGTTCGTCCTTGTGGCGGTGACAGAGGCTCGTCCGACCGGCCGTGCTCACCTCGTGGTGGGCCGGCATCTCCGTGTCGCACTCGCTGCCGAACTCCTCGCGCAGGAGGGCGATCGCGCCCGCCTCGTCGTTGTCGCGCAGGCGTTCTTCCACCGCGTCGAGCTGCTCCTGGATCGCCGGCGGCACCGCCACGTCGCCGAACAGCTCCTCGTGCATCTCGTCGACGTCCGAAAACCGGGTCTCCATGCCGAGCAGTGCGCGCGCCCGCTCGGAGAGCGATCGTTCGGCTCGGTCGCGTTCGCGCAACACCTCACGGAACACCTCGATGCGCTCCCAGAGTTCGTCGTCCGTGTCGCGATATTTCTCGGGCCTGATCTTCGCCGGACAGCGCGTGCTGAACGGACAGCCCGTCGGCGGATCGCGCGGGCTCGGCGGGGTGCCCCGCAGCGTGATCCGCTCCTTGTCGCTCTGGGGGTCTGCCTCGGGGATCGCCGACAGCAGCGCGTGCGTGTAGGGGTTCGACGGGTCGGCGAACAGTTCCTCGGCGGGACCGACTTCCATGATGTTGCCGAGATACATCACCGCGACGCGATCACAGATGTGGCGCACCACGGAGAGATCGTGCGCGATGAACAGATACGTGAGCCCGAACTCGTTTTGCAGCTCCTCCAGGAGGTTCAGGATCTTCGCCTGCACGGAGACGTCGAGCGCGCTCACGGGTTCGTCGAGCACGATGAACTCCGGCGAGAGCGCGAGCGCGCGGGCGATGCCGACGCGCTGGCGCTGGCCGCCNTCGAGCGCGCTCACGGGTTCGTCGAGCACGATGAACTCCGGCGAGAGCGCGAGCGCGCGGGCGATGCCGACGCGCTGGCGCTGGCCGCCGGAGAACTGGTGGGGATACCTGTAATAGTGCTCCTCGCGCAGCCCAACGGTTTCGAGCAGTTCGCGCACGCGCTGGCGACGCTCGCGCGGCGACTTCCAGTCGTGGACGTCGAGCGGTTCGCGGATGATCTCGCCGACGGTCATCCGATCGTTGAGGCTCGATTCGGGGTCCTGGAAGACGATCTGGGCGTTCCGCCGCCAGTTCTTCAGCTCGCTGCCCGACAGCTTCGTGACGTCGGTGCCGTCGAATTCGACCGTGCCGGCGGTCGCCGACTCCAACTGGACGAGCGTCCGCCCGAGCGTGGTCTTCCCACAGCCGGATTCGCCGACCAGCCCGAGCGTCTCGCCGCGCTCGATCCGGAGGGTCACGTCGTCGACGGCCTTGACCGGTTCGTCGGAGAGCAGCCCGCCGCCCTCGTAGTAGGTCTTCAGGTTCTCGACATCGACCAGCGTCTCGCCGCTCGATACCTCCGTCTCGCGCTGAATCGTTTCACTCATTGAGTGCCTCCTCGCTGTCCTCACCGCGCCGCCGATGGGTCTCCACGGCGCTCTCGCGCGATTGGTCCTCGGGATAGAGCAGGCAGGCGGCGGTGTGATCGCTCGCCTCCTCGTTCACCGGCACCGAGACCGGATGGACGCTCTCGCACTCGGCGAACGCCTCCGGACACCGCGGCGAGAACCGACAGTCGGTCGCGGGCTCGTTCGGCGTCGGCACGTCACCCTCGATCGTTCGGAGCCGATCCTCGCCGGGATGGCGACCGGGGATCGATTCGAGCAACCCCTGCGTGTAGGGATGTTTCGGATTTTCGAACACCTCCTCGACGGGCGCGGTCTCGACGATCTCGCCGGCGTACATCACGTTGAGCCGGTCGGCGATCTCGGCCATCACGCCCATGTCGTGGGTGATGAAGACGATCGACAGCCCGCGTTCCTCCTGAATATCGGACAGGAGTTCGAGGATCTGTGCCTGAATCGTCACGTCGAGCGCCGTCGTCGGCTCGTCACAGATGAGCAGTTTCGGCTCGCAGGCCAGCGCCATCGCGATGACCGCGCGCTGGCGCATCCCGCCGGAGAACTGGTGGGGGTACTCCGTGACGCGGCGTTTGGCGTCGGGGATCGAGACGGCTTCGAGCAGGTTGATCGCCTCCTCGGTCGCCTCCTGGCCCCGAAGCCCCTGATGGAGCCTGAGCGCCTCCTTGATCTGATTGCCGACGGTGTAGACGGGATTGAGCGAACTCAGCGGATCCTGGAAGATCATGGCGATGCCGTTGCCACGGAGCGTTCGGAGCGCCGAATCCGGGACCCGAGTGACGTCGACGTAGCCGTCGGCTGGCTCGTCGCCATCCCACTCCTCGACGAACGCGAAGTCGTCCTCGTCGACGGCGTCGGCCCGCTCTGCCCCGGAGAGGCCGGCGACGTCGGCCGTCCGCTTCCGATTCGAGTCGACCAGTCGGGAGAGCACGTCGCGGTCGCGGAAGTTGACCGCGCCGTCGAGAACGCGCCCCGGGGATTTGATCAACCCCATGATCGAGCGTGCCGTCACGCTCTTGCCCGAGCCGCTCTCGCCGACGATGCCGACCGTCTCGCCCTCACGGACGTCGAAGCTCACGCCGTCGACCGCGCGGATCGTCTCCTTGTCGGTGAAGAAGGCCGTCCGGAGGTTCTCGACGGAGAGCACGGTCTCGCCCGCGGTGCGCTCGCGCGGGAGTTGGCTGCTCACGCGCCACCACCCCCGGCGACGGCGGCCTCGCCACCGGTGTCCTCGCCACCCTCGCTCTGGGGATCGAGCGCGTCACGGATGCCGTCGCCGAGCGCGTTGAACCCGACGACGATGAGCGTGATCATGATGCCCGGGATCAGCGAGATATGCCACGAGGCGGTCGCCACGTAGGGCTGGCCGGCGGAGATCGCGCGTCCCCACTCCGGCGTCGGCGGCGTGATGCCGAGACCGAGATAGGACAGTCCGGCGACGGCGATGATGATGCCGCCGAGCGTCAGCGATGCGTAGATCAGCAGGTAGCCGACGACGTAGGGGAACATGTGTTTCTGCATGATCGTTCGGGGCTTCTGGCCGAAACTCTTTGCGGCGTCGATCCACTCCTGTTCGGAGATCTGGAGCGCCGGACCACGCAGCGCCCGCCAGAAGAACGGCCAGTACGTGACCGAGAAGATCGCGATCAGCAGTACCGCCCCGTTGTAGAGGTTCGCGATCCACGTGTTGCCGAAGACTGCGGAAGCAAGGATCAACACCAGCAAAACGGGTAGCGACTGGATCGAGTCACTGGTGATGACCGCCGCGAGATCGGCGAGACCCTTGTAGTAGGCCGTCAGCATGGCGAGCGCGGTGGCAATGAATCCCGCGATCAGCAGCGAGACGAGGCCGATCATCAGCGAGATGCGCGCCCCCGCCGCCATGAACGTGAAGAGATCCTTCCCATCTGTGAGCGTCCCGAACGGATGGAACCGTCCGTAGTCGTCGTAGCTCCACGGACCGACGTTCTCGCCGCCGGCCCCCTGCGAGGTCGAGCCGAGATTCGCGGTGCCGACGGTGACGTTCGATACCGACTCGATCTCGTCGTCGTAGTATTTCGTGTAATGCGTGTAGGGACTCTGGATGTTCGCGTCGACGGTCGTCGGGCCGAGCGCTGGCGCGAACAGCGCCAGCACGAAGAAGGCGAGCACGAGCACGAAACCGAACTGGCCCCACCGATGGGAGCGCAGTCGGTCGACGACGTCGTCCCGTGGCGTCCAGTCGGCGTACCGGTAGTGTTTGCGGAACCAGCGGTAACCGACCCAGAACCAGCCGAGCCAGACGAACGCGTAGGCGTAGATGAGGACGACCCGCAGCAGCCACGCGTACGCCGGTTCCAGTCCGAGGAACGTCCCCATCCACTCGCCGCTCGCGGTCTGATAGCCCTGGTTCGGAATGAGGCCGCGCGTGAGCAGCGTCGGGATCGACTCGGCGGCCTCACCGGCGCTCGCGAGCGCGGCCGCTCCCGGGTTCGACGGGAGCAGGCGGACCGCCGTCAGCGCGAGCTGGATGATGACGCCGATGAACGCGCCGAACTCGACGGCCAGCAGGACGAGCGCACCGGCGAGCCACTGCAGCGCTGGACGCGGGTTCGCCGCGATGCGGTCTCGGAGCGGTACTTCTTCGTCGGATTGTGTCTCACTCATGGATTACTCGCTTTCGTAGCCGACGCGCGGGTCGATCAGCGTGTACAGCAGATCCTGAAGGATGTTCGTGAAGACGGTGATCAGGATGAAGATGAACATCAGCGCACCCAACAGCGGGAGATCCGCGTTGAGTGCTGCCTGATAGAACAGATAACCGATCCCGTTGATGGCGAACACCGTCTCGACGAGCACCGAGCCGCCGACCAGGAGGAACGCCTCGCCGGTGATGATCGGCACCAGCGGGATCAGCGCGTTGCGGAAGACGTGTTTCCAGATGAGGCTGCGCCCGGAGACGCCCTTCGCGCGCGCCGTCTCGACGTAGTCGGAGTTGATCGTCTCCAGGATCGCGGTGCGACCGATGCGCATCTCGTTACCCATCGAGGCCGACCCGAGCACGATCGCCGCGGGCGCGATCTGTTTCAGCGCCGCGAGGAACGAGCCGTTCGCGCCGGTCGAAACCCACCAGTCGATCGGGTTCGTGATGGCTTCGAGCGGGGTCGAGAGGAATCGCAAGTTCGGCGGCGAGAGGATATCGGTCGTGACGAGCCAGTTCGACCAGTTGAAGCCGAAGAGGAGGTCCTGAGACTGGACGAGCACGCTCACGAGGAGGATCGCCAGCCAGAAGTTCGGCATCGCCCGCCAGACGATCCCGCCGAACGAGGCGAAGTAGTCCCCACCCGTGTTCGGGTTGAGCCCGGCGTAGAAGCCGAGCGGGATGCCGATGAACAGCGCGATGACGACCGACCAGAAGCCGAGCCAGATCGTCCGGGGCGCGTAGCTCGCGACGAGACTGTAGGCGTCCCGGCCGGGCTGGATGACCCACGACTGGCCGAGATCGAGGGTGAACATGTTGATCATGAAGTCGATATACTGCTGCCAGAGCGGCTGTGTCAGACCGAGTTGTTCACGGATCCGTTCGATCCCCTGCGGGTTGCCCATGCCGACGATCGCCGCCGCCGGGTCGATCGGTCCCAGACGGACGAGCATGAAGACGATCGTCGTCCCGAAGAGGATGACCGGGATCGAGAGCACGAGCCGCCGGAGGAAGTAGCTCCAGCGACTCATGGGACAGTACTCACCGCGAAACTAGCTCTCATGCTGCACGTTCGTATGTGATGTGGATTCATTATAGTTTTCGGTTAGGTTCGGACGGCTCTCGGCGCGATCGATCACCACCGAACATCGGAACTGCAAACCACACACCGTGGAGGGTGTGGTTACTGGCGGTTCTTCGCGATCTTCACGTCGTTGTACATCTGGCGGCTGTCGCCCATCCCGCCGTACGGCGGAATGTCGACCCAGTTGTACGCGAAGCGTTCACCGAGGCTGTGGTAGAGCGGCAGGAAGCCGACGTCTTCCCAGTTGGCCTCCTCCATGTTGACGTAGGCCTTGTTGCGGGCCTGCTGGGCCTGTTTCGTCGGTGCCTGGTTGTTCGAGACCGCCTCGTACGCCTTGGATGCCCGCTGTGCCGCATCGCCGTTCTCCGGCTTCCAGTTGATGTACGACAGCGGCGCGTCGGAGGACGTGTCGGTCTGTGGCGGGTTGAGCAGCTGCAGGAAGTTGTCCGGGGCCGGCCAGTCGGCAATCCAGCCGAGCGTGTAAACTTCGAGTTTGCCGCTGCGACCGCGCTCGGTGAGGGTCGCGAACGGGGTCTGCTGAATCTGCATGTCGATGAACGCGCTCGACAGTTGATCACGGAACAGTTTGCCCAGTTCGAGCCACGTATCAGATTGGTATTGAGTCCACTGGATTGTGAAGCGGTTGTTCGGGCCGTAGCCCGCGTCCTTCATCACTTTCTGGGCCTTCTGGAGCTGGCTTTTGTTGTAGCCGTAGGGGTAGTTCTGTTTGGCGTGTTTGTCGTAGGCCTTCGAGCCGCCGCCCGGATAGATCGATTTCGGCGTGATATGGAAGGCAGGAACACCACGGCCCTTGAAGACCTGTTTGGTCAACTGCTGCTGGTTCGCCGCATAGGCGAAGGCTTGTCGCACCGGTTTCGGTACCTTCGACATGTCGAACCCGACGTAGTAGGTGTTGATTTCGGGAACTGCGAGATACTGGAGCGTCGAGCCGTTGCGGACCTGTCCGTAGGTACCGAACTCCCGACCGAGATCGTCGGGACCGCGCTGGACGTTGACCTTGCTCGGGTCGTACTGGGAGGTCGGAATCGTGAAGACATCCGCGTTCTTATTCATCGCGTAGTTATAGCGGGGCGATGATTTCTCCAACACCTGCCAGCGGACGCCGGCAACGGAGGCCTTCCCGCCGTGATAGTCGTCGAACCGCTCGACTTCAGCACTGGTACCCGAGTTCCACTCCTTGAGTTTGAACGGACCGGCACCGACCGGTTTGCTGGTGGAGAGCTCTTTCTGGGATACTTCGCCGTCGTAGCCCTCGATATCGCCGACGTATCCCTCGGGCAGCACGGCAAAGGAGTTGTAGGCCATCATCTCCTGGGCCGCGTGGAACGGGGCCGAGAGCGTGACTTCGAAGGTCGTCTCGTCCTTGGCGTTGATCGCGAGCGAACCGGGTTTGTACGTCTCCTCGCCTTCCTGCGTCGTCGTCTCGTGTTTGACGCCGAGCGAGTCGAGAATGAAGGGCGCACGTTTCGAGTTCGACGAAGCTGCCAGACGCTCCCAGGAGTAGACGATGTCCTGTGCCGTGACCGTATCGCCGTTGTGGAACGTCGCGTCCTTCAGCGTGAACGTGTAGGTCGTGTTGTCGTCGGAGAGTTCGAAACTCTTGGCGAGTCCCTTTTTCGGGTCGGCTTTCCCGTCCGGGTAGTTCATCAGCATGTCGTAGAGCTGCTGATTGACGTAGCCGCTGGACTCGTCGGTCGCTTCGATCGGATCGAGGGTCGTGATCGTCCCCGTCATGATCCGTTTGAGCGTCTTCGAAGGATCGGCCTCGATCTCCTGTTGGGTCTGCTGGCTGCTCCCGTTGCCACCCGACCCGTTGGCACCACCGCTCCCGTTGTCACCGGAACCGTTGCCGCCGGAGTCGTTGCCCCCGCCGCCACCCGTACAGCCGGCGAGCGCGAGCGCCCCCGCCGCACCACCGGTCGTTTTCAGGAAACGACGTCGCGTCTGGCTGTTATCGTCTCTCATTCCAGTTAGTGAAGCTTTGCCGTATGCGCATAAGTTTTGTGTTAACGCGTCGCCCAACTTCGGTACCGTTGTTTTACATGATCGTCGTAATGTGAACAACGATGTCGGAGACTGCTGTCCGGCACTGTCGTTACCACAGTCCGGTGAGTTTATATATCGTTGGTATGTACTCACATAGTATGACGCCAGATACGGCCGCTGTGGCGACAGCCGGCTCCGCGGAGGACGTCATGGGCTCGGTCGACGATGACGGCACCGTCGAGCGGTTCGTCATCGCCGATATCTCGCGGGACGACGCCTGGCTGTCGCTTCCGCTCGCCGAGGCAGCCACGCTCGCCGACTGGCAGTAACCGTTCTTTCTCAGTACGACACCGGCAGCGAGAGGGTTCCAGCGCGCTCGTCGTGGACCGCATCGTGAAAACTGAGTTCGGAGATCGACCACTCGATCGGATCGACGGGGCGCTCGCGGAGCGCCTCGGCACGATCGACGCTCCCCCCACGGGCGAGGGTGATGTGGGGGACGTACTCGTCGCCTTCGAGGTCGGCGATCGCGCCGAAGGCGTCGACGAGGCGCTCGTGGATCGCCACGAGTCCCGGGCTCGCAACGGCGAGATAGACTACCGGTCCGGGACCACGAATGGGCTCTTCGAAGAAATCGATGGTCGTCGCGCGTGCTTCGATCGGTGTCGTGCCGTCGAGCTCGCGTCGGACGCGCTCCGAGAGACGATCGTACTCCTCGGATTCGAAGCGTTTGCAGACCAGCGAGTGGCGCTCGCGCACGCGCTTGAAGCCCGCCAGCCGAGGGTGGAGTGTCGCCGCGAGGCGTTTCACCCGACCGGGCACCGGGACGTTGAGGCTGAACATAGCCACCGGAGGGGTGCGAGCGGAATGATCGTGATGGTCGGCGGTGCAAGCGTTGCCGAGCCGGAAGCATTTAATAGGTCGCCCATCCACAGGCTGCATATGACGCGGACACACGACGCCGGCTCGTTTTCGACCGCCGGCGCGTGCGCGCTCCGACCGCGACGACCGGGCCTTTAGGCCCGCATACACTTCTCTCCCACCGATCCGCTACGCTCTCCAGCCTACCCGAAGGGTTCGCTGGACGAACCATCACTCCCACACCAGATGACAGACACGACATCCACACCCGATTCCGACCGCATCGCCCTCGCCTTTTCCGGCGGGCTCGACACGACCGTCTGCGTCCCGATCCTCGAGGAGGAGTACGGCTACGACGAGGTCGTCGGCGTCACCGTCGACGTCGGCCAGCCCGAAGCCGAGTTCGACGAGGCCGAGGCGACCGCCGCCGCGCTCGATCTCGAACATCACGTGATCGACGCGCGCGAGGCCTTCGCCGAGACCTGCCTCGACGCCGTCCGGGCGAACGCCACCTATCAGGGCTACCCCCTCGGGACGGCGCTCGCCAGACCCGTGATCGCACAGGCTATCCTCGACACCGCCATCGAAAACGACTGTTCCGCGCTCGCCCACGGCTGCACGGGCAAGGGCAACGACCAGCTCCGTTTCGAGACCGTCTGGCGCGCCTCCGATCTCGACGTGATCGCACCGGTGCGCGAACTCGGGCTCACCCGCGAGGCAGAACAGGAGTACGCCGCCGAGCGCGATCTCCCTGTCGAGGGTGGCGACGGCGGTGCGTGGAGCATCGACACCAACCTCTGGAGCCGCTCGGTCGAGGGATCGGACCTCGAAGAGCCCTCCTACGTCCCGCCGGAGGAGATCTACGACTGGACACAGCCCCCCGAGGGCGGACACGAACTGCTCGAAATCGAGTTCGACGAGGGTCGTCCGGTCGCGCTCGACGGCGAGGAGACCGATGCGATCGAACTCATCGAACAGCTCAACGCGGTCGCCGGCGCACACGGCGTCGGGCGCACCGATCTGATGGAAGACCGGATGCTCGGACTCAAAGTCCGTGAGAACTACGAGCATCCCGCCGCCACGGTGCTTCTCAATGCGCACGAAGCCCTCGAGGACCTCGTGCTCACCAAGGAGGAGCGGAGTTTCAAAAAGCAGGTCGACCACGAGTGGGCCGAGAAAGCCTACGAGGGGCTGCTCGCCGCACCGCTGGTCGATGCGCTCGACGGATTCATCGACTCGACGCAGGAGCGTGTCACCGGCACCGTCACGATCAAACTGGAGGGCGGGCAGGCCAGACCCGTGGGCCGCGAGAGTCCCTACGGGGTGTATTCGGCCTCGGCAGCCTCGTTCAACACCGCCGACGTCGGCGGCGGGATCGAGCAGAACGACGCCACCGGTGTGGCGAAGTACCACGGATTCCAGTCGCGGCTCGCTGGAGAAGTCATCGAGAATGCAAGCAAGCCCGAAGCGGCCGCCGACGGCGGCGTGAGCGACGAGGGCGAGAGCGGAGGAAATTGAAATGAGCGAGGAGGGAGGCGACGTAGTGCGCCGCGAGCGCTTCAGCGGCGGCCCCGCCCGTGGCTTTCTCTCCTCGATGGACGCGGACGAGCGGCTGTTCGAAGCGGATCTCGCAGTCGACCGCGCGCACGTCGTGATGCTCGCCGAGCAGGGAATCATCGACGACGAGAGCGCGAGCACGATCCTCGATGCGCTCGCCGACGTCGAGCAAACGGGTTACGACGCGCTCGACGGCGAGGACATCCACGCCGCCATCGAGACGGCTGTCATCGAGCGCATAGGGAGCGAGGGCGGGCGGATGCACACCGCACGGAGCCGCAACGACGAGGTGGCGACGTGCATCCGGTATCGCCTGCGCGAGGAACTCCTCGATGCGATCGAGGCGACGCTCGTGCTCCGCGAGGCGCTGATCGATGAGGCGCGCGAGCACTGCGAGACGACGATGCCCGGCTACACCCACCGTCAGCCCGCCCAGCCCATCACCGTGGGCCACTTCCTCTCGTCGTACGCGCAGGCGCTCGGACGCGATACGGGGCGGCTTCTCGAAGCCTACGACCGGACGAACCGCTCGCCGCTCGGCGCGGCGGCCTTCGCGGGCACGCCGTTCGATATCGACCGCGAGCGCACCGCCGACCTGCTCGGGTTCGATTCGGTGCTCGAAAACTCGATGGACGCGGTCTCGACGCGGGATTTCCTCGTCGAGGCGGCGAGCGCGCTTTCGATCCTCTCGGTGACGCTCTCGGGGCTGGCGACCGATCTCGTCGAGTTCGCGGCCGACGGCTACGTGGAGATCGACGACGACTACGCCTCGACCTCGTCGATCATGCCCCAGAAGAAGAACCCCGACACGCTCGAACTCGTCCGGGCCGCCGCCGGGACCACGAGCGCCGGCCTCAACGGGTTGCTGACGACGCTCAAGGGGTTGCCTCGGGCGTACAACCGCGATCTCCAGGAGGCGACGCCCCACATCTGGAGCGCCGTCGATGCGGTCGTCCCCGCGACGGAGGTCGCGGCGGGTGCGGTCGCGACCGCGTCCTGGAACGAATCCGAGTTGGCCGCCGCAGCAGGTGACGGGTTTTCGACCGCGACCGGCGTCGCCGACCTGCTCGCGATGCACGGCGTGCCATTCCGCACGGCGCACGAAATAGTTGCGACGGCTGTCGAGGAGGGTGCCGACTACGCGGCCGTCGAGGCAGCAGCCCAAGAGGTGCTCGACGACTCGCTCTCGGCGTACGTCGAGCGCGAGGCCGTCGAGGCGGCGCTCGACCCGGATGCGAGCGTGGCGAGTCGTGATTCCGTCGGCGGGCCCGCACCCGGTGCGGTCGCGGCGGTGCTCGACGAACTGGAAAGCGGAATCGAGGACGATCAAGGGTTGCTCGCCGAGCGTCGCGAGGCGCTCACCGTGGCCGAGCGCGCACTCGAAGCGGAGGTGGGTGAGTTTGCCTGAGCGACCGCCCCCGCGAGGGGGAACATTTCACTTCGTCGATACCGACGAAACGCGCGAACCGCCCGATTTCGACGTCGAGAGACGTCCACGCCTTTTGTAAACTATCGAACAGGTTCGAAGGGTTTAAGCGGATTCCCGGGTGAGGTGGGGACACAATGGCGAACTGTCCCGAATGTGGGGCCGAACTATCCCTGCACGACGACGTCGAGACCGGCGAGATCATCGACTGTGGCACCTGCGGCGGCGAGCTCGAAGTGGTCGCCACCGGCCCTGTCGAACTCGAAACCGCGCCCGAGCTCGAGGAAGACTGGGGGGAGTAAGCGTGAAGATAGGCGTCCTCTACTCGCGTATCAGGCAGGACGAGAAGCTCCTGCTCGGCGAGCTCCGCGAGCGCGGCCACGAGGTCGTGAAAGTCGACGTACGCGACCAGCGCTTCGGGCTCTCGGAGCCGCCGGCGGCGCTCGCCGACGTCGACATCGTCGTCGACCGCTGTCTGGCGACCAGCCGGAGCCGGTACGCGACGCAGTTCCTCGCGGCCTACGGGATCCCGGTGATCAACGATCCCGCGACCGCCGACATCTGTGCCGACAAGGCCAAAAACAGCCTCGCGCTCGCGGGAGCTGGGGTGCCGACCCCGCGCACGGAGGTCGCCTTCACGAAGGAGAGCGCGATGGAGTGTATCGAGGAGTTCGGCTATCCATGTGTTCTCAAACCCGTCATCGGCTCGTGGGGTCGCCTGATGGCGAAGATCGACTCCAGAAGCGCCGCCGAGGCGATTCTCGAACACAAGGCCACGCTGGGCCACTACGAGCACAAGGTGTTCTACATCCAGGAGTTCGTCGAGAAACCCGGCCGCGACATCCGCGTGCTGGCGACCGACGGCGAGCCCGTGGCAGCGATGGTCCGCTCCTCGGACCACTGGCTCACGAACGCGGCGAAGGGTGCCGAAACCGAGCGCTTCGAACTCGACGACGAAGCACGCGATCTCGTCGCCCGCGCGAGCGAGGCCGTCGGCGGCGGGTTGCTGGGTGTCGACCTGATGGAGACGGGCGATTCCTATACGGTCCACGAGGTGAATCACACGGTCGAGTTCAAGGCGCTCGACGGCGTCGCCGACGTCGACGTCCCCGGAAAGGTCGTCGACTGGCTCGAAACGAAAGCGGAGGCGGTCGAACCCGCCGAGGTCCCCGCATGACGGCGGTCGTGAGGACGAACGAATGAGCCACACGGCATCGGTGGTCGGCGCGAGCG
>NZ_AOMF01000155.1 GCF_000336715.1 Halococcus thailandensis JCM 13552
ACGCGCTGTTCGCTGCCACTCCTCATGGAGTTTCGATGGAGCATATCGACGCCTTCCGGGAGGCGGCCGACACGGTCGTCGATCTGAGCGCCGACTTCAGACTGGATAGCGAGGCCGAGTACGACGAGTGGTACGACGGCCACAGCCGGCCCGAACTCCTGGAGGAATCGGTGTACGCGCTCCCCGAGCGCAACCGTGACGAACTGTCGGGTGCGTCGCTGATCGCGGCGGGTGGCTGCAACGCGACCGCCACCATCCTCGGGCTCGCACCGCTGTTCGACGGCGGCATTTTGGACGGGAGCGAGCAGCTGGTGGTGGACGTGAAGGTCGGCTCGTCGGAGGGCGGTGCCGGAAGCTCGAAGGCGTCCTCGCACGCCGAGCGCTCGGGCGTCGTCAGGCCGTACGCGCCGACGGGCCACCGCCACGAGGCCGAAATCCAGGCCGAGTTCGGCTGCGAGACGGCGTTTTCGGCCCACGCGGTCGACATGACCCGTGGCGCAGCGGCGACCTGCCACGTCTTCCCGAACGAACCGGTGACGACCGGCGATCTCTGGGGAGCCTTTCGCGAGACCTACGATGACGAACCGTTCGTCAGGCTCGTGGCCGGCGGCACGGGCGTCTATCGCTACCCCGAGCCGAAAGCAGTAGCGGGCACCAACTACGCAGAGGTCGGGTTCGAGCTCGATCCGAGCAACGAACGCATCGTCGTCTTTTCGGCGATCGACAACATGATGAAGGGCTCGGCGGGCCAGGCCGTCCACGCGGCAAATATTTCCTGCGGGTTCGAGGAGACCGCCGGACTCGACTTTCAGGGGCTACACCCCGTGGGGGCGCCCTGATGACCGTCGTCGTGAAAGTCGGCGGCGCGCGAGCAGTGAATCCCGCGGGTGCGGTTGCGGACGTGGCGGCGCTCGTCGACGGGGGCGAGGACTGCGTCGTCGTCCACGGTGGCTCGACGGCGGTCGACGAGACGCTCGAAGAGTTGGGCGACGAACCCGAATACGTCGAGACGCCCAGTGGTGTGGTCGGGCGGTTCACCGACGAGCGTACGATGGAGGTCTTCGAGATGGTGCTCCCCGGAAAGCTGAACACCGATCTCACCGCGCAGTTGCGGGCGAACGGTGTGGACGCGCTCGGACTGTCCGGCGTCGACGGCGGACTGCTGACCGGGCCGCGGAAGTCCGCGGTGAAGGTCGTCGAGGATGGAAAAACGAAGATCCGCCGCGGCGAGCACTCCGGCAAGATCGAGTCGGTCAACGACGACCTGCTCGAATCGCTGCTCGCTGACGGCTACACGCCGGTCGTGACGGTACCGATGGTAGCTGACGACGGGACGCCCGTTAATGCAGACGCCGACCGCGCGGCCGCGGCGGTCGCCGGCGCGCTCGACGCGACCCTGATCGTGCTGACCGACGTCCCGGGCGTGCTCGACGATCCGGACGACCCGGAAACGCTCATCGAGCGGGCGACAACACCCCAAGAGCTCGAACGGGTCGAGTCGGTCGCCGAGGGGTTCATGGGCAAGAAGGTGATGGCGGCCACGGAGGCGCTCGACGGCGGTGCGGCGTCGGTCGTCGTCGCCGACGCCAATGCCGAGAATCCCATTCGATCGGCGCTCGATGGCGGCGGGACGCAGCTCCTGCCCGGCGTACTCGGGGAGGTCGAGGCATGAGCGGCTTCGTCCACGCCGAGAAACCGATCCGTCTCGAACGCGGCGAAGGCGTCCACCTCTACGGCGAGAACGACGACGAGTATCTCGACTGCGGGGCGAGCTACGCCTGCGCACCGCTCGGCCACACCCATCCGGCAGTGACCGAGGCGATCCGCGAACAGCTGGAACGGTTGACGTTCGTGCAAGCCTCCTATCCCGTCGCGGCGCGCGAACGGGCGAACGCGGCGCTCGAAGCCGCCGCGCCCGGGGGACTGGAGAACGTCTGGCTCTGTAACTCTGGTACGGAGGCGAACGAAGCAGCGCTGAAGTTCGCCCGGAGTGCGACTGGAAAATCGAAGATCGTCGCCACGATGCAGGGGTTCCACGGGCGGACGATGGGCGCGCTCGCGACCACGTGGAAGAACGAGTATCGCGACCCCTACGAGCCGCTGATCGGCGACGTCGAGTTCGTTCCCTACGGGGATAGCGAGGCGCTCGCGGATGCGGTCGACGAGGAGACGGCCGCGCTGATCCTCGAACCCGTCCAGGGTGAGGGGGGCATCAATCGCCCGCCCGAGGGCTATCTCGCGGCAGCGCGAGAACACACCGAGCGCGCGGACGCAGCCCTGATCCTCGACGAAGTGCAGACCGGGATGGGAAGAACAGGGAAACTGTGGGCCTGCGAGCACGAGGGTGTGACGCCCGACGTGCTCACGACGGCGAAGGGGCTGGCGAACGGCCTGCCCGCCGGCGCGGCGCTCTGTGCGGACTGGATCGCCGAGAGCCACGGCTCGCACAACTCGACGTTTAGCGGGGGACCGGTCGTGAGCGCCGCCATCGACGCAACCCTCTCGACGCTGGTCGAAGAGGAGATCCCAGCACACGCCGGAGACGTGGGCGACTATCTCGAAACCGAACTCCGGGCGGCGGTCGGCGACGACGTCCGCGAGATCCGTGGCATGGGACTGATGGTCGGCATCGAGGTCAAGCGCGGGGCCAACCGACTTCTCCGCGATCTCGCGCTCGATCACTCGATCCTGGCGCTGCCGGCCGGCCGGTCGGTCGTCAGACTGCTCCCGCCGCTGGTGATGGACGAAGCGGACGCCGACCGGGTGGTCGACGCGCTCGCGTCCGTCCTAGGAGGGGAATCGTGAGCGAGAGCGTCGCAAGCGTCTCGGCGAGACGGGCGCGCGACCTGCTCGTCTCGCTCGTCGAAACTCCCTCGCCGACCGGCGAGGAGCGCGCCTGCGCGGAGCGCCTCGTCGATTTCTTCGAAGCACACGGGCGCGAAGCGACGATCGACGCGGTCGGCAACGTTCGCGCGCCCGCGGACGACACCGTACTGCTGACCTCCCACATCGACACCGTGCCCGGCGAGATCCCGGTTCGGGTCGAGGCGGATGGCGACGAGGAAGTCCTCTGGGGGCGCGGCAGCGTCGACGCGACCGGCCCGCTCGCGGCGATGGCGGTCGCGGCCGTGCGCACGGGAGTGAGTTTCGCGGGCGTCGTCGGCGAGGAGACCGATTCCGACGGCGCGCGCCATCTCGTTTCGACGCGCGAGCCTCCCGAAGCGGTGATCAACGGCGAGCCCTCGGGCTGGGACGGCGTCACCTTCGGCTACCGGGGCCTGCTCGCGGGCACCTACGTCGCCACGAGCGAGTCCGGCCACACCTCACGCCCCGAGAACAACGCCATCGAGGACGCGATGGAGTGGTGGGCACGAGTGAAGGCGACCGTCGACGAGGGCGAGGAGTGGACACCCGTCTTCGAGCGCGTCACGCCGAAGGCCACCGCGATCGCGGGCGGCGTGAGTGACGACGGGCTCTCGGTCGAGGCGACGATGGACGTCCAGCTGCGCGTGCCGCCGAGCCTCACCGTCGACGAGGTACGTGAGATGGCCGATGGCGAGCTCGATACAGGTACTGTTCGCTGGCACGACAGCGTCGATCCCGTGATGTCGAGCCCAAGGACGCCGCTCGCGAGCGCGTTCCGCGCGGCGATCCGGGAAGAAGACGGCGAGCCGCGCAGCCTCCGCAAGACGGGCACCAGCGATATGAACATCTATCGCGCCTGGGATTGCCCGATGATCACCTACGGGCCGGGCGATTCGGACTTCGATCACGCGCCCGACGAGCGCCTCCCGCTCGCGGAGTTCGACACGAGCGTCGAGGTGCTCTGTACCGTCGCCGAACGGATCACGGGGGAGACATGACCCGGCATTTCACCGATATCGACGATCTCTCGGCGGACGAACTGACGACAGTGCTCGACACGGCGAGTGAGCTCAAAGCACAGGTCAATCGCGGCGAGCGCGAGCCGCTGCTCGAACGACAGACGTTGGGCATGGTCTTCGAGAAACCGAGCGCGCGGACGCGCATCTCCTTCGAGACCGGAATGACCCAACTCGGCGGCCACGCCATCTTCCTCGGCCCGGAGGACATCGGGCTCGGCGAGCGCGAACCCCTGAAGGACACCGCGCGCACGCTCTCGGGCTTCGTCGACTGCGCGATGGTGCGGCTGTTCGACCACGCGGACCTCGAAGAGCTCGCCGCCCACGCCACCGTTCCGATCGTCAACGGTCTGACCGACGACGCCCACCCCTGCCAGACGCTCGCCGACCTGCTCACGATCCGCGAGACGGTCGGTTTCGACTCACGGATCGCGTGGGTCGGCGACGGCAACAACGTCGCTCAATCGTTCGTGCTGGGCTGTGCACTCGCCGGCATCGATCTCACCGTGGCGACGCCCGAGGGATACGGGATCGACGACGATGTACTGGAGCGAGCGGCCGAACTCGGTGCGCGGCCGACGACGACCGACGATCCCGAGCGGGCAGTCACCGATGCCGACGCGGTCTACACCGACGTCTTGGTGAGCATGGGCGAGACGGGTGGTGCGGAGAAGCGCATCGCCTTCCAGGAGAGCGGCTTCCAGCTGAGCGAGCAGCTGCTCGCAGGGACCGACGCGCGCGTGCTGCACTGCCTGCCGGCCCACCGCGGCGAGGAGATCACCGACACGGTGATCGAGAGCGAGCGCTCGCTCGTCTGGCGACAGGCCGAAAACCGCCTACACGCCCAGAAAGGGCTGCTGGCCTTCCTGCTCGACGCGCGTTAGTTCCCATAGTAGTGGAACGACCGCGGGCGGATATTTATTTCCCGGCTCGCCAAACGGTTCGCATGGCCGACTCCGACCCGGACCCGCAGCGATTTCGCGATCTGATGGTCGACTCCGAGCCGGGATTCGCGGAGGTGATGATCTGTGTCTTCGACATCCAGCGCCACGAGACACGGACCTATCGGACGCTGTGCGATCGCCCGGAGAGCACGGTCGCGGAGCTCGCCGAGGAGCTGGATCGTGATCGCTCGAACGTCAACAGATCCCTGTCGACGCTGCGGGAGAAAGGCCTCGCCGAACGCGGTCGCCGACTGCTCGACGGCGGCGGCCACGTCTATCAGTACACCGCGACGCCGCTGCCCGAGGCGAAAGAACT
This sequence comes from Halococcus thailandensis JCM 13552, assembly GCF_000336715.1. Taxonomy (GTDB): domain Archaea; phylum Halobacteriota; class Halobacteria; order Halobacteriales; family Halococcaceae; genus Halococcus; species Halococcus thailandensis. The sequence goes on from NZ_AOMF01000155.1 coordinate 5,142, forward strand.
GATGCACGAGACGCTCGACGAGTGGACCGCCTACGTCCACTCGCGTATCGACGAGTTCGGCGACGAAGCGCTCGAATAGGCGTGCGGGCGAGCTAGCCCGATTCGGGCGTGCGCTCGAACGCACCGGGCTGTTCCGGCCGGCTGCCGAGCGTGAGTGAGAGCGTCCGGCGCTCGCCGTTTCGCAACACCGTGACGTCGACCGTGTCGCCCGGCGACGCCTGGAGCGCGAGATACGAGGAGAGCTGCTGGCGGCCGGCGATCTTCTCGCCGCCGAGACCGACGATGACATCGCCCTGCTTGAGCGTGCCGTCCGACGGGCCATCCTGACTGACCTGTGTGACGGCCACGCCACGTGGGCGATCGAGACCCACCCGATCGGCGAGGTCAGGCGTGACGGTCTGCAGCCCGACGCCCATGTAGGCGTGCTCGTACTCACCGTTCTCGATGAGCGACGGCACGACGCGCTCGACGAGCGCCGCCGAGATGGCGAAGGCGAGGTTCTCGCCGCCGCCGGAGCTGATGACGCCGATGACCCGGCCGTCGAGATCGACGAGCGGGCCGCCCGAGTTGCCCGGGTTGACCGGCGCGCCGGTCTGGATCGCGTCGGGGATCATGTAGCCGTTCGGCGCGGGGATCGAGCGATCGACGCCGCTGACGAGTCCCGACGTAACCGAGCCTTCCAGCCCGAACGGGTTGCCGATGGCGACCGCCTCCGTACCGATGGCAGGCTCCGACTCGACCAGCGAAAGCGGGTCGGCGTACTGAGGCCTGTTCCGTACCTCGACGACGGCGAGATCGCTCGACGGGTCCGTGCCGACGACCGACGCCGAGCGCCACTGCCCCTTGGAGAATCGAACCTGGACGTCGCTCGCATCGCTGACGACGTGGGCGTTCGTGACGACGTGGTCCCCACGGAAAACGAATCCCGAGCCCTGTCCACCCTGACCCGATCGACTGGTGACGCTGATGAGAACGACTGAGTCGATCGTGTCGCGGTAGACCTGCGTGTACGGACTCGGCGCGGAGCGGTTGGCGTTCGTCGCGGTCCCCGACGGCGTCCCTGTCGTCGACGATCCGTTCGTCGTGTTCTCGCCGCCGAGGACGCCGGAACAGCCGGCAATCGAGGCGGCAAGCGTCGTCCCGAGCGCGCCGAGATACCGCCGACGCGTCGTCCGCTGACTCATGTCCGTGGTTGGGGCCACGCGTGGGTAAGCACCACGCTTGTTGTGTGCGAACCAGCCGACTTTTGCCCGCTGCCCCCGAGGCGCGCACATGTCCGACCTCAGCCTCGCCGCGGCCACCCCCGACTGCGCCGACGGCGGCGTCTGGCTCACCTGTATCGAGTGCGGCGAACAGCTCGCACCGTTCGACGAACCGACCTACCGCTGTCCCGACTGCGGCGGGCTGCTCGAAGCGCGCTACGAGCAGTATCCGACGTTCGAGGAGTTCTCGGGTCGTGGCGTCTGGCGCTACGACGCGGCGTTACCCTTCGATCACGGTGTCTCGCTGCCCGAGGGCGACACGCCGCTCCACGAGGTCCCCCGACTCGAAGCCGACGTCGGAGTACGGAGCCTGCGCGTCAAACACGAGGGGATGAACCCGACGGGTAGCTTCAAGGATCGAGGGATGACCGTCGGAGTGCGGGTCGCCGAGGAGCTCGGCGTCTCGCGGCTGGCCTGTGCCTCGACGGGCAACACGAGCGCCGCGCTCGCGGCCTACGGCGGACGCGCCGACCTGGAGACGCTCGTCCTGCTCCCCGCGGGCAAGGTCGCCGCCGGCAAAGTGGCCCAGGCCGCCCTCCACGGCGCACGCATTCTGGAAGTCGACGGCAACTTCGACGCCTGTCTCGACATCGTGAGCGAACTCGCCGACCGCGGCGAGGCCTACCTGCTCAACTCGCTCAACCCCTTCCGGCTTGAGGGCCAGAAGACGATCGGCTTCGAGATCCTCGAAGCGTTCCGCGACGACTACGGACGGGTCCCGGATCGGATCGTCCTCCCCGTCGGCAACGCCGGCAACACGGCGGCGCTCTACAAGGCCTTCCGCGAGCTCGTCCAAGCGGGCGCGCTCGCCGAGGACGAGGTGCCGATGCTGACCGGCGTCCAGGCCGCGGGGGCCGCACCGATGGTCGAGGCCATCGAGGAGGGGTACGCGGACACCGAGCGCTGGGAGGACGTCGAGACGCGTGCGACGGCCATCCGGATCGGCAACCCGGTCAACGCGCCGAAGGCCCTCCCCGGTATCCGGGCGACCGGCGGCACCGCGGTCGCGGTCGCCGACGACGAGATCACCGACGCCCAGCGCGCGCTCGCCGAGGAGGGCGTCGGCGTCGAACCCGCGAGCGCGGCCAGCGTCGCCGGTCTGCGCAAACTCCGCGAGGAGGGCGTCGTCGACGAGAGCGAGGACGTGGTCTGTCTGACGACCGGCCACCTGCTGAAGGACCCCGATGCGGCCGCCGCCGCGGGGGCCGAGCCGGAGCCGGTGGCGAACGATACCGAAGCGATCCTGGATCACCTGAGCGACTAGACGGCCGGACGATCGGGCCTCGTCCGATGCAACGGTTCAGGCCGTGCTCGCTATGCACGGAAAGACACCGTTTGTGAGACTGTTTTCTACCGTCCATTTATCGGCCAAGGAGTGAATACCGGGGCCGACGTATCGGTGAGCGAGATGATGGCACAGACCACTCCATCGAGCTACCGGGACGAGCGTGCGGAACTCCGCGAGCGGGTTCGAAACCCCGAATCAGAAGCCGAGCGACGCGAAGCAGTGCTGCGACTCGCGGAGATCGATCGCGAGATTCACGCGGAGACCTACGAAAAACTCGCCCGCGAGTGAGCGCGCACGCTCGGAAGTGGTCGAACGCGGACGCCGCTCAGTTCCCTTCGTCGTCGAAGCCGTCGAGCAGCGACGCCTGTCCCGTGTGGTCGTTGTCGTCGAACGATTCGACGCGGATGGGTACCTGCGTGTCGAGCAGGTTCGGCGGGGCGTCCGGAATGTGGAGCACGCTGTCGCCGAGGCGAACGAGCGCGGTCCCGTTCTCGTAGCCGGTGACGAACGCCCGGAACTCCGTGCCGGGGTCATAACTGGGCTTGCTCGTCCGGAATTTGAGCCCTTCGGTGAACGCAGCGAGACGGCTCATACGCGTGCCACCTCACCCGTCTCGCGGTCGGACGTGTACTCGAGCCCGAAGCCGGTCAGGGCAGCAATGATGAAGACGAAGAACAGCAGCCAGCCGTGGAAGACGAACGGCCAGACCTCCGCCGGGTTGACCAGCATCGACTGGGTAAACCAGCCGTACTGCTCGGGCAGTCCCAGCATGGCCGTGTAGCCAGCGAGCAGGCCGCCGCCCCACGGGAAGATGTAGCCGAGCGCCGAGGTGTTCGCGTCGAGGATGTTCGCACGGCGGTAGCCGTTGATGTTGAACCGCTCGCCGATGCGGGCGATATACGGCGCGATGGCGATCTCGGCGGCCGTGTTGATCGTGATCATCGCGTTGATCGCGGCGGTTCCGAGCACCATCGTGGTCTCGGCCCGGCGGAGGCTCGTCGCGACCGAGCCGAGCAGGAAGTCCTGCATCGCCTCGAAACCGCCGCCGCGGACGAGGATCTGCGCGCCGGCGACGATCAGGAGCGTGAGGACGATCAGCGGGAAGAAACCGACCGCACCGCTGTAGATGCTGCCGGCGACACCCGTCTCCGAACTCTGGACGAGTTCGATGAACGGGAGGCCGGAGAGCGATTGCGCGATGCCGGAGCCCTGTGGGGCCTGAAAGACGAGCATATCGCTCACGCTCGCCAGCCCGGTGACGACGTTCAGCACCGCCGAGGTGATCAGTCCCCACGAGATCGCCTCGACGATGTGACGGCCGCTGATCGCCGTGCCGATGACGACCGCGACCGAGAGGAGATGGACGAGACCGAGCGGGTTGCTGTTCTCGGTGAGCAGGCCGCCGGCCTGCTGGGCGACGTCGACGCCGTCCATCAGGCTCCCGGCGACGATGTAGGCCGGCAGCGCGATGATCGCCGCGACGGCGGCGTATTTGAACCGTGAGGAGACGACGCCGCCGATGTCCGAATCCTGCGTGACGGCGCTGACGATCGTCGTGTCGCTCACCGGAGCGAGGTTGTCGCCGAAGACAGCCCCCGAGAGGATCGCCGCGAACGTGAGCACCGGGTTCGCCCCGAGCAGCACGCCCGCCGGGAAGAACAGCGTCGTGAACGCGACGACCGTCCCGTAGCCGGTGCCGATACCGGTCGCAAGCAGGCCCGCGAGGATGTAGGCCGCCGCCGGGAACAGCGCCGCACCGATATCGAGGGCGGTCGCCGCCCAGATGAGGCCGTCGACGAACCCGCCGGCCTGGAGGGTGTCGGCGAACATGCCGGCCCAGAGCCAGGCGACGATGGCCGTCGCCGCCACGGGTTGGGTCATCCCCTCGAAGATGGTGTTCGCGTACTGCTTCCAGTCGCCCTTGACGAAGAACATCCCGACGATGAGGGCGATGAGCATCCCCGCGACCAACCCCTGCGTGTCGCCGATCTGGAGGACGCCGCTCTGAAAGACCGCCCAGACGACGAAGATCGCGAGCGGGAGCGCGCTCAGCCAGCGCCCGCCGTAGAACTCGATGCTGCGCTCGTCGTCGCTGCTGTCGGCCAATCCCTCGTCGTACTCGTCGGTCGGATCGCCGGGGCTCCCCCCGTCAGTACTCATACTTCAGCCACTACACGGAACGACCATTATATAGTTGTGGTCGAGATCACTCCGTGCCGTTGAGCGCGATATAGGTCGTGTCGATGACGCGCTCGTCGGCTTCGAGGCGCTCGCGCAGCTCGTCGGTGACCGGTTCGTCGAGGTTGTAGACCGACAGCGCCTCGCCGCCGATCGTCTCGCGGGCGTTGAACATGCCCGCGATGTTGACGTCCGCGTCCCCGAGGACAGTGCCGATGAAGCCGATCAGACCCGGCTCGTCCTCGTTGCGCGCGACGAGCATGTGACCCGACGGGATCGCGTCGACGCGGAAGCCGTCGATGCGGACGATCCGGGGGTCCTCGCCGGCGAACAGCGTGCCACAGACGCCGATCTCCGTGCCGCCGTTCCGGACCGTGACGGTCACGAGCGACTGGAAGTCGGCGGCGGTGTGGGTCTTCGATTCGGTCACGTCGATGCCGCGCTCTTCGGCGATGCGCGGTGCGTTGACGGCGTTGACCTGCCATTCGAGCGGTTCGAAGACCCCTTGAAGGGCGCTCGCGGTCACGAGATCGACCTCCTCGCCGGCGATGTCGCCCGCGTAGGTGACTTCGACGCCCTCGACGCGCCCGTCGAGCAGTTGGGTGGCGATCTTCCCCGCCGTGGAGGCGATGTCGAGATACGGCTCGACGCGGGGGAACGCGCTCGCGTCCATCGAGGGCGCGTTGAGCGCGTTCATCACCGGCTCGCCGCGGATCGCCGAGAGCACCTGATCGGCGATGTCGGTGGCGACGTTCTTCTGGGCGGCGTGCGTGCTCGCGCCGAGATGGGGCGTCACGATCACGTCGTCGACGCGCAGGAGCGGGCTGTCGGCGTCGAGCGGTTCGTCGGCGAAGACGTCGATCGCCGCGCCCGCCAGCGTCCCGTCGTCGACGGCGGCCGCGAGCGCGCGCTCGTCGACGACGCCGCCGCGTGCGCAGTTGACGAGATAGCCGTCGCCGAGCCGCTCCAACTCTTCCTCGCCGACGAGATCCTCCGTCTCGGGCGTCAGCGGCGTGTGCATCGTCAGAACGTCCGCGCGCGCGAGACAGTCGTCGAGTTCGACGAGCTCCGCACCGAGGTTCGCGGCACGCTCCTCGGAGATGTAGGGGTCGTAGGCGACGAGTTCCATGCCGAGGCTGTCGAGTTTCTTCGCGACCTCCTGGCCGACGCGGCCGAAGCCGACGATGCCGAGCGTCGCGCCGTCGAGTTCCGTCCCCAGATAGTCGCCTTTGGCCCACTCGCCAGTCTTGAGGCGGGCGTGGGCCTGCGGGATCGAGCGCGCGGCGGCGAACGTCATCGCGACGGTGTGCTCGGCGGCCGCGCGGACGTTGCCCTCGGGGGCGTTGGCGACGATGACGCCCCGTTCGGTGGCGGCGTCGATGTCGATGTTGTCGACGCCGATGCCCGCCCGGCCGACGATCGCGAGATCGGGAGCGGCGTCGAGCAGTTCGGCCGTGACTTCGGTGCCCGAGCGGACGACGAGCGCGCTCGCGTCGGCGATCGCTTCGAGGAGGGTGTCACCTTCGGCGTCGTAGGCCGTTTCGACGGTGTGGCCGGCCTCGCGCAGGCGCGTGAGGCCCGGCTCGGCGATGGGGTCCGTGACGAGTACCTTCATGTCGAACCCTCCGACGCAGGAGGGTTAACCCTTTCTTCACTGGCACGTCTCGCCGGCCGATCGGGCGGCACGGATGCGAACGTTTTGAACCCGGCGGGCCGATGGGCGGGTATGAAACTGGTCGCGTTCGACTTCGACGGCACCCTCTCGGACTCGGAGATGAGCGTGCTGCTCGGCGAACAGTACGGCGTCGCCGAGGAGATGGCGACGATCACCGAGCGGGCGATGAACGACGAGATCGAGTACGCCGAGAGTCTCCGCGAGCGCGTCTCGTTGCTGGAGGGCCTCCCGGTCGAAGGCGTCGAGGCGGGCGTCGAGAACGTCGTGCTGCGCTCCGGAGCGAGCGATCTGATCCAGGAGCTGAACGACGCTGGCGTCGTGACCGCGATCGTCACGGGCGGGTTCGGCCGCGGCGTCGAGAGCGTGCTCGCGCGGTCGGAGACGCCCGTCGACGCGATCGTTGCCAACCAGCTCGAGTTCGAGGAACGACGCCTCACCGGCGAGGTATCGGGCCCGCTCGTCGAGGGGACGAAGGACGACGCGCTCCGGGCAGTGGCGAACAACGCCGGTATCGACATCGAGGAGACGATCGCCGTCGGCGACGGCGCGAACGACCTGCCGATGCTCCGGACTGCGGGGTTCGCTGTGGGCTACGAGCCGAAACCGGCGGTCGAGCCGCACTGTGACGCCGTGGTCGAATCGATGGAAGAGCTGCAGGCACTGCTCGCCGAGCGGCTCGACTGATTCAGTCGCCGAACAGGCTGGCGTGGACGGGCGCGAACGACTCGCCCGTGTCGGTAGTGGTGTCGGTCACGGCGCGGCCGGCGGTGCCGTGAGCGAGGAAGTCGGCGATCGGCGGACCGACGTTCTCCGGTTCGACCAGGAAGGCGTCGTGGCCGTGATCGGAGTCGACGACGTGGTGGGCGACGTCGACGCCCGCCGTGCGACACGCCTCGGCGAGCGATTCCGACTGTTCGGTCGTGAAGTGCCAGTCGCCGGTGAAACTCATCACGAGCACTTCGCCGTCGAAAGCCCGGAGCGCGTCCGCATCCGAGGTGTGGCCGGCGGCGAGATCGTAGTCGTCCATCGCGCGCGTGAGATAGAGGTAGCTGTTCGCGTCGAAACGGTCGACGAACTTGCCGGCGTTGTAGTCGAGATACGACTCGACGTCGCGATACGGGAAGAAGCCCGCCGCGGGGTCGACCGGGAAGTCGTCGCGGGCGGCGTCGCGGCCGGCGGCTCGGCGGCCGAACTTCCGTGCCATCGAGTCCTTCGAGAGATACATCAGGTGGCCGAGCTGGCGCGCGAGCGCCAGGCCGTCGTCGGGTTCGGTCCCGCCGTAGTAGTCGCCGCCCGCCCAGTTCGCGTCGGTCGTGATCGCGCGGCGGGCGATACCGTCGAGCGCGACGCACTGGGCGTCGAGGCGGGCAGCGGCCGCGACGGGAACCGCACGCTCGACGCGGTCGGGATAGCGCTTGATCCATTCGAGCACGTTCATGCCTCCCACGCTGCCGCCGACGACCGCCGCGAGCGTCGTGATCCCGAGATCGTCGAGCAGGCGGCGCTGGGCGCGCGCCCAGTCGGCGACCGTGACCGGCGGGAAGTCGGTGCCGTATGGTTCGCCGGTTTCGGGGTTCGTCGAAGCGGGTCCCGTCGAGCCGTAGCAGGAGCCAGGAATGTTCACGCAGACGACGAACTGCTCGGTGGTGTCGATGGCCTTGCCGGGACCGACGATGTCGTCCCACCACGCGCGGGCCTGGCCGTCCGTTTCGGTCGCCCAGTCGCCCCTTCCACCGCTGGCAACGTGGTGACTGCCGGTGAGCGCGTGACAGACCAGTATGGCATTATCGCCGGTGAACTCGCCGTGGGTCTCGTAGGCCAGTTCGAGCTCCGGGATGGACTCGCCACACTCGAAGGTGAACTCGCCGAGGGAGCGAACGTCGCGCGTCGTCATTCGATCGCCGCCTCCAGATCGGCGACGATGTCCGCCGCGTCCTCGATGCCGACCGAGAGCCGCACGAGATCGGGTGTGACGCCCGAGGCACGCTGGTCGGCCTCCGAGAGTTGAGCGTGGGTCGTGCTCGCCGGATGGATCACGAGGGTCTTCGCGTCGCCGACGTTCGCCAGAAAGCTGGCGAGTTCGACGTCCTCACAGAGGCGTTTCCCGGCCTCGTACCCCCCTGAGAGGCCGAACGCGATCATGCCGCCGAACCCGCCGTCGAGATACGCGCGGGCGTTCGCGTGTGTTTCGTGCTCTTCGAGTCCCGGATAGGCGACCCACGCGACCGAATCGTGGTCGGCGAGATACTCGGCCACCCGGAGGGCGTTCTCGGCGTGGCGCTCCATTCTGAGATGGAGGGTTTCGAGCCCCTGGAGGGTGAGCCAGGCGTCGAACGGCGACTGACTCCCGCCGAGGCTGCGGAGGCCACGCTGGCGGGCGGCGGCGGTGAACGCGCGCTCGCCGAACTGTTCGGCGAAGTTCAGTCCGTGGAAGGCGGGGTTCGGGCCGCCGATCTCTGGATATTTCTCGGGATGGTCGGCCCACGGGAACGAGCCGCCGTCGACGAGCGCGCCGCCGATCGTCGTGCCCGCACCGTGGAGCCACTTCGTCGTCGACTCCCAGACGAGGTCCGCGCCGTGATCGAGCGGGCGACAGAGAGCGGGCGTGGCGAACGTGTTGTCCACCAGCAAGGGCACACCGTGATCGTGGGCCACGTCGGCGACTTCCTCGATCTCCGGCGTGACGAGCGAGGGGTTGCCGATCGTCTCGCAGTGGACGTACGCCGTGTGCTCGTCGATCGCGTCGGCGTAGGCTGCGGGATCGAGCGTGTCGACGAACCGAGCCTCGATCCCGCGGCGGGCGGCGGTGTCGCTGAGATAGGTGTGCGTGCCACCGTAGATAGAAGCGGCGCTCACCACGTTGTCACCGGTCCCGGCGAGGACGAGCGTCGCGGCGTCGAGGGCGGCCATTCCCGATGCAGTGCAGAGCGCATCGGTGCCGTTTTCGAGATCCGCCAGGCGGTTTTCGAGCATCTGAACTGTCGGGTTCGAGATCCGCGAATAAACGTCGCCCTCGGCGTCGAGCGCGTAGAGATCAGCAGCCCGATCGGCGTCCTCGAAGGCGTAGGAGGTCGTTTGGTAGAGCGGCGGTGCACGGGCACCGGTCGCCGCGTCCGCCGTCTGGCCGGCGTGGACGCAGCGCGTACCGAACCCGCGCCCCTCTGCGTCGGTCATGTACGTGGTGCATATATCGCGTCCCATCTATAACCACGAGTTACGGCAAATGTCGCCGTCGGCGATGGTGATCGAGCACCGCTGCATCTGCTGGGAACAGTCATATCCGTCGGCCGCGATAGGCTTCGATAATGGACGACGATACCCCCGAAGAGGCGATCGAGCGCGGCATGGAAGCGTACTACGCGGGCGATGCCATCACGGAGCTGATCGAGGGCATCGACCTCGACGCGCTCGCCGATGGCGCGGCGCTCGACGACGCCGTCGAGTACGAACGACTCGGGAAGGTCCTCGGCGCGCTCGTCGGGCGGCTGGCCGCCAAGGGCGCGAGCAGCAGCGGGCTGCTCGGCCGCGTCGTGAAGGAGTCGGCCGGCAGCGAGGTCGGCGGTCGCGTCGGCGAGGCGGCCGCGGTGGCGCTCGTCGAGAACGTCGACATCGACGCGCTCGCCGAGCAGGTCCGGACGATCGGCGACAGCGAACGGCTCGGTGAGGGGCTCGGCGACGCAGTCCGGGGAACGGAGATGGCGTTCGGACCGACGGACGAGACGGACGCCGACTGGACCGAGATCGACGTCGAGGACGCGGACGAAGAGTAGAACCCGATTTAGAGTTCGGTGCGCGCGGCATCGCGGCCCGCCGCAGGATCAGCGTCGTAGCCGACGTCGGCGAGCGCTTCGCCGACCGTCTCGACACCGCGGAGCACTTGCTCGTCGGCGAGCTGCCCCATGTTGCTCACCCGGAAGATCTCCCCGCCGAGATGGGCCTGGCCGCCGCTGATCGAGACGTTGCGCTCGGCGACGGCATCGAAGAACTCCTCGGGGTTTTCGCGCACGGACTCGGGCAGTTCGATCGCCGTGACGGTGTTCGAGCGCTCGCTGGCGTCGTCGAGCGTCGGAAAGCTCTCGAGCCCCATCGCGGCGAACCCGGCACGGAAGGCGGCGGCCTGCCGGCGATGGCGGCCGATGCGGCTGTCCATCCCCTCGGCCTCGATTGCCTCGACAGCGATCGCGAGCGCGCGGAACAGCGGGACGGCGCTCGTGAACGGCGTCTGGTGGTCGGTGGCCTTGCGGAGATGCCACTCCAGGTCGGCGTAGAAGGGCGCGCGCTCGCCGTCCAGATGTTCGACCGCGCGGTCGGCCACGTACAGCGCGCTGATCCCCGGTGGTGCGGCGAGCGCCTTCTGTGAGTCCGTGATGGCGACGTCGACGTTCCAGTCGTCGATCCGGAAGACGTCGCCGCCGATCGAGGTGACGCCGTCGACGACGAACCGGGCGTCGTGCTCCGTCGCGATCTCGCCGACCTCGGCGACGGGGTTCAGGATGCCGGTGCTGGTCTCGTTGTGGACCATCGTCACGAGATCGGTGTCGTCGGTGACGTGCTCGGCGACCGTATCGAGGTCGAACGCCTCGCCCCACGTGACGTCGACCGGCGTCACGCGGGCGTAGCGCTCGGCGATGCGCTTGAACCGCCGGCCGAACTTCCCGTTGACGAGCGCGACGACCTCGCTCTCGGCGTCCGTGAGGTTGGCGACGGCGGCCTCCATCCCCATCGTCGCCGTCCCGTTGAGAACCAGACCGGTGCCGCCGGCGCTGGTCGCCTCTTCTTCCGGCGTCGAGTGTTCGAAGACGTACTCCAGGCCGTCCTGGGCACGCTCGTAGACCGCCTCGAACTCGGCCGAGCGGTGCGAGACCATCGGTGCGTCCATCGCCTCGCGGACCGCATCGGTGATCGGCACCGGCCCGGGGTTCAGCAGGAGAAAGTCGTCGCTCATGGCCGTGTATCCGCCTCGGCTCACATAAGCCCCGGCGTTATCGCCGTACTTGCCACGGTAGCGGTGAGGGCGATCAACGATTCGAAGAAGGTGGATCGTCAAGTGGCCGGCACAGTTACTCGATCGTACGGATGGCTGATGTCGCAATCATCGGTGCCGGGATCGGCGGACTCTGCACAGCTATTGGACTACAGAACCGCGGCTTCGATCCAATCGTGTTCGAGAGGACGAACGAACTTCGCCCCGTTGGGTTCGGAATCGGAATCGGTCCGAACGGAATGCAAGCGCTCAACGAACTCGGTGTCGCCGATGCCGTTATCGAGCAGGGCGTCGTTCTGGATCGGATCGAGCTACGAACCGAAGAAGGGCAGTTGCTCATGCCGATGGATTTTCGTGCCCCTGCAAACCGACTCGGGCTCGATCATGTCATGATAGCTATCCACCGGGCGGATCTTCAGTCCATCCTCGTCGAACGACTCTCCAAAGAACGGCTGCGACTCGGGATGGAATGTGAGGGAATCGGCTCGGAGCAGCCCGCGATTCAGTTCGCTGCTGGAAACGAAAAAACGGCAAACCTCGTTATCGGTGCCGATGGTATCGACTCGACCGTTCGAGAGCACGTCTTTCCAGGCAATCAGCCACGATACGTTGGTGAAGTGGCCTATCGAGGCCTCGTTGATGTAACAGTTCCCGATGACATCAGTCCGAAAGGAATGGAGTTTTGGGGTCAAGGATTGCGTTTTGGCTATTTTCCGGTCGGTGACAAGCAGGTGTACTGGTTTGCCTCGATCGTGGCGTCACCCACCGAGACAGCACCCGAAGCCACCGCCAGTAAACTCGCCGAGCGATATCGAAAATTCGTCGATCCCATTCCAGACCTCATCGCCAGAACCAACGACGAGACGCTGCTCCGCACACCACTGACCGATCTGCCACGACTCACCCACTGGACCAGCGGCCGCGTTGCTCTCCTCGGTGATGCTGCGCATGCGATGACACCAAATCTCGCGCAAGGAAGTGCACAAGCGATGGAGGACGCTATCGTTCTTGCCGATTCCATAGCCACTCACGGGACCACCCGTCGTGCGCTCGCGGACTACGAAGCTCGTCGCAAAGAGCGAGCGGAATCCGTGTGTCGTCAGTCACGAATCCAGGGTAGACTGGCGCAAATCAAACATCCAATTGTGGCGAGGTTTCGGAATGCCGCACTCAGATATGCACCGTCCTTACTACTGCAGAAGCAAACGGAATCACTGATTGATATGGATTTCTGAACTATCCTTCGAAGGAATGTATTACTGAGCGCACGAACTGTACCCACAAATGACCAATGATCAATCGACCCGCACGAGCAAGAGAGGAGAGTTTGACCGGGATTGCGCCGAGGCGAACCACCTAAGCGGAGTCCCGGAATAGCTTGGGCAATGACCGCCTCGGACACCGCGGACGCGGACAACCCCTATCTCCGCGATCCGCCGACGGAGTTCGACGACCTCGCAACGCTCGACGAGGAGCAGGCGCGCGAGCAGGCCGAGCAGCTGCGCGAGGCGATCCGTCGACACGATCACCGGTACTACATCGAGGCCGACCCGCAGGTTCCGGATCGGACCTACGACGCGCTCTTCTCCCGACTCGAATCGCTCGAAGACGCCTTCGACATCGCGACCGAGACGAGCCCGACCCGGCGCATCGGCGGCGAACCGCTCGACGAGCTCGCGACCGTGGACCACGTCGCGCCGATGCTCTCGATCGACTCCAGCGGCGATCCCGAGGAGGTTCGGGAGTTCGACGAGCGCGTGCGTCGCGAACTCGGAGAGACGGGCGGCCAGCAGTCGCTCACGGAGTTCAAAGATGGAGGTGACGGGATCGAGTACGTCTGCGAGCCGAAGTTCGACGGGCTCTCGATCGAGGTCGTCTACGAGGACGGCGTCTACGAGCGCGCCGCGACCCGTGGAGACGGTCGCGAGGGCGACGACGTGACCCAGAACGTCCGCACCATCGGCTCGGTTCCCCAGCGTCTCCGAGGGGAGTATCCCGACTATCTGGCCGTGCGCGGCGAGGTCTACATGCCGCGCGACGCCTTCGCCGAGCACAACCGCGAGCGCGTCGAGCGTGGCGACGACCCGTTCGCGAACCCGAGAAACGCGGCCGCGGGCACGCTCCGCCAGCTCGACCCCGCCATCACCGCCGAGCGCCCGCTCGCGTGTTTCTTCTTCGGCGTGCTCGAAACGAGCTACGCGTTCGCGAGCCACGACGAACAGTACCGGAAACTGCCGGAGTGGGGGCTGCCCGTCAACGACCGGATGGACGTCGTCGGGAGCATCGAAGAGGCCATCGACTACCGGAATCGCCTCGGCGAGGCGCGCGAGGAGCTGAACTACGAGATCGACGGGACGGTGTTCAAGGTGAACGATCTCGCGGCCTGCGAGCGGCTCGGGACGACCGCGCGTGCGCCGCGCTGGGCCTACGCCTACAAGTTCCCCGCGCGGAGCGAGATCACACGAATCACCGAAATCACCGTGCAGATCGGTCGGACGGGGCGGGCGACGCCGGTCGCGCTGCTCGATCCCGTCGAGGTCGGCGGCGTCGAGGTCTCGCGGGCGACGCTGCACAACCCCGGTGAGGTTGAAGAACTCGGCGTGAACACCGGCGATCGGGTGCGCCTCCAGCGCGCGGGCGACGTGATCCCGTACGTCGTCGAGGTCGTCGAGGATGGCGGCGAGGGCACCTTCGAGTTCCCCGATCGCTGTCCGATCTGCGAGAGTGTGATCGAGCGTGACGGCCCGCTCGCGTTCTGTACGGGCGGAGTGGCCTGTCCCGCACAGCTCCAGCGCGCGCTCGAACACTACGCCAGCCGCGAGGGTCTCGACATCGAGGGGCTGGGCGAGGAGCGCATCGATCAGCTGCTGGACGCGGAGCTGGTCGAGTCGATCCCCGATCTCTACGATCTCCGGGAGGCGGATCTCGCCCGCCTGAATGGGTGGGGCGAGAAGAGTGCGGCGAACCTCCGGGCGGAGCTCGATGCGGCGAAAGAACCCCCGCTCCCGGTGTTCCTCACCGCACTCGGCGTCCCCGAAGTGGGATCGACGACCGCCGAGAGCCTCGCCTACGAGTTTGGGACGCTAGACGCACTGATGGACGCGAGCGAGGAGGATCTCCGCGAAGTACCGGACATCGGCCCGCGCGTCGCGAGCGAGATCCGCGAGTTCTTCGACAGCGAGCAGAACCGGGAAACGGTCGCCGGCCTGCGCGAGCGCGGCGTCGAACCCGAGTCGGTTGAGCGCGAGCGCGGCGACGCACTCGCCGACGAGACGTTCGTGTTCACGGGCGGGTTGTCGGAACTGACGCGTGAGGAGGCCGAAAGCCTCGTCGAACAGCACGGGGCGAGTAGCACAGGAAGCGTCTCGGGCAACACCGACTACCTGGTGGTCGGCGAAAACCCCGGGCAGACGAAGCGCGACGATGCCGCACAGGAGGAGGTGCCCGAACTCACCGAGGAGGAGTTCGTGGCGCTGCTCGACGAACGCGGGATCGATCTCTGACGGGAGTGGATCTTAGAGGTCGGTCCCCTCGAAACGGAGATAGCCCAGTACGAGCGGGACGACGATCCAGACCGCGAGGATCACGAACCCGAACCAGTCCTGGAGATAGAACGCGTCGGGGGTCGGCCCGGTGATGGCGAGCGTCGTCGGGTTCTGGGGGAGCAGCGACCGTGCGGCGCTGCTGTACGCGCTGCCCGGAGGGAGGTTCTGCAGGAAGTAGTACCAGTCGCCGGGCGGCTGCTGGGGCAGGCTGAGCCCGTTCACGAGGTAGACGACCGCGATGAGCACCTGTTGCCAGAGGAACTCCAGGACGGCGAGCAGCGAGATGCCGCCGATGAGCGCGCGAAACGTCGAAGTCGTCGCCGAGGAGATCGCGACGCCGATCGCGATATAGGCCAGTCCAAGCAGGACGGTCACGAACGCGAACGCGAGATAGTTCACCGGCGTGAAACGACTCGACTGCCAGAAGATCACCGCCGCGCCGACGGCGAACCCGACGATGATCGGGACGACGAGCACGCTCGTGCGGCCGAGCGTCTTCCCGAGCACGACGTCGAGCCGGGAGTGGGGCAGCGAGAGCAGCAGCTTGATGCGTCCGCTCTCGCGCTCGCCGGCGACGGCCTTGTAGCCGAGCGCCAGCCCGATGATCGGCACGAGCAGGCTCGCGGGCGTCAGCAGCGAGAAGATGAGCACCAGCGCCGTCGGATCGCCGCCACCCGGTGCTGGCTGGATGCGCGCGAAGAAATACGATGCGCCCGCGACGAACAGCACGAACAGACCTGTCAGCCCGAGCAGCACCCGCGAGCGGATCGCGTCCTGAAAGTCCTTGCGCGCGACCGCGAGCGTGCTCACGCGCGGACCTCCGGCTCGCCGGTGGTGTAGCTCGCGAAGACCTCTTCGAGCGAGGCCCCCGTCGTGTCGAAATCGGCCACCGGCGCGCCGTTATCCTCGAGCGTCGACAACACCGTGGTCTTCGCGCCGTCCGCACAGTCGACGGTCAGTCGCTGTCCGTCCGCACGGACCGTCGAGACGCCGTCGAGCGCGCGGACCGCCGTCACCGCGTCGTCGGGCAGGCGCTCGACGTCGATCGTGAGCGTCGTCTCGCCGCCGGCGGCCTCGCGCAGCCCCTCGACGGTGTCCTCGGCGACGAGTTCGCCGTCCCGGAGGATGCCGACCCGATCACAGACCGGTTCGACCTGCCCGAGGACGTGACTGGAGAAGAACACCGTCGCGCCGCGATCGCGCTCGGCACGGACGATGTCGCGCATCTCGCGCGCGCCGTTCGGATCGAGACCCGTCGAGGGTTCGTCGAGGATCAGCAGGTCAGGCTGGCCGACGAGCGCCATCCCGAGGACGAGGCGCTGGGCCATCCCTTTCGAGTAGCCGCCGGCCTTCCGGTCGAGCGCGTCGGCGATCCCCACTCGTTCGGCGATTTCGGATGGGCTATCGGCGGCGTCCTTCGACTCGATGGCGAAATCGAGATGCTGGCGGCCGGTCAGGCGGTCGTACGGCGAGAACCCCTCCGGAAGCACCCCGACGCGCTCGCGCACCTGCTGGCTCTCGGTGCGGGCGTCGAGATCGAGCACGCGCGCGCTCCCCGCCGTCGGCCGAACGAAATCGAGCAGCACGTTGATCGTCGTCGATTTCCCCGCCCCGTTCGGCCCGAGAAAGCCGTAGATGTCGCCCTCTCGGACCGTCAGGTCGAGATCCGAAAGCGCCTCGACGGGATCGCTCGATCGGCCCGGGAGCCCGAGCCCGCCGTCGTAGCGCTTGGTCACTCCATCGAGTTCGATGGCTGCCATGTGGGGGTGTTTTCGACACCGTAGTATGTGCTTTCCCCTTCGTCGCGCTCAACGACGGATCCACACCGAGGGCGCCCGCCGGCCCTCGATTGACCACCGCGAGAAACGGCGATCGGGCGAGAAAAACAACGTAAAACCAACCGTTTCGGGTGTGAAACGGTTGGATATCGGAATTGAAATCGTCGTTTCGTGCAGTACGTGGCGCTCGAAAAGGGACCGTTGGCCGCGGGCGACGGCGATCGGCTCGCGAGCCGGCTGGCGCGGGGCGCACGTGGCGGACAGTCGTCAGCCAAGCGTCAGACACGTGTTGTTCGAACATGAAGAAAAGCGCGTGAATCGGCTTCTCAGCGGCTGTAACGGTCCGCAACAGTCGGAACAGGACGGGCTATTTATGTGGTCGAGGCTGCTGGTGTCGAGTGCAGAACGCATGACAAGCAAACCATTCGACGCGCTCGGGGAGCGGCTCCCCTCACGGCGCGTTCTGGCGGTCGGTCTCGTTGCCGCGCTGCTCGTCTTCGCTGGCTGTATGGGCGGCGGTGGCGGTAACAACAGTAGCGAAGGAACGACTGCGATGGACGGCGGTGCTGCCGAGGAAACCACCATGATGGAAGACGGCGGCATGGCCGAAGAGACGACGATGATGGAAGACGGTGAGGAGACCATGATGGAAGACGGCGAAGAGACGACCATGATGGGCGAGGAAGAGACCATGATGGAAGGTACCGACATGGGTACGGAGATGGAAGGTACCGAGACGATGGGCAACACGACGACCGAAGCTGCGGCCTAAATTCGGTCCCCAGCCCTCTCAAAACCGATACGCGGTCGGTGCTGCCGACCGTTCGTTTTTATCGACCACATTCGTCGATAGCGATATCGCCGTGCTGATGGCGCTGTGTCGGTCCGACAGCCGATAGGAGAGATCGATCGGGCGGGATATGTGCAGCTACCGACTGACCGACAGTATAATACCGAGCGCACGCAGAAGATAGGCGAAGGATGAGCGACGGCGTGCGTATCTTGGCAGGAGTGCTCTGTCTGGTGGTACTCGCCAGCGCCGCCGTCCCGGCCGTCGCGCAGTCGAACGACGGCATCGGCACGATCGAGGTCTCGGGCAGCGGCGTCATCACCAACGATCCCGCAAACAGCTCGACGTATCTCTGGAGCGACGAGTCGCTCAACGTCAGCGTCGGCTTCGCCGACCAACCGGACGCCCGTAACTACCGCGTCTGTCTCGGTGCCGATCGGAAGGGAGCGACGCGAACGCTCGACTGTGGGCTCGAAGCGCTGCCGAACGGCACCAACGGCACCGCCGAGTTCACCAACGTCACGTGGCCGCAGAACGCCACCGGCGAGCAGAGACTCGCCGTCGAGCTCCAGAAGCTCTCGAACGCGAGCAACGCGACGGTGCTCGACCGCACGACCGTCCCCGTGACGGTGCTCCGTCGACAGGGTGACTTCGACGGCGACGGGTTGACGAACGCCCGCGAGGTCGAGGCGGGCTACAACGTCTCGAACCCGGACATGGATGCCGACGGACTGACCGACGGCGCGGAGGTCAACCAGTACGGCTCCGACCCGCAGGACCCCGACAGCGACGGTGACGGCATCCGCGACGGGATCGAAGTCCAGCGCGGCACCGATCCGACCGCGAGCGACACCGACGGCGACGGGCTCGACGACGATCTCGAAGCGATGCTCGGAACGAACCCGACCAACGATCTGACACCGATCTGGCTCGTCGTCGGCGCGCTCCTCGTCGTCGCCGTCGTCGTGGCCGTCGCCGCGTTCGTCCGTCGTCGGTGGCGCGAACGCGACGGCAGCCTGCTACAGCTGGGCTCGGATTCGGATGAGCCGGCGACCGAGCCGGCGGACGATGGGGATGCAGCCACCGATACGGAGCCCACGACCGAGATCGCCGAGCCGATGCCGATGACCGACGAGGACCGCGTACTGGCGCTGCTGCGCGATCATGGCGGGCGGATGAAACAGTCACAGATCGTCGAGCGAACCGAGTGGTCGAAGGCGAAGGTGAGCCGACTGCTCTCGTCGATGAACGAGGACGGCAGCGTCGAGAAGCTCTCGATCGGGCGCGAGAACATCATCAGCCTCGATGGCCACGGCCCGGAGGCCGCGCGCTCGCCACACGAGGAGAACCCGTCCGACTGATCGTCGATCGGACGTATCGTGATCGCTGGAGCCGTGAACGCGATCGGCGCGTGCAATGGCTCTGATCGACAGTATCAAACACCTCGCGTGCCTTCAGTAGCTGATGGACGCAGCGCACGTCCGTGAGCACGCCGGCGAGCTCCCACGCGAACCTGGCGTCTATCAGTTCCAGGAGGGTGAGACGACGCTCTACGTCGGCAAGGCCGTCGATATCCGCGATCGGGTGCGCTCGTACGCCGACCCGCGCTCGCGGCGCATCGCGAGGATGGTCGAGCGCGCCGAGGAGATCGAATGTGCGGTCACTGACACCGAGACGCAGGCACTCCTGCTCGAAGCGAACCTGATCAAACGCCATCAGCCGCGCTACAACGTCCGTCTGAAGGACGACAAGTCCTATCCGCTCGTCCAGCTCACCGATCACGAGTTCCCGCGCATCGAGATCACGCGCGACCCCAACCCCGGGGCGGTGGCGTTCGGACCCTACACCGAGCGCGGGCGCGTCGAGACCGTCGTGAAGGCGCTCCGGGAGACCTACGGCGTGCGGGGCTGTTCCGATCACAAGTTTTCCGGGCGCGATCGACCCTGTCTCGATCACGATCTCGGGCTCTGCACCGCGCCGTGTACCGGCGAGATCGGTGGAGAGGAGTACATCGCCGACGTCGAGTCCGTCGAGCGCTTTTTCGAGGGGAGTCCAGGGCTGCTCGCCGACCCGTTGCGCCGTGAGATGGAGCGGGCCACGGCGGAGCAGAACTTCGAGCGGGCCGCGAACCTGCGCGACAAGCTCCAGGTCGTGGAGTCGTTCCACGAGGGTGGCGGCGAGGCCGTGTCGGCCCCCACCAGCGAGGAGTGGGTCGACGTACTCGGTGCGGTCGTCGAAGGCGAGCGCGCGACGGTCGCCAAATTACACAGCGAGGGCGGCCAGCTCGTCGAGCGCGACCGCCACACGCTCTCGGTGCCCGACGACGGCGAGGAGGGAGTGGGGAGCGTGCTCGCGGCGTTCATCGTCCAGTATTACGCCGAGCGCTCGCTGCCCGACGCACTGCTGCTCTCCGAACGGTTCACCGACGACGAACTCGACGACTGGCTCGACGGCGAGGGCGTCGCGGTGCGCGTCCCCGGTGCGGGACGCGAAGCGACTCTCGTGGAGCTGGCGCTCAAGAACGCCCGTCGCGGACGCGGAAAGGCCGACGGGACGGCGGCGCTCGCCGACCGCCTCGGCATCGAGCGCACGAACAGGATCGAGGGGTTCGACGTGAGCCACGCGCAGGGCCGGGCCGCCGTCGGCAGCGACGTGACGTTCGTCGACGGCAGTCCCGAGAAATCCGACTATCGACGGAAGAAACTCGACGACGAGAACGACGACTACGCCAACATGCACGCGCTCGTGGCATGGCGCGCACGCAGAGCGGTCGAGGGTCGAGATGACAGGCCGGATCCCGACTTACTGCTCATCGACGGCGGCGAGGGGCAGTTGACCGCCGCACGCGATGCGCTCTCCGAAGTCGGCTGGGACGTCCCCGCGATCGGGCTGGCGAAGGCCGAAGAGCGCGTCGTCACCCCCGATGGGAGTTTCGCGTGGCCCGACGACGCGCCCGAGCGCCACCTGCTCCAGCGCGTTCGCGACGAGTCCCATCGGTTCGCGGTCCAGTACCACCAGACGCTGCGCGACGACGTCTCGACCGTTCTCGACGACGTTCCCGGTATCGGTCCCCAGACCAGAAAGCGCCTGCTCCGGCGCTTCGGCAGCGTCGACGGGGTGCGCGCGGCCTCGCCCGACGAACTCCAGTCGGTCTCCGGAGTGGGCGAGAAGACCGCCACGACGATCCAGGGGCGGCTCTGAGTTCGCGGCGCTGGACCGTTCGCGGATGGAATACCACGTCACCGGAACTCCCGACGGTAGAGCCGCCCGAGCGTGATGACGGCGATGCCGACACAGACCAGTCCGGCCAGAAAGCCGATCGTGGGGCCAAGAGTCACGCCGGCACCGATGAGTGCGACGAGAAAGACGAGCAGGTCGAGCTGCGAACGAGTCTCGAACGCGAATCCGGACGTGCGTTCGGTTTCCGGCGAGGACGGATCCTCCGTGATTGCAGAATTCACCTTCCGTACTGAGCTAAAACTCCGTTTTCGGCGGGACGACCTATCCTGTCCGTTTGTGGTGCTCCCGGCGCTGTTCCAGAGCACGCTCGCGGAGCGCGTGCTGGTGACCGCTCGCGCAGGCGAGGTCGGGCACCGGTCGCGTGCCGTGCGAACCGTCGACGGCGACGAACGTGAAGAACGAGGTCGTCGTCTCGCGGCGTTCGTCGGCCGCCGGGCGTTCGGCCGTGACGGTGACTTTCACGTCCATGCTCGTCCGTCCCGTCGCGAAGACGTAGCCCGAGAGCGTGACGATCTCGCCCTGCTCGATCGGTGCGAGGAACTCGACGCCCTCCATCGCGGCGGTGACGGTCAGCCCGCCCGAGAACCGCCGCGAGGCGATCGCCGCGCAGATATCCATCCAGTGGAGCATCCGGCCGCCGAGCGCGCGCCCGAGGTTG
The DNA here is from genome assembly GCF_000336715.1 of Halococcus thailandensis JCM 13552. Lineage (GTDB taxonomy): Archaea > Halobacteriota > Halobacteria > Halobacteriales > Halococcaceae > Halococcus > Halococcus thailandensis. Next base: position 26,540 of record NZ_AOMF01000155.1, read on the forward strand.
TTGGTGTCGGTCGGCATCAGGATCTCGCTCGTCTCCGTGTACGATGCGCCGAGGGTTGCCTCGCCAGCGTCAGCCGGACCATCGGCGGTCGGATCGGCCGCGGCGTTCGCTTCGGCCACGCTCACCACTCCAGCGAGCCGCCGGTGCGGTACTCCGTCACCTGGGTCTCGAAGAAGTTCTTCTCCTTGTTGAGATCGGCGGCTGCCGAGAGCCACGGGAACGGGTTGTCGGTCCCGTACTCGGGGTCGAGATCGAGCTGGCCGAGCCGGCGGTCGGCGACGTACTCGACGTAGTCGGCGAACTGGTCGGGACCCATCCCGAGGATCTCGTCGGGACAGGCCTCGCGGGCGTACCGGCGTTCGAGATCGACCGCCTCGGTGACGAGATCGCGGACCTCCCGCCCGAAGTCGGCGGTCCACGCGCCGGTCTCGGTGCGGATGGCGTCGATGAGATCGACGCCGAAGCCCAGATGGAGCGACTCGTCGCGCATGATATACTCGAACTGCTGGCCGACACCGGTCATCTTCCCCTGGCGTTTGAGCCCGAGCATCATCGCGAAGCCGGCGTAGAAGAAGATCCCCTCCATGATGACGTAGAAGCCGATCAGGTCGCGCATGAACGCTCGAACGTCCTCCTGACTCCGGATCTCGAAGTCGTCGCGATCGATCACTCTGGTGAGATCGACCACGAACTCGTCTTTCTCCTCGATAGCGGGGATGCGGTCGTACATCCCGTAGAGATAGTCCGGATCGAAGCCCAGACTATCACAGCAGTAGATGAACGTGTCCGTGTGGACGGCCTCCTCGTATGCCTGGCGGAGGAGATACTGGCGACACTCGGGGGCGGTGACGTGATCGTACACCGCGAGCACGATGTTGTTCGCGGTCAGCGATTCGGCGGTCGAGAAGAAGCCGAGGTTCCACTCAACGAGCTGGCGTTCGGCGTCGCTGAGTTCGCCCTCGTTCCATTGGCGGACGTCCTCACCCATCGGGATCTCCTCGGGCGTCCAGTTGTTCGCCACGCCGTCGCGGTAGTATTCGCGTGCCCACTCGTAGTCGATCGGCAGGATCTTGTTCGGGTCGTGTCCGTCGGCGTCGGTGGTGTACGTGATCGGCATTACTGGCAGGCCTCGCAGGTCGGGTCCTCGACCGTCGGAAGGTCGGTTTCGTCGTCGTTGTCGTCCGTGCTATCGGTGTTTCCATCTTCGACATCGCGCGTCTGCGTTCGGCCGTACTCGGCCATGTCGATGGTGGACTTCTCGAACTGGCTCGCGCCCAGCGTACGGAGATAGTAGGTCGTCTTCAGCCCGAGTTCCCATGCCGTTCGGTAGACATCGTCGAGCAGCGAGCCGTCCGTCGAGGGGAAGAAGACGTTCACCGACTGGCTCTGGTCGAGCCAAATCCCCCTGTGAGCGGCGAGTTCGAGCTGGTGGCGCGGGTCGATCTCGAACGCACCGCGGTGGCGCTCGCGGATCGCCTCGGGAATTTCGCGGATCTCCTGGATCGAGCCGTCGTGGTATTTGATCCGATCGAGCATCTCCTCGTTCCAGAGGTCGTGCTCGTCGAGATCGGCGACGAGGCGATCGTTGACCACGGTGAACTCGCCGCTCATGTTCGATTTGACGTAGAGGTTGGAGTAGCGCGGTTCGATCGAGGGGGTGGTACCGGCGATCGTCGAGATCGTCGCCGTCGGCGCGATCGCCATCGTGTTCGAGTTGCGCATCCCGTGCTCGGCGACGTGCTCGCGGACGGGTTCCCAGTCGAGGCGTTCGGTTACGTCGATCGGGATCTCGCGGTCGCGTTCGGCCTCCAGCAACGGGACGGTGTCCTGCGGGAAGAGATCGCGATCCCACTTCGACCCCTCGTAGGAGTCGTAGGGGCCGCGTTCCGCGGCGAGGCGCGAGGAGTTCAAAATAGCGTGATAGGAGTGGAACTCCGCGATGCGATCGGCGAAGTCGATGGCCTCGTCGCTCGCCATCGGAATGTCCTGTTCGATCAGCGCCTCGTGGAATCCCATCATCCCGAGGCCGACGGGTCGGTGGCGGGTGTTCGAGCGCTCGGCGCGGTCAGTGGGGTAGAAGTTGAGATCCACGACGTTGTCGAGCATCCGCATCGCCGTCTCGATCGTGTCGGCGAGGCGCTCGCGGTCGATCCCGTCCTCGCCGACGTGGCGAGCGAGGTTCACCGAGCCGAGGTTGCAGACCGCGGTCTCCTCGTCGGAGGTGTTGAGCGTGATCTCGGTACAGAGGTTCGAGGAGTTGACGACGCCCGTGTGGTCCTGGGGCGAGCGGACGTTACAGGCGTCCTTGAACGTGAGCCACGGATGACCGGTCTCGAACAGCCGGGTGAGCATCGTCCGCCAGAGCTCCGTGGCGTCACGACGCTCGTACTGGTCGATCTCGCCCTCGTCGGCCTGTCGTTCGTATTCGCAATAGCGTTGCTCGAACTCCTCGCCGTAGGTTCCGTGGAGATCGGGCGTTTCGTCGGGCGAGAACAGCGTCCACTGTTCGTCGTTCTCGACGCGCTTCATGAACAGATCGGGCACCCACGCCGCGGTGTTCATCTCGTGAGTGCGCCGGCGCTCGTCGCCCGTGTTGCGCTTCAGATCGAGGAAAGCCGGGAAATCGAGATGCCACGGTTCGAGGTAGGCACAGGCCGCACCGCGACGTTTTCCTGATCGGTTGATCGCCGCGGTCACGTCGTTCGAGATATTGAGAAATGGGACCGTACCCGTGGACTCGACGCCCGTCGAGGAGATCCGCGCACCCGCCGCCCGGACGTTCGTCCAGTCGTTGCCGAGCCCGCCCGACCACTTCGAGAGTTTCGCGTGGGCCTTGTACGAGTCGAAGATCCCCTCCAGATCGTCCGGCACGGTCGTGAGATAACACGAGGAGAGCTGCGGGTGGGTCGTCCCGGCGTGGAACAGCGTCGGTGTCGAGAAGACGAAGCGGAGGGTGGAGAGCTGGTCGTAGAACTCCTTCGCGTGCGCGAGGCGCTCGTCGTCGGGTTCGGCGAGCGCGATGCCCATCGCGACGCGCATCCAGAACGCCTGCGGGAGTTCGATCGGTTCGTCGTCGATGGCGAGGAAGTAGCGCTGGGCGAGCGTCGTCATCGCCATGTATTCGAGTCGGTCGTCGCGCGCAGGATCGAGGTGGTCGGCGAGTGCGTCGAGATCGAACTCGCCCATCCGCTCGTCGAGGAGATTTTCTTCGACGCCGCGCTCGATACCCGTACGGAACGTCTCGCGATAGCCAGTTTCGGGGATCCCCTCCAGTCCGGGTTCCTCGCCCACGACGTCGCGGTAGTGCTGGTGGCGAAACACCGCGGCGGCGAGTCGTTTGTATCGTGGCTCGCGCTCGATGCGGGCGGTCAGCACCCCGACGAGCGCCTCGCGGGCTTCCGCATCGGTCGCGCCCGCGTAGAGGTCGCGTTCGGTCGCGGCGACGACGTCCGCGGCGGCGCTCTCGGTGATGATCTCCTCGTCGTTCGGGCGCGCTCGATCGAGTGCTCGACGAACGACGTCCGTCTGGGTTGCCTGTGCTCCTTCGCTCATGATGTGGCTGGCTGTCGGCGCATAGTTGTGACTCGCTATCGGTTCGCTGTCCGGCGGTTCCCGTCGGCTGGGAACCGCGGCCGTACCGAACGAGCACGCGGAACTCGCATAAACCTTTCCAATGCTGCTTTCAGTAATACAAATATACTTGTTTTACCGGTTCCCGGTCGGTGGTCGTCGGTGCGCCAAAGAGATATGAAGACGGCAATCGAAGGTCGAATCAGCGATGTTCGATCGGAAGGGCTACCGACTCGGCGTGGCGGTCGTCTTCCTGCTCGTCTTCGCCGTCTCGTCGGGGATCATGGTCGTCGCGGGCTATGGCGTCGTTGCGATCGATACGGAGCTCCTCGCGAGCGCCGTCGTCGCCGCTCTGCTCTCGCTGTACGGGTTCTACCGGATGCTGACCGGGTTCGTCGAGAACGGATCGACGGAGCGGACGGCCGGTTAGAACTCCGCTTCCGGCGGCACGCCCTCCTCGGGTGGGACGCCCCCTTCGTCTTCGAGTTCGAACTCGTCGCGGAGTTCACGGATGCGGTCGCGGATGTCCGCCGCGAGCTCGAACTCCAGGTTGCCGGCGGCCTCGTCCATCCGGTCTTCGAGATCGGTGACGAGTTCCCTAGCCCCCTCGGTCGAGTCGGGTTCGAGGGTGGCCGTCCCGCCGGTGTCGGTCTCCGATCCGGGGAGGTTCGTCTCGCCGACCTCCTTCTCGATCGTTCGCGGCTCGAAGCCGTGCTCGGCGTTGTACTCCTGCTGGATCTCGCGGCGGCGCTGGGTCTCGTCGATCGCCGACTCCATCGAGTCGGTCACGTCGTCGGCGTAGAGCACGACCTCGCCGTTGACGTTCCGGGCGGCGCGACCCATCGTCTGGACGAGCGTGGTCTCGGATCGGAGGAACCCCTCCTGATCGGCGTCGAGGATCGCCACCAAAGATACTTCGGGGATGTCGAGACCCTCGCGGAGCAGGTTGATGCCCACGAGCACGTCGAACTCGCCGAGTCGGAGCCCGCGGACGAGTTCGTGGCGTTCGAGTGTGTCGGTCTCGTCGTGCATGTACTCGACGGCGATCCCGGCCTCTTCGAGATACTCGGTGAGGTCCTCTGCCATCCGCTTGGTGAGCGTGGTGACGAGGATCCGCTCGTCGCGCTCGATGCGCCCGTCGATCCGTTCGAGGAGATCGTCGATCTGGCCGTCCACGGGCGAGAGTTCGACCGCGGGATCGACGAGATGAGTGGGGCGAACGATCTGCTCGACGATCTGTTCGGAGTTCTCGCGCTCGTAGTCGGCGGGCGTCGCGCTGACGTAGAGGGTCTGGCCGGTCTTTTCGGCGAACTCGGGATGGCGCAGCGGACGGTTGTCGTAGGCCGTCGGCAGGCGAAACCCGTTGCCGACGAGCGAGTCCTTGCGGGATTTGTCGCCCGCGAACTGGCCCCTGATCTGGGGCACGGTCTGATGGGATTCGTCGATCACCGTGAGGAAATCGTCGGGAAAGTAGTCCAGGAGGGTGAACGGCGCGTCGCCAGAGTCGCGGTCGGAGAGATGCACCGAGTAGTTCTCGATCCCCGAGCAGTAGCCCGTCTCGCGCAGCATCTCGAGATCGAAGGTGGTGCGCTCCTCGATGCGCTGGGCGGCGACGAGATCGCCCTCGCGCTCGAAGTACGAGACCCGTTCGTCCATCAGCTCCTCGATCTCCTCGATGGCCGTGTCGAGACGGTTCTCGGGGATCGAGTAGTGTTCCGCCGGGTGGACGAGGACGGCCGGTTCCTCGCTTTTGACCTCGCCCGCCAGGGGATCGAGTTTCGTCAGGCGATCGATCTCGTCGCCCCAGAACTCCACCCGGACGGCGTACCGCCCGTACATCGGGAAGATCTCCACCGTGTCGCCCCGGACCCGAAACGTGCCCTGGGTGAAATCGACATCGTTGCGCTCGTAGTTCAGATCGACGAGTCCCTTGAGCAGTTCGTCGCGATCGATCTCCTGACCGACCTCCAGTTCGAGGCTCATGTCGATGTAGTTCTTCGGGTCGCCGAGCCCGTAGATCGCGGAGACGGAGGCGACCACGATCACGTCGTCGCGGGTGAGCAACGAGCGCGTCGCCGAGTGTCGCAGCCTGTCGATCTCGTCGTTGATCGAGGCGTCCTTGTCGATGTAGGTGTCCGAGGCTTCGACGTAGGCCTCCGGCTGGTAGTAGTCGTAGTAGGAGACGAAATACTCGACGGCGTTGTCCGGGAAGAGATTTCGAAATTCCTCGTAGAGCTGTGCCGCCAGGGTCTTGTTGTGCGCGATGACGAGCGTCGGTTTTTGAATCTCCTCGACGACCCACGAGACGGTGTTGGTCTTGCCCGACCCCGTGACCCCGAGCAGCGTCTGGGCGTCCATCCCCTGCTCGAACCCCGCCGCGAGCTGTTCGATGGCTTCTGGCTGATCGCCCGCGGGATCGAACGGTGCTTCGACACGAAACGGGATCTCCTTGCCTGGACGGTCCGGCTGGAGCGGGCCGGACTGGGTGTCGCTCATTGTGGATTGCAGGGGCTGAAGCCACTTGACGCGCTCGCCTGTCGGTTTCGCAACGGAACAGTGGCGTGACTTCCGGCGTGAAAAATCGAGAATTCGATGTGGGTTCGTCCGTCGTGACGAGGATTCGCTTCCTCGATCGCCCTCGTTTTGCTTCGCGGCTCGCGGCTACTCGCTGCTCCGCTACGAGGCGGGGTTCGTGGTGCCTACTCCGCTTCGCCCTTCTCGATGGGCGAGCGGATGATGTTGCCCCACTCGGTCCACGAGCCGTCGTAGTTCTGCACGTCGTCGAAGCCCAGCAGTTCGACGAGCGCGAACCACGCGATCGAGGAGCGCTCGCCGACCCGGCAGTAGGTGACGACCGACTGGTCCTCGGTGATACCCGCATCGGCGTAGAGTTCGCTGAGTTCGTCGGCGGTCTTGAAGGTACCGTCGTCGTTGAGCACCGTGGCGGTCGGGACGTTGCTCGCACCCGGGATGTGGCCGCCGCGCTGGGCGGTCTCCTGAAGCCCCTCGGGCGCGATGATCTCGCCTTTGAACTCCTCGGGCGAGCGCACGTCGACCATCGGCAGCCCACCCTCGACGGCCTGCTCGACGTCCTGGCGGTACGCGCGGATGCTCTCGAACGGCCCGCGTGCGGAGTAGTCCTGACTCGGGAAGTCGGGCTCCTCGTCGGTGAGCGGGTAGTCGTTCGCGACCCAGTAGTCCTTCCCACCGTTCAGCACGCGGACGTCCTCGTGACCGTAGTATTTGAACTGCCAGTAGGCGAACAGCGCGAACCAGTTGGGAACGCGGCCGCCGCCGTAGAAGACGACTGTACTGTCCTCGGAGACGCCCGCTTCGCCCATCGTCTCCTCGAAGGTATCCTTCGAGAGGATGTCGCGAGTCGTCTGATCGGTGAAGTCCTCTTCCCAGTCGAGAAAGACCGCACCCGGGGCGTGACCCTCCTCGTAGGCGGTGTACTCCGAATCCGCGGTCACGGTCGGATTGTTTACTTCGAGCAGTCGATAGTCGGGATCGTCGCTCTGGAACTCGTCGAGATGCTCGTCGACCCAGTCGGCCGAAACGAGCACGTCGTTCGCGTAATCACTCATGGCCGCTCGCAACTACGATGCGGGGGCATATATTACCGATACATTCGGCAGGTTCCGCCACTACTGCGCAGTTTGCGGAGTTTGTTGCCTCTTTCGTTCGAGTCGGGGTGGTTCCACAGAGCCAGACCGGGGATGAGGCCGGCGTTGCTTCGACTGGAGACGAGAAAGGAGGACACCGTTGCTGGTATCGGCAGGAGGGGAGGGAGAGGAAGACCGATCGAGCGGTGTCGGGAACGACTCAGGGGACGACGCCGACGGTCAGCAGCGTGCCGAAGGTGCGGTAGCGGTCGACCATCGCCTCGCGGGTCGCGAACTCGTCGGTCGGGAACTCGCTTTCGGCCGGGATCTCGGTCTCGCGATCGGGAACCGTGTCCTGAGCGGCGACGTGAAAGCCCGCCGCGCGGAACGCGTCGCGATACTCGTCCATGTCCCAGCGGGTCATCTCGATGGAGATGGAGTCCTGCCAGTCGTGGCTGTGGACGTTCTCCTCGTAGTAGTTGACCGCGCAGTAGAACGTGCCGCCCGGACGGAGCGTGCGCCGAAGTTCGGCGAGTGCCTCGTGCGGATCGGCGGCGTAGTAGAACGCCTCCATCGAGAAAGCGTGATCGAAGCTGTCGTCGGCGAACGGGAGGTGATCGAAATCGCCGACGAGAAATTCGATGCTATCCGAGTCGGTGTACGAGCGCGCGTTTCGGGCCATCTCGGGCGAGCCGTCGAGCCCACAGACGAGCGCGCCGGTCGTGTCGTTGATCGCCCGGCCGGCGTAGCCGCTGCCGGTACCGAGATCGAGCACGCGATCGCCCGCCTCGACGGGCATACGCGCGAGAGCGTGTTTGGCGGTGTGCCAGTGACGATCCTCCATCCCGCGATCGCGCCCCTCTGCAGCCCATGCGTCGAACTCCTCTTTGACGGTCATATCGGGGGAAACGGTGCCGAGGTGAAAACCCGTTCGGGCCACCGGGCCGACCTCACCCGAGCGCAGGCGTCTTGTTCGCCGGCGGCGAGCGGTCGACATGACGAGATGGAGACCCCACTTCCAGGTGGCGGACATCGCCCAGCAGGTCGTCGGCGGCTTCCTGCTCGCCGGACCGTTCGTCGTCACCGAGGAGGTCTGGACGCTCGCGACGAACATGGAGACGATCAACGCCGTGCTGACCGTCGCCGTCGTCCTCGCGATCGGCTACGGCGCACTCTACAAAGCCGACGACGAGCGCAACCCCGACCACGAGCGGGCCGTCGCCGGGGTGCCGGTGCGGTTCGTCTCGCTGATGGCCATCTCCTTCGGCTCGGTGGTGATCCTCGCGGTGATGTTCGACGCACCGGAGACGTTTCTCGAATCCATGGCACCGATGGAGCGGTTCGTGACGACACTACAGGCGGTGTCGGTCGGGGCGCTGTTCAGCGTCGTCGGCGCGGCCACCGCCGACAGCGTCTTCTGACATCCTGACCGTCTGGCGTGTCGCAGGGATTAAGATGCCTGCCGCCGCGCTTCGGGCATGGATTATGCGCTCACGGTCGAGGATACCCCCGAGACGATTCCCGGTGGGACCGGCATACTCTTGATACACCCGAGCACCGGCGAAACCGATCGGATCGACACCGACTTCCTCAACACCGACACCGACAGCCTGCTCGTGGTCTCGACGCGGACGACCGCCCGCGAGGTCGAACAGAAACTCGAACACTACGACGTCGACCGCGAGAAGGCGACGATCCTCGACACGCTGAGTATCGAACGCGGCTACTCGCGACGCTCCGGCGAGGGCGTCCACTACGTCGCCGCGCCGGACGACGTCGACGGCATCGTCGACACCGTCGCGGAGTTCCTGGAGGAGAACGACGGCAAGCTCCGCGTGAGCCTCGATTCGGTCACGGAGATGGCCTACTACGCCGACGAGGAGCGCGCCCGCGAGACCGTCGACGCACTGCTCGAACTGCTCGCCGAACACGACGCCGTCGGTCTGTTCCATCTCGCCGAGGAGGTCCACGACGAGTCGGTCGTCGAGGAGTACCGCGAACTGTTCGACGGCATCATCTCGCTCGACGTCGACGGCGAAGTGCGCGGCGAGTTCTAATCGAGTTCGGCGAAGGTCTTCTCGGCCCACTCGACGGCGTACTCGGGACCGTACTCGCGGTAGGCGCGCGTGTCGAGCGCGCCGAAGGGAGTTGGGATGTCGAGATCGTGTTTGACGGCGCTACAGGCGAGTTCGGCGGCCGCCGCGAAGGTGGTCTCGCCGGTGGCGATCTCGCTCGACAGGTTCGTGAGTCGGGGCGTGAGGCGCTCGCCCGCATCGACCCACGCGGCGTGGAGATCCGGGTGGTCGTCGTCCCAATCGGCGAAGACATCGCGGGTCGCACGACCGAGAAAAGCGTCGTAGAGTGCGGCGGCGAGCTGATACGTGCCCGCCGAGCCGAGCGAGGTCGCCTCGTCGAGATCGCGGTAGCGCTCGCCGAAGAAGCCGAGGAACTGTTCTGGCTCGTCGAACCCGATCTCGACGAGTGCTTCGGCGATCAGAAACTCGATGAACGGCTCGGGCGAGCCCGCGAGACGGGGTTTGACCAGTACCGTGGACGGCACGGTCTGGGTTGTCCACGCGACGCCGCCGTCGCCGGGCATACCGATCGTGAACGAGTCGCTGGCGTAGTTCGCGAGGATCTCGGGCGCGTCGGCCGGCAGCCACTCGGCGGGATGGGAGACCGGATCGAGCGACTCACAGAGCGGGCCGAGCGACTCGGCGACCGCCGGATCGAGCGTCTCGAAGTCACGTTCGGTGTCGAGGACCAGCGCGTCGGGGGCGTGCTCGTCGCGGACCGCCGCGAGATCGTCCGAGAGTGCTCGACGATCGAACATCTACACGAGCGCGAGCGCGACGATGATCCCCACGGCGAGCAGCGCGGAGAGACCGACCGTTCCCAGCACGATTTTGGTTGCCTGACTCATGGGGAGTTGCTTCTCGCGGCCCCCTGTTAAGTGCTTCAATTGTCGCGGCTCGCCGGACGGTTTGTTCGCCGATTCTTTTGTGGTCACTCACCGTGCCAGGAGCCGGGCACGTCGATCACGTACTGACCGTCCTCCTGGAGGGCGATGATGTACTCCTCGCGGTTGTACAGCTCCATCAGATTGAGCTCGTACTGGCCGGGTTCGAGGATCTTGATGCTCTCGAACTGGTCGTCGAGCTCCTGCCGGAGCGCCGCCATCTCTGCATCGTCCGCACCGTCGGCGTCGCTGGCATCGCCGTCGTCAGCGGGATCGGTGGGATCGGCGGAGGGGTCCGTTTCGCCTGCGGAGAGAGTGGCGGAGTCGTCGCTAGTGGCGGAGTCGTCGCTGGCCGGTGTGTGCTCGGAGTTCGGGGCCGCACCCACTGCGGGATCGTCCGACGACGCCACGTCGCGACGGGCGTTCGCCTGTGCGCCGTCCTCGGTTTCGACTGCAGCGGGAGCATCGGAGTCGGTAGTCGGCGGTCCGTCGGGCGGTGCGTCGTTCGGCCCATCGGTGGCCGGCGGTGGCTGTGTGGCTGCTGGATCGTCGGGAGGGTGGTCCGTGGCTGCTGCGTCGGTGCGTTCGTCCGCCGACCGAGCGGCGCTCGCTTCGCGCGCATCGGCCGCCGGTTCGAATTTGAACTTGTTGCCGCCACAGTCCGGACAGCCCGACAGCATCTCCTTCGAGCCGTCGGGGAACGTGTGGCCGCACTCCGTACACTGGTGGGGCATTAGCGGGACGTGGCCGCCGAGTGCAAAGAGGGCGTCGGCGGCGTTGCAGGGGAAAGGATGGTCGGTACGGTCACGTACGAGTGACGAGCGCCGAGATGAGCGTCTCGTCCTTGTGGAGCGTTTCGAGGCGGTTGGCCGGCCCGATGACGGTGAGCTTCGTCTCCGTCTCGCGGCCCATCAGTCGGTCGAAGAACCCGCCGCTCGATTTCGACGAACCGGGATAGGTCTCGATCTCGATGCCGGTGAACTCGTCGGGGCTGATCTCGGTCATCGTCACCTCGATGAGCTTCGACTCCTCTTCCGGGTCGAGCCCTTCCTCCAGAATGACGATGTTGCCGTCGTGGACGCTGTCGAGGATCAGGCGGATCTTCTCCATGCTCGCGAGCTGGTCCATCCGCTCGCCGCTGATCATGTCCAGCTGGACGCCGCTGCCGTCGGCGTCGCCGGTGGAGTCGTCTGCTTCGGACATCAGCCGAAGTACTCCGCGATTTTCTCGTAGACTTCGTCCATGTTCTCACCTTCGAGCGCCGACAGCGGGACCGTCTCGTGCTGGGGGAAGGCGTTCTTGATGCGCTGGATGCTCGCGTCCTCGAGATCGATCTTGTTGGCGAAGATCAGGACGGGGAGATCCTGACTCTCGATGATGCCGACGAGCATCGTGTTCACCTGCGTGAAGGGATCCTCGGCGGAATCGAGCACGTAGATGACGCCGTCGACGTCCTCGCGCAGCCAGTGCATCGCCTCGGCGACGCCCTCGGTGGCCTCGCGCGAGCGGCGCACGGCGTCGTCCTTCTCCATGTCGTGTTCGATGAACTCCTCGTAGTCGACCTTGGTCGCGACGCCGGGCGTGTCGACGATGTCGATGTTCACCGACTTGCCGTTGCGCTCGATCTCGATGTCTTCCTTCCGGCGCGCACGCCGCGTCTCGTGGGGGATATGGCTCTCCGGCCCCACGGCATCGCCGGTCCAATCGCGTGCGATGCGGTTCGCGAGCGTCGTCTTGCCGGCGTTCGGCGGCCCGTAGATACCGATTCGCTGCTGTTGCTGCCCGCTCGAAAAGAGGTTCGAGATGCTTTTTCTGAGTCCTGCGAATAGTCCCATTATTCTCTCCCACCCGCCCGCCGGGCGAATCCGGACGTACAACGATATCGCATACACTTAAACCCACGTCAGACACGTATCAGGCTTGCTGATTCGATCGAACGGTCGCCCTGTCCGAGCTCACACAGTCCGATCGACGATTGTTCTCATCGTACCGACCGTCGATCGATCGCCGCTTCTTCCTCCACTCCACTCTCCCTTTCTTCTCTCTTCCTTTCTTCACTGACGATGCATGTTATTCTAGCACATTCTTCCGTACCCCCACCCCTTCGTTTCGAGTGGAACAGGGATAGGGCGGTGTGTGGCGAGGTGGATCTCGTGGGACGAGACGGCGAACGAAGCCACGACAGGACGATGAATCATCTAGGATGTGCTAGAATAACATGCATCGTCAGTGAAGAANATGTCGTCTATAGAGTGTTTTCTCTACTCTTCGGATGTTGTTCTCAGCCTCTTTACTTAATAGTTTCCTAATCTAGACGCACCTCTCGTCCCCTACCCACCCCTCCCAGCCGTTCCACCTGAAACGAAGGGGTGGGGGGGTGGAGAGGTGGAAGGTTGGTGTGACTATCCTCATCACTGGTTCCTCGACGACCTGTTTTGTTCTGGTCAGGTCGCAACCGTCGTTCGTTTCCTCCCCGTTGCCGCCCGAATCAACAAATTAATATATACCCAACCTCTGGTTCCGCTGCACGATTAACAGAGCAGACCCACGCACACCATCGTCCTATATCGACGTAGCTGCCTTCTCTCGGGGATATACGCCATTCTTCGCTGGTGTGCGGGAACTCTTCCATCCGAAAGGAAGGGGTCGGAATGCGGGAACCGAACGGCAATGACAGGAAACGATCGATCATCCGACGACCGAACCGCCGACGATTCGTCGGCACCGCCAGACAGCGCTGATTCCGACGATACCGTCGGTACCGATGACGCCGTCGACACTGACGACAGTGTCTCGACAGACCCGATCACCGGCCGGGCAACCGTCTCGACCGATGCCGACAGTGATGGCGGGGTACCGGACAGTGACAATGCGAGAGACGAGACAGACGCGACGGACGCCACCGCCACTACCGATACCGACGCGCCCGCGGACGCGGACGAATCGCGAACCGACGCCGCACCGGGACTGTTCGACGATCTCCTCAGCGGCGAGCCGATCTTCGAGAACAAGGACGTCCTCAGACCTTCGTACACGCCCGAACGACTCCCCCATCGCAACGAGCAGATAAACAACATGGCGACGGTGCTCGTCGGCGCACTCCGCGGCGAAACTCCATCGAACATCCTGATCTACGGGAAGACCGGCACGGGCAAGACCGCGAGCGCGAAGTTCGTCAGTAACGAACTCGAAACCACCTCACAGAAGTACACCGTCCCCTGCGAGGTCGAATACATCAACTGCGAGGTGACGGATACTCAGTATCGCGTGCTCGCCCAGCTCGCGAACACGTTCATCGACGCCAACGAACGACATATCGAGGAGCGCCTCGCCGAGCTCCGCGATCTCGCCGAGCGTGCCCGCTCCGATCCGGGAATGCTCGACGACCTCGACCCCAACGGTGCCGCGTTCGCTGACACCGATCTCGACGACATCGAACCCGGCAACGCCGCACCTGACGATGCCGAACCCGACGATGCCGACTCCCCTGCCGTCGAGTTCGACTCCGTCGACGAGATCGAACGCCGCATCGAACAGCTCGAAGCCGATCTCGACGAGTTCGAACCCGTGCCGATGACCGGCTGGCCGACCGATCGCGTCTACTCCACCTTCTTCGAGGCGGTCGACTACCACGAGCGCGTCGTCGTCATCATGCTCGACGAGATCGACAAACTCGTCGAGAAGAGCGGTGACGACACGCTCTACAACCTCTCGCGGATGAACTCCGAACTGGAGAACTCGCGCGTCTCGATTCTCGGCATCTCGAACGATCTCAAGTTCACCGAGTTCCTCGATCCGCGGGTCAAATCCTCCCTGGGCGAGGAGGAGATCGTCTTCCCGCCGTACGACGCGACCCAGCTCCGGGACATCCTCTCGGCGCGCGCGGACATCGCCTTCGTCGAAAACGCCCTCTCGGAGGACGTCATCCCGCTCTGTGCTGCGTTCGCCGCCCAGGAACACGGCGACGCCCGGCGCGCGCTCGATCTCCTCCGTACTGCCGGTGAACTCGCCGAGCGCGGCCAGACCGAGCGCGTCGGCGAGGATCACGTTCGCGATGCTCAGGAGAAGATCGAACTCGACAGAGTCGTGGAGGTCGTCCGCACGCTTCCCACCCAATCGAAAGTCGTCCTCTTCGCCGTGATCCTGCTCGAACGCAACGGTGCACAGAACATCAACACCGGTGAAGTCTACAACATCTATCGCCGGCTCTGCGAGGAGATCGACGCCGACGTGCTGACTCAGCGCCGCGTCACCGATCTCATCTCCGAACTCGACATGCTCGGCATCGTCAACGCGGTCGTCGTCTCGAAGGGGAGATACGGCCGCACCAAGGAGATGAACCTCTCCGTCCCGATCGACGACACCGAAGCCGTCCTGACGAGTGACTCCCGACTGGGCGATATCGAAGACGTCCAACCGTTCGTCCAGGCACGCTTCGACAGCTGATTCGCCTTTTCAGCCGCCGACACCGTTTCCGTTCCCACCGCCGATTCCGAGGCCAATCCCGGCTCCGACAGCGGCGGGACCCGCCTGCCAACTGGCGCCTCCGGCGGCACTCCCGGGTACAGCGGTGTTCGCGGCCGAGACGGAACCCGCAGGCGAACCGAGATCACCGGTCCCGACCGTCCCGAACAGCAGCCGGATCCGGCCGAGCCACGGGATCCTGAGTTCGGCGGTCCCGGTGACCCAGTCGGATTTGACGGGGCTGCTGATCGGTCCGGCACCGGTATCCACCTGATCGTAGAGCCCGTTGTTGTCGCCCTTGGTGATGAACCCGGCGTGGGGAGCCGGACAGTTCGCCAATTCTTCGCAGCTGTCGGCCCCACCGAGATACTCCTCGTTGGCCTTCGTGTACCAGTTCTCGCTGTCGTTCACCCAGAAGCGCGCGCGGTGGATGATCGGCGTCTCCTGCGTACTGCCGTCGGGCTGGTAGACGATGACGTCACCGTACTCGCTGAACTCCTTGTAGTCGGCTGCAGCGCCCGCCTGATAGGGGACGACACCGGTTCCGTCGTAGGCCGCCCCGCCGGGGAAGCGGTGCTCCTCCATCAGGAAGACGAGATCGCCACGTTCCATGTGTGGCTCCATGCTCGGACTCTCGATGGCGACCATCGGCGGCCAGAGCCCGCTGATCGCGAACAGGAGGAGGCCGACGATCGCCACGACCGCGACGCTCGAGAGTACCTCGCGGACGAACGCGACCCACTCCTCGTCGGTGTTCATGAACCAGCGCACGCGTGCGAGCGGTTCCCCGCCGGTCGAATCGCCCGCACTCGGATCGTTCGCGCTCGAACCGCCTGCACCCGAATCACTCCCGTTCGTATCGTCTCCACCCGAAACGTTCCCGTCGTCACGGGCCCCGGTTTCGTCTCCGGGGGTCGCGCTGCTGTCGGTCGTTTCGTCCGTTCCGGAGTCGGATTCCCGGTCGTCCCAGCGTCCGGGCCATCCCTCGTCACCGTCTCCGGAATCCATTGACACCCATACCGCCGGCGGTCGTTTCAACGTTTCCTTCCCACCTCCGCTATCCTTTTGGTTCCCGCCGTGGAATCCGTCTCCGTGCCGCGTTCGAGCTCCGTCCGCATCGTCACCGAACTCGCTAGCCGCGGCTACAACGCCGAGCGCGAGGCCGTCACGCTCATCGCCGGGGCGAACGATCCCGAGCGCGCCATCGAGCGCGTCGTCGAGTCGGTCTCCGATGACGCACTCACGCTCTCGGCCGAACACGTCCGACGGAGCATCGACGCGAACGACGCCACGACAGCGACTCACAACCCCTCTGTTTCGGGTGGAGACCCCGACACACGACCCGATACCGAACCCGACGCTCCAGTCGAAACGAAGGGGTCCGGAGATGCCGACGGCGGGACGACCGACCAACCTGAGCGCTCGGTCGATCCCGAGCTCCGTTCGCTGGCCATCGCGGGCGACATCACGGGGCGCTCGACCGGGACGGGCGAGTACGCCGACTTCGTGCGGACCTTCCGCGACCGATACGAACGGCTCTCGAAACTGCTCCGTTCGCGGATCAACCACCGTCCCACCGAGGCCGTCGAGGCGATGGCCGGCGGCAGCGACGCAGCCATCGTCGGGATGATCTCGGACATCCGCTCGACGGCCAACGGCCACTGGCTGGTCGAACTCGAGGACACCACCGGCACCTTCCCGTGTCTCATCATGAAGGATCGCGATCTCGCGAGCGTCGTCGACGAACTCCTGCTCGACGAGGTCATTGCGGTCGAGGGGACGCTCGCGGGCGACGGCGGCATCCTGTTCGTCGACGATCTCCACTTCCCCGACGTGCCCCGCACGTACACGCCCTCGACGGCCGATCGCCACGTCCGCGCGGCGCTCATCTCGGACGTCCACGTCGGCAGCCAGGAGTTCGCCGCCGACGCGTGGTCGGCGTTCGCCGACTGGCTCCACACCGAGGAGGCGAGCGCCGTCGAGTATCTCCTCGTCGCGGGCGATATGGTCGAGGGTGTGGGCGTCTACCCGAACCAGGACGAGGAGCTCGACATCGTCGATATCTACGAACAGTACGAGCAGTTTTCGGAGTATCTGAAGGAAGTACCCGGCGACATGGAGATCCTCCTGATCCCGGGTAACCACGACGCCGTCCGCCTCGCCGAACCCCAGCCCGGGTTCGACGACGACCTCCGGGAGATCATGGACGTCCACGACGCGCGCATCTCGGGCAACCCTTCGACCGTGACGATCGAGGGTGTCTCGATCCTGATGTACCACGGCGTGAGCCTCGACGAGGTTATCGCCGAACTCCCGGAGGAGAAGGCCAGCTACGACGAGCCGCACAAACCGATGTATCAGCTCCTCAAGAAGCGCCACGTCGCGCCCCAGTACGGCGGTCACACGCGCATCGCGCCCGAGGAGCGCGACTACCTCGTGATGGAGGAGGTGCCGGATATCTTCCACACCGGTCACGTCCACAAACTCGGCTACGGCAAGTATCACAACGTGCTCGCGCTCAACTCGGGCTGCTGGCAGGAACAGACGAGTTTCCAGCAGAGCGTCAACATCGATCCCGACGTGGGCTACGCACCGATCGTCGATCTCGACACGCTCGATCTGACGATCCAGAAGTTCTACTGAGCGGGCGTTTCCGTCTCACGGCCGACTCACTCGTCCAGTCCGATGTAGCTACCCACCTCGGCGACGAGCTCGTTCACGAACCCGTTCGTCACGCTTCCGACGACGTAATCGATCGTTTCGATTCGGGGCGAGACGATGGCCCACGGGTACGCGTGGCTCTGCTGTGGAAGGGTGCCGTGTGTCCAGTTCTCCTCAGTGATTTCGAGTGCGTGTGGCCGCGGTGTGGTCGAAACGGCGGCGGCGATCCATTGCTCGTCGGCAAACGGGTGCGTATCGTCGTTCAAAACGACGAATGGACGCTCCGTGTCGGCTGCGCGCTTGAACGGGTCGGCTGCCCAGAGAACATGACCACGACCGATTCCGGCTGCGTCGTCCATCTCACTCCCCGTCCGATCGACTTTCGCCAGATCGACTTCCAACCGGTGTCGCGTTCGCCAGCCATGCCTCCCGATCGAACGGTTCCTCGTCGTCGACGGCGAGCGTTTCCAGCAGGTCGTGCAGCCCCTCAGCGGCCTGGAGCCGCTCCTGCTCGTCGGTGATGGCCCAGTACCGCTCGCGATGGCGCACGAGATCCCGACTCTTCAACCGCGTGAGCGCGCTGCCGACGGCGTTCGGTGCGGCATCGATGGCAGCCGCGATCTCGCCGCGCGTGAACGCCTTGTCGTCGTTTGCGGCGAGATAGGTGACGACCCGCTCGCCGATCGACGGTTCACCGAGACGGTCATCGTGCTCGAACGCAGCGATATCGATGGGCATGCCTGTCGTGCGTACGGTGCGGATCGATATAGCTGTGCTGGTCGTGCCACTATCGACTTCACTTCGTCTACTGCTTCCATTATCCCTTCGCCTTCCCTTTCTCGGGCGACACCACGCTCCATCCCTCGTCGAATATTGTTCCATCCGAAACGATCCGAGCGATCGCTCTTCTCCTAACGCGAACGAAAAATCCACCGGACGGGACCGTCCCGATCCACTCATCCTCATATCGTAGTGTGTGATACTCGTCTGCGCAACCCCTACGTTTCGAGTCGAAACTTCACCGTCGGTGCGCCGTCGAAGCGCGGTCCCGGGCCGACCTCCCGGAAGCCGGCGTCGGTCGCGGCGCGTCTGAGTTCTTCCCGCGACGCCTCGACGAGCAGTTCGGCGGCCATCCCCTCGCTCCGCGCGAACCGTGCCGGCTCGTCGAGCAGTCGCTCGACGGCTTCCGGTCGGCCGTCGAACTGGGTGACGTGGACCGCGTCGCGGCGGGCATCGAAACTCACGAACCCGACGAGATCGTCGTCCTCGGCCGCGACGCGCACGGTCCTGTCGTGGACCAGGTTCCGCATCGTCTCCGCCGGCGCGTCGCCGAGCGCGGCCAGCCGTCCGGCGTCGGCTTCGACGGCATCGCGCACCTCCATGCCTCGCCGTCGGGATGCAGGCAGTTAAAGCTTCGACCGGTCGATTGCGCCCGACACGTCACCGATGGAATGGATGAAAGCAGTTATCCCCGGGCGATACCAGCGCTACCCATGCACGACACTCTCACGCGGCGGTATCGACGACGGAGGCAGGGATGCGCGTCGTAGCGAAGTTCGGCGGGACGAGTCTCGGCAGCGGCGATCGGGTGAACCGCGCCGCCGACTCGATCGCCGCCGCCGTCGAGGCCGGCCACGAGATCGCCGTCGTCGTCAGCGCGATGGGTTCGACGACCGACAGCCTCCTCGACGGGATCCAGTTCGACGTCGCCGAGAGCGACAAGGCCGAGATCGTCAGCATGGGCGAGCGCACCTCCGCCCGGATGGTCAAGGCCGCCCTCTCGGCGCGCGGCGTCGACGCCGCGTTCGTCGAGCCCGGTGGCGAGCACTGGCCGGTCATCACCGACTCACACGGCGAGGTCGACGTCGAGGAGACCACCCGCCGCGCGCAGGCGCTCGCCGATCGCATGGGCGAGGTCGTCCCCGTCCTGACGGGCTTTCTCGCCGAGGATCACGCCGGCTCGGTCACCACTCTCGGCCGCGGTGGCAGCGACACGACCGCCGTCATGCTCGGCAACTACATGGATGCCGAGGAGGTCGTCATCGTCACCGACGTCGAGGGCGTGATGACCGGCGATCCCCGGGTCGTCGAGGGGGCCAGAAACGTCGGCGAGATCAGCGTCGACGAGCTCCGCAACCTCTCCTTCCGGGGAGCGGAGGTCATCGCGCCGAGCGCGCTCAACTACAAGGAGCCGGAGCTCGGAGTTCGGGTCGTCCACTATCAGCACGGCGACCTGCTCCAGGGCGGGACCAGCATCGAGGGTACCTTCGAGACGCTCATCGATCTCCAGGAGACGCCGCTGTCCTGTCTCACGGTCGCCGGGCGGGCGATCAGAAATCGGCCGGGCATTCTCGCGACGCTCTCGGGCGCGCTCGGTGACGTCGGGATCAACATCGACGCGGCGGCGAGCGGTCTCGACTCGATCACGTTCTACCTCTACACCGAGGACGCGACGGAGGCCGAGACGGTGCTCCACGAGCGCGTCATCGACGAGGACGCCCTGTCGAGCGTGACCGTCGACGGGGAGTTCGCCGCGCTCCGTGTCTCGGGCGGCGAGCTCCCGACCCAGTCGGGCGTCGTCCAGGGGATGATCGAGACGCTCAGCGACGAGCACGTCACCGCCCACGACGTCATCACGAGCGCGACCTCGGTGGCGGTGCTCGTCGACTGGGACGATCGCGAGCGCGCGCTGTCGATCGTTCAGGACACCTTCTAACGACCCTTTCGTAGCCGACTTCCGATCTGTTCCGGCAATCCTGCCTCGCTCACCGCGCGCTCGACGCGCTCGATGTCGTACTCGACGCGGTGCTCATTGACGTTCATCGCATCGAGATCCAGCGTCGCGTAGGCCGCTCGTGGGTCGCCGTCGCGGGGCTGGCCGACGCCGCCCGGGTTCAGGACGATCCCGTCGTCGTAGCTCTCGTGATGCTGGACGTGCGTGTGGCCGAGCACGAGCACGTCCTCGTCGTCGAGCATGTCGGCGGCGAACATGTCGGGGTAGGTGTAGCGGTCCGGATCGTCGGGATGGCCGTGGACGATCTTCATCCGACCGTCGAACTCGGTGCGCTCGTCGGGGAGCCCGGCGAGCCACGCCAGCTGCTCGTCGTCGAGCTGCTCGCGGGCGTACGCGACGCCGGCGCCGGCCATGCTGTTGAACGAAAAATCCGTCCCGGTCGCCACCGCGCGGTCGTGGTTGCCCATCACGGTCGGCACCTCGCGCTCCCGGAGCGCGTCGACGCACGCGCCAGGCCACGGGTTGTAGCCGACCACGTCGCCGGCACAGACCAGCGTGTCGACGGGCGGCATGTCGTCGAGAACGGCGTCGAGCGCGACTCGATTCCCGTGAATATCCGCGATGACACCGACGATCATGCCCCGGTTACGACCTCGCCCTCCTTCAATCGCCGTTCTCGATGGCCGTCTCGAACCCGTTGCCCGCCCGCGCGACGCCGGCCGCACAGACCGCGTGCTCGAAGTCGGCGTCGTAGACCGCGTTCGCAGCCCCAGCGGCGCTCTCGATTGTGATCTCCGTCGGTTCCGGACTGTCCTTCTCGTAGGTCGCCACCAGCGTCGGCTCCGTCACCTCCTCGACGACGAGCCCGTCGCGCCGGACCGTCCCGACGAAACTCTCCGGGCCGACGACGCCGGCGATGCGCGGCGTGTCGTAGTCGTCCTTCTCGAAATCGAGTGCCAGGAGGGAGAGCGCGAGCGCGTCGCGGGCGGGATAGCCCAGCGCGAGTTTCTCGGCGATCGGATCGGTGTGCGAGCCGTTGCCGACGACGACCCGATCGTCGACCGGTCGCACGCAGTTGTAGGAGACGTAGGGGTTGTCCGTCTCGTCGGCCGCGTCGGTCGGCACCACGGTGAGGCGGTCGTCGCGCTCGATGATCTGCCGATTCGGGAACGATCGCGAGGAGACGCGGTAGGCAGCGGTGTCGGGACCGACGACGAGGAACCGTCCGATGTACATGCCCGCACTGGCTCGTGGAACCGAAAATAGCCGTCGAAATCGCCGATCGGTTCCGATCTTTCGTCACTGTTTGCGCCACGCGAGCGCGACGATGAGAGCCGTTGCTCCCACTAACCCGAGATTCAACAGCACTATCGGATGAGTCGCGTTCGCTGCGACGAACGAGGTGATGGCCGGAACGGCATCCGAGACGAGCGAGAACGAACCCATGACCAGAACGAATCCGAGATACGCCACTACGACCCCGCCGACGAATCGAAGCGTGTCCATACGCGACCATCGGCGGTGGTTCGCTTGTTCTTTCGGGCGAGACGGCTGGAATCATGACGAATAACCACCGATCTCGATGTTCGGGACGGAACCGTTCCAACAGGGATAAGTAGAGACGGCTGTTACTGACGCCTACAGTCCCATGGGGTAGTGGCCAATCCTGAAGCCTTCTGGGGGCTTCGACCCAGGTTCGAATCCTGGTGGGACTACTCCTTTCCGATCCGCTGTCAGTGTTTGACCGCCAGTTCCCCGCCACACTTCGGACAGCTCTCGGTTTCCTCGACGCTCTCGTAGCCACAGTCAAGGCAGATGAACAGCTCGTCGCTCCCGTCGGGCGTCGGTTGGTCCTCGTGGCGTGTCATACCTTCTCTTGGAGCGGAACGCGGATAAGAGCGCTGGCCGGGGCGAAACCGACGGCTACTCCGGCGGGACGTTGCCGGTGAGCACGTTCCGGATCGCGTGCAGGCCGGTCGCCGCGAGCACCACGACGAGGTTGAGCAGTGCGTGCGGGACGACCGTCTTCGTCCGGCTCAGCTGACTCCCACACGTTGGACACGTCGTTTTGCCAGTGTCGAAGCGTTCCCCACAGACCGTACACTCCCGGACGTCGTGTTCGCGATCGCTCTCGACACCGATTTCGCCGTCGCCGAGCCCCGCCACCTGCTTGATGCGTCGTGTGAGCGTCATCAGTCGTCGGACTCCGCGAGCGTTCGATCGCCGCTCTCACGGGTCGTGCGCGCCGGGTCGCTCTCCTCGCCCGGTCGGAGTCGGACGCTCGTCACCTTGTACTCGGGCGTCTTCGCTGCCGTGTCGAGGTCGTTTTCGTCGGTAAGCGTGTTCACGGCCGACTCGGCGAAGTGCATCGGGACGAACACGGTGTCCGTTCCCGGTCGCTCGGTGACCTGCGCCGTGACGCGGATCGTCCCGTGGCGCGATTCGACGCGGACGTCGTCACCGTTCTCGATGCCGGCGTTGGCGGCCGTCTCCGGGTTGATCTCGACGAAATCCTCGCCGACGTAGGACATGATCCCCTCCTCGCGGTGGGTCATCGTCCCCGTGTGGTACTGGTAGAGCACCCGCCCCGTGGTCATCGTCAGCGGGAACTCGTCGTCGGTGAGTTCGGCCGGCTCGTTCGGCCCCGTCGTGATGAGCGACGCTTTGCCGTCTTCGGTGTTGAACTCATCCTCGTAGAGACGCGTGGTGCCCGGATGGTCGTCGTTCCAGCAGGGCCACTGGAGCTCCGCGCCGTTTTCGAGCCGTTCGTGGCTGATCCCGCCGTAGATCGGGGTCAGCTCGGCGATCTCGTCCATGATCTCGGAGGGCGAGTCGAAGTCCCAGTCGTGGCCGAATCGCCCGGCGAGCGCCTGCAGGATCTCCCAGTCTCCACGCGTGTTGCCCTTCGGCTCGATCGCCCGCTTCACCAGCTGGACGTGCCGGCTCGAACTCGTGAACGTCCCGTTCGATTCGACGGCGGTCGTCGCCGGCAGGACGACGTCAGCGTGTTCGGCGGTCTCGGTGAGGAAGATGTCCTGCACCACGAGGAAGTCGAGATCGTCCAGGACCTCCTGGGCGTGATCGACGCCGGGTTCCGAGAGCGAGGCGTTCTCGCCCATGATGTACATCCCGCGGAGATCGCCCCGGTCGGCCGCGAGGAACTGCTCGGTCGTCCGCCAGCCCTCCTCGCTCGGGATCTCGGTGTCGTACGCTTCCTCGAACTTCTCGCGGATCTCGTCGTCGGTGACGGGCTGGTAGCCCGGGAAGTTGTTCGGCAGCGGGCCCATATCCCCGCCGCCGCCCTGGACGTTGTTCTGCCCGCGGAACGGCGACAGCCCCGCGCCGGGCTTGCCGATGTTGCCCGTGACGAGCGCGAGGTTCGACATCGAGATGACGTTCTCCGTCCCGTTGGTGTGCTCGGTCAGCCCGAGCGTCCAGCAGAAACAACACGAGTCGGCGTCGGCGATGGTCTCGGCGGCCGACGCCAGCTCCTCCGGTGGCACTCCCGATACCCGCTCGACATACTCGGGGGTGAACTGATCGAGATGTTCCTTCAGATCGTCGAAGCCGTCGGTGCGCTCCTCGATGAACGCCTCGTCGTGGAGGTCGTTTTCGATGATATACCGAGTGAGCCCGTTGATCCAGGCCGTGTCGTAGCCCGGTTCCGTTCTGGTATACTGGTCGGCGTACTCGGCGATCTGGACCTTTCGGGGGTCGAACACCACCATCTCGGCCCCGTCGGCGACGTTCTGTTTGATCCGTGTCGCCAGCACAGGGTGGGCCTCGGTCGTGTTCGAGCCCGAGAGCAGGTAGCAGTCGGCGCTCTCGAGATCGTCCATTCCCACCGAGGCCGCGCCGTAGCCGACGGTCTGTTTGAGCGCCGCGACCGTCGGCGCGTGACAGAGCCGATTGCAGTTGTCGACGTTGTTCGTCCCGATCACCTGACGGGCGAACCGCTGCATCGCGTAGTTGTCTTCGTTGGTCGCCTTCGACGAGGAGATCAGCCCGAGCGCATCGGGACCGTCTTCCTCGATGATGTCGCCGAGCCCGTCGACCACCCGCGAGAGCGCCTCGTCCCACGACGCTTCCCGAAACTCGCCGTCCTCCTTGACGAGCGGTTCGGTGAGGCGGTCGTCGCTGTTCACATAATTATAACTGAACTTCCCCTTCACGCAGGTCGAGATGCCGTTGATCGGCGCTTTCTCGGGATCGGTCGGTCGTGCGCCGAGCACCTCCCCGTCCTTCGTGTGGAGATCGAACCGACAGCCCACGGCACAGTAGCCACAGGTCGTGTCGGTCACGTCGACATCTTGTAGGCGATAGTCCGAGAGTGCGTCGGCCACGTCGAACAGTCGCCCCTCGGTCATCGTGTTCAGCGCGACCGACTCGGTCGCGTGCTCGAACGCCTTGAACGGGGCCGTCTTCGTCACGTCACTCTCGCTCGCCGCGCTGGCCTGGTCGCGTGCGCGCTGCATGAAGCCCGCGACACCTTTCTTTTCGTTTTCCTCACCGTCGTTCCCGCCGCTCTCGTGTTCAGTCATCGTCGGCCTCCCCGAGCGCGTCGTCCTCGTAAGTCTGGTTCCCCTTCATCGGCGTCGCCGGGTTCGGCTGCCCGTCGTAGTCCTCGCCGATGGTCTTCCCGATGGAGTTCTCCTGGGTGAATCCCGGCAGCGGGATCGTCGCCGCGTCGGTGTAATCCTGCTCGACCAAGGATCCAGTGGGACAGACCGTCGCACAGTGGCCACAGGAGACACACGTCGAGTCCATCATCTCGTCGGCACCGTTCTGAAAGCCGATGCGCGTGTCCGGGCCGCTCCCCTCGATGCGCAGCACGCCCTCGACCTGGACGTCGTTGCAGGCCTCGACGCAGCGATTACAGAGGATGCACTTGTTGCGGTCGATCTGGATGAACGGCGAGGACTCGTCGATCGGCTCGTACTCGTCGCGGTTGTCGAACACGCCGTACCGGGGTACCTCGACGTCCGCCTCGATGGCGGCGTCCTGGAGCTCACATCTCCCGTTCTTCCCGCAGGTCGTACACCGGAGGTTGTGGTCCGACAGCACGAGGTCGAGATTCACCGATCGCGCCTCCTCGGCTTCCGTACTGTTCGTCCGCACCGTCATGCCGTCCTCGGCAGGGTGGCTACAGGAGGGCACCAGCCCGTGCTCGTCGGTCTCGACCATGCAGGTCCGACACTCGCTGCGCGGGCCGATTCGGTCGGTGTCCTCGCGGTCGTAGTAGCACAGCGCCGACAGGTCTTCGTCGGCTCCCACCTCTTCGAGTGCGTCGATGATCGTCGCCTCCTCGCCGACGTTCACCTCCTCGCCGTCGACGGTGAGGCTGCTCGTTTCGCGCGCACCCACGTCGGGATCGGTCGCGGTGCCCGTGTTGAAGTGCTCGGTCAGCGGCGGATGTGGCCGCGGATCGTCGATCGACGGCACGCTCGGGAGCGATTCGGATCGTCCTGTGTGATCGGTGCTCATATCAGTTGGTCTCCGTGCAGACGCCGCTCGGACAGCGCCCCTCGGCGTGGGCGGCGATCTCGCGCTCGAACGTGTCGATCGCCGTCGTCACCGGCCGCGGGGCGGCCTGTCCGAACTCGCAGGTGCTCGATTCCGCGACGACACGACTCAGCTCGCGTAGCTCGCTCGGCTGGAACTGCCCCTCGTAGACGTCGCGCAGCAGGTCCACGAGCTGTTTCGACCCCTCGCGACAGGGGACACACCGCCCGCAGTTTTTCTCGCGGGCGAACTTCGCGCGCGAGCCGGCGAACTCGAGCGCGCACGTCGCGCCGTCGAACAGTTCGATCCCCCCTTCGGTGCCGAGGCGCGCGCCGGTCAATGCAGGTGCGCTCGCGGGTACGTCGAGCGAGCGCGTGATCCCGCCGAACCGACCGCCGACGCAGGCCATCTTGTATTCACTACTGGCGACCGCCTCCGCGAGCGCGGTGTCGGTGGCCAGTTCGACGGTCGTCGGCCCGGCCACACCGTCACCCGTTACGGTGAGCAGTCGGCTGCCGGGATCGGCGGCACTCGTCTCGAACTCGTCCGGAGCGGCCGCGAACGCCCTGATCTGTGCAAGCGTTCGCGGCGTGTGGACGACCGTCGGCCGGCCGTAGAGCCCGACCTCGCTCGGTCCCGGCGGGCGGAGGCGTGCTTCGAGGCGGTCGGCCCCCTCCATCGCTTCGAGCGCCATCGTCATCTCGCCGGCGATATACCGATCCGGCCCGGCGACGACGTCGATCCCCGTCCCGTCCGCATCGACGCTCTCGACGGCCTCGCGGACCCGCTGTGCCGCGAGTTCGTCGTCCTCGTTCAGATAGACGACGACGTCGGTCGCCTCGACGGCCGCCGCGACCGCCAGCGCGCCGTCGAGCACTTCCGCCGGACGACTTTCGAGCAGCAGTCGATCGCCGTCCACGGCGGGATCGCTCTCGTTGCCGTTGACGACGACCACCGTCTCGCCATCGCTCTCGCGGGCGGTCGCCCAGCCCTCCGCGATCGATTCGTCTGTGTGGCCGTCGCCGCGCCCGCGCCCGAGTAGGCCTGCGCCGGCCACAGCCTCGCGGAGATCGTCCGGCTCGTCGCGCGTCCGTTCGGCGAGCGACTCGTCGAGCGCTGCCGGTGCGGCCCAGCCACAGCGTGCGAGGGCGCGTCGTTGGCCGATCGCGAGCGGTCCCGTCTCGGCCATCGACACTCCCTCGTCGCTCTCGACGACCGCGTGTGCGTCGTCGGTCGCCAGCTCCCCGTCGTCGAGCGTTTCGACCAGTTCTCGCGCACGGTCGGGCGAGACGTTCGCGTGGACGGTGGTTCGGTCGTCGGCGGTGGCCAGCACCACCGGGGCGAGCGCTGCCGCACCGGTCGGGCCGGTCTCGACGACGCGAACGTCGGTCGCCGCCTCGCGCGCCGCTTCGAGCACGGCGGCCGCACGGTCGTACTCGGCGGAACCGACGGCGACGCGGATCGCCGGTGTCGTTGCTGCTTCGGTACCTACCATCGGACGAACTTTCGCCGTGAGAACCAAAAGGGTTGTTCACAGCTACCGAACACGAGCCCCTCGATCAGGCGTTCAGCACCTGCCGCAGCACGTCGGGCGCGTCGTCGAGTGCCTCGTCGAGCGCCTCGGTCTGTGGACCGCCACCCTGCGCGAAATCCGCCGGGCCGCCGCCACCGCCACCGACGCGCCCGGCGAGTTCGCCGACGACCTCGCCGGCGTCGATCGCCACTCCGTCGGGCACGGCGACGACGAACTGCGCGCCGTCGGCTCCGCTGGCGACGACCGCGACCTGCCCACCCTCTGCGAGCGCGTTCGCCGTCGCGCGGAGTTCCTCGATGTCGCTGTCGATGCGCTGGACGACGGCACTCGCCTCGCCGACGGTGACCTCCTCGCCCTCGACGCCGCCGCTGGCGCGCGCCTCGGCGAGTTCGGACTCTAGTTCCTCGATGCGCTTGCCGCGCTCCTTCCACTCGGTGAAGAAGCGCGCGGCGGTCTCTGGCACCTCTTCGGGCGTGACGTCGAGGGTTGCGGCCGCTTCGGCGAGCGCGTCCTCGGTGTCCTCTGTCGCCTCGATGGCCGCCGGACCGGCCGCGAACGAGAGCCGCTCGACGCCGTCCTGCACGCGCTCGGTGTTGAGGATCTTGATCGCGCCGATGTCGCCCGTCCGGGCGACATGCGTGCCCCCGCAGGCCTGGACGTCGTCGGCGACGTGGATCAGTCGGATGCGCTCGCCCGGCGGGATCCCACCCTGATAGAGGTCGAACCCGTACTCCTCCTCGGCGTCGTGTCGGTCCGGCCACTCCGATCCCACCGAGACGTTGTCGGTGACGATCCCGTTGGCGATCCGTTCGATCTCGCGGACCTGCTCGCGGTCGATGCGGTCGTAGTGGCGCACGTCGATCCGCGAGCGATCCGTTCCCTTCTGCGCGCCGGCCTGTCTGATGTGCTCGCCGAGCACCTGCCGCGCGGCGTGGATCACGATGTGGGTCGCGGTGTGGTTGCGCATCAGCTGGCGTCGTCGCCCGGCGTCGATCTGCCCACGGACGAACTCGCCCGTTCCGGGGTCCCCGTCGGTGTGATGAACGACGACGTCGCCCTCGCGGTGGACGTCCTCGACGTCGACGGTCGTGTCCTCGGTGCTCAGCGTGCCCGTGTCGGCCGGCTGGCCGCCACCCTCGGGGTAGAACAGGGTTCGGTCGAGCACCACGTCGTAGCCCTCATCGCGCTCGAACGTGTCGAGCACCATCGCCTCGAACGCCATGCGCGTCTGGTCGTCGTAGTAGAGCAACTCGGTCTCGGGCAGATCGGCGACGCGCTCGTCGGTCCCCTCTCCCGCGTCCTCGACGACGTCCCCCTCGCCGTGACGGCCGGCCACGAGGCTGTAGAAGTCGTCGGGCACCGAGACGTCGGTCCCCTTCTCGTGGGCGATGTCGGCGACCATGTCGGGCTGGATCCCGTGGGAGTCGTACAGCTCGATGAGTTCTTCAGTGGGGATGTCCTCGTCGCGCTCGGCGTACTCTTCGGCGAGCTGGCGCACACGTCGCCCGCCGCGTTCGAGCGTCTCGCGGTACTTCTCGAGCTCCGTCCGTACCATATCGCGGATCGTGTCGCGGTTCTCGTAGTCGAGGCGCTCGGCCTGCATGTCGACCAGTTCGTCGAGCGGCGCGTCCACACCCACCGTATCACAGAGCCGTTTCGTCCGCCGGAGCACCATCCGGGCGAGATACCCGGTCCCGACGTTCGAGGGGACGATCTCGTCGCCGAGCATGTAGGCCAGGGTGCGGCAGTGATCGGCGATGGCGTAGATCGCCTCCAACGGCTCGAGCAGCTCGCGGAGCTCGGTGACGTCGACGCCGAGCTGCTCGGCGATCGTCCCGCGGGCGCGTTCGGCGTCCTCGGCTTCGTCGATGTCCATGTGACCGGCCAGGGTCGCTGCACGCGTGACGAGTTCCTCCTGTTCGTCGGTGTGGTCGATGCCGGCGTTCCCTTTCAAAAAGGAGATCATCTCGGGGTAGATCGCCTCGTAGACGGTGGGCGTTCCCTGCGAGACCCACGTCCAGCGCTCGAGCCCGTAGCCCGTATCGACGATGTACGTGTCCATCTTCGAGTACGTGTTGCCGTCCTTCAGCTCGTACTCGCCGTCGGGGTCCTGCTCCATCGACATGAAGACGAGCGTCGCGAGTTCGACGCCGCGGTAGATGACCTCGATCGCCGGGCCGGCGTTGCCGCCGCCGACCCACGGATCCTCGATGTAGGTGATCTCTTCGGGGTTCGCACCCATCGCCTCGAAGAATTCGTCGCAGTATTCCACAGTCTGATCCTTCCAGTAGACCTCGCCCTCGTAGGCGTACTGATCGGGATCGTCGAGCTCCTCGCGCGCGTTGAAGGCGTGATGGGCCATCATCTCGAAGGCCATCGTGTGTCGGCCGGTCTTGCCCACGTTGTCGATGTCCTGCATTCGGATGCAGGGCTGGGAGATCGTCAGCGGGTTCGCCGGCGGCGGCGTCGCGCCGCTCGTCACTAGCGGCTGGAAGTCGTAGACCGATGCCTGGGTCAACAGGACGTCGTCGCGCCAGCGGTTCGCCGCGACGGGGTAGGGCTCGATGCGCTCGTGATCGTGCTCTTCGAAAAAGGAGAGAAACGCCTCGCGCATCTCCTCCAGACTCCGCTCCTCGTCGAGGCTCGGATTGCCGATGAACTCGTACTCCGCACAGGGTGGTTCGCCGCAGTTCTCGCGGTCCGTATCGCGCGTCCAGAAGAAATCGCCGCAGTCGGGGCACTCCTTCCGGACGAACCCCTCCTCCTCGAAATACTGCAGTCGGTACTCCGCTTCGAGCGTACTCATGACATCCGCTCAAACCGCCGTTCGCCTAAAACAGTTGCGTCCCGCTCGGAACCGACGATTCACGGTTCAGTCGGGCGGTTTCGGTGCCTCGATCCGGGCCGTCTCGATCGGCGGTAGTGCTAAGCCGGCGGCCGCTCTACGAGGGGTATGTCGGCAGTCAACTGGCGGTCGCTTCCCGACCGACGGCCGTTCGTCACGCTCTCGTCGGTCGTCGTGGCCTGCGTCCTCCTCGGCGCGGCCGGCGGACTGATCACGGCCCCGCAGATCGAGACGTGGTACACGACGCTCGACAAGCCGGGGTTCACCCCGCCGAACTGGGTCTTCGGCCCGGTCTGGACGGTGCTCTATGCATTTCAGGGGCTGGCCGCGTGGCTCGTCTGGCGCGCGGGTCTCGACGATCGCCGGGTGCGGGTCGCGCTCGGGCTGTTCGTCGTCCAGTTCGTCCTCAACGTCGCGTGGTCGCCGGCGTTCTTCGGGCTCGAATCCCCTGTTTTAGGACTCGTCGTCATCGTCCCGCTCTGGCTCGCCATCGTCGCCACGATCGGTGCCGCGGCGTACGTCGAACGCCGAGCCGCTGCGCTGTTGGTGCCGTATCTCGCCTGGGTCTCCTTTGCGACGGCGCTCAACTACGCCATCTGGACGCTGAACTAACGATTTACTCGCCTGCGTCGCCGAGCGCGAGCGACGCCAACAGTGCCTCCAGCTGAAGGCGTTCGTTCGCCCCCTGCGTGATGCGGTAGTCCGTTTCCCCGACTCGTTCGAGCAGTCGCACGGTCGCCTGGTCGTCGAGCTCGAACGACCACGCCGAGCGGTGGAGCTGGTCGATGACGTCGCCGCCGCCGAGCCCCCAGTCGGTGAGCAGGTCGTCGAGTTTCGCACGCGCCGCGGTGAAATCGCCGCCGATCGCGTGCTGGACCATCGTCTCGATCTGCTCGGGGCGTGCGGCGGCCGTGATGGCGTAGACCGCCTCCTCGTCGACCGTTTCTCCTGTGGTGGCGGCGGCCTGCAGCCCGTTGATCGCCTTGCGCATGTCGCCGTCGGCGGCGTAGACGAGGGCATCCACCCCGTCGTCGGTGATCTCGATGCCTTCCTCGCCGGCGATCCGCTCGACGTACTCCGCGACGGCCGTCTCGGGCAGCGGCCCGAACCGGAAGACCGCACAGCGCGACTGGATGGGGTCGATGATCTGGTTCGAGTAGTTACACGAGAGGATGAACCGAGTGTTGTTCGCGAACTGCTCCATCGTCCGGCGGAGCGCGGACTGGGCGTCGCTCGTCAGCGCGTCGGCCTCATCGAGGAAGATGACTCGGTAGTCGTAGCCGCCGAAGCTCGTGCGCGCGAAGTTCTTGATTCGATCGCGCACGACGTCAATCCCGCGCTCGTCGCTCGCGTTGAGCTCCAGGAAGTTCTCGCGCCAGTCGTCGCCGTAGATCTCGCGCGCGATGGCCATCGCCGAGGTCGTCTTCCCGACGCCGGCGGGGCCCGAAAAGAGCAGGTGTGGCAGGTCGTCCTGGGCAACGTAGCTCCGCAACCGTTCGGTGATGTCGTCTTGGCCGGCGACCTCGGCGAGCGCCGACGGGCGGTATTTCTCGATCCAGATCTCGCCCCGACCCCCCGATCCGCTGGTCTCGCTCATGGCGATGCGAAGGGTGGCCGACTCTTAAGACACCCGAGACCGGGACGCGAACCCGGAGCCGTCCGACAGCATCAAACCCGATCGTCGACTCGAACGATCATGGTCACGGTCGATATCGTCGGCGGCGACACCCACGAACTCGCCGTCGAAGGGACTTACGGCGACCTGCTCGACGAAGTGGGGCTGAGCCGCCACGAGGCGACGGTGCTCCGGGACGGCCAGCCGGTCCCGGCCGATGCGGAGATCGACGCCGAGTCGGTGCGCGTGCTTAGACTCATCAAGGGCGGCTGAAACGGTGGAAATCCGTCTCGCACACCCGGCGAAGTGCCCGGCAGTGATGAACGTCCTGGATGGAGCGTCGCTTGCGGTCGACGCCGCCACCGTCCGCGAGCGTATCCGGGCAAACACGGTGTGGATCGCCGTCGCGGACGATCGGCTTCTCGGTGCGTGCGTTCTCGACGACCGGGAGATCGACGCCATCGCCGTCCGTCGGCGGCGACGCGGCCAGGGTATCGGGACGCGACTGGTCGAGCGCGCCGCTGCAGCGACCGCTGGCGATCTCCGGGCCGAGTTCCACCGCCGCGTTCGTCCGTTCTACGATTCACTCGGATTCGCGATCGAGCCGACCGACGAGCCGGATCGGTTCCGTGGTCGGTACGAATAGCGCGTTGACTGCTGACGATCCGCCAGTGGCGATTGCTGCGCGACTCGATATACTGCTGTCTCTTATACACATCNCATCGGGGATCGAGGCCGTCCGTCCGACTCGGATAGTACGCTTCGTTCGTCCGATCAACCTGATAGGGCGATCTGTCGGTGTTTGAACGCGCGTTCCCGCTCTTTGCGCCCACGATGCATGCGCGATCGATATGGCGACGCCTACCCTCCCGATCGACCAGGATCGAGACGACTGCAAACGACACGAAGTTCCACCGTGCAGCCCTCACGGATCGTCCAGCGGAGACCGCTCTCGGCCCGTGCTCATCGTGGTTTCCGGCTGATCACTGCTGGTGTCGTCGACGAAAGGGCTGTTTCGTCCTGGGGCGAACGGCACCCGACGGCAGCCGCGTGCAAACTGAGATACTCACTTCTGACGAGCGGTCGCCGAACCTCCCTCCCCCTCCCCTCCCCTCCCCTCTGACTCCCATTGCTCATCTCGTCGGCAACGTCCGTGATTGCAGCGCCCCGAGTCCCGATTGTTATAGCGATAACTGGTATATACCAGCCTCGGCAGCCCCTGACGGCCGTCCAATCAGTTGCATTCGTTCGTTTCGTCGCCTGAACCGGAGTCGTGCACACGATCATCACGAAGCACACACTCCGTTTGATCACTGTCCTGAGCGATCGTTGCTGGCTGCCAGAATCTATGAAACAGAAGAGCCCATCAGAATCGTCTGGCATTCGCGGGTGGGATGGCAGGGTTCCGTGTAATCGCCACCTCTGGCGATCTCCCGTCAAGCGTGACTGTTGCTTCGAAATCAACCGTGCCGTGTCGTCTGTCGATTACTGACTCCGAGCTCTACGTTTTACCGCTGTGTCGTGCTCGTCGTGACGACTCTCAGCGGGCAACCACGGCGATACCGCCCCCGAGGATCGCCAGACAGCCGATGCCGGCGAACACGACCGGGAAGCCGATCGTATTCGGCCCGAGCGATAGGGAGGCGGCCGCGGTGAACGCGACCGGACCGATCGTCTGGCCGAGTCGGAGCATGCTCGTTCTGACGCTCATCAGTCCGGCGCGCAGTTCCTCGGGAACGAGGCCGACGATCGTGCTGTCGAGCGACGGCGTGATGAGGCCGACGCCGGTGCCGAACGCCAGCAGACAGACCACGACGAGCGCGAGCGACGGCTGTGTCGCGAGCCCGAGCAGCGATCCGCCGTAGAGGAGGAAGCCAACGGCGATCAGGACGACCGGGCCGACACGCGTCGAAATGCGCCCGTACTGGGTGTTGCAGGCGGCGCTGGCGACCGAGAGCGTGGCGAGGACGATCCCGATGCGGCTGCTCGACAATCCGTAGCTGTCGCCGAGCACCAGTGGGATCGCCGTCAGCATGCCGTAGAACATGAAGAAGTGAACGAGCACGGTCAGGTTGGCCGCGACGGCGCGCGGGTACGCCAGCACACCCCGCATCCGACTGAAGTACTCCCGTACCGACTGCTGCTCGCCGATCGTCGGCTCGTCGAGCACCGACAGCGCGTAGAGACCCACGAGGATCGCCACGCCGAAGAACAGGAAGGGCACTTGCCAGCGCACCGCCGCGAGCGTGCCGCCGACGAACGGGAAGATCGCCCCGCTGCTCCCGATCGCCCCGCCGTTGATCCCGATGACGGCGCTGCGGCGCGGATCGTCGTAGTAGTCACCGATCAGCGTGATCGCGAGCATGATCAGCGCGCTGCCACCGACTCCCTGGAGCACTCGCAACAGCAGTACTTGCCGGAACGTCGAGGCGAAGGCAACCCCTGCACCCGCAATGCCGAACAGCACCAGGAGCGGAACGAGCGTCCAGCGACGCCCGATCCGGTCGGCCAGCAGGCCGATGAACGGGGTGAGCACGACCCCGGGGATGGTGAACGCCGGCACGATCAGGCCGATGGCGGCATCGCCGACGCCGAACACACCCTTCAGCTGGGGAAGCACGGGCGTGAGCAACGAGACGCCCATGATCCCGACCATCGAACTCGCGAGAACGACGTGGAGGTTCGACGCCTGCCACGGAACGGTGCCCGATCGAAGGCTCCCGGATTCGTTGGCACTCATCGTCCCTCGGCTACGACCCGTTCACCGTCCGACATCGGCCGGAAGATGACGGTCGACGATAGTTAGACGACTATCCATTCTACGGGCCGTTCTCCGGATGGCGGTTTGATTGTTTGGGTTTTCACGTATTTTTGCGTTCAGATGAGTACGATCACGCCCCGATTGGCTATGCCGAAAGCGGAGGAGTCGACAGACTGCTACTGGCCGACGATATCGTCTTCGAGCGCCGCGACCTCGTCGATGATGCTCTCGACGTGGGGCTCGGCGACGCCGTTCGCCCGCATCGCGTCGGCGAGATGGCCGGCGACGTGTGAGAACGCCGTCTCCGTGATCCCCATCCCCTCGTGGGCGCTCTGCATGTCGTCGCCGCTGTAATCGACCGGACCGCCGGCGACGGCGCTCACGAACTGGACCTGATGTGCGAAGAGTGCCTCCATGTCGTAGCCCTCGAAGTAGGGTTCGAGAAGCGGGTCGTCGAGGACGCGCTCGTAGAAGTTCGCCACGACCGCTTCGACGGCCTCGCTACCACCGATCTCCTGATACATCGAACTCCGTGCTGGCATCATCGGGACGAAGTGGGGGGAGACGGGAATAGTTTCACCCGAACTCGTTCGGAACGAATGACTATCTCACCCATGGTTTACAATACCACCCATCACTATTCCGATCGCACTGATCTTCATTATATCTGATATGGTAGTTCGACGGCTACTGGCTCGATACCGATCGACGGGTATCACATCGACGGGCATCGCACCGACGGCGAACGGTGAGGGTTCAGCCGACTACGCATCGGTGCTCCCCGTCGATTCGATGGCTCACGGCTCCCGATCGCGGCTTTTCCGAACCGCGAGGAACCCGCCGAAGACGAGCGGCGAGAGAACCGCCATCAGCCCGCTCCCGGCCAGCGCGCCGCCCCACGGTGTCGAGAGCACGTCGCCGACCGACGGGAGATCGGGGTTGCCGACGACGAGCAACCCCTTCATCCCGAGCTGCTCGTAGGCCGGACAGGAGTATTTCACCACCCGATTGCCGGTGAACGTCCACTCGAACGTCTCCCCGTCCGTCCCGCTGAAGTCGGTCCAGAACGACTCGTCGTCGGCGACGACGGTGAGCGCCTCGCTCTCCTCCAGCCGTCGCCAGACGACCGTCGTCCCTGGATCGATGTGGATCGCCGGTGGGTCGAACGCGAAGATCCCGCCGTTGCCCGGCGCGCCCACCCCGATCTCGACGCGATCGCGACCGGTCCGATCGATCACCTCTTCGAAGTTCTCGACGTCGTCGAGCCAGCCACCGTACGGCGACGACTCCTCACTACTGTTCTCCGCTTCGCTCTCGACGGCGGCATCGGCACCGACGAGGACCGCCCCGCGCATCCCCATGCTCCGGTGGGGCACGCAGGCGTAGTTGACCGCCCCCTTCTCCTCGAAGGTGTGCTCGAACGTGTGGCCGGCCTCGCTCGCGGTCTCGCTCTCGAAGGCGCCGTTCTCGGCGACGACGTTGTGGCCGCCACCCTCGCCGGTCCACTTCCAGGTGACCGTCGTCCCGGGATCGACGCGGATGGCCGGCGGCGAGAACGCGAAGTTCCCGCCGTTGCCCTTCGCGCCGACGGCCACTTCGATCTGCTTCGTTCCCGTCTTGTCGACCACCTTCTCGAAGTTGTCGACGCCGTCGAACCAGCCCGCAGCGCCGTCCTCCTGTGCGCTGGCGGTCCCTGCCGTCGCGCCGATCGCTCCGACGCCGACGGCCGTGCTGCCGGCGGCCTTCAGGAACCCCCGTCGACCGCATCGTGCCGCGCTCGGGTCCGCTGTGGTTCCCTGCATCGCGATCACTTCCCGTCGTAGCCGGCGTACTCCATGAGCTGGCCGAAGATGTCGGAGTCCATCGCCTCGCGGTAGACGATCGCGCCGAGCATCCCGCCGGGATAGCTGTCGCCGTTCATCACGTGGTTGACCTTGTGGCAGTGCATGAGGTAGATGCCCGGATCGGCGTCGGCGGTGAACTCGATCGTCCGACGCTCGGCGGGTGCGATGTTGGCGACGTCCTGGTCGTAACGGGCGACCTCGGGGATCACGCCGCCGTCGTGCTCGACCACCTCGAAGCGGTGGTTGTGGGTGTGTAGCGGGTGGGACATGTAGCCGCCGTTGACGAGGTGGACGCGGACTTTGTCACCCTTGTCGACGATGATCGGCGAGCCGTCCTCGGGGTGGAACGAGCGCGGGGCGCTCTTGCCGTTGATCGTGAACACGTCGGGGGTGCGATCGCGCGGGCTGTACTGGGCGTCCCCGCCGGCCATCATCCGATTGAGCCGGGAGTCCCACTCCTTGACCGTCATGAAGTACTCCTTGTCGACCGGCTCGTACCCTTTCGGATCGATGCGGAGGATACCGTACATCCCCATGTCGATGTGGCGATGGGTCTGGTAGTGGCAGTGATAGAAGTGCGTGCCGGGGACGTTCGCCGGGATCGTGTACGTGTGTTTCTCCCCCGGCTCGACCTGGATCCCGGTCGTGGTCGGCACGCCGTCGTTCTTCCAGGAGGTCTGCGAGCCGTGGAAGTGGACCGTGTGCGGGCGCATCCCGTCGGTGTTGTCGAGCGTCACCTCCATGTCGTTGCCCTCGGTGGTCCGGAGGATCGGCCCCGGCACGCTCGCCGGCCCGTCGTCGGCCTTGAACGCCCAGACCTGCGGGAGTTCGATCGGTCCGCCCATCGTCTCCTTCGGGTGGACGGCGTGTCGGCACTGCTCGGTGGCGAGCGTCACCTTCCCGCCTTGATCGTCGACCTGCACGACCTCGGGCGGCGAGGTATAGGGGAGCTTGCCGTCGCTCCCGCTCACGTTCGCCGGCGGTTCGCCGACCGTCGGGTTCGCCGACTGCTGGCCGCCCGCCGTGCAGCCGGCGAGCAGCGCCGTGCCGACACCGCCGCTCGCCGCCAGAAACTCCCGCCGTGAGATGCCCGTCCCCGGAGCGCCGATCCGATCAGTCATGATACAGTTGCAGCTACGAACGGGAGTTGAATAAACCGCGAACCCGATTTTCATCCGGTGAGAACCGACCCAGTGGTGGCCGATAGTGATATATATTTCCATGCCGATCTCGCACGCTTCCGTCACGATCGGCCCCGATGAGCGCGTCCTGCCGATGGTCCGGTGGCTGCCGCCCGACTCAGACGAGCGGCGCGACCAGTTCCTCGCCAGCGTCGAGCAACGCCGCAACCCGCTCCTCGCTTTCGGCCTCGGCGTAGACCCGCAGCACGGGCTCCGTCCCACTGGGTCGGACGAGCAGCCACGCACCGCTTTCGAGAACGGTCTTGAATCCGTCCTTGGTCACGACGTCCGCGACCGGCTCGCCCGCGACACGATCGGGCAGTTCACCCTCCAGCTCGTCGAGCACGCGCGCCTTCTCGTCGTCCGGACAGTCGACGCTGATCTTCGACTGGTGGATCTCGCCGTGCTCGTCGAGCAGTCGATCGACCCGCTCGTCGAGCGGTTCCTCCCGCTCGGCGGCCGCCGCGAGCAGCGCCAGCAGCACGCCGTCCTTCTCGCGGACGTGGCCAGCGACCGAGAACCCGCCCGACTCCTCGCCGCCGACGAGCGCGTCTGTCTCGGCCATCGCCCGCGCGACCCACTTGAACCCGACCGCCGTCTCGACGACCGACTCGCCGTGTGCCTCGGCGATCCGATCGACGAGGAACGTCGTCGAGACGGTTCGCACCGCCGGCCCCGACGCCGATTCGAGGAGGAAGTCGTAGAGCGCGGCGAAAAACAGGTTCTCGTCGAGGTAGCCCCGGTCGGGTGTCACCACGGCGAGCCGGTCGGCGTCGCCGTCGTTGGCGATGCCGAGGCTCGCGTCGCCGTCCTGGACGTGCGTCGCCAGTTCACCGAGATGTTCGGCGCTCGGCTCGGGCGGCGTACCACCGAAGTCGGGCGCGCGCTCGCAGCGCAGTCGTTCGACCGACGCACCCGCTCCGGCGAGCAGTTCGTCGGTGACGCCGCGGCCGCTGCCGTGCATGGCGTCGTAGGCGACGGTCAGGTCGTCGAGGGTGGTCTCGTCGGCGTACTCCGCCACGAGATCGTGAGCGTGTTCGGCGTGCGAGGCGACGAAATCCGTCTCCTGGATCGTCCC
Source organism: Halococcus thailandensis JCM 13552 (assembly GCF_000336715.1). GTDB lineage: Archaea > Halobacteriota > Halobacteria > Halobacteriales > Halococcaceae > Halococcus > Halococcus thailandensis. Next base: position 64,893 of record NZ_AOMF01000155.1, read on the forward strand.
CCACTCCGCCTCGGGGAGCGGTTCCGGCTCGGCGAGGTTCGCCTCGATCGACTCCGTGATCTCGGGCAGCGCGGGCGCGCCGTCGTCGGGGATGAACTTCACGCCGTTGTACTCCGCCGGGTTGTGCGAGGCGGTGACCATCAGCCCGCCGGCGAGATCGCGGTCGGCGATCGCCCAGGCCAGCAGCGGCGTCGGGCGGTCGCGCTCGGGCAGGAGGACGTCGAACCCGTTGGCCGCGAGCACCCGCGCGAGCTCCTCGGCGAACCCGCGCGAGCTCTCGCGGGCGTCGTAGCAGACGCCGACCGGCGCGTCGCGCCCGTCGAGATGGGTCGCGACCGCCTGGCCGACCATCCGCACGCGGGGTGCGGTGAAGACGTCGAGCGTCGCCCGCCAGCCGTCGGTACCGAACGAGATAGCGTCCATGCCTCCGGTGTCGCCGCCGTGAACAAAAGCTTCCCGTCACTCGCACAGCCGTTCCTTCCGACTGCGCGAGAACCCCTTGATCTCGTGTTCGCGCGAGAGCGCCGCTCCTTTCGACTCGAACGTCTCCGTGTGGCGCAGCTCGACGGGCGTCCGCCCGCGGGTGTATTTCGCGCCGGTGCCGGCGTTGTGCTCGGCCACCCGTCGCTCGACGTCGGTCGTGTAGCCGGTGTAGAGGGAGCCGTCGCTACACTCGACGATGTAGACGTGGTGGCTCACGGAGGGCGTTCAGGCGTTTTTCGCGCGCTCTTTAGCCGCCTCGGCGATGCCGGCGTTCGCCGCGCAGCCGGGACAGGCGAACAGTCGCCCGTCCTCGTCGGCGAACACCCGCTCGAACTGCTCCGAGACGTGCTCGCCACAGTAGTCGCATTCTGGCATGTGTGGTGTGTTGGCAGTAGTTTCGCCAACGACAATTGTAGGGTCTCACGCGGTAAATACCCTTTCCGCGGCGGTATCGGCTCTGCACAGCCGCACCATCTGCGCCCGTTCTCGCTCACTTTCGTGCCTCGTCGAGTGTCTGTGCAATCAACCCTGCCTGTGCACCCGCGACGAACCCCGCATCGACGTTTACGGTCGTGAGCGCGGTGCACGACTGGAGCGCACCGGCGAGCGCCGCCTCACCCTCTCCCCCATAGCCGTAGCCCGAATCGGTAGGCAGGGCGATCACGGGAATATCGACGAGTCCGGCGATCACGGTCGGCAGCGCGCCCTCGCGCCCGGCGGCGACCACGAGCACGTCCATATCTCGGAGTTCGTCGAGCTCGTCGAACAACCGATGGACACCGGCGACGCCGACGTCGTCGTAGCGCTCGACGGTGGCTCCCATCGCGCCGACGACGGCCGCCGCCTCACCCGCCGGCCCCGCATCGACCGTCCCGGCGGTGACGATCCCGACCGTCGCCTCCAGGACTGGCGGCTCGAAGTCGGCCGTCCGCACCCGGAGGACGTTCGCGCGCTCGTCGTAGTCGATCTCCGCCGCGGGCCAGTCGTCGGCGAGTCGGTCACGCACCGTCGCGGCGGTGTCGTCGCCGATCCTGGTGGCGAGTCCGCGTCCCGTCGTTTCGAGGGCGAGGGCGAGCAGTTCGTGGATCTCGTCGGTCGTCTTTCCCTCGGCGAACACCGCCTCGGGGACCCCGCTCCGTGCCTCGCGAGCGGCGTCGAACCGTCCCGCCTCGCCCGACGCGTAGCCCGCGAGGCGCGCTTCGGCCGTCGCTATCGAGATCTCGCCCGCCGCGAGGGCGGCCAGCGTTTCGCGCATGCGCTCCCTGGGTGCTGGACGTACTACTCCTCGTCGTCTTTCCGACGGCCGATTACTGTCGATCGGCGGTCCGCTTGGCCGTCTCTGGTAGATTTCACACCGCCGTTCGTGGTATTTTCCGACCGCCGGCGTCGCCATCACCCCGGGTGACCGGACGAACCGCTTCGAGAGCGCCGATATCGAGTGATTATGGCAATATTTATAAAGCGCCCTTTTGAAAACGGCCCTGTATGGCAGACCTGATCGTCAAAGCCGCCGTGAAGGATGAGCTGAGTGACATGAATGTCTCGTCGGACTTCTACGATGCCCTCGACGACGAGGTCTCGTCGCTGCTCGAAAACGCCGCCCGCCGCGCCGACGAGAACGACCGCAAGACCGTGCAGCCGCGCGACCTGTAAGGTCGACCGCTCGATTTTCGAACTATTTCACCGCCGATCAGCGACGGCTACAGTCCGCATCGATCGTCAGGGCCGCGTTACGGGACGTATCATTGGATGTCCATCCGGATGAAGCGATGCCGGCTCACTCCCACCAGTACGACTGTGGCGGCGAGCAGGAGGGCCGCGCCGGCGACGTCGTACACACCATCCAGCAGGATGTCGTTCGGGTCGAAGTGGGCCATCGGGGCGACGTTCGCCAGCCAGCCGACGTCCGTCACGGGGACGAACGACTGGAAGAGATACAGCGCGAACAGCAGCCCGATGGCGGCGTTTCTCGCGGTGTCGGCGTCGTCGAGAAACACCGAGAGCGCCAGTCCGATCGCCCCACAGCAGAGCAGATACGGAATCGAGAGCGCGTGAAGGGCGGCGAGCTCCGCGAGGGGAACGGTGACGTCGACGTACGCGGCGGCGAGGGCGATCACCGCCGGCGTGACGACGCTCGCGGTGACGATCGGGACGAGCAGCGCGAGGAACTTCTCGAACACCACCGTCCCCCGCGAGATCGGCGCGGAGAGCAACACGTCCATCCGGTCGGTCTCGACGTCGTCGGCGATCGACCCCGCCGCGGTGTAGGCGAGGTAGATCCCGAAGAACAGACTCCAAAACAGGGTGTAGAACTCGCCGGCGAGCAACCCCTCGGCGCTCGCCAGACTTTCGAGACCGAACGCCTGAACGAACGGCTGTGGCAGCTGCGTGGTGAGCTGCTCGAACTGGGCGCTCGTGGCGACGTCGGCCGTGACGAGCGGTGCGGCGGCGACGAACGCGACACCCATGAGCGCGAAGGCCGCGCTGAGGCCGAGTGCGGCGGTGAGCCGCTGTTCGCCCTCGTACCGGAAGACGTCGAGCGTCATCCGATATCCATCCTCCCGAACCGAACGAGACCGACGAGCACCAACACCGCGGCAGCCGCGAGCAGGATCGCCCCGCCCGCGAGGTCGTAGCTGCCGTCGACGAGGATCGCGGTCGGATCGATGTAGTTCATCGGTGCGACGATTCCTAGGATCTCGTAGTCGGTGCCGATGAACACCGTTTCGAGCAGATACGTGACGACGAGCGTTCCGACGGCAGCGATCCGTGCGTGGCTCTCGTCCGTGAAGAACACCGAGAAGACGAAGCCGACGGCCGCACAGCAGAGCAGGTAGGGCACGGCGAGCGTGTGGAGCACGAGGAGATTCACCGGATCGAGGGTTTGGTCGAGAAAGCTCGCAGCCACGGCGAGCACGATCGGCGTGACCGCGTTGATCGCGAGGATCGGGAGCAGTAGCGAGAGGAACTCCTCGCCGGCGAGTCGTGTCCGCGAGACCGGCGCGGCGAGCAGGCTGTCGATCCGGCCGGACTCGATCTCGCCGGCGATCATCGAGGCCGCGTTGTACGCGAGATAGATGCCGAGCACGAGTAGCCAGCCGACCTGGTAGAGCTCGACCGCGAGGATCCCGGGAAGGGTGTTCATGCTCTTGATGCCGAGCCCCTCCGTGAGCTGTTTTGGGAGCTCGGCGAAGAGACTCGCCAGATCGAGGTCGGTAAACGAAGGAGCGATCGCCACGAACATCGTGCCGTAGAACGCCGCCGCGACCACGATCGTGAGCGCGAGCATCGCCCGGCGCTCGCTCTCGTAGCGCGCGACCTCAAACATCCGCGTTCCCCTCCGGACCCGATTCCGCTTCAGCCGTCCCGCTGGCTGCCGACTCCGTCTCGGGATCGACCTCGCCGTAGAAACGCATGAACACGTCCTCCAGGGGCGCGTCCGCGATGTCGAGATCGAGGATATCGTACGTCACGAGATGCGAGAGGAGGTCGTTGTAGTCGCCCGTGAACGTGAAGCTTACGCTCGTACCGTCGCGGCCGCCCGACGAGGCATCCTCGTTTTTGGCGGCTCCATCGGCGGACGACGGTCGGTCGCCCGTCGCTCGCGCCCCGTCATCTCTCTCGCCCCCGTCGGCCGTCGTCGGCCGGGACGATCGCTCGTCGCCAGCGACGCTCACGTCGTGTGCGCCCTCGATGGCGAACGCCTCCCTGTCGACGGGATCGGCGACGCGCACCGAGACGCGCTTGCCGCCGCGATCGAGCAGGGTTTCGACGTCTTCGAGCTCGACGAGATGGCCGTTTCGGATGACGCCGACCCGATCGCAGATCTTCTGGACCTCGCTCAGGATGTGCGAGGAGAAGAAGAACGTCTTCCCCTTGGCCTGCTCGTCGCGGATGAACTCGTAGAAGCGCTCCTGCATCAACGGATCGAGCCCCGAGGTGGGTTCATCCATGATGACGAGATCGGGGTCGTGCATGAACGCGAGCACGATGGCGAGTTTGCGCTTGTTGCCCGTCGAATACTCGCCGATCTCGCGCTCCATCGGCGGGTCGAACAGTTCGAGCAGCTCTTCGCTCCGGCTGTCGCCCTTGAGCGACGCCTGGTAGCGCAGAAATCGCTCGCCGGTGACGTCCTCGTCGAACCCCATCTCGGCGGGAACGTATCCCAGATGGCGCTTGGCCTCGATCATCGCTTTCCGATCGGTGACGTCGTGACCCAACACCGTTGCGCTCCCGCTCGTCGGCGACTGAAAGCCCATCAGCGTGCGGATCGTGGTCGATTTGCCAGCGCCGTTCGGGCCCAGATAGCCGAACACCTCGCCCTCGCGCACCTCGAAGGTAAGATCCTCGTTGGCGCGGACGTCGCCGTAGTGTTTGGTCAGCCCCTCGGTTGTGATTGCGGCCATGGTTCGGCTCGTCCCGATCGCTACGCCCCATGAACGGATGAACGTTGGTCCGTGTCGCTGTCTCCGATGCTCGATCCGTGATTACGTTCCATGGTGAAACTGTCACGAACAGCGGTCGTACGGCCGACAGGAACCCGGAGACCGGCCGCGAGCGTATCGTCGCCTATATATTGGATGGCACGAAATGACACTGCATGCCGGAATGCCAGAACTGTGGTGCGTTCGTGACGGCGGCGTATGCGCGAGTGTTCACCCCAAGCGGCATCGACGAACCACGCGTCTGTCCCCAGTGTGAGGACAAGATCCGCGACGGCGCGGACGTCAGACAGGCGCGCTCGACGCGGCGAAGCTAACCTCACTCCTTCTGACGTGCATCCGCGACGACAGCGCTCGCCAGCTCGAACAGCTCCTCGCAGCGCTCCTCGTCACGCGCCTCGGCGGTGATCCGCACGAGCGGCTGTGTCCCGCTCGCCCGCACCAGCACCCAGCCGTCGTCGAAATCGATCCGAACCCCGTCGAGCGTCCGCACGTCGTCGTACTCCGCAGTGACCTGCTTCTCGACACGCTCCATCACCCGCCCTTTCTCCGCGACCTCGACGCTCTCGCGGCGAATGGGATAGGTCTCGATCTCGTCGACGCGCTCGGCGAGCGGGCGCTCGGCGGCGAGGGCCACCAATCGAACGGCCGCAAGCGGGCCGTCGGGACAGAGCGTTTGTGTAGGCCATATCCACGCGCCGCTCGGCTCGCCACCGAAGACCACGTCCGGATCGGTCGCGCGCTCGGCGACGAAGACGTCGCCCACCCTCGTGTGCGTCACCGACGCCGCCGGCGCGACCGCGTCGTCGACCGCGAGGCTCGTGTCGACGGGAACGGCGACCTGTGGATCGTCGACGTCGCTCTCGGCGACCGCCTCGCGGGCGAACAGCGCGAGCTGGACGTCGCCCGAAACGAACTCCCCCTCGCCGGTCACGGCACGCAGGCGGTCGGCGTCGCCGTCGTGGGCGAGCCCCATCTCCGCGTCGCTCGTCTCGACCAGCGCGCGGAGCGATTCGCAGTTCTCGGCGGTGGGCTCCGAGGGTCGTCCCGGGAAGGAGCCGTCGGGCTGGGCGTTGAGCGTCTCGACCTCGCAGCCGAGCGTCTGGAGCGCCCTGACCGTGACCCCGCCGGCACCGTTGCCGAGATCGACGATCACCGACGGCGGGTCGTCGATTTCGACTTCGGCGAGCGCGCCCAGATGCTGCTCGCCCGTGTCGATCTCGCGTCGCTCGCCGAGCTCGTCCCACGGGACGAGGCTCGACTCGCCTTCGCGTACGCGTCGGGCGATCTCTTCACGACGCTCCTCGTCGAAAGCCTGTCCGCTCGGCTGCCAGAGTTTGATCCCGTTGTCCGGTGCCGGGTTGTGGCTCCCCCCCCCCCCCCCCCCCCCCCCCCCCCCCCCCCCCCCCCCCCCCCCCCCCCCCCCCCCCCCCCCCCCCCCCCCCCCCCCNAGATGTGTATAAGAGACAGGGCGATCTCTTCACGACGCTCCTCGTCGAAAGCCTGTCCGCTCGGCTGCCAGAGTTTGATCCCGTTGTCCGGTGCCGGGTTGTGGCTCGCCGTCACCGAGACGCCCGCGTCGGCCTCCTGCCAGCCGACCGCTCTGGCCACCGTCGGCGTCGCTGCCAGACCTGTGTCCAGGACGTCGGTGCCGGATTCGCGCAGGCCAGCCGTCAGCGCGTCGGTCAGGAGACGGCCGCTCGCGCGCGGGTCGCGCCCGACGACGACGCGCTCGGCGTCGATCCCGAGCGCGCGCCCCACGTCGAGGGCGAGCGCCGCGGTGACTTCCTCGCCGACCGGTCCCCGGATACCGCTGGTGCCGAACATGGTCGTTCGAGAGCCGAGCCGTACAAAACGCTGACTCACGCGACCACGCCGCCTCGACCCGGATACGAACGTTCTTTCGGACGGCCGACGCACACGTTCCATGACCATCGTACTCGTCCGTCACGGCGAAACCGACTGGAACGCCGAGCGACGCCTGCAGGGCTGGGCGCCGACGCCGCTGTCCGAGCGCGGGCGCGAACAGGCAACTCGCGCCGGCGAACACCTCGCCGCGCGCTACGCGTTCGATCGGGTGATCGCCTCCGACCTCCGACGGACACGCGAGACGGCCGAACGCATCCATCGGGCGGGTGTCGAACCCGAACCGACGTTCGAGCAGCGCTGGCGCGAGCGTGATTTCGGCGTCTATCAGGGGCTGACCTACGAGACGATGTTCGAGGAGTATCCCGAGTTCTCCGTGGGCCAGTCAGGTGAGTCAGCGCTCGCAGTGACGCCCGAACGCGGCGAGAGCCTGCTCGATTTGCGCGAGCGCGTGCTCGCCGGCTTCGATGCGCTCGACAGTCAGGAGACGGTGCTGGTCGTCACCCACGGCGGGCCGCTCTACGCGGTCTGTAGCCACGTTCTGGAGGCCGACTACGTGACGGTTCTCGACGAGCACTCGCAGGACAACTGTGCGGTGAACGAGTGTCGACCCACGGCGGACGGGTTCGAGCTGGTTCGACGAAACGACACGGGCTATCGCGAGTCGGCGTAGAGCCGGGTTCGATCGCTTCTACCGCTGGGACTCCCGGAGAATCAGCGGTTCGATGGCGAGCGTCCGTTTGGCGAGCGTCACGATACGTGAGATGTAGGAGACGAGCAGCAGGAACGGCAGCAGCGTTATCGTCAGGCTGGCACCGACCAACAGTGCGATGTTCTCGATGCCGAGCGTGCTCCCGGGGAACGTCCCCGCCTCGCCGATCACCATCATGATGCCGGCGACGGCGAGCGCGGGGATCGCCGCGTAGAGGATGAGCTGCGAGAGCGACGTCAGCGCCCACTCGAAGTAGAGCGTCTTGACGTGTTCGCGCGCCGGGCCGAACATCGACAGCGCCGTCTTCAGTTCGTTCAACAGCTCGTTCTCGCGCTCGCCGAGGTCCGCCTCGTGATCGTTGAGCAGGCGCTCGACCTGGAAGATCTTCCAGCCGTAGTTGTAGTTCAGCGCGGCGAACACCACGTCGAAGTTGCCGAACGTGCCTCCCTGAAGCTGGTCGCGCACGGTCTCGGAGTTGCCGATGACGCTCTGGGTGAACTGGTCGATCTCCCAGCGGAGTTGGTCGCTTTCGATGTCCTCGAACCCGTCGCGGATCGCCTCGGCACGGTCCTGACTGACGTCGATGATGTTCCGGAGGAACGCCGAGGGATCGGCCGGGCTGGGCGAGCCGACGAGTTCCTCGGTGTAATCACGGAAGTCCATCGAGTCCTCCATGCGCTGGCGCTGCTCGCCCAGCGGGCCGTTCTCCTGTGAGAGCACGAGCTGAGAGATGGTGACGACGAGCGTCACACCGGTGATGACCGCGCTGATCATCGTCGAGAAGAGGGTATCGATCGTGTCGCCGTTGTTGAGCTGGGGGACCAACGGCGGTGGTAGCTCCGTCACGCCGATGACGAAGACGACGAAGAACGTGACCGCGAGCACGCCCGTGACGAGCAGTCGATTCGCCTTGAGCAGTATCCAGAGTTTGAGGCGACTCTCGTTGGCGCGCTCGCGCATCGTGTTCGCCGTGCTCACGTCGAGGTCCTTGTCGACGTTCGAGTCGTCGATGTCGGCCGTCACGGTCCGTCCCCCGTCGCTGTCGAGCGGGGCCGCTCGAAGACGATATATTTGGTTCCCCCACTGGTGTAGTCGATCGTCTCCACGAGTCGCCAGCCCTCGGCCGCCAGTTCGTTGATCGCGGCCTTCGGGTTGGCAGCCTCCTTTTTCGTCTCGTCACGCGGCGGCCTGAGAATCTCGTACTCCCACCGCCGGGAGTCCTGATCGTCCATGTGCCGTCCAGACCCGGCGACAGTAAAAGTCCCCACGTCTGCCTCACGGCTCGCCGCTATCTCAGGGCAGCCGGTTCCCGCCGGTCGAGACGTTGAGCGAGTCGAGCGTCGTCGAGTTCACGTTGTTGGAGGCAACGAGCGTCGCGTTCCGGTTCGTCGGTACCCAGATCGGAACGACGCTCTGGCCCGACGCGACGCTCACCGTGTCGTATTTCTCACCGCTCTCGCCGATGATCGTGATCGTCGTGACGTTGCTCGCCGCTGGCGTCGAGCGCAGCGTGGCGTTCACGCGGAAATGCTCGCTCGCCCACGGCTCCTCGACCGAGAGGCTTTCGAAGACCGCCGAACCGTCCGTATCGGCCGATATCGACGGTCCGAGCGTGAGACAGCCGCTGGAAACGAGAACGACGACGAGCACGATTGCGAGGGCACGACGCGGGGCTCCGACCATGCCCGTCGTTCACCGGTCACGAGGAAAACGATTCTGGTCGGTATAACTCGGGCCGAAACGCCCCCCGTCAGCGCCGTTCGATCATCGCCGTCAGCATGATTCCGTAGCCGATGACGAGCGCGACGAGACCTGTCACCAGCGCGATCTCGATGGGGCCGCTCGCACCCGCACCGACGGCGACGACCGTCCCCGTCGCGCCGGCAACCGCTCCCACCTCTGCGCGTCGCGTGTCGTCGAAGCTCTCCCGATCGAGCCGAACGTCCATACGAAATATTTCGATCGAGGATCAATGAATCTTTCCGCGACGACAGTGCGTGCGCGTTTCAGTCCTCTGGGGTCGGATACTCCGCACCGAGATCGAGATCGTCTCCCGCCTCCCCGGGACTGACGCTGCCCGTTCGATAGCCCTCCAGATCGAGCGTGACGTGCTCGAAGCCGATGTCCGAGAGATGCTCGCGGGCCGCGCGGGCGAAGTCGGGATCGAGCGCGCGCTCCAGCTCGTCCGGTGCAACCTCGATGCGGGCCAGACCGTCGTGATCGCGCACGCGGAACTGTTCGAACCCCCAGGTTCGCAGCAGGGTTTCGGCCTTCTCGACGCGCGTCAGCCGCTCCTCGGTGACTTCGAGTCCTGTGGGGATCCGCGAGGAGAGACACGCCATCGAGGGTTTCTCCGAAACCGAAAGGTCGTACTCGCGGGCGATTTCCCTGACCTCCTCCTTGGTGATGTCGTGTTCGAGCAGCGGCGAGTAGGCGTTCAGTTCCTCGACGGCCCGGAGTCCGGGACGATGTCCCTCGCCCGGATCGGAGGCGTTCGTCCCATCACAGACGGTCTCGATTCCCAGATCACGGGCGGCGTCGAACATCGCCGACAGCCGCATCGTCCGGCAGTGATAGCAGCGCTCGCCGTCGTTTGCGACGAACTCCTGGCTGTCGAGCTCGGAGAACTCGACGATCTCGTGGCGGATCCCGATCTCGTCGGCGACCTCGGTGGCTCCGCCGAGCTCGGCATCGGGCAACGTCTCGCTCTTGGCGGTGCAGGCCACGGCGTCGTCGCCGAGCGCGTCGTGAGCCAGCGCCGCGACGACGCTCGAATCCACGCCACCGGAGAAGGCGACGAGCACGCCGTCACGGTCCGCGAGATCCTCGCGCGCGGCGACCGCTTTCTCTCGGACGCTCATAGGTTCGATCGGTGGTCGCGCGCCAAAAGCACGGCGCTCGTGCGCTGCCCGGATGGTTTTTCTCCCCGGCGGGGGAGTAACGACTCGATGGAGCTCGAATCCATCTCCGGGGTCGGGGAGAAGACCGCGGCACGCCTCCAGTCGATCGAGGAGCCGGAGCGCGCGCTGCGGGAGGGTGACGTGGCGGCGCTCGCGCGCGCACCGGGGATCACGCCGGGACGGGCGGCGGCCATCGCCCGCGCGGCCATCCGTGCCGAACACGACGACTCGGGGACCTTCCTCGCCACCGATCGCGCGCGCGAGATCCATCGTGCCGTGCTCGATCTCCTCCAGGAGCGCGCGGTCACCGACGACGCCGCCCACAGGTTAGAAACGCTCTTCCCGACGGGCAGCGCCTCGCGCATCGAGGAGGTCCGTGAGTGGGTCGAGACGGCGATGGAACGCGAGCCCGACCCCGAAACTCTGGACGCGCTCGTCGGCGTCGGGCCGCTCGAATCCCCGCCGACCGAGCGGATCCGCGAGCGCTGTCTCGCGACTGCGGACGCCGAACGCCACGCCGAGGCCCAGGAGGCGTTCCCGGAGCTGTCGGTCGAGATCGTCGAGGACGCGCGCGGACTGGCGGATCTCGCGCGCGGCTACGCCACCGTCATCGTTCTCGACGAGGCGTTCGCCGGCGTCGACATCGATGGCGACGTGCGGGTCATGCCGGACGCGCTCGACAATCCCGAGGAGGTGGTGCCCGAGCGCACGCTCGCCTTCTTCGCGCACAACCGCGAGCGCATCCGTGCGGCGAGCGCCGTCCACCGTGTCGCGGAGCTCGACGCACCCCTCGATCTCGCGGCGCTCGACGATCGGCTCGCGGAGCTCGACGACGACGGTACGGTGATCGGCGACGAGGAACTCGACCGGCTGGAGCGCGCCGTCGCGGACCTGGATGCGGCGGTCTCCACGGCCGAGAGCGTCGCCAACGACCGCCTCCGGGAGGCCATCGAGGAGCGCGACGTCACGATCGAGGGCGCGGATCTGCTCTCGCTGGTCGAGCAGGGGGCGGGCGTCGATTCGTTGCTCTCGCGCGAACTCGAAGACGAGCACGCCGCAGCCATCGACGCCGCGCGCGACCAGCTCGTCGATGCGCTGGCGCTCGACAGTGGTGAAGCCGAACTCGCGACGCGCGCGTTCCCCGAGGAGCCGACGTTTCCGGTCGAGCACGACGAGGGGATCGTCAACCGCCTGCGCGATGACCTGACGGTGGCGCGCGATCGGCGGGCGAGTCGGTTGAAACGCGATCTCGCGGCCGATCTCGCCGGCATGCGCGAGGGCTGTGACGAGCTCGTCCGGGCGGCGCTCGCGCGCGACGTCGAACTCGCCGTGTCGCGCTTCGCCCGTGATTTCGACTGCGTCCTCCCCGAATTCGCGGGCTCGGGCATCGCCATCGAGGGGGGTTGCTCGCCACTGCTCGACTGTGATTTCGCCGAGGTCGAACCGATCGACTACGAGGTGTCGGGCCCGACGCTCCTCTCGGGCGTAAATTCTGGAGGTAAGACCTCGACGCTCGACCTGCTCGCGATCGTGACGGTGCTCTCGCACATGGGGTTGCCCGTTCCCGCCGACTCGGTGCGCATCGAGCGCTACGAGGCGCTGCACTATCAGGAAAAGAGCCAGGGAACGCTCGATGCGGGCGCGTTCGAGGCCACGCTCCGGGAGTTCGCCGGCCTCGTCGGCGGCGGGACACACAGGTTAGTCCTCGTCGACGAACTCGAAAGCATCACCGAGCCCGGCGCGTCGGCGACGATCATCGCCGGCATCCTGGAGGAGCTCGCCGGCAGCACGACGGGCGTGTTCGTCTCGCATCTCGCCGGCGAGATCAGCGAGGCGGCCGAGTTCGCGGTCTCGATCGACGGGATCGAGGCGGTCGGGCTCGAAAACGGGGAGCTGGTCGTCGAGCGCTCGCCGAAGAAGAATGTCCTCGCGCGCTCGACGCCCGAACTCATCGTCGAGAAGCTCGCCACGGAGTCCGACGACGACACCGACGGGTTCTACGAGAAACTGCTGGGGAAGTTCGAGTAGTCGAGTCGGTGTCTCACGTCCGATCCGCCATCGCACTCCCGAACGGTCGTCTGTACGGAGTGGAACCGCCGATCGACTCACCGCGAATCACGGACACGGACGGGAGTCGCGTGCCGCCGCAACCGCGGCAAACGAAACTCCGGTTGTACCAGCAGTTATGCCGTTGGGACGTCTCCCGTCGATCGTAATGGACGTCCACGAGGGTCAAACCCGTTCGTACGAGCGCACGTTCAGCGAGGACGACATCCAGCGATTCGCCGAACTGTCGGGCGATACGGGCCAACAGCACGTCGAGCGCGACGCCGAGGGCCGACTGATGGCCCAGGGACTGCTCACCGCGACGCTCCCGACCAAGCTCGGCGGCGACATCGACTACATCGCCCACACGCTCGAGTTCGAGTTCGTGCGCCCGGTCTTCGCCGGCGACACCATCACCTGCGAGTCGGAGATCCGATCGCTCACCGAGACCGACGACCGGACGCTGATGGAGTCGGCGTTCGTCTGCCACAACGGGGACGGCGAGGTCGTCATGCGCGGCGAGTCCGAGGGGATGATCCCGGCGTAGAATCGCCCGTCGCCCGCACCGACCTCTCCCCTCCCAAATTACCACTGCTCATATCGCGCTGGCAATAATTACTGACAACTAACGAAGGGTTTTGGTGGGGGAGCCGGTAGCACGGGTATGGACGACGACCGGCGGTTCGACACGCGGGCGATCGCCACGGGCGGGCGCGCCTCGGAGACCGGCGACGTGGTGCGACCGATCCACCTCTCCTCGACGTTCGAGCTCGGTGCGCTCGATCCGAGCATCGGTCTCGACGACGCCGATCCGGCGGCCGGCGAGTTCCTCTACTCGCGGCTCTCGAACCCGACGCGACACGCTCTCGAAGAGCGCCTCGCCGCGCTCGAAGGCGGCGATCGCGCGTTCGCCTTCTCCTCGGGTACGGCGGCGATCGCGACCACAGCACTGTCCGTCGTCGAACCCGGCGACCACGTCGTCGCCTTCGACGATCTCTACGCCGGCACGCGCCGACTGCTGGAGACCGTCTTCGAGGATCGTCTCGACGTCGCCGTCGATTTCGTCGATGCGACCGACGCCGAGACCGTGGCGGCGGCCATCGAACCCGAGACGACCCTCGTGATGATGGAGACGCCGACCAACCCTCTGCTCAAACTCTGCGACATCGAGGCCATCGCGGTGGCGGTCGGCGACGACACGACCTTCGTCGTCGACAACACCTTCCTGAGCCCGTACTTCCAGCAGCCGCTCGATCTGGGTGCCGACGTCGTGGTCCACAGCACGACCAAGTATATCAACGGCCACTCCGACTCGGTCGGCGGCGCGGCGATCACGAGCGACGCCGATCTCGCCGCGACGCTCGAATTCCACCAGCGGGTCGGGCTCGGCGACATGCTCGCGCCCTTCGATTCGTTCCTCGTCGCGCGCGGGCTGAAGACGCTGCCCGTCCGGATGGAGCGCCACGCGGACAACGCGTCGATCCTCGCGACCCACCTCGACGAGCACGAGGCGGTTCGCAACGTCCACTATCCGGGCCTCGACAGCCATCCTCAGCACGAACTCGCCCGGAAACAACAATCGGGCTTCGGCGGGGTTCTCTCGTTCGAACTCGACGGCGACTTCGCGGACGCGCAGGCCTTCCTCGAAGCGCTCGACGTGTTCTCGCTCGCCGTGAGCCTCGGCGGCGTCGAGAGTCTCATCGAGCATCCCGCGGGAATGACCCACGAGCCGATTCCGCGCGAGACACGCCTCGAAAACGGTATCACCGACACCCTGATCCGGGTCTCGGTCGGTATCGAACATCCTGAAGACCTGCTCGCCGACCTCGAACGCGGCTTCGCGGCGATGGAACGGGCCAACGCGCCGACGACCGACTGACCGTCATCGTTCGGCCGTTTGATCCTGTGTACGTCTGATCCGCCGCCGAAGCCTTGAAATCGTCGGGGAGCGTGGTGAAAGTGATGGCCGAGGACGGGATGCTCTCGTGGGACGAGTCGATCTTCCGTGACGAGCACGTCTTCGAGATCGACTACCTGCCCGAGACCTTCCGGCATCGCGACGAGCAGCTGGAGGGGCTGCAGTACGCGCTCCGGCCCGCCGTCCGAGGCTCGCGCCCGCTCAACGCGATGGTGCGCGGGCCGCCCGGCACGGGGAAGACGACGGCGATCCAGAAACTGTTCGGCGAGCTCGACGGCCGGCGCGGGGTTCGAACCGTGCGCGTCAACTGTCAGGTGGATTCGACGCGCTACGCGGTCTTCTCGCGGATCTTCGAGCAGCTCTTCGAGTACGAACCGCCGGCCAGCGGCGTCTCGTTCAAGAGCCTGTTCAAGCAGATCACCGACCACCTTACCGACGAGGACGAGATTTTAACTGTCTGTCTCGACGACGTGAACTACCTCTTCTACGAGGGCGAAGCCTCCGAGACCCTCTACTCGCTACTCAGGGCTCACGAGACACATGCGGGCGCGAAGATCGGTGTCCTTCTGGTTTCCTCGGATCTCGATCTCGACGTGATCGCCGAACTCGACGGCCGCGTCCAGAGCGTCTTCCGTCCGGAGGAGGTGTTCTTCCCGGCCTACGACGAGGACGCGATCGTCGACATCCTCGGCGAGCGCGTCGAACGTGGCTTCCGCGACGACGTACTCGCACCGCCCGTTCTCGACCGTGTGGCCGCCCTCACCGCCGAGACGGGCGATCTGCGGGTCGGGATCGATCTCCTCCGGCGGGCGGGGTTGAACGCCGAACGCCGCGCGAGCGACGCCGTGGAGAGCGAGGACGTCGAGACGGCCTACGAGACGGCCAGACACGTCCACCTATCGCGGCGCGTCCGCGGGCTGTCCGATCCGGAGCGGACGCTCCTCCTGACGATCGCCGATCACGACGGCGAGCGCGCCGGCGCGGTCTACGAGGCCTTCCACGACGAGACGGGGCTCGGCTACACGCGTTACTCGGAACTGGTCAACAAACTCGACCGCGTCGGGCTGGTCGATGCCGACTACACCACCGTCGAGGGGCGTGGTCGGTCGCGCGAGCTCTCGCTTTCGTACGACGCCGACGCGATCCGCGATCGGCTCTGAGGCCCGCTCCCGTTTCGCGACGCTGCTACTCGCTGCCCGTCCAGCGGAGCAGTAGTAGTGTGCCTTCGAACAGGGTGATCATCGTCGCCGCGACGAGGATGGGGGCCATCCCAGTCGGGTCGGGGCTGAACAGGAAGGAAAGTCCGAGGAAGGCCCCCCAGAAGTAGAGCCGTTTGCTCGCGAGCCAGGCCCGCGAGGTGACGCCCATCATGATCGCGAGCATCACGAACAGCGGGATCTGGAAGACGAGCGCGAAAAAGCCCATCAGCAGCGTCATCAGCCCGAAGGTCTCGGTCAGTCCGAACGCGATCGTCGTCACACCCTCGGAGTACTGGAGGAAGTAGGTGAAGATAACAGGCAAAATGAGATAGAACGCGAAGGCGACGCCGGCGATCGCGAGGACGAGGCTCGTCGGCACGGCCGCGAGGTAGTAGCGGCGCTCGTTCGGGTAGAGACCGGGGCGCATGAACCGATAGGTCTGATAGACGAACAGTGGCAGCGCGATCACGAACCCCGCGAGCGAGGAGACCTTGAGTCGGGCGAGGATCAGCGCGAGCGGGTCGTAGACGCGTGGTTTGGCCGCTCCCGGGCCCATCGGTCCCGGCAGCAGTTCGTACCAGATGAAGTTGATGAGATCGTCGGCGAGGGGGAAGACGATGCCGCTGACGATCGCCATGACGACCAGCACGATCGCCAGCCGCTTGATCATCTCCTCGATGTGGTCGGCAAGCGGCATCTCGGTGTCGTCGAGCGGCGCGTTCTCGCCGTCGGCGACAGCCGTCCCCGTCGACTCGGCCATTCGATCGATCGTTTCGCGGTCAGCGTTGTAAGCCTTCTTCTCGCCGGCGCGACCGACAAGATTGATAACCGGGAGTCAGCAACCCTCTCGTAGGATGTCCGGAGCCGTCGACGAGGACGTTCGCCGCTCGGTCGCGCGCGGACGGGAGACGCTGGGTGCGCTGCTGTCGGCTGCCCAGACGCATCTCCAGAAGGTCGCGATCGTCTTCCTCGTCGCCTTCCTCGGCTCGTTCTACGCGCTCTGGCTCTACGTCTGGGATCGCCTCAAAGCGGATCTCTTCGCGCGATTGCCGCCTGCGGTCGCCAAACAGACCTCGGTCGTCGCCACGACGCCGTTCGACGTGCCGCTCCTGCAGGTGAAGATCGCGTTGTTCGTCGCTGCGTTCGTCTCGCTGCCCGTCCTGCTCTACTACTCGCGCGACGCGCTCAAGACCCGCGGCTACTGGCCGCGGATCGGCGGCCGCTGGAAGGCCGCGCTCGTCGTGCTCATCGCGGCCTTCCTGTTCGTTCTCGGTGCCGCCTACGGCTACTTCGTCTTCTTCCCGCTGATGTTCGAGTTCCTGGCGTCGAACTCCGTCGCGGTCGGTTTCCAGCCAACCTACTCGATCGTGCTCTGGGCGCAGTTCATCCTCCTGCTCTCGATTTCGTTCGGTATCGCCGCCCAGCTCCCGCTCGTGATGACCGGGCTCTCGCTGTCGGAGATCGTCCCCTACGAGACATTCAGGGAAAAATGGAAGTACGCCATCATCGCCGCCTTCGGCTTCGGCGCGCTGTTCTCGCCGCCGGACCCGTTCACGCAGGTGCTCTGGGCGCTGCCGATCATCCTCCTCTACGTGCTCAGCCTCGGCCTCACGCGCTTCGTCGTGACCCTCCAGCGCGGCGGGAGCGCCGTCAGCGTTCGCGGGGTCGTCCGCGATCGCTGGCTGCGAATCTTCGGTATCCCCACGCTGATCGCCGGCGGCGTCGCCGGTGCCATCGTCGCCGGTTTCGGCGGCTACTTCAATCAGGTGATCGTCCCGCAGATCCCCTTCTTCACGCCCGAGGAACCGGTGTTCAAGTATATCGGCCCGCTGCTCGGCCTGCCGCGGGACGCGGCCATCGCGGCCGTCGCGGCGGCGGTCTTCCTCGTGTTAGTCGTCCTCGCGCTCGTCTACTACCTCTACCGCGCCGTCGAGAGCGCTGCCGCCGAACCCGGCCGCCCCGACAGCCCCGCGACGATCGACGTCGGCGCGCTCGACGAGGCGGGCGTCCGGGCCGCACCCGCCGAGGCGTTCGCCGAAATGAGCGAAGAGGAGGCGACCGCGCAGGCGAGCATGGCGATGAGCGACGGCGATCCGAACAAGGCACAGGCGATCCTCGACCGCTTCGACGACGCACAGACCGCCGACGAGGACGCCGACGAACTCGACGCGGATGCCGACCAGGACGAGGAGTTCCCCGACGAGTTCGAGCCGGCCGTCGAGGATCAGGGAACCGAAGACGCGGCCGAGAGCAACGCACTCACCCGGACGACCGCCGGGATGGTCGACTCGTTCACCGCCGAGGAGACGACCGAGGAGGACATCGGCGGCTACTACTACGACATCGCGTTCGTCCTCAACAGCCTGCGATCGCGGGCCTTCCTCCTCTTCGGACTGTTCATGGCCGTGCTCGCCGGCACGTTCATCTGGCTCTCACAGGGCGGTATCGGTGGGATTCGATCGGACTTCCTCACCCGTCTGCCGGCGGCCGTCCGCCCGGAGAGCGTCGGCGTCGTCGAACTGCATCCCGTGGAGGCGCTCGTCTTCGAGATCAAGCTCAGTACCCTCTTAGCGGTGCTCGCCATCCTGCCCTTCTTCCTCTACTGGGCCTGGCCGGCGCTGCGTGAGCGTGGTCTGGCCGGCGGCGACAGACGGGTGTTGTTCGCCTGGGCCGGTGCGATGCTGGCGAGCCTCGTCGGCGGCGTCGCGGTCGGCTACACCACCGTGGCCCCCACGGTCATCTCGTGGCTCGCCGCCGACGTCGTCGGATCGAACATGGTCGTCGCCTATCGGATCAGCGCCGCGGGCTGGCTCGTCTTCTTCACGACCGCCGGTATCGGCCTGCTCGCGATGATCCCCGTGACGATGGTGCTGTTCCATCGCGGGGGGCTGGTGCTCTACGGCGCGATGCGCAACCGCTGGCGCGAGGTGACCGTCGGCGTGTTCGCGTTCACCGCCTACGTCTCGCCGCGTGGCGTGTTCATGATGTTCATCATCGGCATCCCGATCATGCTCTGCTACGGGCTCGGACTCGGCCTGCTCTGGATATACACCCTCGGCGGGCGGCGGACGACGCGGAGCCAGCGCGAGAGCGCCGACTGACCGAACGGCCTATCTACCCGTAGCGTTCGCCTCCGGTATGACACACTCCTCGACGGACAGCGCCGGGAGGCCACGATGAGCGACCGCGGGGCCTCCGGCGTCCAGGTCGCGCTGATCGCCCTCTTTACCACGGCGCTCGTGACCGCCCAGCTCACCGCGACGAAGGTGCTCGCGTTCTCGATCCCGTTCTCGCTGCCGATCGTCGGTTCGGAGCTGATCCTTCCGGGTGCGTCGCTCGCCTACGCGCTGACCTTCCTCGCCTCCGATTGCTACTCGGAACTGTACGGCCGGCGGTCGGCGCACGTCCTCGTCAACCTCGGTTTCGCGATGAACCTCGTGCTCCTGGTGCTGGTCTGGGCGACGATCGCCGCCCCCGCCGCGGCCAGCAGCGCGGTCGATCCCGGGACGTTCGCCGCGGTGCTCGGCGCGAGCACCAACGTGGTGCTCGGCAGCCTGCTCGCCTATCTCGTGAGCCAGAACTGGGACGTGTTCGTCTTCCACCGGCTCAAGGAGTACACCGACGGGCGCGCGCTCTGGCTGCGCAACGTCGGCTCGACGGCGACGAGTCAGGCGATCGACACCGTGATCTTCGTCGGCGTCGCCTTCTATCTCGCTCCCGAACTGCTCGGCGTCGGCAGCGCGCTCCCGCCGTCGATCCTGCTCGGTCTCGGGATCGGCCAGTACCTTCTCAAACTCCTCATCGCGCTGTTCGACACGCCCGCGGTCTACGCCATCGTCGGCTACGCGCGCTCGCGGACGACGACCGGATCGGCCACCAGCGCCGACTGATCTTCTTTCCCACTTCTCACTCGCCGTCGTCCGATTCCAGCTCCGCCCGACCGCTGGTCGCGCTCAGCAGTCGCTCGCGCAGCTCCTCGGCGTCGGCGCTCGGCACGCGCACCGCGAAACTCGCCCGCTCTTCGTACTCGGCCTCGAACTCCACGTCACTGCTTTCGAGGATCCCACGAACGGTCCCCGAATCGTCGTAGTCGACGGCGAGGCGGAGCCGTTCGTGCGGGCGCTGTTCGACGGTTCCGGCGTCGTCGAGCGCGAGCTTCACCGCTCGGCCGTATGCACGGGCGAGCCCACCGACGCCGAGGTTCGTCCCGCCGTAGTAGCGCGTGACGACCGCCGCGACGTTTTCGATTTCCTCGCGTTCCATGACCGTCAGCGCGGGTTTGCCGGCCGACCCGCCGGGCTCGCCGTCGTCGCTCGCGTACTCCCGGAGCGGATCGGCGCGCACCCGGTAGGCCGGCACGTTGTGCGACGCGTCCGGATGTTCGTTCTCGATAGCGGCGACGAATTCTTCGGCGTCGGCGACCGTTTCTGCGGGCGCGATGTAACCGATGAACCGCGAGCCGCGCTCCTCGAAGGCCGCCTCGCCGCGTCCCCCGACCGTGCGATAGGTTTCGCTCATTCGAGTTCGAGCTTGCGGACGAACGGGAGCTCGCGGACCTCCGTCAACACGTCACCGGGGAGCGGCTCGTCGGTGATGATCGACAGCCGCGGCTCGTCGGTGAACTCGGGGTCCTCGCTGATCGTCTGCCGAATCGAGATATCGTGGTCGGCGATCACGGTCGTGACGCGAGCGACGATGCCGACCCCTTCGGCGTCGCCGACCGCGACGGTGAGCACCGAGAGATCGAGCACCGGCGCGAGGTCCTTCAGACTGGGCACTGCCGAAATATTCTGGAAGATCGGTCGCAGTTCGTCGTCGTCGAGCAGCGTGTCGGTCGTCGAGTCGACCACTCTTCTGTCGACGCCGACCTCGGTCGCGATCTGTGTGTTCGGAATTTCGATGCCGCCCGAGACCACCCGTCCCTCCGAACTGACCGAGAAGCCGCGTTCGAGCAGCAGCCTGACGACGGCCTGCTGGCCCGGGCTGCCCGCGAACTTCGCCATGATCTCGTCGAACATCACAGCGTGCCTTTCGTGCTCGGGGTTCCCTCGCGGCGCTCGTCGGGCCGTGTGGCGTCGTCGAGCGCCCGCGCGACGGCCTTGAACAGCGCCTCGATCTCGTGGTGGGCGTTCTCGCCCTCCAGTTCAGTGTGGAGCGTCAGTCCGGCGTTCGTCGCGAGCGAGCGGAAGAAATGCGGGGCCATCACGCTCGTGAACTCCCCGACCGTGGCCTGCGAGAGTTCGCCGTCGAATTCGAACAACGGTCGTCCCGACACGTCGACGACAGCGCCCGCGACGGCCTCGTCGAGCGGGACTTTCCGATCGGCGAACCGTCGGATTCCGGTCCGGTCGCCGAGCGCCTCGTCGAAAGCCGTCCCGAGCGCGATGGCGACGTCCTCGATCGTGTGGTGGTCGTCGACGTGGAGATCGCCGTCGCAGGTCACGTCGAGATCGAACAGGCCGTGTTTCGCGAACGAGTCGAGCATGTGATCGAGGAAGCCGATGCCCGTCTCGGCGGTCGCGTCGCCGTCGCCGTCGATGGTGAGCGAGAGCTCGATGGCCGTCTCGGCCGTCTCGCGCGTTACGGTCGCAGTCCGGGGCATATCGGTGCTTTCCGGGCAGACGTAAGGCGGTTATGCTAGCCGTCGGTCGTCCCAAACCCTTATTTTCCAGCCGAATACCATCTGAGTCATGGATATCGACGACGGAACGAGTGACCGTGATCCGGACGACCGATCCACCGCCGGTGATCGTTCCACGGCCGACGATCGCTCCACGACTGACGGCCACACCACGACTGACGGCCGCTCCACGGCCGACACCACCCCGACCCCGGACCGATCGACCGGTGAGACGCGCCGCGAGGGTGGTGCCGGTGAGACGATCGGCCGAAGCCTCGACTCGGCGCGCGACACGCTCGCCCAGTCCGGCCCGCGATCACAGCTCACCTTCGTCATCGGGCTGTTCGCCATCGTCGGTGCCGGCTTCGGTCTGCTGGGCGTCATCGTCCTCGAACTGCTCGCCGGCGGTAGCGGTGGCGGGTTCGGCCAAGCGATCGCCGCCGCCCTGTTCCTGGTCTCGGTGCTCGTCGTCGTGTTGCTGACCGGTCCCGTCATGGCTGCCCTCTCCGGGCTTCGCATCGCCGAACGGTTGGACGAGGCACGAGCGACCTATCTCACGAGTTTCGTCGCCACCGCGGTCGGCTACGTCGTGATGGTGCTCATCGCTGCCGTGCTCATCGGTCTCGTCGCCGGCGGTGGCGGCGGTGCCGAAGCCACCACGACCGGGGGCACGACCACGAACCCCTTCGACATCGCGGATCTCGTCGTCCCGCTGGTCGCTCTCGCCATTCCGGTCGGCCTCACCGGGCTGGCGTCGGCGTTTCTCACGCGCTGGAACGCCACTCGGTGAAACGACGCCGACCTCCCACCTCGATCGCCGACTCGCAAGCCGTCGCCGTACTGACCCCGCGCTGGCGGTTCCTTCACTCGTCGAGCGCCGCACGCGCATCGGCGAGCGTGAACCGTCCCTCGTAGAGCGCGCTACCGACGACGACCGCGTCCGCACCCGCTCCGCGGAGCGTCCGGATGTCGTCGATCGTGCCGACACCGCCGCTGGCGACGACCGGGATCGAGACCGCTTCCGCAATCCGGCGAACGCGTTCGGCCTCGACGCCCTCTAGCCGACCTTCGACGTCGACGTCGGTGAACAGGATCCCGCCCGCCCCGCGCTGTTCGTACTCGACGGCCGCCTCGGTGGGATCCATCCCCGTGCCCTCGGTCCAGCCGGCGACGACGACTTCGCCATCGCTGGCGTCGAGACTGACGAGCACTCGTCCGGGGTGGGTCTCGCTTATCTCCGTGACGAGATCGGGATTCTCGACGGCTGCAGTGCCCAGGATCACCCGTTCGACGCCGCTGTCGAGCAGCGAACGGGCGTCGGTGGCGGTGCGGATCCCGCCGCCGAGTTGCACAGGAATATCGACCGCGTCGACGATCCGTTCGATCGCCGCCGCGTTCTCGCGTTCGCCGTCGAAGGCTCCGTCCAGATCGACGAGGTGGAGCGTGCGCGCGCCCGCCGCGACCCAGCGCTCGGCCGCTTCGACCGGATCGCCGTACTCCGTTTCGCTCCCACGCTCGCCGCCGACGAGCTGGACGACCTCTCCCTCTTGCACGTCGACGGCCGGGATCACCTCGAAACCCTCGAACATGAGGGCTCTCCGCGAGCGCCGGCCTAAACCCGTCGGAAACCGTCGCTGATAACTTACAAACTGGTTTCACGTGGGCGAGAAAGAACTATCCGTTCGGCGTCGTATGAGTGACTATGGCACTCTCGGCTCTCTTCGTCGTCGGCCTCGGCGTCGCGGTGTTCGTCGGCTTCAACGTCGGCGGTTCGAACATCGGCGTCGCCTTCGGGCCGGCCGCCGGCGCGAGCGCGGTCTCGAAGACCGGCGCGGCGGCGCTGATGACGTTCTCGTTCTTCCTCGGCGGCTGGACGGTCGGGCGCGGCGTCGTCCGAACGATGGGCGGACGGATCGTCCCGTCGAGTTACTTCACGCCCGAGACGAGCGTCGTCGTGCTCTTCTTCATCGGGCTCGCGCTGTTCCTCGCCAACGTCGTCGGCGTGCCCGCCTCGACATCGATGACCGGCGTCGGCTCGATCGCGGGCCTCGGGCTGGCGAGCGAGGCGCTCGACTGGGCGACGATGACAGAGATCCTGACCTGGTGGCTCGTCTCGCCGATCGTCGCCTTCTGGGTCAGCGCCGTCGTCGGCCGGTATTTCTACTCACGGCTCGCCAGCGCGCTCGCGATCAACCAGACCGAGGGGTCGCTGTTCGCACTCGATCGTCGGGGGATGCTGCCACGGCCACGCCTCGGGGCGAACACCACCCGTCGCGAGGCCGTCGGGACGCTGTTGGTGGTCGTCGTGGCCTGCTACACGGCGTTCAGCGCGGGTACGTCGAACGCCGCCAACGCGATCGCGCCGCTGGTCGGTGCGGGCACGCTCGCGATAGAGCCCGGACTGTTGCTCGTCGGCGTCGCGGTCGGGCTCGGCGCGTTCACGATCGGGCGGCGAACGATCGCGACGATGGGAGAGGGGCTCACCGAGATGCCGCTGCTCGCGGCGCTCGTGGTCGCGGTCGTGAGTTCGACGCTCGTCACGATTCTCTCGTGGTTCGACATCCCCGTCAGCGTCGTCATCATCGCCACGATGTCGATCGTCGGGCTCGGCTGGGGTCGGGCGACCCGGACCGTCGGCGAGCGCACCGACCCGCTGGCGACGGGCGGGACGTCGGTCAGCGAGGCCGTGGTGGCCGACGAGGATCTGCGTGATCCGGGGGCGACCGACGAGGCGGCGGAGCTGTTCGAACCGGCGACGACGGCGAAGGTTATCGCCCTCCAGAACCTGGTGCCCGCGGTCTCGACGATCGCCGCCTTCCTCGTTTTCCGGTTTCTCACGGTCTTTTGATCGATTCTGTGATCCGAACAACAACACCTAACAAGCCGGGGGGTCAACGGCGGGTGATGCCCACCGTAGAATACGTCAACTACGAAGTGTTCGACGATCAGGGATGGGAGATCGACGACGACGACCTCTTCGAGAAGGCCGAAGACGCCGGTCTCGGCGAAGAGGATTACGGCACGATCGACGTCAACGAGTCGGAGTACATCCTCGAAGCCGCCGAGGCGCAGGGGTACGACTGGCCGTTCTCGTGCCGGGCGGGCGCGTGTGCGAACTGCGCCGCCATCGTCAAAGAGGGCGAGATCGACATGGACATGCAGCAGATCCTCTCCAACGAGGAGGTCGAGGACCGTAACGTGCGTCTGACCTGCATCGGCAGCCCGGCCGCCGACGAGGTCAAGATCGTCTACAACGCCAAACACCTCGACTACCTGCAGAACCGCGTCATCTAACCCCACTTTTTTACAAGGGATCCTCGCGCGCCTTCGGCGCGCTCGAACCCCTTCCAAAAACCTGGGCTAAAAACACCTGCTCGCAAACCGCGCGAGCAGTGAACCCCGCTCACTCCGTTCGCGCGGATGTCGACACTTGGCTGCGACCGCTCCGCAAACCACATCGTCACCACACAGCACCGCCGAAGCCCTCGGCGCACGCTCACTTCGTTCGCTACTCCTTCCAGTCGTGCGCCTCGCCCTTCATCCACCAGGAACTGCTGCCGCCACCGCGGCCGCACGGCGGCCGCACCGCAACTGCCGGCGGCCACCGAACGGTTTTGTCACTGCGTACCAACTGGTGAATATGACACGAACGGCCGTCATCGCGGGCGTCGGTCCCGGACTGGGCGCGTCGATCGCCCGGAAGTTCGTCGCGGAGGGCTGTGCGGTCGGCCTGTTCGCGCGCTCGGCGGACTTCATCGAGGACCTCGCCGACGAACTGAACGAGGACGGTGAAGCGCTCGCGGTCCGGACGGACATCACCGATAGAGAGCAGGTCGCGGCGGGGTTCGCTGAGGTCCGCGAAGCGTTCGGTCCCAACGACGTACTCGTCAACCACGCCAGCGGCGGCGCGTGGAAGGGGTTGCTGGATCTCTCGGACGAGGAGTTCGAGCAAGCCCTCGCGGTCGGCCCGCAGGGGAGTTTCCACTGCTCGCAAGAGGCCGTTTCCGACATGCTCGACAACGACGGCGGCACGGTGATCTTCACCGGTGCGACCTCATCGGTCCGGGGCAACGAGGGTGCGCTCGCCTTCTCGGCCGGGAAGTTCGCCGTCCGCGGGATGGCCGAGTCGATGGCCCGCGATCTCGGCCCGCAGGGGATCCACGTCGCCCACGTCGTCATCGACGGCGGCATTCGCCCGCCAGATCGGGACGTCGAAAATCCCGACGACTACCTCGATCCCGACGCCATCGCCACGAACTACTGGCAGCTCGTCGAACAGGACGAGAGCGCGTGGACGCTCGAACTCGATCTCCGCCCGCACACGGAAACGTTCTGATTACCCCTCGAAACCGTCTTCGAACCGGAAGGTACCGTCGCGCTGGACGACCTCGCCGTCGACTTCGATCCGCGAGTCCCCGCTCATGTCGACGATCATGTCGACGTGCTGTGCGCTCTGGTTCTGCTCGTTGCCCTCGCCGACGTTGTCGTCGTAGGCACGCCCGACGGCCATGTGGACCGTGTCGCCCATCTTCTCGTCGAACAGCATGTTGTAACTGAAGTGGTCGATGTCGCGGTTCATCCCGATGCCCAGCTCGCCGAGACGGCGTGCGCCCGCGTCGGTGTCGAGGATCGTCGTCAGGAGGTCCTCGTTTTTCTCGGCCTCGTGGGAAACGACCTCGCCGTTCTCGAAAGTGAGTCGCACGTCGGTGATCTCGCGGCCGCGGCGGTAGACCGGTTTGTCGAAGTGGACCTCGCCCGAGACGCTTTCTGGAACTGGAGCGGTGAACACCTCGCCGCCGGGCAGGTTGTGGCTGTCGGTGTCGTTGATCGCGTGGTTGCCCGCGATCGACATCGTGACGTCGGTCGAGGCACCCGAGACGATCCGGACCTCCTCGGCGTCGTCGAGGATTTCGACCAGCTGAGCCTGGAATTCGGCCTGTTCGTCCCAGTCCTTCAGGATGGCGTCGTAGACGAAGTTCTCGTAGGCTTCGATGCTCATCTCGGCGAGCTGTGCGTTCGCCGTCGTGGGATGCTGGGTGAGCGTCCAGCGGTGGCCGAGGCGCTCTTCGAGGATCGGGCCGTGGGCCTTCTCGTAGGCCGAGTTCACGTCCGGGTCGACGTCGCCGAGCTCGGTGACGTTCTCGTGACCGCGGATGATCGCGTGGCAGTCGGCGGCCTCGACGAGCGCTCGCTGGTGGGCGGGCGTCTCGAACTCCACGCCACTCTCGTCGGCGGCGTTGAGATAGGCTCGCATCGCCCGGCCGCTCCGATTGGTCCGGATCGCGAGCGGATGGGCACCGCGCTCGCCGGCGACCTCGTAGAGGGCTGTCACGAGGTCGTCGGCCGGCGGCTCGGACTTGATGAGGAACTCGTCGCCCGCGGCGAGGTCGACGGCGTCGGCGATCAGCTGTGCGTGCTCGCGGACTCGTGGGTCCATGTCTTATCGAGCCGTGGACGATCCAAACCAGTTTCGGAACCCGACGTCCACCGGCCCGCTTTAGTCCGTGCCGCACGTGTGCCGTGCATGACCGAGTTCAGCGCCGAGCAGTTCGAGGACAAGTACGCGAACTACTTCCCCGAGCTCCAGACCGCCTACCGCAACGCCTTCGAGTCGATGAGCGAGCGCTACGATTCGGAACTCATCCACGCCATCGACCAGCAGGTGCTCAACGAGAGCGAGCCGTTCTACGAGGAGGACGAGGGCTTTCGGATCGAACTTCCCGACGACCCGTACGATCGGCTCACGGCCATCGTCGTCGACGAGGAGAAGTTCGACGCGGTGCTCGCCGAATACACCACGACGCTCGAAACCGAGCTGGCGAACGTGTTCGACCTCGATGCCGGGAGTCCAAAGGTCTAAGAAGCGTGCGAGCGTACCGTCGAGCATGAGCACCGAGAGTCAGAGCAGCGACGACGACCTGCGCGAGGAGATCTCGAACTTCCTCCGTCGGAACTTCCCGCAGATCCAGATGCATGGTGGCAGCGCGGCGATCCAGGAGCTCGACCGCGAGTCGGGCGAGGTGACCGTCTCGCTCGGCGGTGCCTGCTCGGGCTGTGGCATCTCGCCGATGACGATCCAGGCGATCAAGAGCCGGATGGTCAAGGAGATCCCCGAGATCAACCAGGTCCACGCAAACACCGGGATGGGTGGCGGTGGCATGGGCGACGGTGGCTTCGGTGGCGGCGGCATGAGTCCCTCGTTCCCCGGCGAGACGACCGACGACGACGAAGGCCCAGAGGCCCCCTTCTAAGCCACCTCGCGGTTCCGACACACAGCCAGCGAAACGATCGACGATTTTTCGATCGGCTCTCTCCCTCCCAGTGACGACCCTCGCCACCGAGCGCCGCGTTAGTCGTCCGCGCCCCCACCTTTCGGTTCGATATCGAGCCCGAACTCCGCGGCCTGCGTGCGCCAGAACTCCTCGTAGGCCTCCTCGGTCTCGTCGACGGTGCTCCGGCCGTCGTCGACGCGATCGAGTTTCAGATCGACCTCTTCGAGCAGTCGATCACCGATGTCGCCGCTGATGACGCCGTTCTGGACCGCGTCCTGCACGGCGCTCTTCTCGCGCTGGAGCAGGCGGCGCTCGCCGATGAGCAGTTCTTCGCGCCGGAGATCGGGGTTCTCGCGCATGAGCTGTGAGATGGCTTCGCGGAGGTCGTCGCGCTCCTCCTCGTACTCGGTGGTGAAGTCCTCGTAGACGTCGGCCGGGATGTCGCCGCGGCTGTGGAGGCGGTCGGCGGCGTCGAGGGCGGCGTCGGTGGCGCGTTCGCGCCCGCTGAGCAGTTCGTAGAGCTGCTGGTCGGCCGAGCGCGTGACGATGCCCAGCCCGTTGAGCAGTCGCGGCATCGTCAGCCCCTGGACGACGAGGCTGAAGGCGGCGACACCGAAGACCATCGCCCGGAGCTGGGTGCCGAGCTCGAAGCCGGGCGGGAGCCCGAGCACGAGCGCGATCGGGATCGAGCCGTGCAGTCCGCCCCAGACCATGACGTGCTGGTAGTCGAAGGGCACCTCGGTGCCCGAAAACCGGTTGACGAGCCCGGTGAGCGGGTAGACCACCACCGCGCGCGCGAGAATGACGAGCACGATAGCGATCGCGATCGGGACGGCGAACTCGCCCAGCCGGCGGATCGGCGTCGTCGCGCCGATCGCGACGAAGATGAAGGTGTTGACGATGAACGCGGCCGTTTCGAGCGTGTTGAAGATCGAGAGCTTCGTCTGCGGGCTCATCGCGTACTCGACGCCGCGGTTGCCGATGAACAGCCCCGCGACGACGGTGGCGATCACGCCCGAGACGTGGAGGTAGTGTTCGGCGAGCAGGAAACTCCCGTAGGTGAGGATCAGCGTGAGGACGATCTCGGTCATGTGCTCGTCGAGATTAACCATCACGCGATAGACGGCGTAGCCCGCGAGCAGGCCGACGACCAGCCCGCCGAAACTCGTCACGAGGATGTCCAACCCCGTCGAGCCGATCTCGCGCAGCGTGAGCAGCTCCGAGATGGGCGTGCCGGTCCGCCTGGCCTCCTGGACGAGCGCCAGCAGCGCCGTGAAGACGACGACGCCGACGCCGTCGTTCAGCAGACTCTCGCCCTCGACGAGCGTCGAAAGTCGTTCGGGTGCGCCGAGCTCGTCGAACAGCGCGAGCACGCTCACCGGATCGGTGGGGAGGATCATCGCGGCGAACAGCAGCGAGACCAACAGTGGGAAGCCGAAGGCGAACTGGCCGACGGCCCCGAGCACGAGCACGGCGAGAATCAGGCCGGGGACCGCGAGGACGAGGATCGTCACGAGGTTGTTGCGGAACGATTCGAGGTCGGTCGTCGCCGCGCCCTCGAACAGCAGCGGCGGCAGGAGCACCAGCAGGATCAGGTCGTGCGAGAGCTGGATATCGAACAGCTGGATGCCGGTGAGTGCCTGGATGATCGAGATCCCGAAGCCGGCGAGGAGGAGCGCGATCGTGTAGGGGAAACGACCGATCTTGGCGACGAAGACGCCGACGCCCGCGGCGATCATGAAGACGACGAGTAGATTGACTTCGGTCGCCGCGACCGTCTGGGCCAGCATGCTGCGGGCTATTCGGCACGATCGGTTAAGCGCCTCGCCTGCGGCGGAGACGACCGGTGAACTGCCGAGCGACGGCGAACCGCGCGTATTTAGGGTCGCGGTCGTCACGGGAACGTATGAGCGATACGCCCGCGCGGAACGTCCTGTTCGTCGTCATGGACACGGTCCGCAAGGACCATCTCTCGGTCTACGACGACGAGCGCGAGACGACGCCCGGACTCGAAACGTTCGCCGAGGAGGCCGCCGTCTACGATCAGGCGGTCGCCCCGGCCCCGTGGACGCTTCCTTCCCACGCCTCGATGTTCACCGGGCGCTATCCCGGCGAGCACAACGCGACCCAGGAGAACCCCTATCTCGAAGGCCACCCGACGCTCGCCCAGTCGCTCACCGATCACCGAAGCTCCTGCTACTCCTCGAACGCCTGGATCACGCCCTACACGCATCTCACCGACGGGTTCGACAGCCAGGACAACTTCTTCGAGGTGATGCCCGGCGACCTGCTCTCGGGGCCGCTCGCGCGCGTCTGGAAGACGATGAACGACAACGAACGCCTCCGGCAGGCCGCCGACTGGCTCGTCAACCTCGGCAACGAGATCCACGAGTTCCTCGCGAGCGGCGAGGGAGCGGACTCGAAGACGCCCGCCGTCATCGACCGCACCATCGAGTTCATCGACGACACCGACGAGCCCTTCTTCTCGTTCATCAACCTGATGGACGCCCATCTCCCCTACCACCCGCCCGAGGAGCACAAGGAGCTGTTCGCGCCCGGTGTGGACTCGACGCAGGTATGTCAGAATTCGAAGGAGTACAACAGTGGCGCGCGCGACATCAGCGAGGCCGAGTGGAACTCGATCCGCGGGCTCTACGACGCCGAGATCCACCACGTCGACGCCCAGCTCCACCGGCTGTTCGAGTGGATGCGCGCGAACGACGAGTGGGAGGACACGCTCGTGATCGTCTGTGCCGACCACGGCGAGCTCCACGGTGAGCATGGACTGTACGGCCACGAGTTCGCGGTCTACGACCCGATCGTCAACGTCCCGCTGCTGGTCAAACATCCCGATCTCGAGCCGGGCCGGCGCGACGAGCAGGTCGAACTCGCCGATCTCTACCACACGGTGCTCGACCACGCCGACGCGCGCGGCAAGGGCCTCCCGCTCGATCGCGACCGATCGCTGCTCTCCGAGAGCTATCGCGAGTTCGACGGCGGCGAGAACGCCTTCGTCGAGTATCACCGGCCGGTCGTGGAACTCAATCAGTTGGAGAACAAGGCCAGCGCCGCCGGTATCGAGCTCGACGAGAACTCGCGATTTTACTCGCGGATGCGCGCCGCCCGCCGACCCGACGGGAAGTACATCCACAACGAGCGCATCGCCGACGAGGCCTACCGGCTCGACAGTGATCCCGATGAACTCGCGGATCGCACCGGTGACGAGGACCCGGTCATCGCCGAACTCGAGAGCGCCCTCTCCGCATTCGAGCACGACCGCGACGACTGGGGAAGCGTCGAGGGTGAGGAAGTGCTCTCGGAGATGGGCGACGACGCCAAACAGCGCCTCGAAGATCTGGGCTACATCGACTGAGCCCGACTGAGCCTCACAACTCTCGCCCGCTCAGCTGCCATACCCGCGCTCACGCGCACGGACGAGTGCGGTGAGCGTTCGGTTCACCGGCACTCGGTCGTCGGCACGATCGACGACGGCACCGTTGATCGCGTCGATCTCGGTTTTCGTTCCCGCCTCGACGTCCTGCGCCATCGACGAGGTGTTCCTCGCGGTCGCTTCGACCACCGATTCGAGCGCTGCAACCGCCTCGCTCTCCGCGAGATCGACGCCCTGCTCCCGGGCGACGCGGGCGACTTCGCGGGCGGCCTCGCTGGCGATATCGTGGAGTGGACCGTCGGCGAGCGCGCCGTTCTCGACGCCGGCGAGCGCGGTCGTCGGGTTGATCCCGGCGTTGACGGCGAGCTTTCGCCAGAGGCGCTTCGGCATCCCGTCGTCGTGCATGGCGTCGATGCCCGCCGATCGGAGTGCCTTGACCGCGCGCTCCGCGGCCGCCGAGGGGCCGCCGTCGGGCGCACCGAGTGCGATCTCGCCGATGCCGGTACACTCGACCCGTCCGGGGGCGGGGCGTCGCGCGCCGTAGGTGCAGGTGCCGGCGAGCACGGTGTCGAGCTGCGCGGCGAGCGCCTCCTCGTTGCCGAGGCCGTTCTGGAGCGAGCAGGTTATTTCCGGGTCGCAGTCAGCGAGCGCACGCCCGGCGGCGGGCGTGTCGAATGACTTCACCGTGACGAGCGCGAGATCCGCACTATCGGGAACCGTCGTCCGGGCCTCGGGATGGGTCGTGAACTCGACGGCCCCCTCGACGGCGAGCCCCGATTCGCGGATCGCCGCGACGTGCGGGTCGCGCCCGACCAGCGTCACGTGGTGCTCGCGCGCGCAGAACCCGCCGACGAGGCTGCCGAGACTCCCCGCGCCGAAAACCAGGATCTCCACGTCAGTCTTCGGTCCAGTAGTACAGTTCTTCTTTCGCTGCGTCACACGAGGGACAGCTGTCGGGGATGCCGCCCTTGAGATCGCCCATCTCGCCGCACTCGCCACAACGCCACATCAGTTCGGCCTCGCCGAGCGCGTGGCCCGCCCGCTCGTGTTCGACAGAGAGCGATTCGACGCCCTCGCGGGTCGTGACGAAGAAGCCGTCCGTGTCGAATCCACGAACGGTCCCGATCTCCGTGCCCTCTTCGGTGTAGACGGTCGTCCCGACCCCAACTGTTGGACGCTTCTGACTCATGGCGGTCGTTCGTCGTCGATCGACATAAATTCTACCGGCCGATTCACCCGCCCGATCGATTATTCGGAGCGCTCACCCCCCGAACAGCTCCACGAGCGCGGCCGCCTGCTCGTCGCTCGGCTCCTGATTACCCTCCTCCCACGCTCTGATCGCGGTCGCCGTCGTATCGAGGTGGCTCGCCAGCTCCGTCGGATTGAGGCCACGTGCCTGCCGACGGGAACGCAGCTCCGCGCCGAGCGGCGGGTTATGCGTCGTCATGATCGAGGAGTCGTCGCCCGACGGCCATCAACTGCTCGCGTTCGTCGGGCCGGAACTCGTACCGTTCGGGCTTGGCGACCCCGATCGTCCCCTCGACCCTGTCGTCGGCCCCGAAGATCGGCGCGGCCAGCGACCCCTCCATCCCGGTCGCCCGCGCGCCCTCCTCGGCGACGCCCGAGTCGTCGGTCTGGAGGTTGCAGACGTCGACCGGTTCGGCGCGTTCGGCGGCCAATCCGGCCATCCCCTTGCCGATCGGGATCCGTCCGATCCGCGAGCGCACGGCTTCCGGAATGTCGACCGATGCGACGAGCGTCAGTTCGTCCCCGTCCCGCCGATGGAGCGTCCCCGACGTGCAGTCGAACGCCTCGATGATCTCTTGGAGAACCGCCGTCGTTCCCTCGTCCGGATCCGGTTCGATCGTCGAGGCTGTGTGTTCGTCGCTCATCGTTCCGCCGTTCCTACCGCCGCCGGCCGGTTAACGCTGCGGAACTCGCGACGTCCGTCCGCATACTCCTGGCACCACCGTTTTCACATGAAGTCCGCGATCCCGCTCTGCTTGTTTTTGTCGTTCTCGAACACGCTCTCCAGCGTGCGTTCGAGCACTTCGAGGCGCTGTTTCGTGTAGTCGCGAGTGCCGTACTCCTCGGCGACGCGGGTGGCGGTGCCGATGTACTTCTTCACCGAGCCCTCGTGCACGGTCAGATTCACGTCGCCGCCGCACTCCCGACACTCGCCGGTGAGCGGCATCCGGCGATACTTGGTCCCGCAGTCGAGACAGCGTGTCTCCTGCCGGGAGAAGGCTCTGAGGTTGCCGATGAGATCGGGCAGGAAGTGATATTCGATGATGCGCTCGGCGACGTCGGTCTCGTCGACCGCGCGGAGCTTCCGGGCGAGTTCGAGCTGGGCGTCCATCTTCTCGGTCATCGAGCCCAGGGTCTTGTACGCCGACAGCGATGGCCCGAGCGCGAGGTTCGAGGTGTCGTGCGTGTGTCGAAAGCCCGAATACTCGCCCTCGGTGCCGACGCTCTCCTCGGCGATCTCGATGTCGACGCTTCCCGGCTCTGCCATCTCCAGAGTTGCCTCGTAGAACTCCTTCGGGTAGGACTCGACGACGTCCATGTTGTGGGCCTCGTCGTCGATCTCGGCCGGGTCGATCCGTGAGGACATCACCAGTGGCGCGTCCATCCGTCCGCCGCGCTTGTCGGGCAGATAGGCCTTCGAGAAGTTGAGCAACCCGTCCAGCAGAAGCATCACACAGTCTTCGTCCCCATCGCACTGGCCGACGAAGAGATCGTTCGCGACCAGCCTGTTCGTCTCCGCGACGGTGAGCGAGTAGACGTGGTCGCCTGTCGATTCGACGATATCGACCTGGACCACCTCGTCGAGCCAGACGTCCGCGCTGCCGCCGTCGCCGAGCACCCGCTGTGTGCGGACGTCGACCGAATCGAGCACGGTAGCGAGCGTCCGCGATTTCCGGTCGAGATGGAACCCGATCTCCTCCGCGAACCGGACGACGTTTTCCGAGGTTATCTTACAGGTCCACGAGCGATACTCCGGCACTGGACCGTCGTGGAATTCGGCAACGGCACCCGTCGACGGAACGCGACGTTCCTCGTAGGTTTTGGCCGCGACTCCGAAGCGCTTCAGTGCGGCGACAAGGTCGCGCTTCAACTCGTCGCTGACGGTCGTCGCACGGATCTCGATGCGGTCGCTCGATACGCTACCGTCGCCGCTGAAGTACGCTGCGAGAAACGCCTTGAGCTGTGGGATCGGTGCGTTCGTCATGCAGTCGGGGATCCGCTTCGTCTCCGCCCGCGTTCCAGCGGCGAAGACGTCCGCGAAAAGCGTGGCCACGAGTCGACTCGACGCCGTCACCTTCCACTCGCTTTCCTCGTAGGCCTCCACTCCGAGCGCCTCCTCGAAAGCGTCGATGACGTCACGGCGTGCGGCGTCATCTGGCGTACAGATCGTCGTCTGATAGAATTCCCCCGCTTCTCGGCGTGTGAAACCCTCGGCTGCGTAGTAACCGAGCAGTGTCGCGAACCCTTCGTCGATTTCGAGCGTTCGTGCGACAGCGGTCTTGTCGCGTTTCACCGAGAGCGAGACGTCCGCCGGCAGGCGATCGAGCAACGCCGTATCGCCGATGAGTGTGACCAGGACGGATGCCGGAACACTGTCGCGGCTGATCCAGTTATAGACGGTCGAACCGCTGCAATCGAGCGCTTCCGCAACCGGTTTGACGTGCCCTTCCGCTTCGGTCGCGTCATCGAACAGGGACTTGAGGTCCTCGGAGCCGATACCTCGTATCACTAGTTCGTCGTTCGGCACCGCATCGGCATCGAGGAATGCGTCAAGCAGATCGATACTCGCTGCCTCGCCATCGTAGTCGATCCGTTTCGGCGACGGAATCGAATCACCGGTTTCGAGCTCGTACGCTTCGATGTCCTCGATGCCACCGTCCCATCTCACCATCGAGTGATCCGGCGTCACGGTCAGTTCGCGTCCGCTTCGCGTCTCGATCTCGATGAGGTGGTCGGGTGCAGTATGCTTCGAAACCGCTTCGATCGGCTTTCGCACCCGTTCCCCATTGTCGTCGATCGAGGGAACGCGAATCTCGCCGTCGAGTTCTTCGACGAGCGTGCCGAAATCGTCCTCACGGGGATCTTCGAGTGACTCCTCGACTAACGACGAGATCCGTTCGTGTCGCCAGCTCCCCTCATCCTCGACCCAGAGCTTGGTCTCGGGATGGAAACAGTTCCGACGCTTCGATGCGTGGAAATACGGATGTGCGTAGCCGACGGCGGCGCTCGTGAACCCGATCACCCGACCGACGACCGCCGCCGAGGTGTGGGGAGCCATCCCGAAGACGAGTTCGCCGACGAGGTCGTCCCGATCGTCGAGTTCGTAGAACGACTCCAGTCCGTAGTAGCTTTCGAGCAAGTCGTCGACGAAGTCGGCCGTTCTGAGCATGTGTTCGGCCGCGCCGTTCGAGAGCACGACGTCCTGGACCTTGAGCTCGACGAGCTGGTCGTCGTGGCGCAGCGGGTCGCCGTTCATGTCCTCGTGGTAGCCGAGCTCGCGGAACTGCTCGACCGAGACGTCGAGTTCCGCCGGTCGCACGCTCGTCACCGGGAGGTCGGTCATGTCGTACCTGACTGTGCCGTCCTTGAACGTCGAGACGCCGTGTTTCGCCCGGAGAACGCCCTTCTCCATCGGTTCGGGGGTTTTCAGCTCCGAGGTCAGCCCCTTCACGCCTTTCATGATGTCGAAGGCGCTCTCGCGCTCGCCGACCGCGTCCAGCGCGTCCTGGTACTCCTCGCGGAGGTTCACCGCTTGCCATTCGGTCGGCCACGCCTCGCTGCCACAGCGAGGACACTCCACCTGTCCGGACTCGTCGGGTTCGACCGCGATCTCGCAGTCGGGACACTCGTAGCGCGGCTCGGTCGGCGCGCCACAGTCCGGACAGCGCGTCTCGTAGCTCCGTTCGCCGCAGTCGACGCACTCCCGACGGCCGATCTCGACGGGGACGACGCCACGCTCGCCGCCCTCGTCGTGGACGTACTCGGTGGCCTTGCTCACGTCGCGCTGGTTGCCGCCGGCTTCACCGATCGGAAAGAGGGTGTGGACCGCCGGCGAGAGCTCGCGCGTCTCCGACTTCTCCGGTCTGCCCATCCGCCCGCCGATGCGCGTCGGCGCGCGCTCGCGAAGGGCGAAGGGCGCGACCTCACGAACTGCCTCCATCGCGTTCGGCCACTCGCGTGCCTCTTTCGAGAGCTCCCCTGCCGTACTGTCGAGCGACTCGTCGAACCCGAGCGAGCGAACGAACGGCATGGGATCGGGGATCCTGAGCGCGTCGCCGGCCTGCGAGTGGGGGATGAGGAGTGCTTCGAGTGCCTCGCGGACCGCAGGACGAGGTTCGAGCGCCAGTTTGTCGTCGACGAACTCGCCGGCCGCGACCGCCTCGCGGAGCGTCGTGAACGCGTCGACGGAGATGTCGTGCCAGCAGTAGGTGTAGTCGGGATGCAGCGGCGCGTCGTACTCGACGGCCCACTCGATGGCCTCTGCGGGCGTGGGATGTTCGAGATCGACGCGCGTCGAGTCGGCGAGCGCGCGCACGTCCGCAGCGGTGGCCTCGAACTCCTGGATCCACCAGTCGTCGGTGTAGGAGGCCGGTGCCAGGGGGTGGTTGTTCTCGACGAACTCACCGTAGTTGACGAGATACTCGCCGAGATCGAGGATCGCCTCGACCCCGTTACGGAGTTCGAGCGCCTCCGCCGGATCGTCGATGCGCCGGACGTCACCGTTCGCCAGCCTGACCGTGGGCCCCTCGATCGAATCGACGGGAACGACCCCGGCGGCCTTCCCCGGTCGCTCGGTCTTGAGCTGCGTGCCGGTCGCGAGGAAGTCGTCGACGAGATGCATCGTCGCCGGATGGACGCCCGCAGTCGCGAACCCGTGGTTGCGCGCGCGACCGTAGCGCAGGCGAAATCCGCCGGCCTCGCTCGGATGGCCGAAGACCGGTCGGCCGGCGATGAGGTCCCGAAGGAACTTCTCGGAGGGGTCGGGCCGGAGTGGTCCCACCGGTTCGTCGTCGGGTTCCTCGCTCGCTTCCTCGGTCGATTCGTCCGATGTGTCCTCGCCGTCCGGTTCGTCGTCGGCCTCCTCGTCGGCACCGTCGATCGTGCCCGCGATCAGGTCGTCGAGCCACGGCCAGTCGACCTCGTCCAGTTCGCTGGTGTAGCGCTCGATCTTCGGTGCCTTCTGGGCGATCCCCTCGCCGAGCACGAGACACATCCCTCCTCTCGCGCTGTTCGTCCCCACCCGTTCGAGATCGCGAAAGCCAGAGACCTCCTCCTGACCGGTGGCCTCGCCGTCGAGCATCACCGGCGAGTGTCGGGCGATGAACTTCGTCTCGGCGTCCTTCGGCGAATACTGGAGTCCGGTCTCCGAATCGTAGAGATCCACCTCTTCAGCGTAGCGCTCAACCTCCTCGTCGCGGGGCTGATAGCTACCGAGCCCGAGTAACGAGCGCGTGTAGTCAGCGACGAGCACCGAAAGGGCTTGGGCGGTGCCGCCGGCCGAGCGGATCGGTCCCGCATAGAAGACGCGGACGAACTGCGTCCCATCGGGGTTGTCCGCGAGCTCCACCCTGTCGATCCCCTCGATCGGTGCGGCGACGACACCCTCGGTGAGCAGCGCGACCGCCGTCCGGACCGCGCCCTCGATCGTCCCGGCCTGTGTCTCGTAATCGCCGACGCGGCCCTCGGCGAAATCGGCGGCGAGTTCGAGGGCGGCCTCCTCGCGGCTCATCTCGCCCTCCAGCTCGCGCACGCGCTCGGCGACACCCTCGATCCCCAGGATGTTCTCCACGCGGTCGGCCATGTCCTTGGCCACGGGGATCTCGATCT
Organism: Halococcus thailandensis JCM 13552; assembly: GCF_000336715.1. Lineage (GTDB taxonomy): Archaea > Halobacteriota > Halobacteria > Halobacteriales > Halococcaceae > Halococcus > Halococcus thailandensis. The sequence goes on from NZ_AOMF01000155.1 coordinate 102,597, forward strand.
CGGGGGTCGGATCGCCACCCTTCCCGCGTGCTTCCTCGGCGATCGCGATGGCCTCGTCGAGCTGGCCCTCGATCCCCTCGAAGTAGCGTTCGTCGTCCGCCCTCATCAGAGCGGCCAGAGATCGAGATCGGTCGTCTCGTCGTGCTCGCGTTCGAGGTGGGCGTCGAACTCCCGGAGGTAGACCTCGCCGGCGAACACCGTGCCCGAATCCAGATGGCCCGCCACGGTCGAACCGTCCGCGCGCGAGCAGACCGCGTGAGTGTGGGCGAACCGCTCGCCGTCGAGCCAGGAGACGTTACCGACGCAGGCGGCGACTTCGAGCGGTTCGTCGAATGCCACCGAATCGTACTCCTGCCGACTCTGATCGTAGAAGAACAGTTCGACGTCCTGCACCGCGCCGAGCGCGACGAAAAAACCGGCATCGACGCCCGCGTCGGTCGCGAGCGCTTCGATCTCCGCACGCCAGTCCGCGCCGTGGTCCAGCCCGGCGACGAACTCGCGTCCCCCATCGAGTTCCCGGTAATCCATATCCATCCACTCGCGCGGCGGCGGCAAAAACCTTCAGTTCGTCACAGCACGAACGGGACTGCTTCATCGTTGCGTCGCCGGCCCGACGAACTGGACATTTCAATCGTCGTGGTCCGTCCCGACCCCGTTCAGTTCGGGATCGAACAGGTCCTCGATCCGGCAATCGAAATGGGCGGCCAGTTTGAACGCCAGCTCGATCGAGGGGTCGTAGCGCTCACGCTCGACCGCGTTGATCGTCTGGCGAGTGACGTCGACGGCCGCCGCGAGGTCGGCCTGGCTCATGTCCGCCCTGTTTCGATGCCGTCGAACCGTGTTTTTCATCTGCGATACCGGAGCCACGTGACGACAACTCCAAACGTCGCGAACAGCGCGACGTAGCCGTACAGCGCACCCCACACCACTGTCGGCACGGTGTAGATATCGGTCCACGTGAGAATTCTGGCAGCGGATGCGCCGACGACAAATATCGGTGCGGACAGGGCCAGTGTCGTTGTCGCTGCGCGCTGTTCGAGTGCCTTATCACGCTCATCGAACAGCGTGAGCGATGTACCGCGCCAGACGGCGAGAAACCCGATGGCCCCGATCCAGTACACTGCTTCGCCGATGAATGGATATCCGAGCGATCTGAGCGCGAGACCGATGGCGACACCGCCGAAAACGAAACCCCACATCACGCGGCGGTAACGGCGTCGCTTCGTGAAGCGCCTCCGTCCGGTTGTTTCGGTTTGTGTCATGGTTCGTGTGTAAAGCGAACGTTCCGTAAAGCACGCTTTACAGTAAAGCGTATTTTACACTCCACAATAAATCTGTCGCTGCTTGATCTCTGGCTCAGAACATCGATCGTACTCGAAAACCGGATGCAATGCACGTCGATTCGCTCAGGGCGTCGGCGGGTCACCGTCGTAGGCCGTGTGATCGGAGTAGAAGTTGAGCATGGCGAACTTGAGCTTCTCCGGCGCGACGTCGAGCAGTTCGGCGCGCTCCTCCTCGGGGAACGTCTCGCGGACGCCGTACTTGCCCATCTCACGCCGGCCGCGATCCGTGTAGCGCGCGTCGAGCAGCGCACGCACGCCGATCTCCTCGGGCGAGCGCAGCACACGCCCGAGCGCCTGCCGCGTCTTGCGGATGGTGGGGATCTCGACGGCGTACTGCCAGCCCGCGCCGTAGGCGGCGTCGTAGGCGTCCTCGACGGCTTCGAGCCGGTCGTCGAGATGCGGGTACGGGACGCCGACCACGACGACGGTGTGGGCGTCGTCGCCGTCGAAACTCACGCCCTCGGCGAGCGTGCCCCACAGCGAGGTGAACAGTGCGCCATGCTCGTCGGCGGCGAATTGCTCGCGCAGCGACTCGACGGCCTCGCCCGGTTCGTCGAGATAGGTCGTCGCGTTCGTCGTGGCGGCGACGCGGTCGTGATAGCGCTCGGCCTCGCTATAGCTCGGGAAGAAGAGGAGCGTGTTGCCCGGCGTGAACCGGATCGCGTCGTCGAGCGTATCGGTGATCGTTCGCTGCACATCCATGTCGTCGCGCTCGCTGGCGAACAGCGCCGGTGTGTCCACGGCGAAGGTCCGGCGGCGCTCCTCGGGAAACGTGAGCCCGTAGGCCATCGTTTCCGGCTCTTCCAGCCCGAGCACGTCGGTCACGACGTCGAACGGCCGCAGTGTCGCGCTCATCAGCACGCTCGCGTGCAGGTTCGCAAAGAGCGGTTCGGTCACGTCGCGCGGGATCGACGCGAACGACTCCGCACGACCGTAGACCCCGTCGGGCCCCTCGCGCACCGAGATCACGGGATGGCGACCGCCGGATGCGCCGTCTTCGAGCCACGACTCGACGAACCGCACGGCTTGAAGCGTCTGGCACTCTTTCCGGACCTGTGTCTCGCCGTTGCGGTATTTCCGGTCGTATTCCCTGTCGAGCGCCGCGCCGAGCGCGAGCGCCGCCTCGACGTCACCCTCGATACCCTGCCCGGTGTAGGCATCGAGAAAGGCGAGCGTGAGGTCGTCGCGCCCCTCGCTGTTGGCGATCTCCAGATCCTCCCAGTCCTCGCCGACGTGTTCGCGCTCGCCGAAGCCCAGTTCCTCGTCGTAGGTCGCGACGAGCGCCTTCCGGAAGGCGCTCACGACGTTTCTCGCCTGTGGGGCTCGCGGATCGTCGCTGTCGTCGCACTCGGCGAGGGCGCTGTCGAGGGTCGTCTCGGTCAGGGTGCGGGTGGCGTGTTCGCGCGCGGCGCTCTCGACGTTGTGGGCCTCGTCGAAGACGGCGATGACGTCTTCCGGATCGCGGCCGAGCCAGCGGAAGAACTGCTCGCGGATCACGGGATCGAGCAGGTGGTGGTAGTTACAGACCACGAGATCCATCTCCTCCATCCCGTCCTTGAGGAGCTCGTAGCCACAGAGGTTCTCCTGTTCTGCGTACTCGTAGATCTCCTCCGGCGTGCGCACGTCGCTGGCGAGCCACGCGTAGAATTCGTCGGTATCCGCGGTGAGGTTGTTGTAGTAGTGCTCGCAGATCGACTCCTCGCGCAGCTCCTCGACCTCGTTCTCGACGCTTTCGAGTTCGTCCATCACCGCGCTGCGCGCTTCGGTCGCGTCGGCGTCGCCGTCCTGACTCGCGTCGAGAAGGCTCTCCTCGCGCGCTTCGAGCTCGTCGAGATCTTCCTCGGCGTTCACGAGGTTCTTCGTGCTGTCGCGCAGCACCTGACACTCCTCGTAGTCGACGTCGATATGACACATCGAGGATTTGCCCTTGAACACCGTCGCGCGGAGCGGTTCGCGGTCGTTGATCGCGCGGGCGTCCGCGACGAACTGGCGCATCTGCTGGTGGACGTTCGTCGTGATCACGACGGTCTTGTCCTCCTCGCGGGCGAACTCCAGGGCGGGCACGAGCGCCGAGAGCGTCTTGCCCGTGCCGCAGGCACCCTCGAAGAGGACGTCCGTTCTCTCTCCGAGCGCGTCGTGGATGCGTTCGATCGCTTCGCGCTGGTTCTCGTACGGCGACTCGTAGGGAAAGAACCGGAGGGGGGACGCGTCGGCAGCCACAGTGGTGAAGACTGGCGCGCCGTCGATCATAAGGATTTGCGTACCGGGGCGGAAGTGGTCTCGCGCGGCGTGCCTACACTTCGGGCTCGATATAGACCTTCTGTACCTGCGGGTTGGTCGCCACGAGCGCGTCCTCGATCTCGCTGATCCGCTCGTCGATCGACGTGGTATCGAAGCGGGGGTCGAACTCGACGTCGCCGGTCACGATGACCTCCTCGGGGCCGAAGTAGACGGTCCGGAAATCGACGACGGTGTCGACGCCGCTCCAGCCGGCGACGAGTTCGCGCAGTTCGCGCTCCTCGACTGCCGGCAGGCTCTCGCCGAGCAGGAGGCGCTTGTTCTCCCACGCGAGCGCGACCGCGAAGCCCATCAGGAGGAGGCCGATGAGCAGGGCGGCGACCGCGTCGTAGAGCGGGTTGCCCGTGATCCGACTGAGGAACACCCCGAACAGCGCCAGCCCCGCGCCGCTTATCGCGATGGTGTCCTCGGTCAGCGCCGTCAGCGTGGTCACGTCGCTCGTCTTCCGGAACGCTTCGCGAAAGCCGCTCCAGCCGTGATCGTCGATCTGGCGGCGCATCGCCGTGTAGGCTTTCTTCAGCGCGTAGCTCTCGAAGGCGATCGCACCGACGAGCACCGCGTAGTTGACCCAGACGCCGGGAAAGGTCACTCCCAGCAGGCTGACCGCACCCGTGCCCGGCGGGTGTGGATGGACGATCGCGTCGTAGCCGTGTTTCGCGCTCTCCCAGCCCGCGATGCCGAAGAGGAGCACCGAGACGAGGAAGCTATAGAAGAACTGTGCTTTCCCGTAGCCGAACGGATGCTCGCGGTTGGCCTCCTTCTCCCCGTACCGGATCCCGATGAGCAGGAAGATCTGGTTGCCGGTGTCCGAAATCGAGTGGTAGGTCTCGGAGAGCATCGCGGCGCTGCCGGTGAGGAGAAAGCCGGCGAATTTCAACACGGCGATGGCGGCGTTTGCGAGGAGAGCGGCGATGACGACGGATCTGCTTTCTGCCATTGCCCGTCCTGCTCGCGCCGTTCGCAAAGGACTTTCTACGCGACCGGCGGGCTACTCGGCACAGAGCGCCACGAAGTTCCGCAGGATTCGAAGCCCGGTCTCGCCGCTCTTCTCGGGGTGGAACTGCGTGCCGAAGACGGTACCCGACTCGTCGGCGACGATGCTCGGGAACCGTGTCCTGTACTCGGTGCTGGCGACGGTCGCATCCTCGTCGTCTGGCGCTGCGTAGTAGGAGTGGACGAAGTATGCGTACTCTCCATCTACACCGTCGACGAGCGGGTGGTCACGCTCGACGGCGAGTTCGTTCCAGCCCATGTGGGGAACCTTCAGGTCGCCGGTGAACCGCCGGTTGCGACCGGGGATCAGATCGAGCCCTTCGACCTCGCCCTCGCCGGCGCGGTCGGCCTCCTCGCTCGTAGTCAGCAGCATCTGCATGCCGAGACAGATGCCGAACACCGGTGTGCCGTCGTCCGCCGCCTCCAGCAGCGCCTCACGATATGGGCCGGCGTTCTCGACACCCTCGCGGAACGCGCCGACCCCCGGGAGAACGATCCCGTCGGCGGCCGTGAATTCGGCGGGGTCGTCGGTCACATCCACGCTGGCCCCGGCGCGTTCGAGGCCCCGCGTCACGCTCCGGAGGTTGCCGAGCCCGTAGTCGACGACGGCCACCGACGCCGTCGTCTGCTGGGCGTGTCCCGTGCTCATACGAGCCGCACGCACCGCGCTGGCAAAGCGGTTTGGTATCGGGAATATCACACCGATCCACCGCCGCTCAGCGCCCCGAACCCGTCCGTTTCGGGGTCTGATATCGTGATCGGTGAACTACGACAGTTCGGATCAGAACCCGCCGAGGCGCGACTGGCCATCGCCCTCGCCCGCGCCGACGACGCTGGCAGCCGTGGCGATCGTCTCGGTGAACGTCTCCTTCTGCGAGGCGTCGTAGAGCGACGCCGCCGGATGGACGCAGACGAGCACCCGCTGTGGCGTTCCGTCGATGCGGGCCTCCTCGATGGAACCTGCCTCCTCCGTCACGCGCGCGTCGCGCCCGAGCAGGTGTTCGGTCGGCACCTTTCCGAGTGTGACGACGAGTTCGGGATCGGCGGTCGTGATCTCCTGCTCCAGGAACTCCCGGCAGTTCGCGAGTTCGTCGGCGTGGGGATCGCGGTTGTCGGGCGGGTGACAGCGCACGCAGTTCGTGATGCGGATGTCCTCCCGACCGAGCCCCGCGTCGCGCAGCGCGTCGTCGAGGACCGTCCCGCTCCGACCGATGAACGGCTCGCCGGTCTCGTCCTCGTTCTCGCCCGGCCCCTCGCCGACGAACAGCAGTTCGGCGTCGTCCGGTCCGTCGCCGTTGACGATGCGGCTCCGCGACTCACAGAGTGCAGGACAGCGCTCGCAGGAATCGACCTCCAGCCCGTCCATATGGCCCGTTTCGCTCACATACAGGGTGGGACTCGACGGGTCTTAACCGTCCGGCTTTGGTTGCTCGGCATCCCCTTCCCTTCGACTGCGGTCGGCGCGCGAATATTGTGCGAGGGATGAGTGAGCGACCGGAGGGAGTGAGCGAATCGGTTGGGGAGGCGTGTGGACGGTGCGGGGCGGTTGCGGTCTCTCATTGTCGTCTGCATTCGCGGTTCTCGTGCGGTTTCGAGATAGGGGGTATGAATAAATCCGAATCAGCCGTCGCTATCGCTTCCCGATCCGTCCGTCGTCCAGGAATCCCCGGCACGGGCGGCCAGTCGGGCGACCCGCAGCGGCTCGGGCCGGCCGCCCTCGGGTGTGAATCCTCGAACGATCGCTTCGGCATCGCCCCCATCGATCCCGACGCTTCTGACGAACAGCGACTCGTCGTTGACCGAGCATCGATGGCGCGGCGGCTGTGCACGATACGTGTCGAGTCGGGTCGCGAGCGCATCGCCGGAAAACTCCGATCGAAGTGCTGACTCCAGACCCGGACTCTCCTCGAAGGAGAGCGAGAGCACGGGCATCTCCGTCGCGTCGTGAAGATGCTTGAGGTCGAGAATGTTGTACCACGCGGGCGCGATGCCCGAGACGAAGAGATAGCTCACGTCCGCACGGTCAAGGCGGTCGTGGAGGGCGACGATGGCCTCGGTGGCGTCGGTGCCGCCGACGGTACAGGAGCCGAGCACGAACCCGTCGACGACCCGACTGGCCTTGACGACCGCGCCGGCAAGCGTGCTCCGGCCGCGTTCGCCCCGGTAGGATTCGGCGATCCCGAGCGCGCGCGTCCCGGCCTTCACTCCTCTTTGATGTCTTCGAGTTTGTCGAGCAGCTCGTCGTTCGATGTGTCGAACTCGAAGCTTACCTCGCCAGCGTGCGCTTCTTCCTCGGTTTTGAGCCCGTCCTCGTCGTCCTCGAAGTCGGTGTCGTACTCCTGGTTCCCCTGTTCGGATTCATCGTAGCTCCCAAAGCCCATACGTGGACTACGGGAAGGCAACGGAAAAATCGTTTGTCAGGTTTCAGTCGTTTTTCGGCAGCCTCAAAACGCTCGCTCCCCCACGATCGCCATGGCCGTCCACACCGTCACGGAGGGCGCAGAGACGTTCACGGCGAACGTCTATCTCGTCACGGGCGAGCGCACAGTGCTGATCGACGCCGGAACGATGCCCGGCGTCGAGGACGTCGTCGCCGAGCACACCGACGAGCTCGATGCCGTCGTCCTCACGCATCAGCACGGTGATCACGTCGGCGAACTCGACGCCGTGCTCGATCGCTTCGATGCCGACCTGCTCGCCTACGGCGATCACCCACGACGAACGCAGGCAATCGACGACGGCGACACCGTCGCCATCGGCGACGGGCAGTTCGACGTGATCCACACGCCGGGTCACGCCGACGACCATGTCTCGCTGGTCTCCGAGGACACGATCTTCTCCGGCGACGTCGTGGTCCACGACGACGGCGCGTTCGACGACGGCAGTTTCGGCCGCACGGACAGCCCTGGCCAGTCCAGAGACGTGCTCATCGAGAGCATCGAGCGGATCCTCGACCGACTACCCGAGAGCGTCGAACGGATGTACGCCGGTCACGGCGACGAGTTCCACGGCGACGTGCGCGCGGTGATCGAGCGGGCGCTCGAACGCGCCGAGCGCCGCGAACCGAAATACTCCGACTAAAAACGACTCAGTTCTCTTCGGGGCCGCGCCCGAGGAAGAAGAGCGCGCCGCCGAGCATCGCGGTGTTCTTCAGGAAGTGGATCAGCTGGCTATCGCGCTCCTCCTCGTCCATGTTCCAGAAGTCGTGCATCGTCGGCGTGACGCCGACGAGAAACGCCGCGATCGCGCCGCCCGCGAGACGCGGCGCGCGCCCGAGAGCGGTGGCGATGCCGCCGAACAGGAGCATGACGCTCGACAGCGGCACGAGGCGGTCGGCCGCCGGCACGCCCTTCGAATCGGCGTAGGCGCTCATCCCCTCGATATCGCGCAGGTTGTCGATCGCCGTGTAGGCGAGCACGCCGCCGAACAGCGCGCGCCCGAGCGTTTCGAGTCGTCCCATCAGCGGATCGCCTCCCGCGACTGTTCGTCGTGTCGAGCCGCGAACGCAGTAGTCGATATCACGATACAGTCGTTCGGTGCGGGACTCACATAGCCCTTGCCAAACGCGCCGAACCCGCCGATCAGGCGAACAGCTCGCGCGCCTCGTCGATGGCGGCGATCAGCTCGTCGACCTCCTCTTTCGTGTTGTAGAGATAGAACGACGCGCGTGCTGAGGCCGCCGTTCCCAGGACGTCGTGCAGCGGTTGCGTACAGTGATCGCCCGGCCGGATCGCCACGGCGTGATCGTTCATGATCGACGCGAGGTCGTGGGCGTGGACGCCGTCGAGGTTGAACGAGACGAGCCCCGCGCGCTCGTCGGCCGGCGGCCCGTAGATCTCGATGTCGTCGAACGACTCTAATCTCTCCATCGCGTATTCGACGAGCTCGCGCTCGTGGCGTTCGATGCGGTCGAGACCGACGTCGTCGAGGTAGTCGGCGGCCTCGGCGAGCGCGATCCCCTCGGCGATCGGCGGCGTGCCGGCCTCGAACTTCTCGGGCACATCCGCCCACGTCGTGCGGTCGAACTCCACCTTGCGAACCATCCCGCCGCCGTACATGAACGGCTCCATCGCCGCCAGCAGCTCTTTCTTGCCGTAGAGCCCGCCGATGCCGGTCGGTCCGCACATCTTGTGGCCCGAGAAGGCGTAGAAATCCACGTCCAGCTCCTCGACGTCGACGGAGTGGTGGGGGACGGCCTGTGCGCCGTCGGCGAAGATGAAGCTGTCGTGCTCGTGGGCGAGATCGGCGAGCTCGGCGATGGGATTCACCGTTCCGAGCGTGTTCGAGACGTGTGCCACGGAGACCATCTCCGTGTTCGGCCCGATGATCTCGCGTGCGTGCTCCATGTCGAGGCGGCCCATCTCGTCGACCTCGATGAAGTTCACGTTGGCTCCCGTCCGTTTGGCGATCTGCTGCCACGTGACCAGCGAGGAGTGGTGTTCCATCTCCGTGAGCACGACCTCGTCGCCGGGGTCGAGTTCGCGCAGTCCCCACGCGAAGGCCACGAGGTTCTCGCTCTCGGTCGTGTTCTTCGTGAAAACCATCTCCTCGCGCCCGCCAGAGGCCCCGACGAACTCCGCGAGGCGGTCGTGGGCGTTCTCGTAGGCCAGCGAGGCCTCCTGGCTCAGATGGTGGATCCCCCGGTGGACGTTCGCGTTCGTCCCCCGGTAGTAGTCGCTCATCGCGTCGACGACGCGGTCGGGTGTCTGGCTCGTGGCGGCGTTGTCGAGGTAGACGACGCGCTGGCCGTCGCCGACGTCGCGTTCGAGGATCGGGAACTCGTCCCTGATGCGCTCGATATCGAGCGGCTCCTCGGATCGAGTGCTCATTGGCGATCCGTAGGAACCGAACGGCCAACACTCCTTCGGTCAGTCGCTCGCTCGACGACCTCTCAACCGATGCCGAGTCCAGATCCGGTGGGCGCGCATTCACGAACCTGTTGGCGTGGTCGATCGGCTCGGTTGCCCGGTCGGACGTGACGGACGTGTCACTGGCGAACGGAAAGAGTGTAGTGGGCGCGGCCCCATTCACCGTTTGTATGGTGCGTGATGCCAGGGAGCCATACGGGGCTGGGGAGCTTCGCTTCGAGCAGACGCCGTCGCTCGATCCGCTCGTGCGGCGGTGTCCGGAGGCCGGCGACGGGGAACGCCACGACCTCTCGACGGCGACCGATACGAACTGTGCCGACGGTCGTCGTGTGCTCGTCGCACGAACCAAGTGTAGCTGCGGCTGGGAGGACGAACGGCTCGTCTGAGAGGAGGGGTCCGTTCGTCAGAGTCGCCGCGACATCACGAACAACCCCACGACGAGCAGTCCGATCCCCCAGTAGAGCGAGTCGTACGGCGCGAGCTTCAACAGCAGCGTGACCACGCCGGAGGTGAACAGCGACCAGCCGATGGTCGACGAGTAGCTCATGCGAACCACTGTGGCGCGACACGGATACGATCACGGCCGGCACCGGCAAGCGAATCGGCCCGTGATCGACGGCCGAAATCCCTTTACTGCGTGCCCGCCGAACGCTCTCATGCAGACGTGGCTATCGCTGGTCGAGGCCGACGGAGCGGAGTTTCAGGACCTCCAAGAGCTCGCTTCGCTGTGGGGTGACATCAATCTCGAAGTCGAGGAGCTCGACGCCGAGATGATCGACACCTACGCGCTGCTCGGCCGGTTCGACTTCCTCCTGGTCTTCGAGGCTCCCGACCGCGATACGGTGTTCGAGCTCTCGCTGGCCGCCGAGCGCCATGGGCTCGACATGACGACGATGGAGGGCGTGCCGATCGAACATTTCGGCCACCTGATCGACGAGTAGCTCAGCCGAGCCGGACGAGCTGGGCGTGAGTCGTCCCGCCCACGTCGAGGACGTTCGTCTCCTCGACGAAGCCGTGTTCGACCGCGAGATCCACGGATCGAGCGCCGACGATGTTCGCCACGCGAGCACGGGCGAGGCTCGCCACGACGCGCTCCTCGTCGGCGGGTTCGCCGTCGTAGAACTCTTCGGTGACCTCGAAGGTCACGCCGTCGTTCTCGAAGCTCTCGCCGAGCACGTCGTCGTCGCAGACGGCGACGAGCCGTCCTTCAGCTGTTTCGCGCTCGTTGACGATCACGGACGAGTTCCTCCTCGGCCTCCTCGCGCATTTCTCTGGCCTCTTCGGCGACCTCCTCGGCACGCTCGTCCTCGCCGACCTCTTCGAGCGCGCGAGCCTTCTCCTCCAGCACCTCGGCGTTGCGGAAGCCGAGCCGGAGCGCGTTGTCGAAGCTGTCGAGCGCGTCCTCGGCGAGCCCGCGTTCGAGCAGGAAGAAGCCGCGGTTGTACCAGCCCTGCCCGAAGCGCTGGTCGCGCTCGACGGCGCGCTCGGCGTGTTCGAGCGCCTGCTCGCTGCGCCCGCTCTCCCAGAGCGCGTACGCCAGATTGGTCTCGGCGCTGGCGGTGTGGTCGGGATCGGCGTCGATGTCGAGCGCCTCCCGGTAGGCCCCGATGGCGGCGTCGTACTCCTCCAGTTCGGCGTGGGCCGCGCCCTTGTTCACCCGAGCCTCCTGTTCGACGCGGTCGTCGTCGGCGAACTGGGCGGCGCGCTCGAAGGTTTCGGTGGCCTGTTCGTACCGGTTGATCTCGATATAGCTCAGTCCCACCTCGACGAGCTCCTCGACGTCGACGTCCTCGGTGCCGAGCTGGCGCTCGTCGAGCAGTTCTGTCAGGACGCGGGAGTCGATCGGGTCGACCTCGCTCGGGTCGACGGAAAGCTCGGGCGGGTCGAGATCGAACCCGTCGGGATCGTCGAACCCCTCGCCCTCGGAGAAGGGATGGTCGTCTTGCCCGTGGCCCGCGTCACGATCGCGCGGGTCGTCGTCGGTCATGGCCTCCCTATGTGACGACCGTGATTAAGACCTGTGGCCTCCTCGTTCCACCATGCGCCTGTTCGTCAGCGTCGATCTCGCGGGGTTCGATACCGAAATCGAGCGCATCCAGGACCGATTCGCCGACGCGAGCGGCGTCAGACGCACCGATCCCGAAAGCGTCCACGTCACGCTGAAGTTCCTCGGCGACGTGGACGACGAGCGCGTCCCGACCCTCACCGACGCGCTCGAAACGGCGATCGACGGGGCAGGCGTCGATCCCTTCACCACCGAATTCGGCGGCCTCGGTGCGTTCCCGAGCGAGGAGTACATCCGCGTGCTCTGGATCGGCGTCCGCGAGGGTGGCGACGAACTGACCCGGCTGCACGAGGCGATCGAGGAGCGGACCACCGAGATGGGTTTCGACCCGGAAGACCACGAGTTCACACCGCACGCGACGATCGCGCGGATGGATCACGCCGGCGGGAAAGAGCACGTCCAGCGCGTGCTTCGCGAGGACGATCCCACGATTGGAGCCCGCGAGATCGAGGCGGTCGAACTGACCGAGAGCGTTCTCACGGACGACGGAGCCGACTACACCACCGTCGAGCGGTTCGCGTTGTGACCGATCGGCGGACAGAAGGACAAGGATTTAAGCGCCGCGGCGGAAACGAACCCACCATGAGCAAGAACTCGAAGGCGAAGAAGAAACGCCTCGGGAAACTCGAACGACAGAACTCCCGCGTGCCGGCGTGGGTCATCATGAAAACCGACCGCGACACGATGCGCAACCCCAAACGGCGCAACTGGCGGCGGAGCGACACGGACGAATGAGCGCCGAGGACTTCGAGGAGCGCGTCGTCACCGTGCCGCTCCGCAAGGTGAAGGCGGGCGCGAACCACGAAGGTGCCGATAGAGCGATGACGCTCATCCGCGAGCATCTCGCCCAGCACTTCAAGGCCGATCCCGACACCGTTCGCCTCGACCCCTCGATCAACGAGGCGGTCTGGGCACGCGGGCGCTCGAACCCGCCGAGCAAGCTTCGCGTGCGCGCGGCCCGCTTCGAGGAGGAGGGCGAGCGCGTCGTCGAAGCCGAGCACGCCGAATAACGTGCTCCGCGCGGCCTTTTCCGGTTCCTCGTACGTCGGCGTCTTCGCCCGTGCGACCGACCACTGCGTGCTCGTCAGACCCGACATCGAGGAGTCGTTCCTCGACGAACTCACCGACGAGCTCGACGTGCCCGCCGTGAAGACGACGATCGCCGGCTCCGGCACAGTGGGTGCGCTCGTCGCCGGCAACGCGAACGGGCTGCTCGCGACCGATCGCATCACGTCGACCGAGCGCGAGCGCATCGCCGACGTCGTCGATCTCCCGGTCGCGACGCTGCCCGGCCGGATCAACGCCGCCGGCAACGTCGTGCTGGCAAACGACGAGGGTGCCTACGTCCATCCCGACCTCCCGGACGAGGCCGTCGAGGCGGTCGGCGACCATCTCGACGTGCCGGTCGAGCAGGGGATGCTCGCGGGCGTCCGTACCGTGGGGACGGCGGCGGTCGCCACCGATCGCGGCGTGCTCTGTCATCCGCAGGCGACCGACGAGGAGCTCGACTTTCTGGAGGAGCTGCTCGGCGTGCCGGCGGACATCGGGACCGTGAACTACGGCGCGCCGCTCGTCGGCTCGGGGCTGCTCGCGAACGCGGCGGGTTACGTCGCCGGCGAGGAGTGTACGGGGCCGGAGCTCGGCCGCATCGAGGACGCGCTCGGCTACATCGACTGAGAGCGCCGACAGAGGACAACATACTTCCGGCGCGCTCACCCAGCGGGGATATGGATACGTTCGTCACTGACAGCGAGACGCATAGTCGAGTGTACCGCACGGAGGCAGGCCGATGAGTCTGGGTGGTGGCGGCGGTGGCGGCCAGCTCGAACAGCTCTCGCAGGAGCTCGATGCTCTCGAACGCCAAAAGGAGGCGATGGAGGACGAGATCGAGGAGTTCCGCGAGGAGCAGCAGGAGATCGACGAGGCGACCGAGGCGCTCGAAAACCTCGACAGCGGCGCGACGGTGCAGGTGCCCCTCGGCGGCGACGCCTACGTTCGTGCAGAGGTCCAGAACGTCGACGAGACGGTCGTGAGCCTCGGCGGTGGCTACGCGGCCGAGCGCGACGAGGAGGGGGCGATCGAGACGCTCGAACATAAGCGCGACGCGCTCGACGACCGCATCGAGGAGGTCGACGACGAGATCACGGAGATCGAGAGCGAGCGCGACCAGCTCGAACAGCAGGCCCAGCAGCTCCAGCAGCAGCAGATGCAGCAGCTCCAGGGCCAGATGGGTGGGCTGGGAGAGGAATCGGACGACGAGTAGGCGATGTTCGACGGACTCAAAGACCGACTCAGCAGTTTTCGCCGCGACGCCGAGGAGGAGATCGACGAGGCGGCCGCCGATATCGAGGACGAGGAGAGCGTCGAAGAGTCGGATGCGGCCGCCGAGACCGCCGACCCCGTTCCCGAGAGCGATGCCGACACGGTCGGGGACACCGAACCCGACGAGGCTGGCGATCCGGCCGCCGAACCCGAAACGACCGATTCTCCGTCGGCGGAGCCCGAAGCGTCTGTCGAACCCGAAACCCCGGTCGAATCCGACGGATCGGACGAACTCGACACACCGACGGAACCCGACACGCCGGTCGACGAGTCGGTCGGTAGTGAACCGGACGGTAGCGAGTCGACGGAATCCGAGACGGCGGTCGAACCCGAGACGGCCGAACCGTCGATCGATGAGACCGAGACAGTAGGGACGGACGAAGCGGATGACGTCGGCGAAACGGAAGCCGAGCCAGAGGCTGCGGACGAGCGCGAACCAACCAGGCTGCGTCGCCCGTCACCGTCGGCGGCCGACGAGACCGAAGACGAGGGTGACGACTCGCTTGGACTCGGAACGCGCGCGAAGCTGTTCGCCACCGGCCAGTCGCTCATCGAGGCCGCCGAACTGGAGGAGCCGCTGTTCGAGCTGGAGATGGCGCTGCTCGAAAGCGACGTCGAGATGAGCGTCACCGAGGCGATCCTCGACCGCCTGCGCGAGGAACTCACCGGCGCGACGCGTGCGCAGGTGAAGGGTACGGGACTGGTCGTCGAGGAGGCGCTCGCGGAGGCGCTCCGCGAGGTCATCTCGGTCGGCCAGTTCGACTTCGAGCAGCGGATCGTCGCGGCCGACAAACCCGTGACGATCGTCTTCACCGGCGTCAACGGCGTCGGTAAGACCACGACGATCGCCAAACTCGCGCGCTATTTCGAGGAGCGCGGGCTCTCGACCGTGCTCGCGAACGGCGACACCTATCGCGCGGGCGCGAACCAGCAACTCGGCGAACACGCCGAGAACCTCGACAAGGAGTATATCACCCACGAACAAGGATCCGACCCGGCGGCCGTGCTCTACGACGCCGTCGAGTACGCCGAGGCCCACGACATCGACGTGGTGCTCGGCGATACGGCGGGTCGGCTCCACACCTCGAACGACCTGATGGCCCAGCTGGAGAAGATCGACCGCGTCGTCGATCCCGACATGACGCTGTTCGTCGACGAGGCAGTCGCGGGTCAGGACGCGACGAACCGCGCCAGCGAGTTCGACGACGCCGCGACGATCGACGGCGCGATCCTCGCGAAGGCCGACGCCGACTCGCAGGGTGGCGCGGCCATCTCGATCGCGCACGTCACCGGCAAACCCATCCTCTTTTTGGGCACCGGCCAGGGCTACGATGATCTCGCACGGTTCGACCCCGACGTGCTCGTCGATCGGCTGCTCGGTGACGAGGAGTAGCGAAATTTCGTTCGAGTTGCACTCGTGACTCTCCCTGAAATACTGGCTGTCCAGAAGGCCTTTAACCGCTACACGGCCTAATCCCGCCAAATGGTACTCGACGATCTCGGGAGTTCCCTGCGGGGCACTCTCGACCGACTGCAAGGAAAGACGCGCCTCGACGAGGAGGACGTCGAGGAGGTCGTCCGGGAGATCCAGCGCTCGCTGATCCAGGCCGATGTCGAGATCGACCTCGTGATGGAACTCTCCGACGAGATCGAGCGACGTGCGCTCGAGGAGGAGCCGCCGGGCGGGACGACGGCCCGGGATTTCGTCCTCCGGATCGTCTACGAGGAGATGGTCGATCTCGTCGGCGACAGCACCGAGCTCCCGCTGGAATCACAGACGATCCTCCTCGCCGGGCTCCAGGGGTCGGGGAAGACGACCACGGCGGCCAAGATGGCCTGGTGGTTCTCGAAGAAAGGCCTTCGTCCTGCGATCATCCAGACCGACACCTTCCGTCCGGGTGCGTACGATCAGGCCGAGGAGATGGCCAGTCGCGCCGAGGTCAGCTTCTACGGCGATCCGGACAACGACGATCCGGTCGAGATCGCCCGCGAGGGGCTCGCCGCCACCGAGGAGGCCGACGTCCACATCGTCGATACGGCGGGTCGCCACGCGCTGGAGGAGGGGCTTATCGACGAGATCGAGGCGATCGATGCGACCGTCGATCCGGATCGCAGACTGCTCGTGATGGACGCGGCGATCGGGCAGGGTGCGAAGGATCAGGCCCAGCGCTTCGAGGAGGCCATCGGCGTCGATGGCGTCGTGATCACGAAACTCGACGGGACGGCGAAGGGTGGCGGGGCGCTCACCGCGGTCAACGAGACCGACTCGTCGATCGCGTTCCTCGGGACGGGCGAGACGGTTCAGGACGTCGAGCGCTTCGAACCGAACGGCTTCATCTCCCGGCTACTTGGGATGGGCGATCTCAAGCAGCTCGCCGAGCGCGTCGAGCGCGCGATGGAGACCGGCGACGAGGAGGAAGACTGGGACCCAGAGGACATCATGTCCGGCCAGTTCACGCTCAAGGACATGCGCCACCAGATGAACGCGATGAACAAGATGGGGCCGCTCGATCAGGTGCTCGACATGATCCCCGGGCTCGGCGGCGGGATCAAGGATCAACTGCCCGACGACGCGATGGACGTCACGCAGGATCGAATGCGGAGCTTCGAGGTCGTCATGGACTCGATGACCGAGAAGGAGCTCGAAAACCCCCGTTCCGTGGGCGCGAACCAGGTCCGCCGCGTCGCCCGCGGCTCCGGCCAGCCCGAGGAGCGCGTCCAGGAACTGCTCGAACAACACCGGATGATGGAGCGCACCCTCAAACAGTTCCAGGGAATGGGCGATGCCGACATGCAGCGGATGATGAAGCGCATGGAAGGCGAAGGCGGTGGCGGGATGGGCGGCATGGGTGGAATGGGCGGCGGTGGCGGCCCGTTCTGAGAGCACGAAACGACGAATTTTCACCGACACCGATGCTTCTGGCGGACTATTCGTCGGGTTCGATATACGCCAGCAGCTGCTCGACGGTTCTGGTGACGATGGCAGCGTCGAGACGCCCCTGTCGGTGAGTGACGTCCGCCCGTTGTGGCGAGTGAATCGCCCACGGGAGCACGTAGCTCCGTTTCGGTGTTCCGCCGTCGATCCAATCGGCCTCTCGAATCGGGATGGCCGCGTCGTGGCCGCTCGTCGAGAGCGCGACCGCCATATGCTGTTCGTCGCCGAACGGATGCATTTCGTCGTTCAACACGAGCCACGGACGACCGGCGGCTCCGTCCTTGAACGGGTCGTCGCTCCATACGACATCGCCGCGCTCGACACTCATTCGGTCGTTCCGTCCTCGGCGGCGTATGCCAACCACTCGTCGCGGTCCTCGCTGCCGTGGCGCTCGTCGAGTGCTTTGGTGATGCGGTGGAGCGCCATCGCTCCCGTTAGCCGCTCCTCATCGTCGGTGATCGCCCAGTACTGCCCGCGGTGGCGAACTAGTTCGCGGTCGTGGAGTCGACTCAGAACCGGACCGATCGATCCGCGCTTGACACCCGTTCGGTTGCTGATCTCCGATTGTGTCCACGCGCGATCGTCGTGGCTGGCGAGAAAGCTGACGACCCGTTCGGCGTTGGTCGGCCGGTTGAGGGCGTCCCCATCCCCGTCCTCGAAACGCTCGATGTCTATCGACATGTCTGTACTACGTGTCTTATTGTAATAGATGTATTGGCGTACTAGTGGTATCCGAATCATTGCCGTCGGATGGGGACCGATTTTTACCGGTGGCGGCGCTCGACACGCCAATGAGCGTCGTCGAGGTCGCGCGCGAGGCCTACCGCGAAGCGCTGCCGGCGCTGTCGGTGAGCCTCGTCGCCGGGCTTCTCTCGGGGGTCGTTCTCGGCGGGATGCAGGACGAACTCCGGGTCGTCAGTGGACTGCTCATGCTCGTGCCGGCGTTTCTGGCCACGCGGGGCAACGTCTTCGGCTCCTTCGGCGCGCGGTTGGCGACCGCGCTCCATCAGGGGCTCATCGAACCGCGGGTGCGCGGTGGCGACGAGCGCCTTCGGTCGGCAGTCACGGCCGCTCTCGTGAACGCGCTGCTCGTGAGCGTCTTCGCCGCCGTCGCCACGTATTTCGTGCTGACGCTGCTCGGACTGCCCCACGCCTCGCTGCTCACGCTCGTTGCGATCGCCACCATCGCGGGCGCGCTCTCCGGTGCCGTTCTGGCGACGGCGGTCGTGGTGGTGGTCTTTGCGGGCTACCGGCGCGGCTACAACCCCGACACCATCGTGGGGCCGGTCGTGACGACCACCGGCGACGTCTTCGGACTCCTCTTTCTCCTCCTGGCCGTCCGGGTCGTCCTCGCGCTGCTCGGAGGTGGCGGCTGAGTGGCGACCGAGTGGTCGGTACGGGCGATCACGCGCGCAATGCTGCCGATCCTCTTCGTGCTCACGCTCGTCGAACTCGGGAGCGGTCTCGTGCTCGACTCGTTCGAGGCAACCCTGCTCCAGTTCCCCTCGCTGCTCGTGCTCGTGCCCGTCACCATCGGCACCGCCGGCAACCTCGGGAGCGTGCTCGCCGCGCGACTCTCGACGGCCCTCCATCTGGGACGACTCTCCTTCGAGCCCGACGACGAGGTGCTCGCGGGCAACGCCGTCGCGACCATCGCCCTCTCGTTCACCGTCTTTCCGGCCGTGGGTGCCGGTGCGTGGGCGCTGTCGGCGCTCGTCGCCGAAACCCAGCTCGCGCTCGCGACGGTCCTGCTGGTCGCGACGGCCAGCGGCGCGATCCTGGCCGTGCTCGCCGTTCTCGTCACCGTCGTGGCGACCTACGCCGCCTACCGGTTCGGGCTCGATCCCGACGACGTGGTGATCCCCGTCGTGACGAACGTCTCGGACGTGCTCGGGGTCGTCGTTCTGTTCGTCGTCGTCCAGATCGTCGTCTGATCCGTCGGATAGCGCTGGCCGAGAATCTGTAACACGAAAAACAGCTCGCTGTAGTGGGTTCTTGGAATCGTATCTTCACGCATTTCTGTCCGACAGTGAGCATGACGGCGGATTTAGGGCCCTGGCCACGCTCGGTGACACATGGATCGCCGCGTGTGGCTGCTCGTCGGCTGTCTCGTCCTCGCCGGCTGCATGGCCACCGGGCCGGGGGCCGACGGATCGCCGAACGCCACCGCGACGACGCCGGCGCCCGATACCCCCACCGCGAGCGCGGGTGTCGATGTGGAGTTCTCGACGAAGACGACGCACTCCGGGCTTCGGGCGACCGTCACGCACGTCGTCGACGGCGATACACTCGACGTCAGATATCCCAACGGAACCACGGACACGGTCCGGCTGCGCGGCGTCGACACGCCGGAGGTCCACGTCCCCACGAACCCGAGCGAATTCGAGGGCGTGCCCGACAGCGACGCCGGCGCGACGTGTCTCGGCGACGCGGGCGACGAGGCGAGCGCCTTCACGACACGAGCGGTCGCTGGCGAGACGGTGCAGCTAGTGGGGATCGACGGACGCGGGCGCTACGATCGGCTGCTGGCGTTCGTCCGCCACGACGGCCACCGTCTCAACTACCGGCTCGTCGCGACGGGCCACGCGCGGGTCTACGACGATCAGTTCGAGGGCCGTGAGCAGTTCTCCCGGGCGGAGACGCGCGCTCGACGGAACGGGACGGCTCTCTGGGCGTGTGCGAACGAGCCGTCGGCGACACCGCCCGGGTCCGACGACGGCCCGCTCGCGATCGCCGCGATCGCCGCCGACGCATCGGGCAACGACAACGCGAACCTCGACGAGGAGACCGTCACCCTCGAAAACAGCGGGTCGACCCCGATCGCCCTCGACGGGTGGACGGTCAGCGACGAAGCGGATCACACCTACTCGTTCTCGAGCGAGGCCACCCTCGCTGCCGGTGCGAGTCTCACGCTGCACACGGGTCAGGGGACCGACACGGACACCGACCGCTACTGGGGAGCGACGAGCGCCGTCTGGAACAACGACGGCGACACCGTGATCGTCGAGAACGCGAGCGGCACGGTCGTCGCGCGGCGTTCGTACGGTTGAGCGCAGCACTCAACCGGCTGGCAGCCGTAGCCGAGTCGTGGTATCGCGCCTCGAACTCCCGCCGCGGCTGGTCGACTGGTCGATCCTCGTAACCGTGGGTTTCGCGGTTGCCACCGGTCTGCTGAGCCTCGTCTCCGGACGGCCCGGCGACGCGATCGTCTTCGTCCTCCACGGGATGGGTGGGCTCGCGCTCGTTCTCCTCCTCTTCTGGAAACTCCGGCGCGTGCGCCCGCGACTGACGAACCGGGCGGCGTGGAACCGGGGCACGATCGTCTCAGTCCTTCTGACTGTTCTCGCGCTCGCGGCGCTCGCTACCGGGTTCGTCTGGACATCGGGCTCGACGCCGACGGTCGGCCCGTGGCTGCTGCTGTTCGTCCACATGGCGCTCGGCGTTCTCGTCGTCCCCGTCCTGCTCGTCCACCTGCGCGGCCGGGTTCGTCTCCCGAGCACGGACGACTTCGAAGGCCGGCGGACGGCGCTCTCCTCGCTCGCGGTCGTCGGCTTCGGCGCGCTCGCGTGGCGCTTCCAGCGCGGGGCGAACCGCCTGCTCGGACTCGCCACCGATCAGCGCTTCACCGGTTCGACAGAGGAGGGAACGGACGCGGCGAACGCCTTCCCGGTGACGAGCTGGGTCGCCGACGATCCCGACCCGATCGACCCCGACGACTGGGAGCTCCGGATCGGCGGCGCGGTCGAGCGCGAACACACGCTCTCGAGCGCCGATCTCGAACCCGAGAGCGCGGGCCGCACGACTCTCGACTGCACGAGCGGCTGGTACTCGACCCACGATTGGCGTGGCCTACGGGTGGGCGACCTCATCGATACGGTCGAACCCGACCCCGAAGCACGGTGGGTCTCCTTTCGCTCGGTGACTGGCTATCGCTGGAGCCTCCCGATCGAAGAGGCCCGCGACGCGCTGCTGGCGACTCACACCGACGGCGAGCGGCTCTCGCACGGCCACGGCTTCCCGCTCAGGCTGGTCGCACCCGGCCGGCGCGGCTTCCAGTGGGTGAAGTGGATCGAGGAGATCGAGGTCGGCCGCCAGCGCGACACGAGCGAGTGGCTGGCGATCTTCGTCAGCGGGTTCGACGAGAACGCTACGAACAATCGCTGACCGGCGTTCCGTCCTCGGTCGGCGGCGCGATGTGGTCGATATACTCCTCCACGCTCGGCTCGTGGACCCGGATCCGGAGCTCGATGTCGCCGAGCTCGTCCGGTTCGCCGACCGCGAAGTTGACGACACCCTCGAAGGCGGCCTGTTTCTTCAGTGCGACGCGCACCACGTCGCCCTGCCGGTCGGCGAAGAACTCGTTGCGGGCGCTGTCGAGGATCTCCTGGTCGTGGAGCAGTTCCGAGAAGTGGTCCAGACTGTGGGTTTCGGCGCGCACCTCGCCGGGTGCACGCTCGATCTCCGCGCCGGGCACGAGGTTCTCGACGGCCGTGACGACCCGCTCGGTGACTTCGGTGTCGTTGACCGGCGCGGCGAGTTTCACGTCGATGCGGTACATCATTCGCCTTCCTCCGCGAGCAGCGTCCGGATACGATCCTGAAACGCCGCGAGCGAGCCGGTGTTTTCGACCCGCTCGTCGGCGCGCTCGATGGCGTCGTCCATCCCGAAGCCGAGCTCGCGCTCGTCGCGGGCTTCGAGGCTCTCGCCGCCGTCGGCGCTCGCGACGTCGCGTCCCCGTGCATCGACGCGCTCGGCACGCACATCGAACGGGGCCTCGATGGCGATCAACGAGAATTCCTCGCCGAACCGATCCTCGAACCGTTCGACCTCCACTCCAGAACGGATGCCGTCGACGAGCACCGTGGACGAGTCGTCGCGTTCGCGCTCGATGATCGGCAGCGATCGCTCGGCGATGGCTCCCTGACCGCTCTCCTCGCGGAGCGCCTGCGCCACGCGGCCGTGGTGTTCGGCGGGGTCGAGCCCCCGATCGCGGCAGGCCTCCCTGATGACGTCGCCCATCGTCACGACCGGGATCCCCATCTCGCGGGCGACGGCGGCGGCCTCGCTCTTGCCGCTGCCCGGCAGGCCGACGATACCGATGACGCTCATTGCGCCCTCTTGTGGAGAATCGCTGTTAAACGCTCCGCACCGGACCCAATCGCTTTTGAACCGCTCGCTCTCACCCCCCGTGAGGGCACGTAGCTCAGCCCGGATAGAGCGTCGGACTTCTAATCCGACGGCCGTGGGTTCGAATCCCACCGTGCCCGTAGTACCTTTTTACTTCGTCGGGTTCGCGCTCCGCGCGAACCACTCCTCGCAAAAAGCTACGCTAAAAACTCCCGCTCGCTCCCTGCGGTCGCTCACGGCGAACCCCGCTCACTGCGTTCGCGCGGACATTCCACAGCACCGCAACACCACCGCACAGCGACCGCCGAAGCCCTCGGGGCGCGCTCACTCTGTTCGCTACTCGCTCGGCCTGCGGCCTCGCTCGCGCCCCTCGCCCTTCATCCGCCAGGCACCGCTCGGCGACCGCCACCGCCGCCCGCGGCACGGGCGGACCACGCGCTTTTTGCTCGCGGGGGTGAAACGGAGGGCGATGAGGGTCGGTATCGTCGCCCGTCGTGGCAACGATCGGGCGGCCGCGCTCGCCGCCGAGGTCCGCGAGCATCTCCGCGAGTCGGGTGCCCAGGTGTGGATCGACGAGGCGACCGCCGACACACTCGCGATCGATGGCCACCCCGTCGCGCGGATGAGCGACTGCACGCTCGTCGTCTCGATCGGCGGCGACGGCACCTTCCTCTTTACCGCTCGCGAGGTCGGCACGACGCCGATCATGGGTGTCAATCTCGGCGAGGTCGGCTTCCTCAACGCGACCTCACCCGCTGACGCGCTCGCCGAACTCACCCGCGAACTCGACCACATCGAGCACGAGGGCGAGCCACGGACTCGAACCGTCCCCAGACTTCGTGTCTCTGGCGAGGATATCTCGCTTCCGCGCGCGCTCAACGAGATCGTCGTGATGGGTGATCGCGGTCCCGGTCGCGGCGCGGAGTTCACCATCGAGATCGACGGCAGCGAGTATCTCGACAGCCACGCCGACGGCGTGCTCGTCGCCACGCAGACCGGGAGCACGGCCTACAATCTGAGCGAGGGCGGCCCGCTGGTCCATCCCGACGTACCGGCGCTCGTCGTCACAGATATGGCCGCGACCGATCCGATGCCGCCGCTGGTCGTCGATCGGGACAGCGAGATCACGATCACGGTCGGTGATGGCGACACGGCCGTGGTCGCCGACGGCCGCAATCGTGCCGCGCTCGCCGCGCCCGCGACGGTCACGATCGGTGTCGCCGACGAGCCGACGCGCATCGCCGGCCCCCCACTGGAATTTTTCAGCGCGCTCGACAAACTCGACTGACCGAGCGGGGATAGCGGTGGGTATGAGTGGGAAAACGGGGTGAGTAGTGGGGGCAAGACTGGGGACGTTTCGCAAGGCGTAACGGGGAGGAGCACCAACGAACAGCCGAATGAGCCAGCAGCTGCCGGACGTACAGGCTGCCCAGCCAGATGTAACCGTGGGACTCAATCACGTCGGCGTCACCGGCGTCGAGAAACTCGTCAAACTCGGTCGGGAGAACAAGCGCCCGATCGTGCTGATGGCGACCTTCGAGGTGTTCGTCGACCTGCCATCGTGGCGCAAGGGCGCGGACATGAGCCGGAACATGGAGGTCATCGACGAGACCCTCGAAGCGGCCGTCGCCGAGCCCGCCTACCGCGTGGAGGACGTCTGTGGCGACGCCGCCGAGCGCCTGCTCGACAAACACGAGTACACGAGCGAGGCCACCGTCGAGATGGAAGCCGAGTACGTCACGCGCGAGCAGACACCCGCGAGCGACAAGGAGACTCAGGGCACCGCGACGATCATCGCCAGCGCCTGCGCGACCGAGGAGGGGACGACCGAGGAGATCGGTACCAGAGTCACGGGGATGACCGTCTGTCCGTGCTCGCAGGGTATGTCGGCCTCGCGCGCCCGCGACACCCTCACCGAACTGGGCGTCGACGACGAAACCACCGAACAGTTCCTAGAGGAAGTGCCACAGGCCGGTCACTCCCAGCGCGGACACGCGACGCTGCGGGTGAAAAGCGACGGTGCACCCGAGGTCGACATGCGCGATCTCATCGACGTGGCGCGCGATTCGATGAGCGCCCGCATCTACAACCTCGCCAAACGTCCCGACGAGGATCACATGACGGAGGCCGCCCACGCGAACGCGAAGTTCGTCGAGGACTGCGTGCGCGACATGGCCGAGGGCGTCGTGGGCGAGTTCCCCGATCTCGCCGACGACGCGGTGGTGACGATGAAACAGTCGAACGACGAATCGATCCACCAGCACAACGCTCACGCCGAACGGGTCGCGACGGTCGGCCAACTCCGATCCGAACTCGACGAAACGACTTCGACCGACGACTAGCCGAGATCGAGCCGTTCGGCACCCTCCCAGCGCGGTTCGAACTCGCGGGTGATCTCGCCGGCGAAGGAGGGATCCTTGACGTCGATCATCGCGAACAGCTGCGTGCTATCGAGCGGGTGTGGCACCTCGATGCAGGTCTCGACGCCGTCGATCACGGTGAAGGTTCGCTCGACGGCGTCGCTGGTCCGCGTGCTGACGCGATCGTGGGGCAAGAGCGTGTTCACGTAGCGCTCGTTGACGGTGTTGGGCAGTTCCGTGACGAGATCGGGATGCATCAGCAGGGAGACGTCGACGCCACGATCGACGGCCGCGCCCAGTCGCTCGGTGACGCGGTTGCCGACCGATGCCGTGTCGAACTGGGCCGACAGCACCGCCGCGACGACCACCACGCTCTCCTCGGCGGCCGCGAGGCGCTCTTCGAGCAGGTCGATCGTCTCCTCGGCACCGACCGCCGCCGTCCAGAACCGTTCGTTGGCGGGTTCGCTGGCGTCGAGTTCGCTGACGAGCTCCTCGACGACCTCCTCGTACTGGTCGGCTCTGGCTTCGAGCTCGCGCCGGCGATCTTCGAGCAGTCGCGACAGCGCCGTCTCTGGCTCGACCGCGACGTATTTCTTGGGTCGTGAGGCGCTCTGTGACCTGATGAGGCTGTGGGTCTCGATGCTCGCGAGCACGTCGTAGATGCGACCCATCGGCACGCCGCTGGCGCGCGAGAGCTCCTTTGCGGTCGTCGGACCGGTGTCGAGCAGCGCCCGATAGACGCGCGCCTCGTATTCGGAGAGGCCGAGGTCGCTGAGATCAGCCATTGTCCTCCCGTTTCGGGCCACAGCAATAAACTCATCGGCAGTTCATCGGTCGCGATCCCACGTCGGCCGCTGGTTCGTACGTCCGTCAGGAAAGGGTTTTGCGTGCGCGACCGGTAGGGACGCCATGCTGCTCCGGATACTCGGATTGCTCCTTCTGATCCCGCTGTTCGACATGGTGGTGCTCGTCGCCGTGGCGACACAGACGTCGCTCGGTTTCGTCGGGGCCGTGGCGCTGGTCGTTCTCACGGCGCTGATCGGCATGTTGCTCGTGCGTTCCGAGGGCCGCCACACCGCCCGGAAGATCCAGGAGCGTATCCGGAACGGCTCGTTGCCGGGCGACGAACTGCTCGACGGTGGGCTGCTCATCGGTGCGGGCGCGTTCCTGCTCACGCCGGGGTTCGTGACGGATCTCGTCGGGCTGGTGCTCGTCGTGCCGGTGACGCGCTGGCCCGTCCGGGCGGCGCTCAAGCGCTGGCTCGTCATCCCGTATCTCGACCGGAAGATGGGGGGTATCGCCAGCGGCGTCGCCTACGGCGGTGGCTTCCCCGACGGGGAGGACACCTACGACGTCGATGCCGGCAGTTACGAGGTCCACGACCGCGATGGCGATACGAGCCGTGACTGAGGACGCGAAGAGAAACGCTTACAAACCGATGGGAGCAACCACTGGTGTCGGGCCAATAGCTCAGTTAGGTTGAGCGCTCGGCTGATAACCGGGAGGTCCGCGGTTCAAATCCGCGTTGGCCCATGTTTCTGCGACAACGGATGTGAGGGGCGGAAGTCAAACCGAAATGAAACTGGTTTAAAAATCACAACGCCAACAAACCCGAGATTGACGTTTTGCCTGCTTCAAACCGAATAAATCTCACTCCTGCTACTCCGAAGCGATTCGACGTTGCTGTTCTCGGATCGTGTTTGCAATTGCGGAGTAGTTTCGTACGCTCGCGAGCGTTACCATCTCTCCACCACCGCCGACAGAGAACGTTATTGATCCATGTTCTGAGCCAACAAAGTTGAAGCGATCACCGCTTGTCTGGAGCTGATTGATGTCTCGGATGGGATATTCATTCGAGCGCTGACTCAACATTGATACTCGTTTCTGGATGATGCGCTCGTTCGTGACGACAAAGCGAGTCTTCTGACGCCGCCACCATACCCATGCAATGATGAGCAGTCCGAGTCCGGCTGCCGTGATGCCAAGAATACCGATAGTCATTGACCACGGGTAGGCCCGCCAACGTGGTTTCTGATCGTGAAGGACTTCTTCACCCTGCATGAGGGTAATGCCGCGAATGTCTTGAACTGATGAACTGGACATCGCATCAAATCATCTCCTCACATGGTATTAACTGTGGGGTATCGAATGTATGTACAAAACCGTGTGACTGGATGTTGCTGTGCTCTAGCCCCATGTATAGAATCTGCTCGCCGGTAACTCTCTGAAAAGACAGCAGGGGGACGTTACAGGTGATGCCACGCAACGGAGCCCCGCTGTCCCGGAGCGCGCCTTGCTCCATCGCTTTCTTTGTGCTTGGACAGCATAAGCTTTGTGTGGTGTGAAGGCGGATGACATGACTGTCGTCGGGTGCACTGCCGACCGTCAGGACTGCTGGAAGCGCGTCGTTCCGGCGGGGCCGACCGCCAGCTCGTGGCGTGGGGTGTGGTGGACCGGTGGGTCGGTTCGACGACTCCCGGCGACCGCCGGCTCCACGGTGATCGACGTGTCGTTCCACGGCGCGAACATCGCGTGCGGGATGAACTGCTCGCTGTCGTTTCGGCGCAGCGTCACGCCAGCCGGGTCGGTGGCGACGACGACGGCGTAGCGCTCGTGACTGTCGGTCTCGTAGAGAACGTCCCCGACATCGGGGTCGGCGCGGTCGGTCGTGGCATCGGTGGCTGTCATGGTGGGCTGTCGGCGGGGAGCGGGGATCGCTGTGACACCGCCGCCGTGTTCGGTCGGACGACCGACCGGCTATTGAATCACGATCACCGTTGCCGGTCGTTTCTCACCGTTCCGGGCGTGAAGCGACCGAAATCGTCCGGCCCGGTCGCGTGACGGAATCGTGTGATTGAGACGTTTCGAGCCCGTACCGGGGGTATGAATCGTTCACGACGCCGAAACAGTCGGGTGAGCTGCCCGTGAGCATCGACGAGCGGGTGCTGTTCGCCGTCGTGCTCGCCATCGGTGTCGTGCTCCCCGGCGGTGCGAACTACGCCCTTTCGTCGCTCGGCTTCGAGACGGCCGGGACGGCCGTCTGGGCGCTCGGCTATCTGGGGGTGGCACTGTTCGTCTGGTATCGCTGGATTCGCCCGCTCGATTTCGGTGCGCACGGCGACGGGTCGTAACCTTGAAATCTGGGACCGACTCATCCCACCACGAGAATGTTTCCGTTCCCGCTGCAGGCGCTCGACCGGTTCCTGCTCCAGTACAATCTCGGGCAGGTGCTGTTGCTCGTCTTCGTGCTCGCGTTGCTCGCCGCGCTCGCCCAGCGGTCCAGGAAGGTGCTCTCCATCCAAGTGATGACTTTCGGCCTCCTGTTCGCGATCGTCCCGAGCATCGACGGTCCCGGCTACTATCTCTATCTCGGCCTCGGGCTCCTCGTGGTCGCACCGCTGCTGTTCACGACCGCCAACCGCTGATCGCTCTCACGACGTTCCACCCATCGCGTTCGGTAGCAACGAACCACGATATTCCGTCTCGTCGACGAACCCGTCGAGAGACATCGATCGAAATCGCATCGAAATTCCACGGCGAACCATCGCGGTTCGCCGATCCGTTCTCCTGCGTCGATCCCTATTCGCCGGTCGTGTTCGTCGGGAGATCGACGCGGAGGGTGTGCGTGCCCGACTCGAACGTCCGGCTATCGCTGTCGACGTAGTTCTGGAGCTGTTCGGTCGCGGGCGACCAGACCGGTCCGGGCTTCGTGTAGCTCACCAGCGAGAGCGTGACCGACTCGCCGTCGGCGACCGTGAACGTCGTCGTCGCCGTGCCGTTCTCGACGGTGACGTTCCGACTCTCGATGCGATCGGCGAGCGCCGCGTCGGTGGTGAACTCGCCGTCGGAGCGTCGCGTGATCGGCTCCTCGCTGCTGCCGTGCGCGAACCGGAGCAGTTCCTCGTTCGTGTAGGTACCGTTCGGCCCTTGCAGCTGCTCGATCGGCTCGCCGCGCACGAGATCGACCTGGTAGTAGGTCGTTTCGTCGCTGCCGAGGAAGCCGAGCGCGTCGCGTTCGGCGTTCGTCAGGCTACCGTCGTCGAGCGCCTCGCTCAGCGCCACGAGCTGGTCGTCGGAGAGATCGCCGCCCGCGATGGCGTCGGCGATCGCGGTGCGCTGCTCGTCGCTCAGCCCGTCGCTGGCGAGCGCGTCGGTGATGGTCGACGTCTCTGCGTCGGTGAGACCGCTCGCGGCGAGCGCGCTACTCACTCCGGAGACCTGCTCGTCCGAGAGTCCGCTGTCGGCGAGCGATGCGTCGATAGTGCCCGCGTCCGCATTGCCGTCCGCTTCGTTACCGCTGTCCGCGCCACCGTCGGCATCACCGCCTGTTTGCGCACCGTTGCCGTCACTGCCCGTTCCGACCCCGCTCGTTTCCGTTTCCGTCGAGGCCGAGTCGGTTCCGGTCTCCGTTCTCGCCGAATCGTCCGTCGTTTCGGTCGGAGCTGCGGTCGTCCCCGTTTCGGTCGGTGCGCTCGTTTCGGTGTCCGTCACGGTCGGTCCCGTGGTGCCGTCGGTCGCGGTGGTCGTTCCCGCCTCCGTGTCCGTTGGCGCGGCCGTGGCGGTCGCCGTTGGCGTGTCGGTTCCGGTCGTCGCCGTCGGCTCCGGAGCACTCGTTTCGGTTGCGGTGGCCGTGTCCGTCTCGGTGGCCGTCCCCGTTTCCGTCGGCTGCTCGGTGCTGGTCGGCGTGCCCGTGCCCGCACCGGCAACCGTCAGCGTACCGGGCGTCGTCGACGGCTCGACGGCAGTTCCGTTGTCGTCGTCGAGATTGACCTGCTCGACGACGATATCGCTCGCTCCCGTGCTCTCGCCGGTGATTTCGACGGTGCCGAGCGAGATTCCCGTCGCTCCCGGCTGGACGTTCTCGTCGACGTCGACGCCCGAGAGCGTCACCATCGTGCCGTTATCGCTGACTGAAACCCTGTCGAGACCGAACGCATCGGCGACCGACGCGTTCGTGATGGTCCCGACGCTCGGATCACTCAGCCGCACCACGAGATCGTAGCCCGACACGCCTTCGGGAGCTGTCGAAAGCGTCAGCCCGACGCTCGTCGTCCCGTTGGGCGACGTGTTCGCGCTTCCGGCCGTGATCGTCGCCGATTCCTGTGTCTGTGCCGTGCTCGATCCCACGAACTGCCCGTTGACGGCCACGCCCGCAACCGCGAGCGATGCCACCACGAGTCCGACCACGGCTACTGTTAGCGCCCGATTCCGCCCGCCGAACCGCTTGTCTTCATCCATGTATTCTCTCGTCCGCGTTCACTCGGCCATGTTGTCGAGCGTCACGATGTCGTCGTAATCGATGCGACCGTTGTCGTTGAAGTCGAACGCCGCACTGTTGTTCCTGACCGCCGGATCGTCGAGGTTGTCGTACAGCGCCTGCGCGTCGGCTTTCGTCAGCTCGCCATCGCCGTCGACGTCCTCGTATTTGCCGTCGCCGTCGAGGTCCTGCGGCGGGTTCTCGAAGTCACCGACGGGCTCCGGGCTGGCGGTGTACTCGCCGCGTTCGATGATCGTCCCGCTCGCTCCAACGGCGACGTCGGGATACGAGCCCGTCGTGTCGAGGACGATCCCGTTGAGACCGTTGCTCGTCGGCGTCTCGTCGGACTGCCAGCCCGAACCGGTGCGCTCGTAGACCGTCCCGCTGCTGCCGGCGGCCAACCCCTTCTTCCCCTCGCGGGTGATAGCGTTGAGCGCGTTCTGCCCGGCGTAGAGCTTCGTCCAGACCGCACCGTTGTACCGGAAGATCGAGCCGTCGCCGCCCGCGACCTCGATCTCGTCGGGACTCACCGCGGTGACGTCGTACAGCCCGACGCTGCCGCCGTCGATGCCGATTTCCTTCCAGCTCTTGCCGCCGTCGGTCGTCTCGTAGACTTTCGAGTTCGTATCGCAGATGTAGCCCGTGCTCTCGTCGATGAAATCGAGCCCCTTCGCGCTGGAGCCGCCGCCGGGCTTGACCGCCGAGCCCCAGTCCATCCCGCCCGAGCCGTTCTTCGTCCCGGAGAAGAACTCGCCCGAGCCGTTGATCAGGAAGACCGTTTCGGAACCGGCCGCGCCGACGACCGCGACGTCCTCCCAGGTGCTGGTCTTCCCCTCGGGTTTCGAGTAATCGGTCTTCGTCCCGCTCCCGACGTCGTACTCGCCGATGACGCCGCTGCCACCGGCGAACCAGACGTGGTTGCCGTCGTCGGTGACGCCGGCCCCGGTGAGGGTGTTGCCCTGCGTCGTCGGCCCTTTCTCGATGACCGTCGTCCAGCCCGTCGAACCCCGTTCGAGAACCCGCCCGCCATCGCCGACGGCGTACGGCCCCTGGCTCGACAGAACGGTGTCGCTGAGCCCTTTCCCGGTCGGCGAGCTCGCCTCGGTCCACTCGGCCGAATCGGGTCGTGGCTTCCGTTCGGCCGGCGGATCGGCGGTGTACTCGCCATGCTCGATGATCGTCCCGTTCGCCCCGACGGCGACATCGGGATAACCTCCGGCGGTGTCGAGCGCCACTCCCTGAAGCTTCTTCGTCGTCGACGTCTCCATTTCGGTCCACGTGCCAGGGTTCTCTCGGTCGTAGACACGCCCGCCGGAACCGACCGCCAGCCCCGAAGCTCCGTCGCGGTCGATTCCATAGATGGTATTCTCGCCAACCGAATGCGGTGTCCACTCCGACCCGTCATACTGGTATATTTTCCCGCTGCCGGCGGCCACGTTGACGTCCGATTTACTCACGCTCGCTACGCCGTACAAGTTGCCACCTGGACCATCGATACCGATTTCCTGATAGCTTCCGCCGTTGTCGGTCGTCTCGTAGACTTTCGTGCTCGTGTTCGAGACGTGCCCAACTGAACTACTGGCGAAATCGATCCCTTTCATGCTGGAGCCTGAGCCCGGTTTCTGGGCTTCTCCCCAGTCCATCCCACCCGAACCGTTTTTCGTCCCGCTGAGCACCTCGCCGGAGCCGTTGACGAGGTGGACTGTTTCGGAGCCCGACGCTCCGGTGACCGCGAGGTCCTCCCAGGTGCTCGTCTTCCCTCCCGGCGCGGAGTAGTCGGTGAGCTGCTCTTCGACCACGTTGTACTGGCCGATGACGCCGCTGCCGCCGGCGAACCAGACGTGCTCGCCGTCGTCGGTGACGCCGGCTCCGTTTAGTGGCTCTCCCTCGACCGTCGGCCCCTTCGAGAGAACGGTTTCCCAGCCGTCAGTGCGGCGGGCGAGCACCAGCCCCCCGCTCCCGACGGCGTACGGTCCTTCGCTGGTCTGTACGACGTCATTCAGTGTCTTGCCCGTCGGCGAGTCGGCCGTGGACCACGCCGACGCCTGTGCGCCGGCCGTCCCCGAAACCGCCGCCCCGACGCCGGCCACGAGAGCCGTCGCGCCGGTGAGCTGCAGGAACCGTCGCCGATTCCGATCGATATCCGTCATGTCTCATCCCGTTCTGGATGGTTCTCGGGTTATATTTGTTGCTTGCAGAAACGGTTGGAACAACCGACTACGAACCATTCGCACAAAAATCGGACCGAAAACGACAACTGCCGAACAGGACGAACGGCCGATTCAGCTTCCGAGTAGTTCCTCGTACTGCGCGCCGGTCTGCTTCAGTGTTTCAGTCGAGAAGAGCCGCTCGTGGCCGTAGGGGAGATGTTCGTCGGCGAGTTCGTCGATCTTCTCGTCGACCATCTCGGCGTCGCGACCGTGGATCATCGTGAACAGGTTGTACGGCCACTCCTGGTCGGGTCTGCGTGGGCGGTGATAGCAGAGCGTGACGTACGGCAGCGACCCGACTTCGGTGCCGCGGGCGTCGAGATCGTCGTCGGGAACGTCCCAGACGACCATGCAGTTGGCGTCGAACCCCGTGACGACGTGGTTGACGATGCAGCCGATGCGCTTGATGCAACCCGTCTCGCGTAGCTGGCGGATGGCGTCGATCACGTCTTCGACCGACTCGTCGAGTTCCGCGGCGATGTCGCGATAGGGCGTCGCCGTCAGCGGGAATCCACCCTGGATGGCCAGCAGGAGTCGCGCGTCGAGCGTCGAGAGATCGCCGGTCGCCGACTCGCTGATGGCGGTCGCGCGCACGTCCTCGCCCCCGCCGCTCGACTCGCGGGCGAAGCGATCGCCGTTCACGACCGGAAATTCGAGATTGATGTAGAAATCCGTCAGCATCGGGAGGTTCAGCACCGAACAGCCGGTTCGCTCCTCGATATCGGCGAGGATCGCGTCGCGCGTCTCGCGCGAACCGGCGGTGACGACGAACCACATGTTCCAGGGATGATCGCGTCGGTAGTTGTGGTTGACCTGCCGGTGTTCGTTGACGATCTCGGCGATCTCGTCGAACCGGTCCTCGGGGGCCTGCACCGCCGCGAGTGTCGACGAGCCGATGACGGGCGGGTTGAGCACCGCGCCGAACCGGCGGAAGATCCCCTGCTCGCGCAACGACTCGACACGGGCGAGCGCCTCGTCCTCATCGATGTCGAGTTCCGCACCGATCGCGCGGAACGGCCGCTCTTCGACCGGGAACCCGCTCTGATAGTCGTCGATCAGGCGGCCGTCGACCGCGTCGAGATCGGCCCGCCAGTCCTCGGCCAGCGAACTCATTGGACTCCGTACGAGACGGTCGAACTACGGTCTGTCGGTTCCCGCGCGGTTATGGCGCTCCCGCTCGACCGCTCGGCATGACCGATTCCAGGAAGCTGGCCGGACAGGTCGCGCTCGTCACCGGTGCGACTGGTGGCATCGGGCGCGAAATCGCCCGCCGACTCGGCGCTCGCGGAGCACACGTCGTCGTGACCGGGCGCTCGCGCGAGGGTGGGGAAGAAACCATCGCCGCCGTCGAGCGAGCGGGCGGCAGCGCGCAGTTCTTCCGGGCCGATCTCGCGACGATGGCGACCGTCCGCGCGCTCGCCGAGGAGTTCCGCCGTCGCTACGACCGCCTCGACGTGCTCGTGACCAACGCCGGCTGCTCGCGGGACAGCCGGCAGCTCACCGCCGACGGCCACGAACTGACGCTCGCGGTCAACCATCTCGCGCCGTATCTGCTCACGCACGATCTGCTCGACGTGCTCGTCGAAACTCCCGATTCTCGTCTCGTCGCCACCTCCTCGACCGTCCACTCGACCGGTGAGATCGATTTCGCCGATCTGCGACTCGAAACCGACTACGATGCGTTCGCGGCCTACGCGCGCTCGAAACTGGCGAACCTGCTCTTCACCACCGAACTCGCCGCACGGGTCGATTTCCCCGTGAACGCCGTCCATCCCGGGTTCGTGCCCGGCAGCGGGCTCTACCGTCACGCCTCGCTGCCGACGCGGGCGTTCATGGCGCTCGCCGCACGCCTCCCAGTTCTCAGTACGTCGGTCGACGAGGCTGCCGATCCGCTCGTCGAGCTCGCCGTCGATCCCGACGCCGACCACACCTACTTCGATCGCCACGATCCGACCGATCCCGACCCGCGCGCCGACGACGATCGACTGCGCGAACACCTCTGGAACGTCAGCGCCGCGCTCGTCAATGTCGATCCCGACTGGCCGTAACTCGCGACCGGCTCCACAGCAATCGTGTAGCGGCATGAACGACGCCGCGACGGGATTCAGAAATCGGCGAGTGCGGACTGATCGGCGGCTTCCAGAACGTCGCGACTGGTCTTCCAGGATTCGCGCGCGAACGGCGGGAGATCACCGTGCTCGCGGACGTATTCGCGGAGGAATTTTCGGGTACTGCTATCGCCCGGATAGCCGCTGCCGATCGCGCCGTGTTCGGCAGCGAGATCGGCAACATGCTCGTCGCGGGCGACTTTGGCGACGATGCTCGCCGCGCCGACGTGGTCGTGGGATTCGTCGGCACCGTGCTCGGCTGCGAGCTCCACGTCGGTCGTGGTTTCGGCCCTCACGCGGCGACCGAACCGTGCCGCATCGGTGTCGCAGGCGTCGACGACGCCGGAGTCGCCGGTAGCAGTCGCGCGATCGATCGCGTCGGCCATCGCCGCGACCGTGAGCGCGTTCAGACGGCCGTCGTCGATCTCGCTGGCTGTGATCTCGCTCACGGCGATCGTGACTCGCTCGTCGGCGCGGATCTCGGCGGCCAGCGCCTCGCGGCGAGCGGGCGTGAGTCGTTTCGAGTCGTCGATCCCATCGGGCAGCGCGGTATCGGCACTGACGCACGCGACGAACAGCGATCCGAGGACGGGTCCGCGCCCCGCCTCGTCGACGCCGAACATACCGACGGCTCGCGTGGCAGGCAGAAAGCAGTTCGCAAAAACGGTGGTGTTAGTCGGCCGTCCCCGGCGTGAACGGCTCCGGTTCGTCCTCTTCGTCGTCCGTCTCGCCGTCAGCCTCGATCGCCCACTCCGGAAGCTCCTCGTGCTCGTCGTCCTCGTATAGCCGCGTGGAATCGGTCGTTCGATGGTGGCACATGGGTTGCTACCTCCATGCTATAGTATGGCATGGACGAACTTAACCGCTCGGCTCGACGAGATAGTCTGGATCGGCGAACGCCTCGTCCTCACCCTCGACGGCGATCACGTCGAGCGCCGTCACCTCGCTGTCGACGCCGAGCAGCCCTGCGAGGCTCGGCTCCGTCCGTCCCTCGTCGCTGCTCACGAGCTCTTTCACGTAGAGGCCGCCAGCGCCGCGGAGCTCCACGGTGGCGTGGCGGCCGTCGTCGAGCTCGCCCTCGATCTCGTAGACGTCGCGCACGCGGGTCCGACTCGCCCGCCGGTGATCGACCCGCTGGGGCGTCTCCTGTTCGATCGTCGCGCCGTCGAGTTCGGCGAGCGCGTCGGCGAACGCCGTCTCCTCGATCGGTTCGGCGAACTCGATGGCCATCGAGTAGGTCTTGTGCGCGTCGAGCTCCTTCACGCGCTCGACCATCCCGTGGGTCGCACGTCGGAGGCCTTCGACCTCGACGCTCCCGTCGGCGAACTCGTTGATCTCCGTCTCCAGCTCCTTGGCGTCGACCGCGCGCCGCTGTGGCTGTTTGATCTCGATGACGAACGGGCGGCCGGTGCCCTGCATCGTCGCGTCGACGTCCTCGCGACCCGCACCGTGGAAGATCGATTCCGAGCCATCCATCGCCTCCTCGACGACCGGCGCGGTCAGCTCCTCGACGCTCTCGTCGTAGAGATAGCCGCTGCCGCCACAGTAGTCGCAGGGCTCCTCGCCGCCGTCCGCGACGAACTGCTTGCCGCTGCCGCCGCACTCCCGGCAGGGCCACTCGGTCTGGGGAATTCCGCGTTCGAGCTTCCGGTAGCGCCCGTAGACGAACGCCGGGTTCACCTGGACGTCGACGTCGCCGCGATCGAGGTTGACGAGCGCGAGCACGTCCGGGCGCTCGAAATCCACCTCCGTGCCCGTGCGCTCGCCGAGGCGCTTGCCGACCTCGCGGTTGAGCGCGGATTTGAACGACTCGCCGGCATCGGTGGGGAGGTCGCTCTCCTCGCGCAGCAGGCGGTCGTTCTCCTCGATCAGCGGCGGGACGCGCGTGCCGACCTGGTACGTCTCGAACTCGACGTCCCCGAGCGCGTCGACCGCGCGCTCGGCCCACTCGTCGAACCGATCGCACTCGCCCTCGCAGACCCAGCAGTCCTCGGAGCCCTCGAACGGTTCGTCCGCGTCGAGTGCGATCGTGGTTCGGAGTGCGCGCCCGCGTGCCCGGTTCGTGAGACCGAAACTCCGGTCGGCGAAGACGCGGCCGAGACAGGAATTACAGATCGGGCCGTTGTCGAGGACGGCCCGCGCGTCGTCGAGGATGGACATGCGATGGAAACGCGCTCTTGGCACTCACCTGTTGTGGTTCGTCACCGGAATCGCTGCCGCGAACGTTCACGAGACGACGGTACGGGCCAGCCGGCGACAGAGCGCCACGCTGTCGTACTCCGAGAACCGTTCGACCGCGAGCGCGAGCACGCCGTAGACGACGACGCCGACCAGAACGAGGAGGGTGAACTCGACGACGCCGGTGGCGATACCCATACGGTGGACGGCGACGACGGCGATCCCCATGATGATGCTGGGCACAGCAGGGTAGGCGACGAGGCGAAGCAGGCGTGCGTAGCTCCCGTCGACCGCCTGCGTCGCGAGATACGTCGAGACCGGTTCGGAGAACACGAGCGAGTTGCCGACGATCACCAGCCCCGTGCCGACCGCGCCGTAGCGCGCCGTTGCGGGGTAGATGAACGCCGCGATGATCACCAGCTTGCCGAACTGGATCTTCGTCGGTACGTCGGGTTTGCCGATGGCCTGGAACAGCGGGCCGGTCGTCGCCCCGAGCGAGCGCAGCAGGCCCCACGCGGCGAGCAGCTGGATCATCGGTATCATCGCGTCCCACTGCTCGGTGAGGAACGTATCGACGAACGTCGGGGCGACGGCGGCGACGCCGACCGCGATCGGGAAGGAGATGAACATCGTGAGCTGAACAGTTTTAAAGAAGCCGTCGCGGAGCTGGCGGTCGTCGCTCTGCATCTTCGAGTAGGTCGGGAAGATCACGCTCGAAATGGTCTGGGTTACCTCGGTCGCGGGCGCGTTCGAGACGCGGTAGGCGAGCTGGTAGAGCCCGACGACGGCGGTGCCGAGATACCAACCGACGAAGGCGTCGTCGCCTTCCATGATCAGGAACAACACTACTCCGGAGGCGAAGATCCACTTCCCGTAGCCGAACAGTTCGCGGGCGTGATCGAGATCGAACCGCGGTCGCGGTCGGTAGTCGGCGACGAAATAGGAGGCCACCAGCCGGACGAAGTCGCTCGCGACCAGCCCGAGCACGAGCGCCCATACCGAGCGGGTGAGAAAGGCCACGACGACGGCGACCGCGACGTAGAAGACCGTCCCCGACAGCGTGTAGGCGAACTGCTTGTCGAAGCGGAGGTCCTTCTTGAGATAGAGCAGTCCCGGGTTCTGGAGCCCCGAAAGCAGCGGCGAGAGCGCGAGCACACGGAGGACGGGCGCGAGCTGCGGCTCGTCGAAGACCAGCGGCGAGGCGACGATCGGCGCGCTGACGAACAGGACGGCGGCGACGACGAGCCCGCGCGCGTTCTGCATCATCCAGGCCGTATCGAGATAGGCGTCGACGTCGTCGGCCTCGCGCTGGATGAGCGCGGCGTCGATGCCGAGCCTGGAGAGTTTGGTGAGTGCGCTCATCACGACGAGCGCGAGCGCCATCACGCCGTACGAGTCGGGGCCGATGAGCCGCGCGACGAGCAGCACCATCGCGAGCTGGAGCACCCTGTCGACGACGTTCGTGAGCATGACCCAGACGCCGCTGGTGACCGCGCGTTCGGTGAGGTCGCCGCCCGGGCTGAGCACGCGCCTGACGAGGGCGACGACGCTGCTGATCGACACACATCCGCTTTCCGTCGATGGTTCATATCGTCGTCGGAGTCGCCCGCAGCCCCTCTCGGGCCGGTCGACGACCACGTGGCCAGCCAGAACGTTGAAATCGTCGCCCCGTGGATAGGGTGCAATGAGCGTCCGTACCGCCGTCGTCCTCGCGGCCGGGGAGGGCAACCGCCTCCGCCCGCTGACGTACAACCGCCCAAAACCGATGCTGCCAGCGGCGAACCGGCCGATCCTCGGCTACGTCTTCGACGCGCTGATCGACGCCGGGATCGAACGGATCACCGTCGTCATCGGCTACAAGCGCGATCGCGTCCAGGAACACTTCGGGCCGACTTACCGCGACACGCCGCTCGATTACGTGGTCCAGGACAAACAGCTCGGCAGCGGCCACGCCCTGCTCGCCGCGCGCTCGTCGGTCGACGAGCCATTCCTGCTCGTCAACGGCGATCGCGTGTTCGATTCCGGGCTGGTAGCCGACGTCGTCGCCGAGTTCGATGCCTACCCCGACGCGCCCGCCGCCCTCGGCGTGCTCGAACACCGCGACGTCCGCCGCTACGGCGCGGTCGCCCTCCACGAGGGTCGCATCGACGAGATCGTCGAGAAACCCGAATCAGACGACTTCCGCCTGATCAACGCCGGCGTCTACGCCTTTCGAACGGGGATCTTCGACGCGATCGAGGCGACCGAGCGCCGCGACGGCGAACTCCAACTGCCCGACACGCTCGCGCGACTCATCGACGAGGGCGAGGACGTCCGCGGGGTGCGCGTCGACGGGCTCTCGCCGCACGCCACCTATCCATGGGACCTCCTGACCGTGACCCAGGAGATCCTCGCGCGCGGTCGCGTCGACGAGCCGGCCCGCGAGCAAGGCGTCTGGGTCGACGACACGTCGCTCGTCCACGAGTCGGCGACGCTCCAGGCACCCGTCGTGGTGGGGCCGGACTGCGAGGTCGGTCCCGGTGCGGTCGTCGGGCCGGACGTCGCACTCGGGCGCAACGTCACCGTCGAGGCGAACGCGACCGTCACACGCAGCGTGCTCGACGGCGACACGCGCGTCGGGCCGGGGAGCACGGTTCTGGACTGTGTTGCCGGTCAGGACGTGACGCTCGGACCGGGCACCCTCGTACCCGGCGGGCAGACCGACGTCCGGATCGGCACGCACGTCCACGAGGATCGCTCGCTCGGGGCGGTCGTCGCCGACCGGGCCGACGCCGACGGTGGGGTCACGCTCGAACCGGGTACGCTGGTCGGGCCGGGCGCACGGCTGCACGTCGGCGTGCGGGCACGTGGTGAGATCCCCGCGGGTGCGGAGGTGCTCGACTGATGTGTGGGATCGTCGGCTGCGTCGGCCGGCCGGACGAGACCCTCGACGTGCTGATGCACGGGCTCTCGAAGCTCGAATACCGGGGCTACGACTCGGCGGGCGTCGCGCTCGCCAACAGCGCCGTCGAGATCGAAAAGCACGAGGGCGAACTCGCGAACCTCGAACGCGCCGTCGAGAGCGACGCACCCGCCGGCCCCGTCGGCATCGGCCACACTCGCTGGAGCACGCACGGTCCGCCGAGCGACCGCAACTCCCACCCACACGCCGACTGCGAGGGCGAGGTCGCGGTCATCCACAACGGGATCATCGAGAACTTCCAGGAAGTGAAGGACGAGCTCACCGCCGCGGGCCACGAGTTCACGAGCGACACCGACACCGAGGTCGTCCCCCACCTCATCGAGTCGGCGCTCGCCGACGGCGCGAGCAACGAGGAGGCCTTCCGCGCGGCGATCGAGCGCATCGAAGGGAGCTACGCCATCGCCGCGGTCTTCGCCGGTGGCGATTCGGTGTTCTGTACGCGTCAGGACTCGCCGCTCGTGCTCGGCATCGACGACGACGCGACCTATCTCGCGAGCGACGTGCCCGCCTTTCGGGAGTTCACCGATCGCGTCGTCTACCTGGAGGACGGCGAGTTCGCGCGCATCGACGCCGACGGCTGGAACGTCTCGACGGCCGACGGTGAGTCGGTCGAGAAGACGATCCACACCGTGAACTGGGACGCCGAGGAGACGGGCAAGAGCGGTTACGACCACTTCATGCTGAAGGAGATCCACGAGCAGCCGCGCGCGCTCCGGCAGTGTCTGCGCGGGCGCGTCGACGAGCTCGGCGGCCAGGTCGAACTGGAGGAGCTCGCTGGCGTCAGACCGTCGAGCGTGCAGTTCGTCGCCTGCGGCACCTCCTATCACGCGGCGCTGTATGGCGCGGAGCTGTTCCGCGAGGCCGGCATCCCCGCGCAGGCGTTTCTGGCGAGCGAGTACGTCACCTCGCCGCCGCCGATCGGCGACGCGCTCGTCGTCGGCGTCACCCAGAGCGGCGAGACCGCCGACACGCTGAGTGCGCTCCGAGAGGCACGCCAGCGCGGCGCGCGCACGCTCGCGCTCACCAACGTGGTGGGATCGACGGTCGCCCGCGAGTGTGATCACACCCTCTACATCCGTGCCGGCCCCGAGATCGGCGTCGCGGCCTCGAAGACGTTCGCGAGCCAGCTGGCCGCGCTCAACCTCTTCGCGTTCGCGGCTACCGACGACCACGACCGCGAGGCGATCGGTGCGTTGCGTGATCTTCCCAGCACTGTGCAGGAGGTCATCGACGACTCGACGGCCGAATCCGTCGCCGAGGCGTATCACGACGCCGACGCCTACTTCTTCATCGGCCGCGGGCTGAACTACCCGGTGGCGCTCGAAGGCGCGCTCAAACTCAAGGAGATCACCTACCGCCACGCCGAAGGGTTTGCCGCCGGCGAGCTCAAACACGGGCCGCTGGCCCTGGTGACCGACAACTCGCCGGTGATCGCCATCACAACGGGTGACGGCGAGCTCGCGCGCAAGACCGTGAACAACGTCAAGGAGGTCGAGGCGCGCGACGCGCCCGTCATCGCCGTCACCGACGGCCAGTCCGACATCGAGCGCTACGCCGATCACGTCCTCACCATCCCCGAGACACAGCCGCGGACTGCCGCCGTCCTCGCGAACGTCCAGCTCCAGCTGCTCGCCTACCACACCGCCGACCAGCTCGGCCGCTCGATCGACAAACCCCGCAATCTCGCGAAGAGCGTCACCGTCGAGTAGCGCCGTTCGCTCCGCCATCAGCTCCCTTTCGTCGTTCGTCCATCCATCGCATCAGCCGCGCTGTCGGTTTCACTGACTGGCTGCATCGGCACGTATCGGCCGTCGGATACATTATCGTGCATCGTGCTCCGGGCGATCGAGAACGGCAAACGTTTTGATCATCCGGGAGTTACTCGGACGACGAGTAACTAATGTCGATCATCGTCACCGGGGCCGACGGCTACGTCGGCTGGCCGACCGCACTGCGAATCGCCGACCGCACTGACGAGCGCGTGCTCTGTGTCGACAACTTCGCCCGCCGCGAGTGGGTCGCCTCGCTCGGCGCGACGAGCGCCACGGCGGTCGCCTCGATGGACGACCGGCTGGCGGCCGCCGAGGAGCAGGGCTATACGAACCTCTCCTTCGTCGAGGGCGACCTCACGGATCGGGCGTTCGTCGACCGACTGCTCGCGGTGCATGAGCCGCGCGCGATCGTCCACACTGCCGCCCAGCCCTCCGCACCCTACTCGCAGATCAACGGCGAGCGCGCCAACGAGACCCAGCACAACAACCTCCAGGCGACGCGCAACCTCGTCTGGGGGCTTCAGGAAGCGGGGCTCACCGACACCCACTTCATCGAGACGACCACGACGGGTGTCTACGGCGCGCCCGAGTTCCCGATCCCGGAGGGCGGTACGACGATGGAGAACGAGGGCGAGCGCGACGAGGTGCCCTTCCCCGCGATGGCCGGGAGCTGGTATCACCTCACCAAGAGCCACGACGCGGCCAACCTCCGACTGGCCCACAGCCAGTTCGACATCCCGATCAGCGACGTACGAACGGCGATCGTCTACGGCGCGGGCACCGACGAGACGCGCGCCGATGAACGTCTCGCGACGCGCCTCGACTTCGACTACTACTTCGGCGTCGTCGCCCACCGCTTCGCGGCGCAGGCGGTCGCGGGCTACCCGCTCACGGTGTACGGCAAGGGCGAGCAGCGAAAGCCGTTCGTGAGTCTCGACGACGCCGTCGAGGGGCTCGCGCGGCTCGCGCTCGTCGATCACGCCGAGCGCCCCGCCGCCCACACTGTCTACAACCAGACCACACGCGCGATCAGCATCGTCGAGATCGCCGAGACGATCGCGGCGGTCGGCGACGAGCACGGGCTCGACGTC
The DNA here is from genome assembly GCF_000336715.1 of Halococcus thailandensis JCM 13552. GTDB lineage: Archaea > Halobacteriota > Halobacteria > Halobacteriales > Halococcaceae > Halococcus > Halococcus thailandensis. Next base: position 144,486 of record NZ_AOMF01000155.1, read on the forward strand.
GACGTCGAACACGTCGAGAACCCGCGCGACGAGGACGAGACACACAAGATGGAGATCCGCCACGAGAAGTACGACGATCTCATCGACGGGCAGTCGGTCGATTTCCGGGCGGGTATCGACGAGGTCGTCGGCGCGATGAACGATCGCCGTTCGGTGATCGAGAGTCACGAGGACCGCTTCCTGCCGGACATGCTCGAATCGTGAGCGACCTGCTCGTCACGGGCGGCTGTGGCTACATCGGCAGCGCGCTGGTGCCCCTGTTGGCCGACGACGACCGCGTGGATCGGCTAGTCGTGCTCGATTCGCTCGCCTCGGGTTCGCCACGAAACCTGCGCGGCTCGGTCGAGGCGATCGCGTTCCGGCAGGGCGACGTCCGCGAGTACGGCGACGTCGAGAGCGCGATGCGCGGGGTGGATACCGTCGTTCATCTGGCGGCGATCACCGGTGCCGACAGCACGCACGACCGCCGCGATGAGACCTACGCGACGAATCTCGAGGGAACGCGCAACGTACTCACCGCCGCCCGGAAGATGGGCGTCGAGCGCGTCGTCCTCGCCTCCTCGTGTAACATCTACGGGCGCGCGACGAGCACCGACATCGACGAGGGGATCGAGCCGGACCCGATCAACCCCTATGCCGAGACGAAATACGAAGCGGAGCAACTCCTCGCCGAGTACGCCGACGAGTACGGACTCGACGGGACGGCGCTCCGGCTGAGCACCGTCCACGGCGACGCACCGGGCATCCGGTTCAACCTCGTCGTCAACCAGTTCGTCTTTCGCGCGCTCACCGATCGGCCCCTGACGGTGTACGGCGACGGCTCGAACTGGCGGCCGTTCATCCACGCGCGCGACGCCGCCCGCGCCTACCGTGAGGCGGCGCTCGCACCCGACGACTGGTCGGAACCCGTCTACAACGTCGGGGCGAACGAGGCGAACTACCGGATCAGCGACGTCGCTACACTCATTAGCGAGGAACTTGCTACTGTGGACGTGACATACCTCGAAGACGAACATCCCGGTCCCTCCTATCACGTGAACTTCGATCGCGTGGCCGAGACGGGCTTCGAGCCCGCGATCGGCCTCCGCGAGGGCGTCCGCGATCTCGCCCGGAGGTTCCGCGGATGAACCCCGACCACGAGGCGCCGACGATCGCCGTGACCGGCGCGGCGGGCTACATCGGCAGCTGTGTCGTCACACACCTCCGCAACGACCATCCCGACTGGCACGTGACGGCACTCGACAACTTCTATCTGGGCGACGTCCGGTCGATCGGCGATGTAACCGTCGAACACGTCGACGTCCGCAACCGCGACCGGCTGGAGCACGCACTCGACGGTGCGGACATCGTGATGCATCTCGCCGCCCTCTCGGGGGTTCCCGACTGCGAGAACCGCAAGGACCTCGCCTACGAGGTCAACGTCCAGGGTACCGAGAACGTGGCCTGGTACTGCCGGAAGACAGGGACGGGACTGGTTTTCCCGTTCAGCATGGCGACGATCGGCGATCCCGTCGAGTTTCCGATCACCGTCGACCATCCGCGTGACCCGCTCAACTGGTACGGACGGAGCAAGCTGCTGAACGAGCGTGCCATCGAGGAACTCGTCGACGGGGCGTTCCCGGCACACCTGTTCTTGAAATCCAATCTCTACGGTGACCACGAGATCGATGGCGAACGGATCTCGAAGGGCACTGTCACCAATTTCTTCATCGACCGTGCGCTCGCCGACGAGACGATCACGGTCCACGAGCCGGGCACGCAGTCGCGCAACTACATCCACGTCGAGGACGTCGCTCGTGCCTACGTCAGAAGCGCCGAGCGGCTGTTCGATCAGCTCGCCGCCGGCGAGACGGGAGTGGAAAAGTACGAGCTCGCGAGCGACGAGGACCCCAGTGTGATGGAGATCGCCGAGCTCGTCGCCCGCGTCGCCCGCGAGGAGCGCGGGGCCGATCCCGACGTCGAACTGATCGAGAACCCGCGCGCGAGCGAGACGCTGGTCGATCGGTTCCCGGTCGACACGACGCGAACGCACGACGTACTCGGCTGGAGCGTCGAACGCTCGCTCGAAGACACGGTCAGAGAGCGGCTGCGACAGTAGCTACTCGGTATCGACGGCGTTGGCGCTCGCCTCGTCTTCTCCATCGCCGTCGAGTGCGCCACGTGCGTCCTGAAGCCGTCGTTCGGCTTCGTCGCGATCCTCGGGATAGCCGACGTCGATGCGCCAGCCGTCCATCCGCACGGCGTCGATCGTCCGTCCCGACCGGAGGAGGAGATCGACGGCCTCGGAGAGTTCGTACTCGCCGCGCGCGGAGGGCTGGACGAGATGGCAGGCGTGGAAGATCGCGGGCGTGAACGTGTAGAAGCCCGTGAGGACGAGGTTCGTCGGCGGTTCGTCGGGCTTTTCGATCACGTCGGTGACTTCGCCGTAGTCGTTGGTGTCACAGACGCCGTAGCGATCGGCTTCCTCCATCGGGACCTCCTCGACGAGGAAGGCGGCGTCGGCGCGGTCTTCGCGCTGGCGATCGACGACATCCGCGAGGTTCGCCTCGAAGACGTTGTCGCCGAGGATGAGCATGAAGTCGTCGTCGATGTGTTCCTCGACGGTGAGGAGGGCGTGGGCGAGGCCAGCCTGCTCGCGCTGGTGGGTGTAGGTGATCGGGATGCCCGCGAACTCGTCGCCGTAGTGTTCGATGATGACCTCCTTCTGGTAGCCGACGACCACGAGCAGTTCGCTCGCGCCGAGTTCGGCCAGCTGCTCGAAACAGTGCGTGAGGATGGGCTTCCCATCGATCTCGACCATCCCCTTCGGTTTGTCCTCGGTCAGCGGCCGGAGGCGCGTGCCCTCGCCGGCGGCCAGCACGACGGCTTTCATGGGCCTACAACGCGGGGGCCGTCGCAAATATCTGTCGTCACTCGACGATAAACCATAAGCGACGATAGCAATCGTTGCTGGCTGATGCCGAGAGGGCAATAGTGGAATCTATCTCCGCTGACGCATCTTTCTGTGTGGCTGCAGAGCTCACTCATCCCTGCCCCACAGGACTAAGGTAATACAGCAAGTATTACTGAGTATGAGCGAATCCACACGCGTCACGGAGAAGGGACAGGCGACGATTCCGAAGGAACTCCGTGAAAAATACGATCTTGAGCCCGGTGACGAGGTCGTCTGGGTCGACACCGACGAGGGCATCGTCGTGCAGAAGCGTACGCGCACCAGCGGGCGCGGAATGCTCGTACCCGACGATATCTCCGAGGGAAAGCGTGCGGAGATCGCCGACGAACTGGCACAGCGCGTTCGTGACCGTCGGGATCGCAACTACGAGGAAATCTAATGTCGACGTACACCGCCGACGCCGTCGCCCTCCTCGTCTATCTCGTCGATGCGCTCCCGAGCGGGGCGGATCGGGTTTTCACCGAGGCCGAAGCCGCGAAAACCGTCATTCAGGCACCGAGCACGGCGCTCGCCGAAGTGCTGTATTCGGTCTCCCGCGACAAAGACGTCCGCGGTATCACCCTCACGGGAACGCCGGAGGACGCCCGACAGGCACTGGTTGGAAACGGTCCCGTCGCCGTCGCACCAGTCGACGACGCCGAACTGGTCGAGTACGCGCAGGTGGTGGACGCGTTCAGCATCCACGACGCCCTGATCGTCAGTAGCCACCGAGCACAGGGCACGGACGCGATCCTCACGACGGACGGCATTATCCACGATGCCGGCTACGAGACCGTTTGGGACTGATACGGACGCCGACGGACCGGAAACCGTCGTTCGTCAATCACGACTCCTATTGCTGAGCTATCCAAATCCTCAAAGCGGCCGCCGTGGAACGGGTTCCATGAACGTGAGCGTCGTCGGCAGCGGCTACGTCGGCACCACGGTCGCGGCGTGTCTCGCCGATCTCGGGCATGAGGTGACCGCCATCGACATCGACACGGAGATCGTCGAGACGATCAACTCGGGCGAGACGCCGATCCACGAACCGGGGCTCGCCGAACTGGTCGAAACACACGCCGGCGAGCGACTGCACGCGACGACTGATCACGCTGCTCTCCGCGAGACTGACGTCACCTTTCTCGCGCTCCAGACGCCCTCGCGCGAGGACGGCAGCATCGATCTCGGCGCGCTCGAAGCCGGTACGCGCGACGTTGGCGAGGCTCTCGCCGAAAAGGAGGACTACCACCTCGTCGTCGTCAAGAGCACGGTGATCCCCGGCACCGTCGAGGAACGGCTCGAACCGCTGCTCGAAGAGGTCTCAGGGCAGGAAGCTGGCGAGCAGTTCGGCGTCGCGGTCAACCCCGAGTTCCAGAGCCAGGGCTCGGCCGTCGCCGACTTCATGGGGCCCGACAAACTCGTCTTTGGAGCCGAGGGCGAACGTGCGCTCGATCGCCTCGACGAACTGTACGCGCCCCTCGTCGCCGACAACGGCGGGATCCCGATCGTCGAGACCGGTCGTCGCGAGGCGATGATGGTCAAATACGCCAACAACGTCTTCCTCGCGGGGAAGATCAGCCTCATCAACGAACTCGGCAACCTCTGCAAGGAGTTCGGCGTCGATTCCTACGACGTGGCGGAGGCCATCGGGCTCGACGAGCGCATCGGGGCGAAGTTCCTCCGGTCGGGCGTGGGCTGGGGCGGCTCGTGCTTCCCGAAGGACACCGATGCCCTCCGCGCAGCCGGCCGCGAGGCAGGCTACGAGCCGGAACTGCTCGACAGCGTGGTCGCGGTCAACGACGGCCAGCCCCGGCGGATGCTCGATCTGCTCGAACGGCACACCAATGTCGAAGGCCGACGGATCGCCGTGCTCGGACTCGCGTTCAAACCCGGAACGGACGACATCCGTGGGTCGCGCGCGACGCTCGTCATCGACGACCTGCTCGATCGCGGGGCGAGCGTGGCCGCCTACGATCCGGTCGCTAGCGACGCGATGGCCGAAAAGTTCCCCGATGTCGAATACGTCGAGTCGGCGCAAGCGGCGCTCGCCGACGCTCACGGCGCGCTCGTCGTCACCGACTGGGACGAGTTCGCGACGCTCGACGGGGAATTCGACGACATGGAACAGCAGATCGTCGTCGACGGCCGGCGCATCGTCGATTCCCGGGACGGGATGACCTACGAAGGCCTGACCTGGTGATCGACGGCGCTATTCCGATCGAGTAGTGAGTCACGTCATGCGCCAGTTCGTCGTTCTCGGTCACGAAGTGCCGCTCGACGCCGATCTCTCGCTGGACGATCTCACGGGAGCCGGGCGACTGGACGTGCTCTGTCGCTGCGTGAACTCGGCGTTCTGTCTCTCGCACGCGATCCGCGAGGACACTCGTGTCTGGCTCGTCCTCCGGGACGAGTTCGCGATCCGATTCGAGGGCTCCGCACTCAGAAACCTCAATCCCGACGAGCGCTCGACGGCGGCGCTCGTGCGCGGAGCGCTCGACGAAAAGGACGGCGCGATCGGCCACATGGCCGCCGAGAGTTCACCCGGCGTGTCGATCTCGCGGCGCGGGCTCGCGGGCGTGCTCGACGAACTCGATGGCACGCTGCTCGAACTCCACGAGGAGGGTGAACCGGTCGTCGAGAGCGACGTGCCGGCTGATCCGGCGTTCGTGCTCTCGGATCATCGGGATTTCATCGCGCGTGAGGCGGAGTTACTCACGGAGCGGGCCGACCGGCGGGTGCGTCTGGGGCCCGAACGGCTCCACGCCGACCACGCGATCACGGTCGCGCACAACTGGCTCGACACCAGTGGCTTCGCGCGCTACTGACGAGCGCCGAAGCTAAAGGGTATGTACGACCCGCACGAGTCGAGTGAACATGCACTATCTCGGCTGGGCGCTCATCGCGCTCGTCGGCTACAGCATCTTCACCCCGCTGGCGTCGCTCGCGATGGACAACGCGCCGTCGAGCGTGGTCGCGATGGTCGCCAACGGCGTTCTCCTCGTCTCGGCGGTCGGTCTCACCGTCTACGAGAACGAATCGCTGACGTCGTACTTCGGCGGGCGGACAGCGCTCTACATGCTCGGTGCGGGCGTGTTCCTCGCGGTCGGCATTCTCGCGTACTACCGCGCGCTCGCGGCCGGCCCGGTGAGCATCGTCACGCCCGTCTACGCCATGTTCCTCGTCGGCAGCACGGCCCTGAGCGTGCTCTTTCTCGACGATTCGCTGACGCTCAAGAAGAGCGCGGGCATCGTGCTCGCGGTCGTCGCGGTCTATCTCACCGCGACCGGGTAGAACGGAAAGGTTAACACGCTCGTGACCGTGAGTCCGACTGCGGGCCGGTGGGGTAGCTTGGTATCCTTCGGCCTTCGGGTGGCCGTAACCGCGATTCGAATTCGCGCCGGCCCATACATCCCCCACATTTTGCTGCGTTCCGCTCGCTAGCACCCGCTCTACTGGCAAAATGTGGATCAAAAGCCTGCGTTACCCCTTCGCTCCGCTAAGGGGTTCCTTGGCCGCTCGCTCACTACGTTCGCTCGCGGATGCCGCCCTCCGATACCACAGTATCGGACCGGTTGGATGGGAAATCCCGTAGACCTGTCATTGGCGGTCGTCGGAATGCATCCGCTTGGCTCACAACGTACACAAACGTTTTGCGGGTCGACGCTTAATATAGGTTCGATGAGCACCGATAAACGCCGCGTCCAGTTCCGCGCTTCCGAGAAACTCATCGAGCGTACGGATGCGCTGGCGACGGTCCTCGGCACCGATCGCACGGACGTGTTGACCGACGCGCTGCGCGAATATCTCCGGGACGCCGCCCACGACGATCGGCTCACACAGGAGATCGCGGGCGCGTACTACGACGACGAGATCGAGTTCGCGGAACTGAAAGCGCTCGTTGGTCCCGAAGAGGCGGCGAACTTCCGGGTTCTGAAGCGCCAGCTCGACGAATCGCTCACCGATGAACTGGCCGAACTGTAGATGACGAGCGTCGTTGCCGATACGTCGGCGCTGGTCAGCCTCGGCGTCGTGGCTGCCCGCGATCCGTCACCGCTCGACCGTCTGCTCTCGCAATACACCGTCCTCACTGCGACCGAAGTTCGGGACGAACTCCGAGACATCGCGTCGTACGCCGACGAACACGGGCGTGCGGCGGGAGCCGTCCTCGATCGACTGGAGCGAATCGACGTTCGTCGGATCGATCTCGATGCCGATTTCCCGCTCGACGACGGTGAGAACGCTGCCGTGACGCTCGCGAACGACCACGATGCGGAGCTGTTCCTCTGTGACGAGTTCAACCAGCTTGGCCTCGTCCACGCATCGCTAGTCGATACCCGATTGGTGACGACGCCGAAGCTCTTGGCAGTGTTCGTCCACAACGAGCTACTGACCGAAGCAGCTGCCACGGCGGCACTGGACGAGATCGGCGACGTTCGGAGCTGGGCGGACAACAGTTACGTCCAGCGTGCGCGAGCAACGTTCCGATAGCTCCCGCGACCCCTGTGAGTTTTCTCCGTGCCCGTACAACGCGGACGCATGGGAGACGACCTGCTTATCTACGGCTCGTACGGCTATACCGGCGCGCTCATCACCGAAACCGCCGACGAGGAGGGGCTGGAGCCGACACTCGCTGGCCGGCGGGCCGAACCCGTCGAGCGCCAGGCGACCGATCGCGGGCTCGACCATCGCGTGTTCAGCCTCGATCATCCGACGGTCGTCGAATCGAACATTAGCGAGTTCGACGTCATATTGAACTGTGCCGGACCGTTCTCGGCGACAGCCGACCCGCTCGTGGCTGCGTGCATCGAGACCGGCACCGACTACCTCGACATCACCGGCGAGATCGCCGCCTTCGAGGCCACCGCCGAGCGCGATCGCGACGCCGAGAAGGCCGACGTGACGCTGCTACCGGGCGTCGGGTTCGACGTGGTGCCGACCGACTGTCTCGCGGCGTATCTCCACACGAAACACTCCGACGCCGACCGTCTCAGCCTCGCGATCGACGGGTTGGGAACCTTCTCGCCGGGCACGCTGAAGTCGGTCATCGAGGGGCTCTCGCAGGGTGGCGCGGCGCGCATCGACGGCGCGATCGAGAGCGTACCGCCGGCCTGGAAGGTTCGCGATATCGATCTCGGCGGCGGTGCGAGCACGGCCGTGACGATCCCGTGGGGTGACGTCTCGACGGCGTACTACACGACCGGGATCCCGAACGTCGAGACCTACGCGACGATTCCGAGCTACGCCGCGACGATGATGCGGAAAACGGGGCCGCTGACCTCCCTCCTCGGTGTTTCGCCGATCCAGCGCGCGCTCAAGGGGATCGTCGATGCGACTGTCAGCGGCCCGACGGCCGACGAGCGTGCCCGGAGTACCACCCGGATCTGGGGCGAGATCGAGGGCGACGGTAAGCGCGTCGCTGCCCGCCTCCGGACGCCCGACACCTACGAGTTCACCGCGCGGACCGCGACCGAGATCGCCCGACGTGTCTGCGATGACGACATCGAATCCGGATTCCAGACACCCGCGTCGGCGTTCGGCCCGGAGTTCGTCCTCGAATTCGACGGCGTCGAGCGTGAGGACGTGGGTGGACGATGAGCGGCCATCGAGCTGAATCCCGAATTCGATATCGTCGCATGAAGTTTATGTTTGCGAGGACTGCGGTATGAACGATCCGGAACACGAGCCGTGGACCCACGAGTGGGCGCAACTCGACAGTATCGTGCTCCACTACGTCGAAGCCGGCGATCCGGACGATCCGCTCGTAGTGCTGTTGCACGGCTTCCCCGAGTTCTGGTACGCGTGGCGCAACCAGATCGACTCGCTGGCTGCGGCGGGTTTTCACATCGTCGCGCCGGATCTACGTGGGTACAACCGCTCGGAGAAACCGTCCGGCGTCGGTTCCTATCGTCTCGATCGGCTCGTCGACGACGTCGTCGAACTCGTCGATCACTTCGGGGTCGAGCGCGCAAATATCGTCGGGCACGACTGGGGTGGGGTCATCGCGTGGGAACTCGGCCATCGGCGACCCGATCGCCTCGATCGCCTCGCGGTGCTGAACGCACCGCATCCCGAAGCACTCGAACGCGAACTGCGCTCGCCGGCACAGCTCGCTCGCTCCTGGTACGCGCTGTTCTTCCAGCTGCCCCAGGTTCCCGAGGCGATTCTGGGACGCACCGATGGCTGGCTCGGCGCGCTGTTGCGAACCGACCCATCGAACCCGACGGCGTTCGACGAGTCGGTCATCGAACGGTACGAGCACGCGATTTCCCGCCCCGGCGCGCTCACGGCGGCGATCGACTACTATCGGGCGTTCGGTCGCTCCCAGTTGCGCCGCTGGGTCGGGCTTGCGGAATCGAACGCACGACACCCGACGATCGAAGCCGAAACCCTCGTGATCTGGGGCGAGCAGGATCGCGCGCTCGGCACCGAACTGCTCGACGGACTCGATCGCTGGGTTCCAGACGTTCGTATCGAACGCCTTCCCGAAGCGAGCCACTGGGTGCAAAACGACGCTTCGGAGCCCGTGACCGATCTCCTGGAGGAGTTTCTCAAATGAGTGACTTCGATCCGCTCGCGTGGGAGACACTCGAATCGAGCACGGCCTACTCCTATCCGGGGTTCGACGTCGTCAACGAGCGGGTGCGCCTGCCGGACGGCACCGAGACGGAATTCGATTCAGTCACCGAACCCGCCGCCGTCGTCGTGTTGGGGTTCACGCCGGCGGACGAGGTCGTGGTCATCGAGGAGTGGCGACAGGCGGTCGAGCGCGTGAATCGCGGGTTGCCGGCCGGCACCGTCGAGCCCGACGAAAACATCGAGCAGGCGGCGCGACGCGAGTTCGAGGAGGAGACGGGCTACGTCGCCGACGAGATGGACCACCTCACGACCGTCGAGCCGCTCAACGGGCTCGCGGACTCGGTCCATCATCACTTCGTCGCGCATGGCTGTCGACCCACGGGCTCACAGGAACTGGACGACAACGAAACGATTCGGGTCGATACGGCGGAATACGAGGATCTGCTCGGCGCGATCGCGGACGACGACCTCCGCGACGGGCGCAGCGCGCTCTGCCTGCTCTATCACGCCCGCTTCGGTGCGGAAAGCGGAGTGCCTTAGACACGCGACGGTCGACTCACCCCATGAACGACGTTTTCGAACTCCGCAGCGCCGACGCCGCCGGCCGCATCGGCGAGCTTCGAGTGCCGCGATCCGACACGGTTGTCGAGACGCCCGCACTCATGCCCGTCGTCAACCCAAACCTCCAGACGATTTCGCCCGCGCGGCTCGAAAACGAGTTCGGTGCGGAGATATGTATCACTAACGGCTATATCATTTCCCAGAGCGACTACCGCGAGGAGGTGCTCTCGAAAGGCCTCCACGAATTTCTCGATTTCTCCGGCGCGATCATGACCGACTCGGGATCGTTCCAACTGGCCGAATACGGCGAGATCGACGTCACGAGCGCCGAAATACTGGACTTCCAGTATCGGATCGGCTCCGACATCGGCACGCCGGTCGACATCCCGACGCCGCCCGAGGCGGGCCGCGAGCGCGCCGCCGACGAGCTCGCGACCACACAGGATCGACTCGAATCGATCCAGGACGTCGACACCGGCGAGATGCTCGTCAACGCCCCGGTGCAGGGTGGCGTCTACACCGATCTCCGCGAGCGAGCCGCCCGCGACGCCCGCGCGACCGGGCTCGATATCCACCCGATCGGCGCGGTCGTGCCACTGATGAACGCCTACGAGTACGGGAAAATGGTCGACGTGGTCGCGGCCGCGAAGCGCGGACTGGGTTCGAACTCGCCCGTCCACCTCTTTGGCGCGGGCCATCCGATGATGTTCGCGCTCGCGGTCGCGCTCGGCTGCGATCTGTTCGACTCGGCGGCCTACGCGCTCTACGCGCGCGACGACCGCTATCTCACCGTTCGGGGCACCGAACGCCTCTCCGAGCTCGAATATCTCCCCTGCGAGTGCCCGGTCTGTGTCGCGCACACGCCCGACGAACTCCGCGCGATGCCCGACGACGAGCGCGAGACGCGCCTGGCCGAGCACAACCTCCACGTGAGCTTCGGCGAGCTCCGGCGCATCAAGCAGGCCATCCGCCGGGGCGATCTGCTCGAACTCGTCGAGGCGCGCGCCCGCGGCCATCCCGCGATGCTCGACGGCTATCGCGCGCTGCTCGATCACGCTGACCAGCTCGAAGCCGAGGATTCGGCCTCGAAAGACGCTTTCTTCCATCTCTCCGCCGAGAGCGCCCGTCGGCCCGAGGTCCGTCGCCATCACGAGCGCCTCGCACGGCTCTCGGTCGATGGTGATATCCTGCTGACCGAGGGTGACACCAACGCCGCGTACGACGAATCCTGGCGCGTCGTCCCGCCGTTCGGTCCGTTCCCGCGCGCGCTCTCGGAGACGTACCCGCTCACCGCGGAGGTGCCCGAACGACTCGACGATCCGGCCTACGAGAGTGCCGCGAGCGGGGTGGCGAAGCTCGTGGCGGCGAACCCCGCCACCGAGTTCACGCTCGCCCACCGGAACTGGCCCGAGCGCGCGCTCGAAACGGTTCCCGATCGGGTTCGATGTTCGCCGCTCGAATCGATGGACGAATACGAGGAGCGCGGCGAGGGGGAGCCATGACCGAGTTCTTCGAAATCCACGCGCGCGACGGGCCGGCGCGCATCGGCGAACTCCGACTGACGGAGTCGCTCACGACGCCCGCGCTCGTCGGCGACCGGATCGACGATGCGGGCAGTCTCTGGCCCGAAGCGCGCGAGACGCCCACCGGCGATCCGGATTCACTCACCGTTCTTCCACACCGAGCGCTGCCGACCGGTACGCCCGACGAAGTCCAGTCGGCGTTCGCGGTCGACTCACCCGAAATCGATGGGCCGAGCGCCGCGGTGCTCTCGTCGGGAACAGCTAACGATCATGGGAGTGACGCCTACGTCCTCTCCGACGCACAGGGGCTCGTCGGCCACGCCCGCGCGTTCGTCGAAGGGATCGTCGACGTGAAGCGTGCGATCCCCGACGACGCGGCGCTCTATCTGCCGGGTGTGGCGACGCCGGCCAACGTCGCCCTGCTCGCGTACGCGGGTGTCGACCTGTTCGACGCCGATCGCGCGGTCGTGAAGGGTACGCAAGGAAAGTATCTCACGAGCGACGGCGAGCAGTTCCTCGTCGATCTCGACGAGCTGCCCTGTGCCTGTCCGGCCTGCCAGCAGGGGATCGACGAATTCGATCGCGAGGACTGTGCGGCCCACAACGAGAACGTGCTCCGCGCCCGGATCGCGACCGTGCGGGGTCGCATCCGTCGGGGTCGACTCCGCGACTATCTGGAGGGTCAGGCTCGCCACGAGGCGTGGCTCACCGCCGCTCTCCGTCGGTTCGACCAGCAGTATTCGTATCTCGAAGCGCACGCACCGGTCTTCCGGCGCGACGAACTGCTCGCCGCGAGCGAGGAGAGCCTTCGACGCGTCGAGATCCAGCGCTTCGCCGAGCGCGTGACCGAGCGGTATAGAAATCGGTTTGCCAACCCGCTCGTGCTCGTGCCCTGTTCGGCGACGAAACCCTACAGCGAGTCCCAGAGCCACGGACAGTTCCACGACGCGATCGGCTTCCGGGCGCACACCGTCTCGATGACCTCGCCTATCGGCGTCGTGCCCCAGGAGCTCGAATGCACCTACCCGGCCCAGCACTACGACTCCGTCGTGACGGGTGAGTGGACCGCCGGCGAGGTCGAGTTCGTCGCCAGCGTCCTGGAAGCCTACCTCGAACGCAACGACTACCCGCGGGTGATCGCTCACGTGCCCGACGACTACCGACGGATCACCGAGCGCGTCGAGGAGAGCCTCGACACCGAGTTCGAGTACACGGTCGAAGCCCACCCCACGACGAGTGGCTCCCTATCGAACCTCGCCGACGCGCTCTCGGGCGAGCTGAAGTACTCCAAACGCGAGCGCGAGCACAACACCGTCCGAGCCATCGCCGACTACCAGTTCGGCCCCGCTGCCGGCGACGCGCTCTTCGAGGAGATCTCGACGGAGGGGCGCTATCCGAAGCTCAGAGTCCACGGTGACGACCATCTCGCCACGATGGTGCCCCAGTACGGAACGCTCGCGCTCACACTCGCGGGCGCACACCGCTGGGTCGCGAGCGATGCACCGACCAAGACCGTCGAGATCGACGAGTTCGTCCCCCACGGCAGCGTGCTCGCGCCGGGGATCGTCGAGGCGAGCGAGGAGATCCGTGTCGGCGACGAGGTCGTCGTCAGGGGACCGAAGGCGTTCGCGATCGGGCGCGCGACGATGCACGGGCGCGCGATGACCGAGGCTTCCCGCGGGATGGCCGTCGACGTCCGTCACGTCGAGGAGCGATAGGCGACGGGAAGTATCGGGGACGGGCGTCGGCGGGGCGGTGGGGTTTTGCCGCTCCACGGGGTATATCGTCCAATGAGCCAGCCGAGCCCCGAGGTCTACGAGGCGGGGAAGGGCATGGACGCCCACAACGCCGCGATGCGCGAGATCCGCGCGCGCAACGACCAGACCTACGATCCGCACGAACCCACACGGGTCTGGGTCGACGAGGACAACACGCCCGACGGCGTGCGGGACAGCCTGACGATCATCCTCAACACGGGTGGCTGTCGCTGGGCGCGCGCCGGCGGCTGTACGATGTGTGGCTACGTCGCCGAATCGGTCGAGGGCGGGACAGTCGCCCACGACGCCCTCATGGACCAGCTCGACGTCTGCCTCGAACACGAACGCGAACACGCCGACGGACCGTGTCCGCTGATCAAGATCTACACGTCGGGCAGTTTTCTCGACGAGCGCGAGGTGCCCGCCGAGACCCGACGAGCGATCGCCGAGGCCTTCGGCGACCGCGAGCGCATCGTCGTCGAGTCGCTGCCGGATTTCGTCGAACACGATCGTCTCGCCGACTTCACCGAGCAGGGGCTCGCGGTCGACGTGGCGGTCGGACTGGAGACCGCCACGGATCGGGTGCGCCACGACTGCGTGAACAAGTACTTCGATTTCGACGATTTCGTCGCGGCGAGCGAACAGGCCCGCGACGCGGGTGCCGGCATCAAGGCCTATCTCCTGATGAAACCGCCCTTCCTCAGCGAGTCCGAAGCTGTCGCGGACATGATCTCCTCGGTCGAGCGCTGTGCGGAGTACGCCCACACCGTCTCGATGAACCCTACCAATGTCCAGCGCCACACGATGGTCGAGGAACTGTATCACGACGGCGGCTACCGCCCGCCGTGGCTCTGGTCCGTGGCCGAAGTCCTTTACGAGACCGCGGATGTCGACGCGCTCGTGATCTCCGATCCGGTGGGCCACGGCTCCGATCGCGGTCCACACAACTGCGGGGAGTGCGACGATCACGTTCAAACTGCTATCAAGGACTTCGATCTCAGACAGGATCCTTCGGTGTTCGAGCAGGTCTCCTGCGAATGCGAGCGAACCTGGGAGGCGGTGATGGAGCGCGAGAAGAGCTACGGGATGCCGCTGGCGCGATAGCGACCCTTCGGCGGACCGTTTCGCTACGGATCGACCGTCGGCTGCCGACTCGTCAGTTCGTGATCAGTCGTCCGCGTCGATCTCGGCCCCACACTCGGGACAGGTCTCGTCGGCGATCGAGAGCTGGAGATCACAGTTCGGACAGACCGCACGATAACACGCACGCTCACCCATGTGAGTCGATACCGTATTCACGAACAAAAAGTCACGGTCGCCCGCCTTCACTCGGCGAACGCACGCAGGACGCCCTGACCGTCCGTGCCGCCGAGTTCCGGCAGCGTGGCCCGTTCGGGGTGGGGCATCAACACGGCGACGTGCTCGTCTTCGCCGCAGAGACCCGCCACCGCGCCCGTCGAGCCGTTGGGATTCGCTGCCGGCGTCACGTTTCCGTCCTCGTCACAGTAGCGAAAGAGGATCCGATCCTCGTCGTCGAGGGTGGCGAGTTCTTCCTCGCCGATCTCGAAGCGTCCCTCACCGTGGGCGATCGGGAGCGAGATGACCTCTCTCGCCTCGAACGCGCGCGTCCAGGGTGTTTCGGCGTTCTCGACGCGGAGATGGACGTGCTCGCACTGGAAGCGCGCGCTCGCGTTCGTGGTGAATGCACCGGGTGTCAGCCCCGCCTCGCAGCCGACCTGCGCGCCGTTGCAGATCCCGAGCACCGGCACGCCCTTGCGCGCGGCGTCGCGGACCGCTTCGACGATGGGTGCGCGTCCGGCCATCGCGCCGGCCCGGAGGTAGTCGCCGTAGGAAAAGCCTCCAGGAAGGACGATGCCTGAGGGGTCGTCGGGGAGTCCGTTCTCGTGCCAGACGCGTTCGGCGTCGACGCCCACCGCGTCGAGTGCGCGCACGGCGTCGCGGTCGCAGTTCGAGCCGCCGAACTGGATCACTGCTACCGTCATCTGTTCTCGATTTCGACCGCGTAGTCGTGGATCGTGGGATTGGCGAGCAGCCGTTCGGCCATCGATTCGGCGCGCTCGGCGGCGGCCGCTTCGCTCTCGGCGTCGAGGTCGATCTCGAAGCGGTCGGCCGCGCGGAGCTCCTCCAGTTCGAAACCGAGTCGCGAGAGCGCCTGCCGGGTGGTCTCGGCCTCGGGATCGAGCACGCCCCGCTTCAGTCGCACGGTGACGACGGCGGTGTAGGCGGTCATATCGGGTGGCGGATCCCGGCGGGCGAAAGCGCTTCGGATGGCGTCGATCGAAACCATCTCCGATTGCACTCCAGAGCGACCCGCTGGCTACCGATGTTTCGTGCCCGCTACGCAACGACTTCCGAGTCGGGTAGAAGGGGGGGGGATTGTGAAACGGAACTACGGCAGTTCGCTCGCAGCCTCGACCGCGGCGCTCAGTTCGGGCGCGTCGAACAGCTCGCGACCGACGTAGGCGTTCGCGCCGGCGGTGTAGAGATCGCTCGCGGTCGTGACGACGTCCGCGGCGAGCGGCTCCGGATCGCGCTCGCAGAGCGCTCGCCAGTCGGTTCCGTCGGTCTCTTCGATTTCCCCTTTCGCCGCGGAGACGGCCGCCACCCACTCGGGCTGGGTGCGCTTGTGGTACTGTCTGAGCACCTCCTTCGAGATCTCGTGGCCATCGTACGAGAACCGGTTCTCGTCGAAGGTGCCGACGACGTCCGCGACGCGCACCTCACCGTCGTGGTAGAGACACTCGATTTTACCGTCTTCGTGAGTCAGCCCCACTTCTCGCGCTCGTTCGGTCACGACGCGATTCACCTCGCGCGCGAGCGCCGCGAGTTCGTCGAGCATCGCCCGACCGGCGATCGCGTCCGCTTCCTCCCGCGTGAGATAGCGGTCCTGCTCCTCGAACTTCGTCGAGAACTCGACGACCGGCTCCGGCAATCTCACCGATTCGTCGGGCCACTCCGCGGCGTCGAGGCCCACGTCCTCGGGATCGCGGCGCGAGCGCAGACTCGACCCAACCGGCACCGTGTTCCGGAAGACGATTTCGAGCGGGATCAGGTAGTTGTCACCCGCGTCGGCGTGGAATTTCCCGTACTCGTAGTCGCCGTTCTCGATGGGGAGTTCGGGCACCTGTGCGAGCTCGATCGCCATCTCGCGCGGCGGCTTGTCGGTGTCGGCGAGCTCGACCACCGAACCGTCGGCGACGACGCCGCGGTAGTGTGTCGGGATGCCCTCGGCTTCGAGCAGCGCGAAGTTGTGTGCGCCCATCGTGCAGAGGCTCCGCCCCTTCCCGGGGATCGTGTCGGGCATGCGCCCCCAGTCGAAGATCGAGTAGGCGTCGGTGAAGACGAACCGTCCGCAACCGAGTTCGTCGGGCGTCGCGGGCTGCTCGACGCGGAACTCCTTGACGCTGGTCATGGGGTGACCTCGCCGGCGGCGAACTAAGCGGTTGTCATCCCGCGAGCAAACATATAGGTCGCTCCGTCACCAAACAGCTATTCGATCGCACAGAACATGACCGAAACCATCTGCGACAGATGTAATGCACGCGGCGAGTCACAGTGGCGTATCCGGCTCGAAAACCATTCGAATGGGACCGACGAGCAGGCGTCCTACCGGCTCTGTCGGGGCTGCTGGAACGAACTGAACGCTCGGTTCGACGGGGGCGACCGATGAGCGAGGAGCCGCGGCCGAACGGCACCGATCCCGACCCGCCCGGCGAGACGCCCGATCCGACGCCCGCCGGAACGGACTGCGCACTCTGTGGCACCGAGCTCAGCCCGAGCGAGTATCCCGACTGCCGAGCCGTCCTGATCGACGAGAGCGGTCCGGGCGACGAGACCGAGACGATACGGATGGTCTGCCCCGACTGTTTCGCCGATCTCGACGCCGAGTTCACCGATCACGCGCCGTCGGGCCAGTCGGTTTGAGCGCATCTACCGTGGGGTTTTAACGGGTTCGCCGCGCCAGTCACACCATGCAGCGCTCGCGCGGGGAGTTCGGCTTCGAGTGCGTTCCCGCGACCGACCAGTCGTTCGAGAACGCTCTCCGGAAAGCACGGAACGGCGAACGGCTCGCGGTCGCCGACGGCATCGAACTCATCACGACCGGTACCGACGACGAGGGGATCGACCCCGAGCGAAAGGAGCGCGTGCTCGAAGCCGCCGACCGGCGTCGCGCGGAAGCGGTCGGCGAGCAGGTCACGTTCGTCGCGAACCTCAACAACAACGTCACGACCGCCTGCAACACTGGATGCTTGTTCTGCAATTTCAAGGATAGCTCCCAGCACTTCCGATCGGACGCCGACGAGGACCACGGCGGGTTCACCAAGACGCCGGCCGACTCCCGCGAGATCGTCGAGCGGGCCGCCGAACGCGGTATATACGAAGTCACATCGGTCTCGGGGCTCCATCCCGCCTTCGCGCTCGACGACGAACACCACGAGATCCTGGCGAACTACGACGACGCCGCGAAGACGGTGAACTACCGCCCGCCGGCGGCCTACGACACCGATCCGGGCACCTATCTGGAACAGATGGATGCGATGAGCACGAGTGGGATCCACCTCCACTCGATGACGCCGGAGGAGGCCTACCACGCCCGCCGCGGCACCGACTGGAGCTACGAGGAAGTGTACGGCCGCCTCCAGAAGGCAGGCCTGGATTCGGTGCCCGGAACCGCGGCCGAAATCCTCGTCGACGAGGTGCGCGACGTCATCTGTCCGGGCAAGATCGACACCGACGGCTGGCTACGGGCGATGAGGGCGGCCGCGGCGGTTGGTCTCGACATGACTGCGACGATCATGTACGGCCACGTCGAGAACGCGGCCCATCGGGTGAAACACCTCCAGCGCGTGCGCGAGCTACAGGACGAGACGGGCGCGATCACCGAGTTCGTTCCCCTCTCCTTTATTCACCCGAACACGCCGCTCGCCGAGCGCGGCATCGTCGAATCAGGAGCCACGGACGACGAGGACGAGTTGATGATCGCTGTCTCGCGGCTGTTCCTCGACAACGTCGACAACATCCAGTCGAGCTGGGTGAAGTACGGCGACCAGCAGGGGCTCAAGATGCTCTCGTGTGGCGCGAACGATTTCATGGGCACCATCCTCTCCGAGGAGATCACCAAGCGTGCGGGCGGCGAGTTCGGCGAGTACCGGAGCTTCGACGAGTACGTCGAGATGATTTCGGCGATCGGGCGGACACCCGCCGAGCGCTCGACGGACTACCGGCAGGTGCGCGAGATCGACGTCGACGCTCCCGACGGGCCGCGACTCGGGCCACAGGCCGACGGGACGCCGCTGTTCGACGGGACGAGCCACGCACCCGCCGACGACTGAGCGCGTCAGTCGCTCGCCGAGAGCACCGCGCGATAGCGCTCACCGGCCTCGTTCTCGCGGTCGATGGCGCGCTCGATCCGCGGCGCGAGCCAGCGTTCATCCACGTAGCGCGCGTGGGTCGGCAGGCGCTCGTTCAGCGGAACGCCAGCGTCGTCGGCGATCGACTCCAGTTCGCGCAGGCCGGGCCAGGCGTAGTCCGGGTTGATGTGATCGTCGGTGATCGGTGAGACGCCACCGAGATCGTCGACGCCGCAGTCGATGACTTCACCGACGGGCGCGAGGTTCGGCGGGACCTGTACCGAGATCTCGTCGGGTAGTGCGTAGCGGGCCATCGCCACCGCGCGGCGCAGCGTCTCGACGGTGGGTGTGGGACCGCTCCAGCGCTCGTTTTCGGCCACCGGCTGGACGATGACTTCCTGAACGTGACCGTGCTCCTCGTGGAGCGCGCGGATGGCGAGCAGCGATTCGGCGCGGTCGTCCCAGTCTTCGCCGATACCCACCAGGATCCCCGTTGTGAACGGGATCCCGACCTCGCCGGCCGCGCGGATCGTTGCGAGGCGCTGTTCGGGCGTTTTCTTTCGCGATCCCGAATGGGCCTCGACGTCGGCGGTGGTTTCGAGCATGACGCCCATCGAGGCGTTCACCTCCGCGAGATCGGCCATCTGTTCGCGAGTGAGATCGCCGGGGTTGCTGTGCGGGAGTAGCCCCACCTCCAGAGCGAGTTCGCACATTGCGTAGAGATAGTCGTGAATCGAGTCGTAGCCCCACTCGTCGAGCTGCTCGTGGATGCGTTCGTAGCGCGCGTCGGGCGTGTCGCCGAAGGTGAACAGGGCCTCGGTGCAGCCGGCGTCCGCGCCGGTTTCGAGCACGTCGCGGACTTCTTCTCGGCTCAGTAGCGAGGCTTCGCCGGGCGGGTCGAAGTAGGTGCAGTAGGTACAGGTGTACCGGCAGGCCGTCGTCAGCGGGACGAACACGTTGCGCGCGAACGTCAGCGCCGAGGCGGGCTCGACGTCGTCGGGGCCCACGGAACGGAGGCAGTCGCGCTCGCCCGGGGTGGCGGCGAGGGCGGCGTCGATACCGGACATGGACGCCCCTCGTGGCGGGTGGGCAAAAGACTGTCCGGAAGCCGGTGTCGGGAGGGGACGGGACGACACCGACCGACTGCGCGCGAACCGGCTCGCGCGACCGAAACTCGGTGATCGTCCAACTAAACGGTTGTCCCAACTCCGACCCGATTCAGCCGTTTTCGGTCCGCTCGACGCCGACGCGCCCCTCATCGCGGACGAGTCGTACACCCGCGCGGTCGAGCCACGCGCGCGCTGTACCCTCCCCGTGGACGAGCAGCTCAGCGAGATCCATCTGCTCGTCGATGTCGGTGGCGAGCCGGAACGAATCCACGGTGCCGACGCTCGCGCCGACACGACGGGCACCCTCGCGGTGATCGAGAAAGGAGGTGCCGTGGTAGTCGACGCGGAAGTCTGGATGGCGCGCGACGAGCGCATTCGTCCCGCCACCGCGACCGGGCGCGAGCACCACGTCTTCGGAGGCCTCGAACAGCCTCGCGAGCGCTGCGGGCGTCGCGAGCGGGAGATCGGCCATCACGATCGCGACGGGGGAGTCGGTTTCGAGAATCGCGTTCACGGCCGCGGTCAGCGGGCGCTCGTCGACGATCGTCGGCACGTTGCGGTCGATCGGTGCGGTCGCAAGCAGTTCGGGCTCGTGGCCGCTCTCACGAATGGCGGCGAGAACGTCGGCGAGCATCGCGTCGGCGAACTCCCGGCGCTCGGCGGCGGTGAGAAAGCCGTCGAGGCGGGTTTTCGGCTGCTCGGCGGCGAACGGGACGACGACGCGCATACGGAAACTACGGGCCGAGGGTCATATCCCCGGTGGTCGTGGACCGCTGCGATCGCCGGACTCTACTCGACACCGAGATACGACGCGAGCGTCGTCAGCTCAGACTCACCGCGCCCGAACGCCCCGATGTCGTTCTCGTCGACGACGTTGTCCATCTCGAGCGAGCGCGCCTGATCCGGGCCGAACGGGATCATCGGTACGGGGCCGATCGCGCTCATGCCGAGCTTCGTCAGTCCCATCGGCACCGGCAGCACGGAGACCGGCTTGCCCTCGGCGCGATAGGCGAGTTTGGCCACGTCGGCGAGCGTCAGGACGGCAGGACCGCCGAGCTCGTACGTCTCGCCGACGTGTTCGTCGTCGAGCCCGTCGGCGAGCATCGGGGCGAGATCGCCGATCCAGATCGGCTGAAAGCGCGTGCGCCCGCCACGTGGGAGGGGTGCGAGATACGGCGGCGTGACCTTCTTCGTGAACGAGACGAACTCGCCGCCGTCACCGAAGACGACGGAGGGTCGGAAGATCGTCCAGTCGAGGCTCGAGTCCCTGACGACCCCTTCGGCACGGCCCTTCGTGCGGATGTACGCCGTGTCGCCGTCGGGGTCCGCGCCGAGCGCGCTCATCTGGACGAACCGTTCCACACTGTGCTCCTCGGCGGCCCGGACGGCGTTCTCGGTGCCCCGGAGGTGGACCTCGCGGTGGCTCGTCCCGCTCGGCGGCTGGAAGAGCGGCGAGAGCGCGACGAGGTTCACCACGGCGTCCCGGCCCTCGAACTGCTCGACCATGGAGTCGTAGGCCGTCACGTCGCCGACGGCGGTGGAGACGTCCTGCTCGAACACCGTCGGGTCGGGATCGCGCGAGAGCGCTGTCACGTCGTGGCCGCGTTCCGCCAGTTCGTCACAGAGGGAGCGTCCGACGAAGCCGTCGCCGCCGGTCACGAGTACGTCCATACCCGAATGACTCGGCGAGTTGACCTAAAACTACCGTCACCGGAAGACGGGACTTACCCGTCGGCGGGCGAACGATGACCATGCTCGTCACGATCGAGGGGATCGACGGCAGCGGCAAGACGACCGTCTGGGAGGCGCTCCGGGCGTCCTACGACGGCGTGTTCACGCGCGAGCCGACCGACTCCTGGTACGGCGAGGCGGTCGCGCGCTCGATCGACGACCCCGACGCCGACTCGCTCGCCGAACTCTTTCTGTACACCGCCGACCACGCTGCCCACCTCGCCGATACCGTGCGCCCCGCACTCGCCGACGGCGAACTGGTCGTTTCGGATCGGTACTCGGACTCGCGCTACGCCTACCAGGGCGCGGCGCTCGAAGGGGAGGTAAAGCGGCCGATGGAATACATCCGTGGCGTGCACAAGCCCTGGACGCGCCCGCCGGATGCGACGATCTATCTCGACATCGACCCCGAGACCGGTGCGGCACGAAGCGGCGCGACGAACAAGTTCGAACAGGCGGGCTATCTCGCGGCCGTCCGATCGAACTACGAGACACTCATCGAGTACGAACCCGAGCGGTTCGTCAGGATCGACGCGAGTCAGCCGCCCGAGGACGTCCTCGCTGCGGTCGAGACGGCGCTCGATCGACTGCTCGATTAGGATCGTTCGAGGCGTTCGGGCAGTTCGACCTCGGCGGGCGAGGGCATCCAGAAGTAATCGAAGGCGACTCCGAGCGCGAACGGCAGCGCGACCGCGACGCTGACGACGGTGAGCGAACTGCCGAGATCGGGGCCGAGCCCAAGCGGACCGGTCAGTCCGAGCGTGACGAGCAGCTGGACGGCGGGTACGAGGGCGACGATGTAGATAGCAGTGCCCCAGCGAGTGGTGAGCTGCACGCGCAGAAATCGTGTGGCGAGCGCGGCGACGGCAGTGTTGACGCCGACGACGACGAGCAATCCAACGATGTCGGCGACCGAAACCATACCACCGCTACCGCCCGAACGACCTTTGGGGTGTCGAAAGCACGCGGGACAAGGTGGAGTGGGAGGGGAGAGGGGAGCGGGTCGGTGCGTCACGAGGGCCGACCCAGCAAATCGTGCGTACTGTTATTATTGACCATGATGTAGTGGGAGTATGCGATTCGTCATCATCGGGGCCGGGCGGGTCGGGCTCAGGACGGCACGGGTGCTCGCCGAGGAGGGTCACGAGGCGACCGTCGTCGACAACGATCCCGAACGACTGGAACGTCTCTGGGGCGAGCGCCTGGAGATCGTCGACGTGCTCGACGGCGACGGGAGTCGCGAGGAGGATCTCGTGGAGGCGGGCATCGCCGACGCGGACGCGATCGGCGCGCTCACGGGCGATCTGACGACGAACTTCGTCGCCTGCATGATCGCCGACGCGTACGACTGTCGCACCGTGATGCGCGCCGACGACGACTACTACCAGGAGATCTACCGGAAGTACGCCGCCGCGGTCGACGAGGTGGTCTACCCCGAACGACTCGGCGCGATCGGCGCGAAGAACGCCCTCGTCGGCGGCTCGACCCGTGCGATCGCCGACATCGCCCAGCATCTCCAGCTCGTCGAGTTCACCGTCACCGAAGCCTCGCCGATGCGCGGCTACAGCCTGAGCGAGCTCGAACTCCCCGGCGGGGCCGAACTCCTCGCCTTCGGGAAGGAGGGCGAGGCGGTCGACCTGCCCCACGCCGACGACTCGCTCGAACGCGGTGATCGGGTGGTCGCACTCGCCGATTTCGACGTTCTCGGCGACGTGCGCCATCTCGTCGTCGGCGCGGTCTAAAGCGGCATCGGGCCGCGCTCGCCCTCGCCGTCACCCTCCGTCCGGGCGCGCGCGATGAGATCGGCGACGGGCGGCAGATAGGAGTAGCCGGGAACGATCCCCTCGACGTACGTCCCTTCGGCGTACTCGACCAGCGCCTTCGCCGCCTCGGCCGCCCGGGCCCCGTCGCCGTGCGCGAGCAGCCACTCGACGCGCACCTCCCCGTTCCGGCGCTCGACGGTCGGTTCGGGAACCTCGACATCGCCGCGCGTCGCACCGCCGGCATCCTCCAGTCGGAGCGCGAGCGTCTCGAACCACCCATTCTCGAGGACGTCCTCGACCGGTTCCTCGGTGGCGGCGTCGAGCGTCGGCATCGTCACCCACACTCGGTACTCGTCGTCAGCGACGGCGACGCGGCCGTCGAACGGCGTGGTCGTGAGCGCGTACTCTCCTTCATCCGATTCGTAGGCGTCGTGGGCCGCGAACGCGTCGTCGGTCATGGTTGCGTTCGGGTGCTCGCGGGCAAAAGCGCGTCGTCAGCGGTCGTCGAGTATCGAGAGGACGGCGCTCGCGACGGCCTCGAAGTCGCTCATCGTCAGGCCGTCGGTGGTGACGAACACCCCGTTGCGATCGGTCGTGATGCGCAGGAGATCGCCGTTCTCGAACACCCTGATGGTGTGGCGATAGCCGCCGAGCTCGGAGCTCCGGTAGGCGTTGCGCGTGTTCTTGAAGTCGTGCCACTCGTGGCCGATGAAGCTCATCACGTCGGCGTCGCGTTCGAGGTCGCCACGGAGGTAGAGCTGGTCGTAGTCGGTGCGGGTGAAGTAGGTCACCGAGCGGAGCCGGTCGCCGGTCGCGGTCCGGGTGGCCGTCACGAGCTGATCGGCGACGTCGCCGGCGAGCAGTTCCGAGTTCATCACGCGACTGGTCATGCGGAACCATGATAAACCCGTCGCCGGTGTGGTGGGCGATGGAGAGTCGAGGGGGGGGGGGTGTGATGCGAGGGATGCGATTTGAACGCATGAACTCCTGAGAGAGCGGGTCTTAAGCCCGCCGCCTTTGGCCAGACTCGGCCACCCTCGCGCAGTTCAGCGTTCGCCCGCGTGCGAAAACCCGTTTCGATTCACCAGTCGACCGAGAGCGTGCCGTCGCCGTCGGGATCGGGGGCGATCTCCTCGTTCGTCCGGCGGTCGACGACGTGGATCACGCCGCGATCCTTCTTCGCCGGACAGACCTCGGCCGCCTCGATGTTGTCGTCGAGCTCCGCTTCGGTGATGAAATACGATGCCGGCTCGGCGATCCCGCTCGTGATGTTCATCGACCAGTTGTCGGAGACCTCGGCGCATTTGCCCGCCGCGATGCACTTGTTCGCCTCGAAGACGATCTTGTAGGGTTTCTCCGATATGGGTGGAGCGTCGCGCTCGCCGATGGTGCTCGGATCGACGGGATCGTCGGCCATAGTCGAACGAGACCCTCCCCGCGGTTTCGTCTGTCGGTTTACTCGTGGATCTCGACCGATTCGAGGACGACCTCTTCTTGGGGCTGGTCGTTGGCGTCGGTCGGCACGGAGCCGATCTCCTCGACGACGTCCATCCCGTCCGTGACGTCGCCGAACACCGCGTGGCGGTCGTCGAGATGGGGCTGGGAATCGAGCGTGATGAAGAACTGCGAGCCGTTGGTGTCGGGGCCCGAGTTGGCCATCGAGAGCGTTCCTGCGGAGTCGTGGCGCAGGTCGTCGTGGAACTCGTCGTCGAAGGTGTAGCCCGGGCCGCCGCGACCGCTCTCGTCGGGGTCGCCACCCTGGATCATGAACCCCTCGATGACGCGGTGGAAGGCCACGTCGTCGTAGAGCGGTTTCTCGACCGTCTCGCCGCCGTCTTCCCACTCCTGCTCGCCGGTCGCCAGCCCGACGAAGTTCTCGACCGTGCGCGGCGCGCGCTCGTCGTACAGTTCGACCTCGATGTCGCCGCGATTGGTGTGCAGCGTCGCGTCTGTCATATCCGCACGTCGACGGCGCGATGGAAAACCCTGCCGACTCCGACGGCTCAGAAGGCTCGAAGTTCGTCGAGCACCGCTTCGGCGCTGCCGTCGGCGATAGCCTCGCGTGCCATCGCGAGCCCCTCGTCGAGCGAGTCGCAGTCCTCGCGGGCGTAGATGCGGAACGCGCCGTTGAGCGCGATGGCGTCGGCGAACTGGTCCTCCCGATCGTCCGTGAGCACGGCTTCGGTGATCGCCGCCGAGTCCGTCGCCACGTCGTCGACTTCGAGGTCTTCCTCGGCGAAATCCATGCCGTACTCGTCGGTCTCGATCTCGAAATCGTCGAGTTCGTCGTCTTCACCCACGGCGACCGTCGTCGACCCGGGCCGGATGTCGTCGTACCCCTCCATCCCCTGAAACATCACCACGCGGGGGATCCCGTAGCGCTCGCTCGCCGCGAACGTGTCGATGATCCGCTTCGCGTAGGGCAGGTGGTAGAAACTCCCGAGATGGACGTCGGCGTCGGCGGGGTTGGCGAGCGTCTCGATCGTGTTGACGAACGTCCGCACACCCATCGTGTCGCGGCGCTCTACGAGGTCGGCGACACCGGGGTTGAAGTTCGGCTGGTAGTAGAAGCCAAAGCCCGTCTCGTCGACCATGTCGGCGCTCTCGGCGGGTGCGAGATCGGTTTCGATGCTCAACTCGTCGAGAACGTGTTTGTAGGCGTCCTGTTTCTGCGTGGGGACGCGATCGCCGGAGTGTGTTACCACAGGCGTGCCGGCCGCCGCGGCGACGATGCCGGCACCGACCCCCAGTATCGCCGAGCGGCCCTTCCCGTCGTAGTTCGCCCCGCAGTCGACGGGATCGCAGTCGGGTGTGGCGAACTCCACCGACCGGTCGGCCATGGTGTCGATGTACGCCGCCAGCTCATCGGGCGTGTTGCGCTTCCAGCGGTTGGCGAGCCAGAACGCCCCGAGCGTCGTGTGATCGGGCTCGTCGTCCAGGATGCGCTCGAAGGCCTCGGTCGCCTGCGCGCGCGTCATGTCGTCGGCCGATTTGTGTCCCGAGCCGACGACCTCTGTCAGCAGCCGTTTGAGCGGCCACTCGCCGTGGTGTTCGGATGACTGGGCCATGCGCCCGGTTGGAGCGGTCGGTGCAAAAGGCTCCCGTTCGCCGGCGTCGTCGATGGTCGATTCGATCCCGTGCCCGCTCAGTTGTCGGTGAGCAGCCGGCGCAGCACGTTGCCGTAGGCCGGGCGCGTGATCAGCACGCCGATCAGCACACCGACGATCGTGATGATGGCGAACCCGCGGAGGTCGCCGAGCGAGAGCAGTGCGAGCGGACTCATCGCGATCACCGTCGTCGCGGCGGCCGCGCCGATGACCCAGAACGCCCGCCGGAACCGACTCTTGAACACCCTCCCGGTGCTCACGTCGCTCTGGAGGATCTCGTCGGCGATGATCACCAGATCGTCGACCCCGGTCCCGATGACGGCGATGAAGCCGGCGATATGCGAGAGATCGAGCGGCAGCCCGATCGTGGCCGCGAAGCCGAGCAGGATGAACACCTCCGAGAGCCCCGTCAGCAGCATCGGCACCGCCACGCGCGGCTCACGATATCTGACGAAGATCGCCACGCTGACCGCGAGCACCGCCACGAGCCCCGTGACGAGCGAGAGCCCCTTGAACCGCTGGGCGACGCTCGGCAGGATGTACTGGCTCGTTCCCTCTTTCAGATTGAGTGGCGCGGGCAGCGCACCCGCCTGGAGGTCGACCTGGAGCCCCTGAGCCTGTGAGGCGTTCTGTGCCGACGTCTGATAGACCGGGTCGTCGACGAACTCGCCGCTGGCGAAACTCCGTGCGAGATCGGGGTCGACGCCTGCCGAGTAGACGACTTCGCCGTCACGCACCGTCAGCAGGCAGTGGCCGCCACCGCCGCGACCGTAGCCACAGGTGCGGTTCGACGGGTCGTCGAAGCCGAACCGCTGCATCTTCTCGGTGAACGGCTTGGCCGCTTCCTCGGTGAGCGTCACCGGAACGACTGGTCGGCCGCTCTGATCCTGCTGAACGGGTCGCACGTCCTGGAACGACTGCTGACTCGGCAGCGCGGTCACGTTACAGGTGGTCGGGCCGGTCCCGTTCGCACTACCGTTGCCGCTGGCGTTCGTTCCGACAGGACCCTCGCAGTAGCTCGGCGTTCGATTGCCCTCGACGGTGAAGTACGCGATCGTCTTCACCTGACCCTGATCGGCGACCAGTTCTCTGAGCTCCGAGCGGTTCTGGTTCGGCACCTCGATGCTGACGTAGCGTTCGCCACCCGAGGACACCGTCTGAACGGAGCCGCCGGAGAGGCCGGATTCGCTGATCTTGTTGCTCAGCACTTCGACGGCCGTGTCGTAGGTCTCCTTGGTCAGACCGTCGCTGACGTCGCTTCGCTGAATGTCGTAGCCGGCCGACTGGAGCGCGCTCGCGAACGCGCGCTGGGAGACGTTGCCCGAGTAGACCTCGACGGTGGCGCTGCCGTTGCCGGGGCGCACCCGCACGTCGGTCGTCGAGACGTTCAGTTCGCTCGCGACCTGTCCGGTGAGGTTGTTTCCTCCTCGGGGGCCGACGTCGACGCCCTCGGCGGTGAGGCCCGACAGCGGCGCGCGGATCTGCGAGCCGCCGGAGAGATCGAGCCCGTACTGGAGGTTCGTCGGCCCGGTCGTGACGTTGCCGTCGGTCGCGTTCGCCGCCACGCCACCGCCGAGGCCGGGCGCGAACAGCGCGACGGCGGCCGCGAGGACGAAGATCACGAGCAGGCCGATGCGCCAGTTCTCACGGATCATCGCGCGATCCCCTCGAACTTGTACCAGCGAAGCAGACTCACGTTGAGCAGATAGGTGTTCATCAGATCGACGGCGAGCCCCATCACGAGCACGACCCCGACCTGCGAGAGGAGGGGGATGTTGAAGACGTACTTCGAGGCGACGACCGCCATCACCGCCATCGCCGACATGGAGGTGAGCGTCATCGTCACGCCCGTGCGTCGCGCGCGATAGGTGCTCTCGTAGAAATCACCGCGGCGCTTGAGCACGTGGTTGTTGAGCAGGATGTCGGAGTCGACGCTGTAACCGATCAGCATCAACAGCGCCGCCACCGTGCCCAGCGAGAGCTCGATCCCGAAGAGGTTCATCAGCGCGAGCGGCACGACGATATCGGAAAACGCCGAGAGGATGACGGCGACCGAGGGGACGAGGCTTCGAAAGAGCACGAACACGAGCAGCGCCATGCCGACGAACGCCGCCGCCAGCCCCAGCACCCCGAGCTGCTGGACGTCGGAGCCGAAGCTCGCGGAGGTCTCCTGTACGGATTCGACGGTGTAGCCCGCGGACTCGGCGGCCGACGTGAGCGCGTCGGTGTCGGTCGACTGGGTGGTGACGATGAAGGTGTTGCCGCCCGCGGTCGGCGTGACGGTTGGCTGACCGTCGACGGCGGGGAGAGCGGCAAAACTGTCCTGAATCTGGGCCTGACCCGCTCCCGTCGTGACCTGGAGTTCGGTACCACCGGTGAACTCGATGCCGGGCGTCACCGGCGCGCCGGTCATGAGAAACCAGCCGCCGAGAACCGCGAGCGCGAGGACGAGCACCGCCAGCGGGATCGCGGCGAGCTGGCGGTCGGTATAGTCGGTGTAATCGACTGCCGGTACGTCGAGCGCAGCCATGTCCTGCGGTCCGGAAGGCCCGCGAATAAACGTTTGTATGTTTCCGCCCGCTCACTCGCGCCGCGTCGCGACCAGCGCGGCCACGAGCAGCCCGACGATCGCGACGGCGATCCCGAAGCCGGGACCGCCCGAACTCGTCGTCTCCGTGTCGGTCTCGGCCCCGCCGAGTATCTCCCCTTTGCTCGTCGCGTTCGTCGTCTGCCCGTCGGTTGTACCCGCTGTCGTCGTCGCGGTCGCCGATGGTGTCGCCGTCTCGGTGGGTGGCGTTGTCGTCGGGGTTGCCGTCGGCGTCGCCGTCGCGGTTGGTGTGGGCGTCGCAGTCTGCGTCGGTGTTCGTTCGTCGGCGACGCCACCGAACCGCGCCGGATCGACCTGCTCGCCATCGAGATAGATCTCCGCGTCGCCGTCGATCTCGAGACCGGTGATCTCGCCCGTCACGAGATAGGCGTCGCCACCGCCGCCGAGCCGTCCGTCGACGCGCGCGTCACCGATCTCGTCGACGTCCGGGTCGACGGTGACGTGTCTGTCCGCGATCGGCGCACCGTGGCTCTCGCCGCTGCGCTCGACGGTTCCCTCGTAGCCGATCCGGTAGCTCACCTTGTCCTCCGGGCTGCCGCCGACGATCGTCAGTGCGGAGGCATCGGACGATCCGTCGCTCGATCCGCCGCTCGTGTCGACGGTCAGCTCGTAGCCGGTGAAGCCGGTGACGCCGACGACGGAGCGTGCCGACGCGACGTGGACGTAGTACGTTCCGGACTCGGGGACGGTGAACTGCTGTTCCGAGGTCGTTTCGGTGGCGAAGGTGTTCGTGTGATTGCGCCCGCTCGTGGGATCGAGGCGGTTGCCGTCACCGTCGAAGAGGGAGACGGCGACGTTCTGGCCGTACTCGGCCCCAGGATCGGTTATCCGCGCGGTCGTGGTGATCGTCTCGCCCGCACTCGCCTCGACCGCGAACACGTCCTCGCGCTGCTCGAACAGCGTCGCGTTGTAGGTCTTCCCCGGCTCAACGACCGTGGCTCCCTGCTCGCCGCGCTCGAACTCGTCCTGTGCGGCGGTCGCGACCGCCACCGAGTAGCGCGCCTCGAACTCGGTCTCGTGGGTGACTTCGAGGTAGTACGTCCCGTCTTCGGGGGCGACGGCACCGATGATGGCGGCGTCCTCGGTGCCGCCCGCCGTCCCGGTGCCGAGCTCGCCGTTCGGTCCGTGCAGCGTGACGGTCGGGTATTCGGCTCCGAAACCACCGGTCACCCTGATCGCCTCGCCGGCGTTCGCCTCGAACTCGTACCAGTCGTCGTCGGTGTCCTTCGTATCGGCTTCGACGAACGTCCGCTCGGGGAGCTCCATCGCGTCCGCCCGCTCGTCGTTCGGTCCGGTCTCGTTCACCGTGGCGCTCTGGCTCGCGACCGTCGCCGAGAACGCACCCAGCGCGGACAGACAGACGACCGCGACGAGCAGCCACGCCAGCGTCCCTCGTCGATTCATCGTTTCCCGTCTCTCACACCGTGGAATAAGCTTTCTGTTGCTGGAATCCCTTCTTCTCCTCTTCATTTCCTCTCTTCCTCTCACTCTCCCCTCGCTCAGGGAAGATATCGAACCGCCACGACGCCCGCCTCGGCATCGGAACGCACTTCGACCCGGTTCACGCCGAGTCGGGCCGCGCGCACGAGCGTCGCCTCGTCGTCGAGCACGTCGTCGACCGCCTCGGAGACGCGTTCTGCAGGCACCGTGAGCACGTGGATCTCGCCGACACCGGCGCGCTCGCGGGTCGTCAGCTCGCCTGCTTCCTGTGCGTCCGCAAGTTCGTGCTCCTGACTCGTGGGTGGCTCCTCGCTGTGTTCGGTCGATAGCGGGCGCCGTGCATCCATCTCGATCAGTTCCCACGCGAGCTCCATCGGTCCGGCGGGCGCGATCGTCCCCTCGATCGCGTCGTCCGCGTCGAGACCGGGGTTCGCCGCGAGCGTGTGGACCTGTCCGTCGGCCGTATCGTGCAACACCGCCGACTCGTCGTCGGCGTGCGTGACGAGAAACGTGCTCTCGGTCGGCATACTCACTGTTCGAGCGCGATCCGATTGACCCTTTCAGTTCGGGGCGGCGGTCACCGCATGAGCCGATGGACCAGATAGATGCCGACGGCCGCACAGACCGGCGGGACCAGTCCCCAGAGCTGTGGGAGCGCGTAGAGGAACTCGACGACGCCCGCGAGCGACCCGCTGACCGCTTCCCGCTCACCGGCCGGGATCGTGATCACCAGGCCGATGTAGAGCGCGACGAAGAACAGGTAGCCAGCGACTGCGAGGCTCGTGTCGTAGCGCTTCCTGTCGCCGACGCGGCGATGGCGGCGCGCGACGAACAGGACCGGTGCGAGCAGCGGGCCGACGATGAACAGTCCGACGAGCACGAAAAACGCCCGTGAGAGCGTCAGCGACCCGCCGCCGGCGGTCGCCGTCCGCGAGACGAGCGTGACGAGCGAGAGCGTCATCAGGATCGCCACGAGCAGTGCCACGAGCCCGCCGACGACGACGTAGGATTTGAACAGCCACGACCGGCTCGATCCGAACGCGTACGGGATCGCACCGAACAGCCCCGAGTAGGCCTCCTCGTCCGGCCCGCTCGTCCCGCCCGGTTCCTCGACGTTCGCCTCACCCATGCGTCGGGTCCGGGCGGCGGGCGATTAAACGCCGCGGTCGGCAACGATTTGGGGACGGCCCTGTCACGGCCGGTATGCAAATCGACATCGGCAACGCGCTCGCCAGCGAGGCCTCGCCGGGCATCTCCCGCGAGGCACTCGATCGCCTCGACGAGCGGGTGGCGCGCGCCCACGAGCGCATCGAGCGCGGCCGACGCGACGACGAGTTCGGCTACGCCGCGCTGAATCTGCCCGAGACGACCGATCCCGACGAGATCACGGAGACGGTCGCACCGGTGAACGACGCGGCGTACGTCCTCGTCGTCGGCATCGGCGGCAGCGCGCTCGGCGCGGCGACCATCGCCGAGGCGCTCGGCGATTCGCGGCTCCTGACGCTCGACAACGTCGATCCCGACCACGTCTCGGAGGTACTCTCGCTGCTTCCGCTCTCCGAGACGGCCGTGACGGTCGTCTCCCGATCCGGCACCACCGCCGAGACGCTGGCGAACTTCCTCGTGGTGCGCGAGGCGTTCACCGAGGCGGGCGTCGACTGGACCGAGCGAGTGGTGACGATCACGGGCGACGCCGGCCCGCTGCGCGAACTGGCCGATCGCCACGACCTGCCCGCGCTCGCGGTGCCCGACGGTGTCCCGGGCCGCTTTTCGGCGCTCTCCGCCGTGGGTCTCGCTCCGGCGGCCATCCGTGGCCACGACATCGGGGCGATCCTCGACGGCGGTGTGCGCGCGGCAGAACTCTCTCCTTCCCTGTTCGAGACGCCGGCCTACGCCTACGGGGCCGTGGCGTACGCGCTCGACATGCGCGGGGCGGCGATCAACGCCATGATGCCCTACGCCGAATCGCTCGAATCGTTCGCCGAGTGGTTTGCACAGTTATGGGCCGAGAGCCTCGGCAAGGACGGGCTCGGCCAGCTCCCAACCAGGGCGCTAGGCGCGACCGACCAGCACTCCCAGCTCCAGCGCTACCGGGCAGGACCCGGAAACACGCTCGTCACGCTCGTCCGCCCGCGCGAGCGTCCCGATCTTCGAGTTCCCGAAACCGACCACGACGACCTCGCCTATCTGGGCGACACGGGACTCGGCGAACTGCTCGATGCGGAGTTCGCCGCCACCGAGGCGAGCCTCGCCGAGGCCGGCCGTCCCTCGGTACGGATCGAACTCGATTGGGTCGACGAGGCCGGGATCGGCGAACTGCTCTACACGATGGAGGTCGCCTGCGTGCTCGCGGGCGAACTCTACGGCATCGAGACGTTCACCCAGCCCGCCGTCGAGTGGGGCAAGCGTGCGGCCCGCGGGCTGATCGGCGACGGAAACGACGAAAGCGACTCCGTCGCCGAGAAGACCCGCCTCGTCGTCGAGTAGCGCTCGAAAAGCGGAGGACGTATGCCGAATCGGCGATGAGTGCCCGCACGCGATGGCATCCGAACACGCCGCCGGCGGGAACGACTGGCGCGATTACCTGCTCGCCGTCTCGGTCGCGCTCGGACTCGCCGCCGGCGGCTTTCTGTTCGCACAGCTCCTCGCCGTTCCGCTGACGCTTGGTCTGCTGGCTTTCGGCTTTCCGATCGAGGGATCCGTCAGTTACACTCTCTCGACGCTCCTCCAGGGGGCGGCGTTCGTTTCGTTCGTCCTCGGCTACATGCGCTACAGCGACAGTCCGCGACTGCTCGATATCCGATGGCCGTCGCTGTCGCGCCCGCGGCGAACCCTCCGGGACATCGGCTGGGTCGTCGTCGGATTCGTCGTTCTCCTCGTCGCGGCACAGGGGGTCGGGATCGTTCTCGATCAGTTCGGGTTCGCACCGGGAACGAACCGCATCGAGAGTGCTGCGAGAGCACAGCCGTTGCTCGCGCTGTCGCTGGTCGTTCTTTCGTTCGTCGCGACCGGGCCGGGCGAGGAGACGCTGTTCCGTGGCGGGGTTCAGGGCGTGCTCCGACGGGTGTTTTCGCCCGTCGGCGCGATCGTCGGGTCGAGCGCGCTCTTCGGGCTGGCTCACGTCACGGCGCTGGTCGCGGCGAGCGGCGCGGCCGGGGTCTGGGGCTACGTCGTCTCGACGTTCGTCCTCGGACTCGTGCTCGGCACGCTCTACGAGTACACCGACAACCTCCTCGTGCCGATCCTCGTCCACGGCGGCTACAACGCCCTCCTGTTCGTCCAGCTCTATCTCGTCGAGACGAGTGGATTGGGCTTTCTTTCCCCGTAACTACGAGGGGTTCTTCCGGGTGAGGCCGCTGCCACAGATCGGACAACGATCCTTGTTCTCGTCGAACACGCGGCCACAGCCCTGACACTGGAAGTCCCAGTCGCGCTGTTCGGTGATCCCGTCGCGAGCGATGAACTCGACGTAGATGTCGAGTCGTTCGGCGACGTTCTGCATGGCGTAG
This sequence comes from Halococcus thailandensis JCM 13552, assembly GCF_000336715.1. Lineage (GTDB taxonomy): Archaea > Halobacteriota > Halobacteria > Halobacteriales > Halococcaceae > Halococcus > Halococcus thailandensis. Next base: position 178,474 of record NZ_AOMF01000155.1, read on the forward strand.
TCGTCGGTCACCAGCTTCGCATCGAGTTCGAAGGCGGCCGCCAGTAGTTCGATGTCCGTCTCCGAGAGCTCGTCCTTGTCGCCGCTCTCGCTCGCGGCGCGTTCGATGCGCCCGATGACGGCCTCTTCGGGCACGTGGATGTACATACCCGCCCCTTCGAGCGCGTCGTAGCGATAGGAACTCTCGCCGTCGAGTTCGGCACCGACGGCGGGCACGGTCGCGATGTCGTCGCCGGCGTCGTACTCGTTGATGAACGCCGAGGCGTCGAGGATCTCCATTAGCGGTCGACGACGATGTGGTCTTTGACGGCCTGCACGCGGCCGATGGCGACGGCGTATCTCCCGTCCTCGTCGCGTTCGAGGTCGATCTGTTCGGTGGTCTCGCTCCGCGGCGTGATGAGCAGATCGCCCAGCCGCCCCGTGTCGGGGTCCATCGTCAGCGTCGAGAGCGTGCCCAGTTCGGTACCGTCGGAGCCGATGACGGCCTTGTCGATGAGCTTCCGTGCGAGTACGTCCGGCATACCCGCCCTACCGTGGCCGCCCATTATAAACACCACGGAGGCCCGAGAGCATTCCCGCGCGCGGAGCGCCCGACGATATCGTTTTCGTGCTGGCGTGTGCTCTGTCCGCATGACCGACGCCGATTGTACCGCAGTGCGAGAGCCACTTCGCATGCAGACGGTGCAGTTTCCGTTTCTCGCCCACGCGGGCGTGACGACGCGCTTAACTGCCGTGACCGACTCGAACGAATAACGACTTTCTCGGGTGAACGCCATGTCGGAGACACATACTGACGCGGAGACGGACGGCGACGCAGTAGCAACGCTTCGGACCCCCATCGTCGCCGTTCTCGGTCACGTCGACCACGGCAAGACGACCCTCCTGGACCGGATCCGTGGCTCGACGGTCACGGAGGGCGAGGCGGGGGCGATAACCCAACACATCGGCGCGACCGCCGTCCCGCTCGAAACGGTCTCGGAGCTCGCGGGCAGTCTCGTCGATCCGACCGACTTCGATCTTCCTGGCCTTCTCTTTATCGACACGCCGGGTCACCACTCCTTCTCGACGCTGCGCTCTCGTGGGGGTGCGCTCGCCGATATCGCCGTGCTCGTGGTGGACGTCAACGACGGGTTCCAGCCACAGACGATCGAGGCGATCGACATCCTCCAGCGCACCGAGACGCCGTTCGTCGTGGCGGCGAACAAGATCGACACCGTGCCGGGCTGGAACCCGCAGGACGACGCCCCCATCCAGCAGAGCTACGACGCCCAGTCCGATCGCGCGCGCGAGACGCTCGACGAGCGCCTCTACGAACTCATCGGCGAACTCTCGGAACACGACTTCTCGGCGGACATGTACTGGCGCGTCCAGAACTTCGCCAACAACGTCGGCGTCGTGCCGACGAGCGCCGAGACCGGCGAGGGGGTGCCCGACGTGCTGACAGTTTTAATGGGGCTCTCGCAACGCTACCTCAAGGACGCGATGGCCATCGACGCCGAAGGGCCAGGCGCGGGCACAGTGCTTGAGGTCAAAGAGCAGAAGGGCTTCGGCACGGCGATCGACGTGGTGCTCTACGATGGAACCGTGCGCGCCGACGACACGGTCGTCGTGGGGGCGACCGGCGACCCGATCGTGACCGACGTGCGCGCGCTGCTCCAGCCGCGCCCGCTCGCCGAGATCCGCACCGAAAAGCGGTTCGAGCAGGTCGACGCGGTGAGCGCGGCGGCCGGTCTCAAGATCGCCGCACCCGATCTCGACGACGCGATGGCCGGCGCACCCGTCCGTGTCGTCCGCGACCGCTCGCGCGAGGAAGTCGTCCAGGAAGTCCAGGAAGAACTGGCGGCCATCGGCGTCACGACCGAGGAGGAGGGTGTCGTCGTCAAGGCCGACACGCTGGGCAGCCTTGAGGCGGTCGCAAACGCACTCGACGAGGCCGAGATCCCGATCGTCCGCGCCGAGGTCGGCGACGTCGCGCCGCGCGACGTCACGGTCGCGAGCACCGCCGACGAGGAGCGCCACGAGACGGTGCTCGCCTTCTCGGTCGACGTGCTCGACAACGCCGAGCGACAGGCCGACGAGGGCGACATCCGGATCTTCGAGAGCGACGTCATCTACCGCCTGATCGAGGAGTACGAGGAGTTCATCGCCGAGCGCGAGCGCAGTCAGCAGGACACCATCCTCGAGAACATCTCACGACCCGCCCGCTTTCGCCTGCTGCCCGACCACACCTTCCGGCAGAACGACCCCGCCGTCGTCGGCGTCGAGGTGATGACGGGCACGCTGAAGCGCAACGCAACCGTCGTCGACTTCGAGGGAAGCGAACCCGAGCGCCGCGGGCAGGTCAAAGGGATCCAAGAACAGGGCGAGGACGTCGACCAGGCCCGTGCGGGCGAGCGCGTCAGCGTCGCGATCGACGGGCCGACGGTCGGCCGCCAGATCGAGGAGGGCGACGAACTCTGGTCGGAGATCCCCGAAAAACACGCCAAGGTGCTCGAACAGGAGCTCACCGACGACATCCCGGCCGATGAGCTCGAAGCGCTGCACGTCTATCTCGACAAACAGCGCCAGCGCGACCCCTTCTGGGGGAAGTGACCGCTCGTCGCTGGCGGTAATAATATTTAATTACCCGGCGGCCGTTGGCCGTCGTACGATGAACCGCTCAGGCCAGTCCGATTCGGAGGATTCGGTCGTCGAAATCGTCCGCGAGCGCCGGCCAACGATCGCGCCGGCCGATCTCCTGCTCATCGCGCTGCCGGCGCTCCTGCTCGCGGGCTGGGCGACCGGCGTTGTCTCGGCGCTGTCGCTCCCCGTCGCGCTCGCCATCGGCACGCTGCCGGCGATCGGGATGCTCGGCTACGTGCTGTTTTACGACCCGCCGAACGGCTGCGTCTAAGTTAGCGACCGACCGGTGTGATGCCGTCCGAGACCGCCTGTTTCACCTGGAGGGCGGCGCTGGCGGCGAGCTGTCTCGCGACTTCGGTTCTGTCCTCTTCGGCGATGCCGTCGCTCAGATCGTCGAAATCCGGCGTGAAGCCGGCGCTGACGGCCGCACCGATCGGTGGTTGGACCGCGATCGTCCCCTGTGGACCGTCCGTGCCGGCGATGATCTGCGCGCCGACGACGTACTCGTCGGGGAGATACTCGCGGGTGCGGGCGGCCACGGTGTCGAGACCGGCCTGGAGCGCCCGGCGCTGCTCGACCGAGAGCTCCACGTCGGCGGTGTTGACGTTCGGTCCCATTGGTGTGCGATCGTTCATGAGAAGGACGGCGATGGTTGGGCCGACGTACTGAAAAGACTCCCGTTCGCGACACCACCTGTCACGTCTGGTGATCGAGCTAGATCGGCTCGCTGTCGCCGTAGATCCCGAGCACGAGCGCCGTCGCGAACGTTCCGTCGGTCCCTTCGACGTGTTCGGTCACGATGCGCTCGTCGGTGAACGTCCACTCGCGGAGCGCGCGCCCGGAGTCGAGCCCCGCAGCCACGCCCTCACGGGCACTCTCCGGGTCGGTATCGGTCGCCTCGTAGAACAGTCCCCGATCGCTCTCGGTCGTCGTCCAGCCGAGACCGGCCGCCGCACCGTTCTCACCCACCCCGCTCGTGGCGCGCGCCTCGACGACGGTGAGGCGCTCGCCGACCGGTCCGAGATCCGGGGCGCTGTCGACGATCTCGAGCGTGCTGTCGTCGGGGATCACCGACGAAACGGTGGTGATGTTGTAGTTGTGGACGCCAGCAGCGGCGAGTGCAGTATCGTAGGCCGCGATCGGCGTCGGCCCGGTGCCGGTTCCGGTGACGATTCTGATCTGCATACAGGAAGATGGAGCGACCGAACGGTGAGCGTTGCGATCCGCGTCGCTCAGAGGAAGGCGACCGGATCGGCGGCGGTGTCGTCCTCGGTGATCTTCGCCAGTGCGTCCTCGAAGTCGCTCATCCGAACCTCGCTGCGATCGTCGCGGACGGCGAACATGCCGGCTTCGGTCGTGAGGCTCTCGATCTCCGCGCCGCTGAACTCGTCGGCCATCGTTGCGAGCTCGTCGAACTCGACGTCGTCGGCGAGGTTCATCCCGCGCGTGTGGATGGCGAAGATCTTCTCGCGCCCGTCGGGCCCGGGTTTCGGCACCTCGATGAGGCGGTCGAACCGGCCGGGACGGAGGATCGCCCGATCGAGCATGTCGAAGCGGTTCGTGGCGGCGATGATCGAGATGTCGCCGCGATCTTCGAACCCGTCCATCTCGGAGAGGAGCTGCATCATCGTGCGCTGGACCTCGGCGTCGCCGGAGGTCTTCGAATCGGTGCGCTTGGAGGCGACGGCGTCGATCTCGTCGATGAAGATCACTGCTGGTTCGTGCTCGCTCGCCAGTTCGAAGAGATCGCGGACGAGCCGTGCACCCTCGCCGATGAACTTGCGGACGAGCTCCGAGCCGGCCATCTTGATGAAGGTTGCATCGGTCTCGTTGGCGACGGCCTTGGCGAGCATCGTCTTGCCCGTGCCGGGCGGGCCGTGGAGCAGGACGCCGGTCGGCGGCTCGATGCCCACGGTGTCGAACCGTTCGGGATCGACCAGCGGCATCTCGACGGCTTCCCTGACCTCTCGGATCTGGTCGTCGATCCCGCCGATGTCGGCGTAACCGACCGCCGGGCGGTTCTCGATCTGCATCGCCTGCGCGCGCACGTCGGTCTCGCTGTCGAGCGGGCGCTGGATGCTGAAGGAGTCGTCGACGGCGACGCGATCGCCGTTCTCGATCTCGTCGGCGATCCCGGGCGCGACCTCCGTCAGCACCTCCTGGTTGTTGCCGTGCTGTCTGACGATCGCTCCCTCGTCGGTGAACTCCTCGACGGTGGCGACGTACAGCGAGGAGGTCTTGAGCGCCTCGTTCTCGCGCTGGAGCCGTTCGGCCTCCTCTGAAAGCTCCTCGCGCTCGGCCTCGGCTTCTTCGAGGCGGTCGGCGAGCTCGTCGTGAACGTCCGAGACGCTCTCGAAGTGTTTGGCCAGGGCATCGAGCCGTTCGGCATCGCTCAACTCCGGATCGAGATCGAGGCGCGGTCGGTCCGGGAGGGAGGGACTGTGGGACATTCTTACCCCACGATTGGGTCTCTTCGTTAAAAGTGGTTTTGGGTTCGGGGTGTTTATGCCAGCTCTTCGAATTCCGAAAGCGCGTCGTCGTAGGCCGTAAACGCCGCCTCGATCGGGTCCGCGGTGGTCATGTCGACGCCCGCTTCGCGGAGCAGGTCGATCGGATAGCCGTGCGAGCCGGCCGAGAGGAACTCCCGATAGGATTCCGCGGCGTCATCGTCACCCTCGCGGATGCGCTCGGCGAGCGCGACCGCCGCCGAGATCCCCGTCGCGTACTGGTAGACGTAGAACGGCCGGTAGAAGTGCGGGATCCGCATCCACTCGCGTGCGATGCGGTCGTCGATCGCCGCGTTCTGATAGTAATCACCCTTGAGTGTGCCGTAAATGTCGTCGAGACGGTCGGGCGTGAGCGCCTCGCCCGCCGCGGTGAGCTCGTGGGTCTGCTGCTCGAACTCGGCGAACATCGTCTGGCGGACGAGCGTCGCGCGGAACCGTTCGAGATACTCGTTGAGCACGTGTCGGCGGAAGGACTCGTCCTCCACGGTGTCGAGCAGGTGGTGGGTCAGCAGCGCCTCGTTCACCGTCGAGGCGATCTCGGCGACGAAGATCTCGTAGTCCCCGTAGATGTAGGGCTGGGCCTCGCTCGCCAGTTCGGAGTGCAGCGAGTGGCCGAGTTCGTGGGCGAGCGTGTACATCGAGGCGATGTCGTCCTGGTAGTTCATCAGGATGTAGGGCTGCGAATCGTAGGTTCCGCCCGAGTACGCCCCCGACTGCTTGCCCTGGTTCTCGTAGACGTCGACCCAGCGGGAGTCGAGGCCTGCCGCGAGCTGCTCCTGATACTCCTCGCCGAGCGGCGCGACCGCGGCCGTGACGTGTTCTTTGGCGTCCTCGTAGGGCACCTCGGGGCTCTCGGAGTCGACCATCGGCATGTAGAGATCCCACATCCGCAGTTCGTCGACCCCGAGGCGGTCGCGTTTGAGGTCGGCGTGGCGGTTGAGCACGTCGAGGTTCCCTCGTACAGTATCGACGAGCGTGTCGTAGACCTCGACGGGGATGTTCGCGCCGTCGAGGCCGGCCTCGCGCGCGCTGTCGTAGTCCCTGGCGTCGGCGAGCTTCACGTCGGCCTTGACGCTGTTGCGGTGGGCCGCTCCGACCGCGTTTCTGACGTCCTCCCACTCGTCGTAGAACTGCTCGTAGACGTCCTGCCGGAAGGCACGGTCGGGGCGCTTCTGGAGCTTCGTGAAGTTGCTCAGCGAGATCTCGACGGCCTCACCGTCGGGGTCCTCGACGGTCGGGAACTCCATGTCGGCGTTCGTGAGCATCTCGTAGACCTCGTTGGCCGCGCCCGTCACCTCGCCGAGATCCGCGAGCAGCGATTCGATCTCCGCCGAGCGAGTGTGGGGCTTCATCCGCAACACGTCGTCGAAGTAGTGATCGTACGTTTCGAGCCCCGGCTCCTCCTCGATCATCGCGTCAAGCTCCTCGCGCGTGCAGTCCTGGAGCGCGGGGTCGATGAAACTCGCCGCGCTCGATGCGTCGCTCGCCAGCGACTGCGCCCGCGCGGTGAGGGCCTGATACTGCTGGTCGGTGGTGTCCTCGTCGCGGCGCATCCGTGCGTAGGAGACGACGTTCGAGAGGCTTCTGAACAGCTCCTCGCGCGTTTCGAGCGTCGCCAGCAGGGTCTCGCCGTCCTCGGTTGCCCGGCCTTCGTAGGCTTCGAGCGCCGAAATACCCTCCTCGACGTCTTCGTAGGCGGCTTCCCAGTCCTCGTCGGTGGCGTAGAGGTTCGAGAGGTCCCACGTGTATTCGGTGTCGATCTCGCTGCGTTCGGGAACCGAACTCATGCCGAGAACACGGCGGCCGAGCGGGGTAAACCTTCCCGAACCGGCGACGGAAGCGCCACGAACGAAAGACTCAAGAATGAATAACTGTTCAGTCAATGTATGGGAGAAACCCGTTCGCGGAAACGGCCGTGGCTCGCGGCGTTGCTCTCGGCCATCGCGCCCGCGTTCGGCCACCTCTACCTCCGGCGGTGGCTCCGGGCGCTCGGCTGGCTCGGGCTGACGATGCTCTCGAGCACGTTCGTCCCCGACGCGACGCTCGATGCGCTCGTCTCCGGCCAGTCGTTCGCGTGGCTCGACGCCGCGCCGCTGCTCGCCGTCTCGCTGCTCAGCGTGCTCGACGCCTACCGGCTCGCGGTCGTCAACAACTACCTCCTCCGCGTCCGGAGCGCCGGCACGGAGATGGCGGTCTGTCCCGACTGCGGCCGGCCCGTCGAGGACGATCTCGACTTCTGTCAGTGGTGCGGGACGACCCTCGACGAGGCGAGCGCCGACACCCCGGCCCGTCACGACGTCCAGTAGCTCTCCTCATTATTCGATCCGTTGCTCGATCTCGCCGGCGACGCGCGCTCGCGTCGTGGCCTCCGTACGAATGTTTTCGAACAGCTCCCGAGCGCTCGCGGCGGCCTCGCTGTCGACGCGAAAGTCGAGTCCCGAATAGTCGACCCCGGTGAGCACGAGCGGTGCGGCCGGCGCGGCCGCGATCCCGTCCGGCCCGGAGAGCGTTTCGTCCGAGAGCGCGCGATCGACCATCGAGAGCGACGCATCGCCGGTCGCGACGTTCCGAACGAACGTGACGATCCGGCGAACGAGCTGGCGTGAGAAGCCGCCCGCACGGAGCGTCACGATCAGGAACTCGCCGTCGCGCTCGATCTCGCCGGCGAGCGTACGAATGGTGTTGTGATCGTCGGGCGTGAAATTGTGGAAATCGTGTTCGCCCGCGAGTCGTCTCAGAACTGTGCGCGCCCGCTCGCCGTCGGCCGCCGGCGCGTGGAGCTGGTAGGTGTATTCACGGGCAACGGCGTCGTGGGTCGCGTGAAACGACTCCGTATCGGCGTGCGCCCACGCGCGGATCGACCCTGGAAGCACGCCGTTGAGCGCCCGCGGCGTGAGCCACTCCGGCGCTGCGAGTCCGATCGTCTGGGCGACTGCCGAGACACCCCGGTCGGTCCGTCCCGCGGCGGCGTAGCCCGACGGTTTCCGTTCGTCCGGATCGAGCACGCCAAGCTCGCGAAGCGCATCGAACAGCGTCCCCTCGACGGTCGGTACCGTGGGCTGGCGCTGGAAGCCGTGGAACGGACGGCCGTCGTAGGCGAGCCGGAACGCACGCATCGATCGTGTTTCGCCCCGTCGACTCTTCGTTCCGTCGGAAACCAGACGACCCGTACCGATTCCGTCGGTCGACCGTCGCAACTGATCGTTTCTGGCCAAAGGGTTCATACGAGCGCGAGACTAACCGACCAGTCAGAGATGGTTTTCGAACAGAATCGTTACGTCGAACGGAGACGGTCGTCCGTCGGAGCGGCACAGTCCGAACGCGCGGGTCGACAGTGAGCACGATCAACAAGTATCTCGGCATCAACCGTGAGGTGCTCGCGCTGGCGATCGCCCGGATGGCCGACTCGGTGGGCAACTCCTTTCTCATCGTCGTCCTCCCGATCTACATCGCTAGCGGCACGATCGAGGGCGGGACGGGCGGGCTCGGCGTCTCGCTGCTCACGGGGCTGATCCTCTCGGCGTTTGGCTTCTTCAACAGCGCGCTCCAGCCCTTTGCCGGACGTCTGTCGGACAAACTCGGCAAGCGAAAGGCGTTCGTCCTCGCCGGGCTGGGACTGCTCGCGGTCGCGAACTTCACCTACTCGCTGGCGACGAGCTACTGGATGCTGTTCGCCATCCGGATCGCACAGGGGCTCGGCGCGTCGCTGACGATCGTCGCGACGATCGCGCTGGTCAACGAACTCGCCGACGACGAGACCCGTGGCGGAAACATGGGCACGTTCAACACCTTCCGACTGCTCGGCTTCGGGGCCGGGCCCGTCGTCGCCGGCTCGGTCATCAACGGCGGCCCGTACTCCCTTCTCGGGCTCTCGATCACGGGCTTCGAGGCGGCGTTCTACATCGCGACTGTCTCGGCGGTGGTGAGCTTCGCACTCGTCACGCTGCTCGTCGACGATCCCGATATCGAGCGCTCGACCGACGACGAGGACACCTCGATCGCGGTGTTCGACCACGATGCCGACGGGCTGATCGACCCGGTGTTCGCCCTCGGCGTCGCCTCGCTGTTCATGGCCGTCGGTATCGCCCTGCTCTCGGCGATCGAACCGCAGGTCAACGCCCGCCTCGGACAGGGCGCACAGCTGTTCGGCATCGAGTTCTCGGCGTTCGTCCTGATGCAGGTGCTCTTCCAGGCACCCATCGGGAGCGCGAGCGATCGCTACGGCCGCAAACCGTTCATCCTCATCGGGCTCGTCCTGCTCGTGCCCGCGACGCTCGCGCAGGGGTTCGTCGTCGCGCCGTGGCAGATGATCGTCGCCCGCGCCGCACAGGGGATCGCGGGCGCGCTCGTGTTCGCGCCGGCGCTCGCGCTCGCGGGCGATCTCGCGAGCAAGGGCTCGTCCGGCACGCAGCTGTCGGTCCTGACGATGTCGTTCGGCCTCGGCACCGCGATCGGGCCGCTCGCGTCGGGCTTTCTGGTGCGCTTTGGCTACGCCGCCCCGTTCGTCTTCGGCGCGGTGCTCGCCGCTCTCGGCCTCGTGCTCGTCTACACGCAGGTTCAGGAGACCGTCGCCGTCGACCCCGATACCGTCGGCTCCGCACCGACAGCCCAGGACTAACGTCGCTCTCTCTGGCAGCCGTTCTCGAAAACTCTCGTGGAAAAACGAGAATAGATAACGTACTTGATGATCAGACGATCCCACAACGTCCAGCGAATGCCGTTGGAACGGGTGCGACGCTATGTGGTGTCGGTCTGTTCGTCAGCGAGTCGGTCGAGAATCGGCCGTTCGCGTTCGATGATCCGGTCGACACGCTCGCGAAATCCGTCCTCGTCCGATTCGTGTTCCGATTCGGCCATGCCAGTGCTATCGTTTCGTTTCATGATTAGTGTTCCGGCAGGCTCGATTCGTCGATCTCGCCCGCTTCGAACCACGCGGCGAGTTCGCCGATCTCGAATAGACCGGCACGGCGAATGATGCGTTCGATCGTCTCCTTGTCTTGCTGAAAGTCAGGTCTGATCTCCTTTCGTTCCAGATATTCCATCGTCGCGGTCCACGCCGTCCGCTTGTTCGCGTTCTCGAAGACGTGGGCACTCTGTATCCCGAACAGCAATGTCGCCGCCCGGTGGTACGGGTCGTCGTACTCGGCAGCCGGTTCGATGACCTCGCGTCTGAGCATCCTCCTCGGTGCTGCGATACGGATACCTTCGTATTTCAGACCGTATCGTCGATCGATCCGTTCGTGTATGGTGATGATTTCACCCGGTGTCGGCAGGTCGTCCGTCATCGTTGCCCGACCGAACGACCCTGTTCCCTACTTTCTTTCGCTGGCGTCGGGAAACTCGTCGACCGGCACCTGGCGCTGATCGCCCGATGCCATCTCCTTGACGGTCACGTTCCCGCCGGCGAGGTCCTGTTCGCCGACGATTACCGTCGTCTCGGCACCGATCGAGTCGGCGTACTCGAGCTGTGCACCGAAGCTCCGGCCGGCGATGTCCGTCTCGACGACGTGGCCACGCTCGCGCAGATCCCGGGTGATCCCGGCGGCGGTCTCGCGCGTGTCGCCTACCTGGAGCACGTAGTAGTCGGTCGTCGTGGTCTCTTCGGGCCAGACGCCGGCGCGCTCGCAGAGTAGCGAGAGGGTCGCCATCCCGAGCGCGACACCGACCGCGGGCGTCGGCTGGCCGCCGAACCCCTCGATGAGGTCGTCGTAGCGCCCGCCGCCGAACACCGCTCGGCCCACCGTGCCGGTGGTGTCGAAACACTCGAAGACGACGCCGGTGTAGTAGTCGAGCCCCCGTGCGGTGTCGAGCGAGAGCGTGCAGTAGTCGCGCGCGCCGAGATCCGCGGTCGCGTCGAGCACGTTCTGGAGGTTCTCGACCGCGTTCTCGACGCGCTCGGTCTCGGCGGCGGCCACGAGCTCGTCGAGGTTCTCCTCCTCGGTTGCGAGCAGTTCGTCGAACGCCTCGGCGTCGGATTCCGAGAGGCCCGCATCACCGAGCAGCGCGCGATACTCGCCGACGGCGAGTTTGTCGCGTTTGTCGACCGCGCGGATCGCCGCCTCGGTGTCGACGTCGGCATCGAACGATTCCAACAGCCCACCCAAAATGTCGCGGTGGCTCACCCGGAACTCGAAGTCGTCGCCCGTGAGCCCCAGTTCGGTGAGCGCGTCGGCGGCGTACGCGAGGATCTCGGCGTCGGCGATCGGTTCCGACGAGCCGAAGATATCGACGTTGGTCTGGTAGAATTCGCGAAAGCGGCCCTGCTGGACCGCCTCATAGCGCCAGAACGGTCGCGAGGAGACCCACTTGATCGGTTTCGAGAGCGCCTGCTGCTTTTCGACGACCATTCGCGCGACCGTCGGGGTGAGTTCGGGCGTCATCGCCACCTCGCGGCCGCCGTGGTCGGTGAAGTTGTAGAGTTCTTCGACGATCTCCTCGCCGCTCTTGTCGGCGTACATCTGCGTGCGTTCGAGCGCCGGCGTGCCGATCTCGCGGAAGCCGTAGCGCTGGGCGACCTCCTCGACGTCGTCGATGACCTCACGGCGAGCGCTCATCTCGCCGGGGTAGAAGTCGCGAAAGCCCTTGATGCGGTCGTACATACTGTCCGTTGGCGGTATCGGCGTGTTCACCCTTACGGAATGCGCTACTTATAGAACACTGTGAGAAAATAGAGACTCATTAGGCTGGGTGTACAAATCAATATTTCAATCAGGGGCAGAAACTGTCAGATAGTTTATCACATCCGGCTGAATAGCTCCGATAATCTTGGAATAATACCCTCTGATCTCATTTCATTTTCAACGAAATGCAAGATACCATCATACGTTTGTCTTGGCAAGTCTTTTCTTTCTTCTCTTTCATCTGGCTGGCTCTCTGAAGCATTTCTAAACTCTGATTCAACTATTTCATTTTCTCGTAAGTTCTCTGCAATTACTTCAAGACGACGTGGATCGCTAATGTCGATTATACGATGCAGAATCATCTCATCAATATCATTCACCGCACTACTTTCTCCAGAAGATCCAACACCATGCTGCACATCATTGCGCTGCTCCAACTTTCTATTCAAACTTCGTACTAATGTATAATGATAATGTATACTCTGCCTACTAGTTGGTGGTAAAGTCGCTAAAAAGCCGGAATTTTTAACGAGTTCATATGCAGATGTCTCTAGTGGAAGTGTTGTTCTCTCATTGGCAACTTCTCCTGTACCATCTCTGAACTGAAATAAATCATGAGCAATCATTTCTGTGTGTATATCGTTCTGACTTATTTCGGTTTCCAACGCCTTTAGGGAACTACTCTTTTTCTTTCTGTCTCTCCCGTAAAACGTGAGCAGGACAGTCGTAACTGCTGTAATTAATGATACTGCTACTGACAATACAGAATCCAGCATATTTGACAACATAGTTACATATGGGTGCCTGATGACGTCCCTTGGCTTTCACCAATCTAATCTAGTTTACGAATAGTAATATCCTGTGTGGATCGAATTTACCGTCGTTTGATGTCGAAGCTCTTCTTGTCGGGTTTGAGCTCCTGGAGCAACTCCCGCATCTGGTCCTCGTCGATCTTGTCGCCGAGCCGGCCGCTGCGTGCGAGCGCGAACACCTGCTGTTCGACCTGTTCGCCGAACTCGGGCTTGCTCATCTTCACCGAGTTGAGCCGCTGTCGCGCGCCGTCGGTGAGGTTCTGGCGGAGTACGGCCGATTTCTGTGCTTCGGCCTGTTCCTGCTGGGCCTGTCTGGCTTCCTCGTTTTGCCCGCCACCCTGCTGCTGTTCTTTGAGCTGTTCGAGTTTCTGCTTGCGCAGTTCTTCGATGTCTTCCTCGGAGCCGCTCATACCGCTACGTTACGACTAGTCGAACAAAAGCCCGGCGGACACTGCGGTGCTCGTCGGTGCTCTCCGAAACTCACGAATTCACGTGAATCCGTGAATTCACTCAGCGATTGAGCGTGTGGATCGCCCTGTCACGCGCGTTCTCGACGGCCTCCATCACGGCCTCGCCGAGTGTGGGATGGGTGTGGATCGTCGCGGCGACGTCCTCCAGGGTCGCACCCATCTCGACGGCCAGCCCGAGCTCGGCGATCATCTCCGAAGCCTCTGGCGCGACGATCTGCGCACCGAGGATGAATCCGGCATCGTCGTCGGCGACGACGCGGACGAACCCGTCGCTCTCGCCGAGGGTGAGTGCGCGCCCGCTCGCACGCATCGGCATCTCGCCCACCACGGTCGAGAAGCCCGCCTCCTCGGCCTCTTCTTCGGTCATTCCCACAGTCCCGATCTCGGGGTCGGTGAACACCGCGGCCGGCACGCTCTGGTAGTCGAGCGCCGACGGCTCGCCGGCGATGACCTCGACGGCGACCTCGCCCTCCTTCATCCCTTTGTGGGCCAGCATCGGCTCGCCGGCGACGTCGCCAACGGCGAAGACGTTCTCGACGTCGGTCCGTGCGCGGTCGTCGGTTTCGAGGAAGCCGCCCTCGTCGGTCGCGAGCCCGATCGCGTCGAGGTTCAGCGTGTCCGTGACGGGTTCGCGCCCGACCGCCACGAGCGCCTTTTCGGCTCCGAACTCCGAGATGTCGCCGTCCTCGGTTTCGGTCTTGACGGTGATCCCGTCGCCCGATTCTTCCCACTCGCTCGCGCCCTCGCCGAAGTAAAAGTCGATGCCGAGCTCCTCGGCGCGGTTCTTGACGACGCGCGCGACGTCGTCCTCGTAGGCCGGCAGCACCGAATCGAGCATCTCGACGACGGTGACGTCGGTGCCGAGCTTGGCGAAGACAGTCGAAAGTTCCATGCCGATGTAGCCCGCGCCGACGACGACGAGGCTCTCGGGCACTGCATCGAGCGCGAGCGCCTCGCGCGAGGAGATGATGTGTTCGCCGTCGAACTCGAAGTTCGGTATTTCCATCGGGCGCGAGCCGGTGGCGACGATCGCGTGCTCGAACTCGATCGTTTCGGAGCCCTGCCCCTCGCCCGCGTGGGCGACGCGGACGGTGTTCTCGCCCGCGAACTCCGCACGCCCCTCGACGAGGTTCACGCCGTTTGCCTTGCAGAGCTTCTCGACGCCGCTTGTGAGCTGCTCGACGACGTCGTCCTTCCAGCTCACCATCCCCGCGAGATCGACGGCCGGATCGGCGTGGATGCCCATCTCCTCGGCCGTGCTCGCGTCGTGGGCGACGTCGGTCGCCGAGATGAGCGCCTTCGAGGGGATGCAGCCGTGGTTCAGACAGGTTCCCCCGTAGGCTTCTTTCTCGACGAGCGTCACGTCCAGATCGAGCTGTCCCGCGCGGATGGCGGCGACGTAGCCACCGGGGCCAGCGCCGATAATCAGTACGTCCGTCCCCGTCGTGACGTCTCCGACGACCATACCGATCGGAGGCGCGCGGACGTGAAAAATCAGTAGGGTCTGAATCGACTACGCTTCGAGCAGCAACCGCTGGGGATTCTGCAGGAACTCCTCGACGCGGTTGGTGAACTGCGCCGCGATCGCGCCGTCGATGACGCGGTGGTCGATCGACAGCGAGAGCGTCATCACCTTTCGGGGGACGATCTCGCCGTCCACGACTCGCGGTTTCTCCTTGATCGCGCCGAGCGCGAGGATCGCCACCTCGGGGTGGTTGACGATCGGTGTCGCGTACTCGCCGCCGATGGCCCCGACGTTGGTGATGGTGAAGGTGCCGCCCTGCATTTCGTCCCGACTGATCGTGCGCTCGCGGGCCTTCTCGACGAGTTCGTTCATCTCCGAGGCCAGCTGGAGCATGTTCTTTCGGTCGGCATCCTCGACGACGGGCACCATCAGCCCGGCGTCGGTCGCGGTCGCAACGCCGATGTTGTAGTATTTCTTCTGGACGATCTCCTCGGCCTCCTCGTCGAGCATCGAGTTGACCATCGGGAACTCGCGCAGCGCGGCCACGCAGGCCTTCATGACGAACGGCATGTACGAGAGGCTGATCTCCTGTTCGTCGGCGAGCTCCTTGAGATCGGTCCGTGCCTCGACAAGCGCGGTGACGTCGACCTCGTCGTGGTGAGTGACGTGGGGCGCAGTGTATTTCGATTCCGCCATCTGCTGGCCGATGGTTCGCCGAACCCCGCGGTAGGGGATCCGCTCTTCATCCCTCGCCCCCGCGAGTGCCTTCCTATCGGCGTCCTGTGCGGCCTGCTGGGCTTCGGCGTAGGACTCGACGGCCGCCGGCGTGACGAACGCCTCGCCGTCGCGCTCCTCGTCGGTGGGTACGGCGTCGATATCGATCCCCGAATCCTCGGCGAGTTTCCGCGTCGCGGGCGCAGCGAGCGTCCGCTCGCGGTCGGCCGATTCGCCTGCCATCGCACCACTCGACGCGGACCCGCTCGCCGACGGCTGTCCCGTCGATGATGTCTGTGCCGCGCCGCCCCCGGCGCTGTCCGTGGATCCAGCATTCGCTCCACTGGAGTCCTCGACGCGCGTGGCGGCCGGTTCGGGCGAATCGCTTTCCTCCTCGTCCGTTCCCGTCGCGTCATCGGCGGCCGCTTGCACGTCGTGTTCGCTTACTCGACCACCGGGTCCGGAGCCGTCGATGCTTCCGATATCGACGCCGAGTTCGCGCGCCAGCCGCCGCGCGCTCGGGGCGGCGAAGACGCGCCCGCTCGCGGTCGGTGTCTCCTCGTCCGCCGTCCCTTCGGCTGTCGTCTCCACGTCGCCCGTCGCTGCGCTTTCCTCCGTGGTGGCGTCCGTCTCCGTCGGTTCCTCGGTGCTCGTCGCCTCGTCGCCCTCCTCGGCGAACGTGATGATCACGGTACCGACCGGCACCATCTCGCCCGCCTCGGCATGGATCTCTTGGACGCTGCCGTCGACTGGCGAGGGAACGTCGACGACCGCCTTGTCGGTCTCGACCTCGGCGACGGGCTGGTCCTCCTCGACCGCGTCGCCCTCCTCGACCAGCCAGTCGACGATCTCGCCCTCGGCGACGCCCTCGCCCACGTCGGGCAGTTCGAACTCGCGGACCATTCAGAACTCCGCGGCCTCCCGGATCCCGTCCTCGATGCGGGCGGCCTCGGGCAGATAGTAGTCCTCGAGCGCGTAGAGCGGGAACGGCGTGTCGAAGCCCGTGACGCGCGTGATCGGTGCTTCCTGATAGACGAGCGCCTCCTCCTGGATCGTCGCGGTGATCTCGCCGGCCAGCCCGCCGGTCTTGGGGGCCTCGTGGACGACCGCCGCTCGCCCCGTCTTCTTGAACGACTCGACGATCGCCTCGTCGTCGAGCGGCGAGAGCGTACGGAGATCGACGATCTCGCAGTCGATGCCCTCCTCGGCGAGCGATTCGGCGGCCTCCATCGTCGGGCGGGTCATCGCACCCCAGGTGAACACCGAGACGTCGCTTCCCTCGCGGCGGACGGCGGCCTCGCCGAGCGGCACGGTGTAGGACTCGTCGGGAACGTCCTCCCTGAAGGCACGGTAGATGAGTTTCGGCTCCAGGAACAGCACGGGGTCGGGATCGCGGATCGAGGCGGCGAGCAGCCCCTTCGTGTCGTAGGGCGTGCTCGGGATCACGACCTTGAGGCCAGCCTCGTGGACGAAGAACGCCTCTTTGGACTCGGAGTGGTGTTCCGGCGCGCGGATGCCGCCGCCGTAGGGCGCACGGATCACCATCGGGCAGTTGAACCGGCCGCGCGAGCGGTTTCTGAGCCGCGCCGCGTGGCTGACGATCTGGTCGAAGCCCGGGTAGATGAACCCCTGAAACTGGATCTCGGGGACGGGTTTCATCCCGTAGGCGGCCATCCCGATCGCCGTGCCGATGATGCCCGACTCGGCCAGCGGCGTGTCGATGACGCGATCACCACCGAACTCGTCGTGGAGGCCCTGCGTCGCCCGGAAGACGCCGCCGTTCTCGCCGACGTCCTCGCCCATGACGACCACGTCGTCGTCCCGATTCATCTCGCCGTAGAGCCCGTCCCGAACCGCCTGGACGAGCGTCAGGCTCTGCGTTTCGCCCGTTTCCTGCTGTTCTGTCGTGCTCATTCGAGGATCTCCTCGTCGCCGTGGTCGTCGCGCAGGCGCTTCAGGTACTGTAGCTGCTGGTCGAGCCGTTTCGGCATCTCGGCGTAGACGTCCGCGAACATCTCCTCGGGCTCCGGGCGCTCGTGGGACTCGGCCGCCTCGATCGCGTCGGCGACGCTCTCCTCGATGTCCTCCTCGATCGCATCGATGCGTTCGTCGTCGAGCAGTCCCTGATCCTCCAGAAACGCCTCCAGTCGCGGGATCGGGTCCTTCTGTTTCCACTCCTCGACCTCGTCGTCCTCGCGGTAGACCGAGGGATCGTCGGCGGTCGTGTGCGCGCCGAAGCGGTACTGGACGGCCTCGATCATCGTCGGCCGCAGCTCGTCCTCGTCGGGATCCTTGGCCTTCTCGACGGCTTGCTGGGTGGCCTGATAGACCGCGAGCGGATCCATCCCGTCGACCTGCACGCCCTCGAACCCGTAGGCGTTGGCCTTCTGGGCGAGCGTCGCGCTCGCCGTCTGTCGTTCTCTCGGAACCGAGATCGCCCACTGGTTGTTGTTACAGAAGAAGATAGTGGGGGTGTCGAACACGCCCGCGAAGTTCATCGCCTCGTGGAAATCGCCCTCGCTGGTCGCGCCGTCGCCGAAGTAGCAGAGAAACGCCTTCGTCTCGTCCTGGAGTTTCGAGGCCCACGCCGCGCCGACGGCGTGCGGGAGCTGGGAGGCGATCGGCACCGCGGGCGTGAAGATGTTGGCGTCCTCTTCCTCGTAGCCCACCTCGTGACCCATCCAGTAGAGCAGGGTCCGCTCCAGCGAGAACCCACGGATCATCGACGCGCCGTGCTCGCGGTAGCTCGGGAACAGCCAGTCCTCCTCGGCCAGCGCGTGGGCGCTGCCGATCTGTGCGGCCTCCTGGCCCGACAGCGGCGGATAGGTGCCGATGCGTCCCTGGCGCTGGAGCGAGACGGCACGCTGGTCGAAGTGGCGTACCAGCCGCATCTCGCGGTACATCGCGATCAGCAGTTCGTCGTCGATGTCCGGCACCGTCGCACCGTCGCGTACCTCCCCGTTCTTGTCGAGAACTTCGATGCGCTCGCCGACCTCGTGCTGTAACGTGCTCACGGGCGGAGCCACCTCGCTGACATACCTGCACCATTGATTGCCGCAGTTATATCCTTTTTGTAAAAGGGTTTTTGTGACCGCTGTTCTTGCCACCCTAGCCCTGAAAAACCGTTCGTGTGTCGCGTTCGCACACGAAAAACGACGACTTCGTCAGTAATCGCGGTTCGTTCGTGAAGATCGGAACCACGAACATCCGTCGCGGGACGGGCGACGACCAGCCGACCGCCAGACGGTTTTTGCGACTCGGCGACGAAGATCGATGCGTGAAGGCACGACATCTCGATCACGTCAATCTCCGCATCCCGGCCGACGGGGCCGACGCCGCACGGACGTTCTACGGCGACCGGCTCGATTTCGGCATCGAGGACACGCTCTACGAGACGGGCGAAAAACCGTTTCTCGACGCACGACTGTCGGCGACCGCGGTCGTCCATCTCTGGCCGACCGACGAGTTCGAGCCACCGACGGCGACGAATTTCAACCATTTCTGCGTCGTCGTCGAGGAATCGGTTGAAACGATCAGGGAACGCCTCGACGAGGAAGGCGTCGAGATCGACGACGAGCTCGCCGCGCCGCGCGGGGCGACCGGTGAGGCTCCGTCGATCTACGTCGTCGACCCGTTCGGTTACCGGATCGAGCTGAAAGAACGCGTCTGATCGGTAATTCGGGATCGCCTGAGCCCTCGATCAGACCGACTGCGAGGCCGCCCGCGCCGACCGACGAGCCCCCTCGACCGACTGGCCCTCTCGCAGCACGGCCTCGACGAACAGCTCGCCGGCCTTGTACGACGAGCGGACCATCGGCCCGCTGGCGCAGTAGAGGAAGTCCAACTCCTCCTCGGCGACCGTCCGCCAGGTCTCGAACTTATCGGGATGCACGTAGGAAGAGACGTCGAGATGCGAGCGCGAGGGCTGGAGATACTGGCCGAGCGTCACGATGTCGACGTCGGCCTCCCTGAGGTCCGACAGTGTGCGATAGACCTCGTGGTCGTATTCGCCGACGCCGAGCATGATCGAGGTCTTGGTGTGGATCTCGGACTCGCGTTCGACCTGTTCGAGCACCGAGAGCGATTGGGCGTAGTTCGCCCGCCGGTCGCGGACGGGCCACTGGAGCCGTTCGACCGTCTCGATGTTGTGAGCGATCACATCCGGGCCGGCGTCGATGATCTCTCGGACGAGCTCGGGTTCGCCTTGGAAATCTGGGATCAGCACTTCGACGAGGATCGACGGGTCGCGCTCCTTGATCGCCCTGATCGTGCGGGCGAAGTGGGCGGCTCCGTAGTCGTCGAGATCGTCGCGATCCACGCTCGTCAGGACGACGTACTCCAGGCCGATCTCGGCGACCGCGTCGGCGACGTTCGCGGGTTCGTCGGGATCGAGCGCGCTCATGCCGCCGGTTTCGACGTCACAGAAGTTGCAGCCGCGCGAGCAGCGTTCGCCCATCAGCATGAACGTCGCGGTGCCCGGTCCGTCCCGTCCGGACCAGCACTCGCCCATGTTCGGGCAGTTGGCCTCCTCGCAGACGGTGTGGAGGTCGCGCTCGCGGAGGGTCGCCTTGATCTCTGTGAACTGCTCGCCCGACGGCGGGCGGCTCTTCAGCCACGCCGGTTTGCGCGCCCGACTCATACCGCCCGTCGGGGGTCGCCCGGCAAAAGCGTGCGGTTCGTCGGGTCGCCACGACCAGTACGATTAAGTTGTGGGAACGATACCGCTACACACGCCAATGAAGGACACACCCGTGAACGACGTCATGACGACGCCGGTCCGGACGGTCACCGGCGAGACGACGATCGCGGTCGCTGCCCGTGCGCTCACCGACCAGGGGATCGGCTCGCTGATCGTCGGCGAGGAGCGCATCGAGGGGATCGTCACCGAGACGGATATCGTCGGTAGCGTCGCCGACGGGCTCGATCCGACGGAAACGGCGGTCGCCGAACTGATGTCCGATCCGGTCGTCACCATCCGTCCGACCGACAGCGTGGGCGATGCGGGCGAGCGCATGGGCCAGAACACGGTCAAGAAACTCCCCGTGACCGAGGACGGCGAACCCGTCGGCATCGTCACTACGACCGATCTCGCGCATTTCCTCCCCCAACAGCGCGTCGGCATGTCCGTCCAACCCGAACCCGACGTCGACAAGGGCGAATACGAGTGAGGCCTCGTCGCGTCGCTGGCGTCGACGTACTCTCGTACGTCGTTATCCTTGCGCTCTTCTGGATCTCCGCCGTCACGAGATCATGGGCGGCACACTTCCGTCGGTGAGCGCGTCGCCGCCCACTGTGCCGGGAACATCCTGATTACGCCGGCGACGGTAGTGGCCCCATGAGCACGGCAAGCATGGGTCGACTCCGTCGGGGCTGGGAGTATTACCGGCGATACACGAAGCAGCGGACGGGGATCCACGCGGCGGCGACGGCGGCGCTCACCGGGCTCGGACTGCTCGCGTATTTCGAGCAGTGGTTCGTCGCCGTCGCCATCGTCGCCTACCTCCTCCCGCCTGTCTATCTCTATCTCACCGGCGACGACCTCGCCGAACACGACCGCTCTCCAGACGATCGCTCCGGCCGACCGACCGCGACCGGCGACAGGGACAGCGATTCGGATGGTATCGACAGGGACAGCGATTCGGATGGTATCGACAGGGACAGCGATTCGGATGGTATCGACAGGGACAGTGACTCCGACGGCACCGACACCGACAGCGATTCGGACGGGAACGACGCCGATGCGGACGCTGACGGCTACGACGCTGACGCCGATGCGGACGGGGCCGATGCTGACGCCGATGGTACCGATGCCGACGCGGATGCGGATGGGTAGCGAGTCGCCGAGACGCGCCATGCGGGCGTAAGGAAACGCCTTTGGCCGCGCCAGCCACAGACCAACGCACGTGACTCCCGTCGCCTCATTTCGCCCGCGACGCCTCCAGGATCGATGGGGGCGACGCTCGTGAACGTCGTCGTTTCGCTTCGCTCGCGACGTGCTCGTGGGGATCGTCTCCGGGAGCAAACCTCATGAACGTCGCCGAGGCGGTCCCCGAGTTCGCCGACGCCTTCGCCTTCGAGGAGTTCAACCGGATGCAGCGCGAGGCGCTGCCGGCGATCATGGACCGCGACGAGAACGTCGTCGCCAGCGCACCCACCGCGAGCGGGAAGACCGCTCTCGCCGAACTCGCCATCTGCAAGTGTCTCGACGCGGGCGGGACGTCGTTGTTCATCGCACCACTGCGCGCGCTCACCAACGAGAAGGAAAGCGAGTGGGAACGGTTCGAGGAGCTGGGCTACTCGGTCTACGTCGTCACCGGCGAGCGCGACCTGAACCCCCGTAGAGCCGAACGCGCCGACATTCTGGTGATGACGCCCGAGAAGGTGGATTCGGCCACGCGCAAACACGACTCGCCCCGGTACGAGTTCATCACCGACGTGGGCTGCTGTGTCATCGACGAAGTCCATCTGCTCGATTCGGAGAATCGGGGGAGCGTGCTCGAGGTCACGATCTCCCGGCTCCGCCGGCTCGCGGCCCCGCGCGTCGTCGCGCTCTCGGCGACGATGCCCAACGTCGACGAGATCGCCGACTGGCTCGACGCAGTCCCGGAGACGACCTTCGATTTCGGCCAGGAGTATCGACCCGTCGATCTCGAATCCGGCGTCCGGACCTACACGCACGGCGAGAACGCCTTCGCCGACAAATACCGTCGGCTGTATCGTGCGCTCGATCTGGCCGAAGAACACATCCGCGACGACGGCCAGGCACTGGTCTTCGTGGCCTCTCGTCAGGACACGGTGCGTGCGGCCGAGAAGGCTCGCGACGAACTCGCCTCGCGGGACGTCCCGATCGGCGCGCGCGGCGATTACGATTTCCATACCGAGACGCAGGTTCTGGAGAACCAGACCCTCCGGAAATCGGCGCTCGACGGCGTCGCCTTCCATCACGCCGGTCTGTCGAAATCGGACAAAGACCACGTCGAGCAATGGTTCCGCGAGGGGAAGATACAGCTCCTCTTCTCGACCTCGACGCTCGCGTGGGGGGTCAACCTGCCCGCACGATGTGTCGTGATCCGCGACACGAAATATCACGACCCCCTGGAGGGCGAGGTCGACATGAGCCCGCTCGACGTGCTCCAGATGCTCGGGCGCGCGGGCCGGCCGGGCTACGACGACGCGGGCTACGCCTACGTGGTCTGTGACGGGAGCGATGCCGAGAAATATCGCAAACTGCTCCGTGACGGGACGGAGATCGACTCCCACCTCACGGCCGACCTCGACACGCATCTCAACGCCGAGATCGCGATGGGCACCATCGACGACGTCTCCGAGGTGATGGAGTGGCTCGAGACGACGTTCGCGTTCGTCCGTGCCCAGAGTGCCGACGGGGGCGCGGTCGCGGCGCTCAGGGAACGTGTCCGTGAAGCGCTCTCGACGCTCGACGACCGGGGGTTCGTCGCGATCGAGGACGACACCGTCTCGGCCACCCCGCTCGGCACGCTCGCGTCGGCGTACTACCTCAGACTGCCGACCGCTCACCGATTTTACGATCTCGCCGGCACCGATCCGACGACGAGCGCCCTTCTCGAAGCGGTCGCCCGGAGCGCGGAGTTCGACAGCGTGAACGCCCGCCGCGCCGAGCGCGACGCCATCGAGAGCGTGCTCGACGGTCACGGCGATCTCGATCCGGGCCGACGAAAGGTGCTGGCCATTCTCGCGTCGAGCACGCGCGCCGCGACGCCGAGCGAACTCCAGAGCGACGCGTGGGTCATTCGCCAGAACGCCGTGCGCCTGCTCGCCGCGCTCCGGGCCTTCCTCGATCGCTTCGGCTCGGAGTGGGAGGCCAATCGTGCACGTCGCGCGGCCGCGCGCGTCGAGAACGGGGTGGGCGAGGAGTCAGTCGCGCTCACCGCAATCGACGGCGTCGGCCCGGGCAGAGCGAGCAAACTCGCCGGTGAGGGGATCGAAACTCCCGCTGCCGTCGTCGAAGCAGGTGTCGAGGAGCTCGTCGCCGCCGGTCTCACGGAAGGCGTTGCCGAGCGGGTCGTCGAGAGCGCGCGCGATCTCCCCGCGCTGTCGATCGACTGGAATGAATTCCCCGAACGGATCGCACGCGGCGAGAACGAACTGTGCGAGGTGACGATCGAGAACGATGGCGACGGCGCGCGCGCCGGGATCCGCGTCTCGGTCAACGACACCGAGATGACGGCGACGAGTTCGTTTCTGGGGTCGGAGACCGTTCCAGCCCCGGTCTTCGGCGGCGAGCCCGATACGCTCAAGTTCATCGTCGAGATCGTCTTCCCGGATCTGCCGCTCGCGCCGATTACCGAGACGCGAACCGTTTGGGTCGATTGAGTTCCTCCCAGCGAGGCGTAGGTTCAACTACGAAGCCGCGGCCAGCCGCCTCATGGATGCTATCCGAATCTTCGCCGGCGACTGCACCATCACCGAGGACGGCGAGCGCGAACAGCGTGGCGACGTCGTCGTGGTGATCAAACCCGACGACACGGTTTTGATCCACGACCGCGACGGCTATCAGCCCGCGGCGTGGCTCACCCGTCCCGAGACGCTCAGCTACGAAGGGACGAGCGGCGGGACGTTTTCGCTGACCGCCACCGACGGCGACTCGTCGCTGGACGTCGTCGCCAACGAGGAGCACGGACTCGCGCGCTATCCGGCCTCCGACGCCGGCGTTCCCGTAGGCGACTGCCCCGACTGCGAGGGTGTGCTCGTCCGCACGAACGGTGCGGTGACGTGTCTCGACTGCGACGAGCGCTACGGGCTGCCGGCGGGCGCGGACGTGCTCGACCGGGCCTGTCGCGACTGCGGGTTGCCGACGATGGTCGCCGAGCGCGGGCGGGCGTTCACGCTCTGCATCGACCGCGAGTGCGAATCGCTCGACGACCGAGTGAACGAAGCGTTCGATCACGAGTGGGGCTGCCCTGACTGCGACGGCGATCTCCATATCGTCCGCAACGGCCAACTGCTCGCCGGCTGTGAGAACTATCCCGACTGCGAGACCGCGTTCTCGATCCCGTCGGGAACGGTCGACGGCGACTGCGAGTGCGGGTTGCCGGCGTTCGACACGACTAGTGGACGGCGCTGTCTCGACGCGACCTGCGGGCGCGCCGGTTGATCCGCTTCGATCTTCATTAGGCCATCACGGCCGACCGCAGGCGACTTGTCGTCGCGCGACCCGCTGTCGCTATGGAAGGCACGCTCGACGGCGGCGTCGTCCGGGTCGGCGGCGACGCGCGCCAGCGCTTTTACGACTCAAGTGGCTACGGTCGGCCCGACGGCGCGGGCGTCGTGCTCGCGCCGGTCGAGGCCGCCCACCTGCTCTTTCGCGACGATCTCGACGCAGTCGACGGGATGGGGCTGGCGGAATTCCTCGCTGCGACCGACTGTGTGGTCCGGTTTCTGGTCTACAAGGACTTCCGCGAGCGCGGGTTCTACCTCTCGCCCGCGCGCGAGGGCTGGGTCGACGGTGACGACGCACGGACGAGTGCGGATCTCGTGGTCTACCCGCAGGGCAACGGACCGTGGGACGACGCGATCGCCTACCACGTGCGCGTCGTCGGCGAGCGCGCGGCGGTGTCCGCGAGCGACCTCGGGAGCGTGGTGCTCGCCGTCGTCGACGAAGAGAGCGAGATCACCTATCTCGACACCTCGCGTCCCGAGATGACGGGAAGCACCGACTACGATCGCCCGACCGGGATCGCCGCCGACCTGCTGGAGGATCGAACCGTGCTCTGGAACCCACCCGACGATCTCTACGAGCGGGCGTTCTACGGTCAGCGCCTCGCCGGCCGCGGGGCCGAGGGTGGCCCGCTCCAGCTCTCACTCGTCGAGACGGCATTTCTCGCCCGGGAGGGGGTGCTGGAGCTCGACGGCGGAGCCGAAACGGTCGTCGAGCGCGGGCGAGCGGTCGAGGGTGAGCGGTTCGACCGCCGACTTGCGGTCTACGCCACGCTGCGGCGGTCGGGACTCGTCCCCAAAACCGGGTTCAAGTTCGGCGCTGATTTCCGGACATACGCGGACGTCGAGTCGGTCGAGAACCTCGGCCACTCGGAATTTCTGGTGCGAGTGCTTCCCGCCGACTATACTTTCGGCCCGCGCGAACTCTCGCTCGACGTGCGGCTCGCCGGCGGGGTTCACAAGCGAATGGCTTTTGCGCTGACCCACATGAATGAAGACATCGACTGGCTCGCCGTCGAGCGAATCACACCATGACCGACCCACAGCCCGCGGACGACCGACGAGCGCCGGACCAGCTACCTCGAACGGATGGTGGCACAGCGACTGGAGCCGACGAGACGACGCTCGACCCGTGGGGATCCTCGACCGTTGCCGACTACCGCAAGCTCTTCGAGGAGTTCGGCATCGAGGAGTTCGACGACGTGCTCCCCGACGTGCCGAGCCCCCACTATCTGATGCGTCGCGGGGTCATCTTCGGCCATCGAGGATACGATCGTGTCGCGCGCGCGATGGCGAACGACGACGAGTTCGCCGTTCTTTCCGGGTGGATGCCGACCGGCGATCCGCACATCGGTCACAAGCTCGTCATCGACGAGATCGTCTGGCACCAGCAGCAGGGCGGCGACGCCTACGCGCTGATCGCCGACATGGAGGCCCACAGCGCCCGCGGGCTCTCCTGGGACGAGATCGCCCGCCACTCGCGTGAGTACCTGCTGAGCCTCATCGCGCTCGGATTCGATCCCGAGGAGGGTGAGATCTATCGCCAATCGGATAATCGTCCGCTCCAGGATCTCGCCTTCGAACTCGGCGCGCACGTCAACTTCTCGGAGATGCAGGCGCTCTACGGCTTCGACGGCGAGACCAACGTCTCGCACATGCAGAGCGTCGTCACCCAGATGGCGGACATCCTCTACCCTCAGATCGACGAACCGAAACCCACGGTGATCCCGGTGGGCCCGGACCAGGATCCCCACGTCAGGCTCTCGCGCGATCTCGCGGCCAGCATGCGCTATTTCAAGGTCAGCGAAGCGTACGCGAGCTTCGAGACCGACAGCGAGGAGCGCGTACTCATCGGCGAGGCGTACGACGCGCTCTCCGAGAGCACCGATGAGGAGCCGATCCGCTGCGTCGAGGCCGCCGACTGGCTCGCCGATTCGGGAGACGCGGGCTCCACACGCGCGGGCGCGATCGAGAAACTCCGCGCCGCCGGCAAGGAACCGCTCCGCCCGCGGACCCGGTTCCTCGATCGCACCGCGACCGACGAGGCGTTCGAAGCGCTCATCGAGGCGGTCGAGGGCGAAAAGCGCGTCTACGAGGGCCACATCGACAGTTTCGAGCTCTCGCGGGAGGATGCCGAATCGCTCGCGCGCGAGGTCGAACTCGATCACGGCGGCTACGGGTTTGTCGCTCCTTCCTCGATCTATCACCGGTTCATGACCGGCCTCACGGGTGGGAAGATGAGCTCCTCGGTGCCGGCGAGCCACATTAGCCTGCTCGACGACCCCGAAGACGGTTACGAGAAAGTGAAATCGGCGACCACGGGCGGGCGCGAGACGGCCGAAAAACAGCGCGAACTCGGCGGTCGGGCCGACGAATGTCCGGTCTACGAGCTCTACAACTACCTGCTCGCGGCGGACGACGACGAGTTCGCGATCCGCGTCTACGAGGAGTGTACGAACGGCGAGCGCCTCTGTGGTGGCTGCAAGGAGCAGGCCGCGGAACTGATGCGCGAGTTCCTCGAAGATCATCAGGAAAAACGCGAGGAAGCGAAGGAAGTGCTGGATGGTCTCGACATCGATCTCGGCCTCGGTGCCGAAACCGAAGCGGCAAACTGACTGCCTAATTCGGCCGATCCGCCCGCTTACCCGTAGCTTTCCTCCTCGTAGTAGAGATCGGGCACCCCGAGTGGCTCGACGACCTCGCGGACGCTTTCGCACATCGCGCCGATGCCACAGACGTACACCTCGGCGTTTTTCGGGTCGATTCTCGCTTCGATGCCGGTTTTCGTCTCGCCGCCGACGAACTCGGCGATATCGGGCGGAAGGCTGTCGGTGTCGACGCAGTCGGGGTCGAGATATTTGAGCAAGGTGTGCTGGACGTACTCGGTCGCGCCGTCCCAGTCGCCGAGATACTCCTCGCGGCTGCAGGTGAAGACAGGGTGGAAGTTCGGGTTCTCGTCGGCGAGCGCGAGGAACTCCTCGCGGTAGGGGAGGTCGTCCTTCCAGGAAGCCCCGAGAAACAGCCAGACGTCGCGTTCGTGACCCTCGAACTCGTCGCGCCCCTCCTCGAAGGTGTAGTCGATCATGCTCTTGAACGGGGCCGCGCCCGTTCCGGTGGCGATGAAGACGAGGTCGCGCTCGGAGGGGTCCTGGAGCATGAACTCGTCGCCGTAGGGTCCGCGAAGGAACAGTTCGTCGCCCACGGCGGTTCTGTCGCAGAGATCGGGCGTGAGCTCGCCGTCGGGCACGCGCCGGATGCAGAGTTCGAGCTCGTCGCTGTTGGGCGAACTCGCGATCGAGTAGACGCGCGGCTCCTCCTGTTCGTAGCTGATGCGCGCGTACTGACCCGGCACGAACTCGAAGGATTCCTCCGGACGAAAGCGCAGGCGCAACAGCGACGGATGCTCCCGTTCGGCCCGCCCGCGGAGAGTGTCGACCTTCGTCGCCATCGCGTCGGCCATCGACTCCGCGTTCGTCGCGGCGAGTTGCTCGATGGCCTCGTGCCACGATTCCTGCTCACCGACCACGTCGCCTGGTGGTTCGTCGACTCCCGCGCGCTCGACGAGCGTCTCGCGGTCGGCGTCGAGCACGTTCTCGATCTCCTCGTCGCGCTGGCGATCCATCGCCGCGCGTTCGGTGAT
The DNA here is from genome assembly GCF_000336715.1 of Halococcus thailandensis JCM 13552. Taxonomy (GTDB): domain Archaea; phylum Halobacteriota; class Halobacteria; order Halobacteriales; family Halococcaceae; genus Halococcus; species Halococcus thailandensis. Next base: position 206,518 of record NZ_AOMF01000155.1, read on the forward strand.
GGTGGCCCGTTGGTTCTCGATCTCGGCCTCGTCGGCCTCCGCCTCGGCGATGCGTTTCGGCGACATCGTTCCCGAAGCCTCTCGCTCGACGGGGTTAGCTCTTCGGTGGGTCCGCGCCCCGAGTCGGAACCGTTAGTTGAGCGACCCTGATAGACGCCTGCATGAAACTCCCGGACGCACAACGCGCCGTGCTCGAAGCCGCGAGCGCGAACGAGGCACGGTCGATCGAGCGACTGGCCGCCGAGGCCGATCTGCCGGAACCGACAGTGGTCGGCGCGGCCTTCACTCTCGAAGAGGAGGGACTCGTCGACCTCACCGAACGCGTCGAGACCGACGCGACGCTCACCGAGGAAGGCCGCGAGTACGCCGACACCGAGTTGCCCGAACTGGCGCTCCGCGAGGCCGTCGTCGCGATCGGCGGCGAGACGGACCTCGGCAGCGCGATCGACGAGGCCGATCTCGAGGGCCCGCAGGTCGACATCGCGCTCTCGAACTTCTCCAGGAAGGGCTACGGAACGATCGAGGATGGACAGATCTCGGTCGCTCCCGATGCGGACCCGGCTGACGATCCCGAGCGGCTGGCGCTCGCGGCGCTCGCCGACGACGGATCTATCGACGACGAGTCGGTGCTCGACGGGCTCGCCGGTCGCAACCTCGTCGCGCGCGAGGAGACCACGATTCGCGAGGTCACGCTCACCGACGACGGCGTCACCGCGCTGATGGAGGGGATCGAAACGGCGGATACGGTGGGGGCGCTCACTCCCGAAATGCTCACCACCGGCGAGTGGCGCGACGCCGATTTCGCCGCATATAACGTCGAAGCCGACGCCGAGCGCGCGCAGGCCGGTCGTCTCCATCCGCTTCGCCGGACCGCCGAGCGTGTGACGGACGTGCTCGTCGGGATGGGGTTCGAGGAGATGGACGGCCCACACGCCGACGCCGAATTCTGGATCAACGACTGCCTGTTCATGCCCCAGGATCACCCCGCACGAACCCACTGGGACCAGTTCACGCTTGCCGACCCCGACGCGATCGACGAGCTCCCCGACGAACTGGTCGCTGGCGTCGAACACGCCCACCGCGAGGGAGTCGGTCCGGACGGCGACGGCTATCACTCGCCGTGGTCGACCGACGTCGCCCGACGGCTCTCGCTGCGCGGACACACGACCTCGCTGTCGGCGCGCCATCTCGCCGGCGTCGCAGCCGGTGACTTGGAACCGCCACAGCGACTGTTCAGCGTCGAGAAGGTGTATCGAAACGATACGCTGGATGCGACCCATCTGCTCGAATTCTTCCAGATCGAAGGGCTGGTGATGGCCGAGGATCTCTCAGTACGCGACCTGATGGGTACGTTCACCGAGTTCTACGCCCAGTTCGGCATCACCGATCTGGAGTTCAAGCCGACGTACAACCCCTACACGGAGCCGAGCTTCGAACTGTTCGGCGAACATCCGACTACCGGCGAGCTCGTCGAGATCGGCAACTCTGGACTGTTCCGCCCGGAGATGCTCGACCCGCTCGGCGTCGACTGCGACGTGATGGCCTGGGGGCTCGCGCTCGAACGACTGCTGATGCTCACGCACGGCTTCGAGGACATCCGCGACGTCCACGGGACGCTCGTCGATCTCGATTTCCTGCGGAACGCGGAGGTGGTCTACTGATGCCCGTCGTCGACGTCGATCCCGACGAACTCCGGCGGTTCACCGGCCACGGGGAGAAGGATGACGACGAACTGCTCGATGACCTCTTCGAGCTCGGGTTGGAGTTCGAGGGCGAGACCGAGGACGGACTGTTTCAACTGGAGTTCGAGGCCGATCGACTGGATCGCCTCTCGGTCGAGGGCGTCGCGCGCTCGCTGCGCTATCAGTACGGCGACGACAGCGGGGTCTACGTTCCATCGACCAACGACGCCGACTGGACGATCGAGGTCAACGAGAGCGTGCCCGACGAGCGCCCGTACGTCACCGGGGCCGTGATCCGTGGTCTCGACCTCGACGAGGCAGGACTCGACTCGCTGATCCAGCTTCAGGAGAAACTTCACGCGACGATGGGTCGCGGGCGCGCGAAGGGCGCGATCGGCATTCACGATCTGACGATGCTGAAGGGCCAGTCACGGGTGGAGGGCGGCGAGAACTCGATCAGTTATCGCGGTATCGATCCAGACGGGGAGAGTTTCGTCCCGCTCGATAGCAACGACGAACTCACGCCCGCCGAGGTGCTCACCGATCATCCGACCGGCGAGACGTACGCCCCCCTGCTCGACGGCTACGAGCGCTACCCCGCTATCTACGACGATCTCGGACTGTTCTCGTTCCCGCCGGTGATCAACGGTCGGCGCACCGAGGTCGACACGGGCAGTCGGGGACTGTTCGTCGAGCTCACGGGCACCGACCAGTGGACGATCGATCGGATGTGCAACATCATCTGTTACGCGCTCGACGCGCGCGGCGCGACGATCGAGCGCGTGAGTGTCGAATATCCCGACCGAACGCTCGACCGTCCCGATCTCGCGACCGACGACAAGACCGTTTCCCACCAGCGTATCGAGCGCGCACTCGGCATCGACGTCGACCAGCAGGAGGTGATCGATCTGCTCGAACGGGCGGGGCTCGACGCCGAGAGCGACGGCGAGGGCGACACACTCAGCTATCGCGTCTCGATCCCGCCCTATCGGACCGACGTGCTCCATCCCGTCGACGTGATCGACGACATCGGGCGCGCGTACGGGTTCAACCGTCTGGAGCCGGAGTATCCCGACGTCAGCACCGTCGGCGGCCGCCACGAGCGCTCGCGCCACGAGCGGGCGATCCGCGAGACGCTCGTCGGCCTGGGCTTCGAGGACTTGCTGGACTTCCATCTCATCGGCGAGTCGGAGAACTTCGACCGAATGGACCTCTCGCCGAGCGACGACGCTCTCGGGGCCGCCGAGCCCGCGACGATCGCCGAACCGTATAGCCGCGACTACGAGATCGTCCGCACGTGGGCGCTCCCCTCGCTACTGATGGTTCTGGAGAACAACACCCATCGACGCTACCCACAGGAGCTCGNCGAGGTCGGTCTCGCCGCCCATGTCGATCCTGACGAGAACACGAACGTCGCCGAGGAGCGCCGCATCGCTGGCGTGCTCGCCCGGACCGATGCTTCCTACGAGGACGCGAAGGGGCGGCTAGAATCGCTCGCGCGCGCGTTCGACGTCGAATTGCAAACATCTGCGACCGACCATCCCTCGTTCATCGAGGGTCGCGTCGCGAGCGTCGTGCTCGACGGCGAGCACGCGGGCGTCGTCGGCGAACTCCACCCGAAGGTACTGGTCGAGCACGGGCTGGAGGTTCCTGTCGTCGGTTTCGAGTTTCGCGCCGACGCGCTGCGATAGTTAATTGTCCGCGCCGACCGCGTCGGCGACCGATTCGAACCCGTCGCGCTCCAGGAGAGCGAGCAGGCCACGGTTGATCGCGCGCGCGATGGCCGGTCCCCGGTAGACGAGCCCGGTGTAGAGCTGGACGAGGGACGCGCCGGCTCGGATCTTTCGATAGGCATCCTTCGCGTTCGAAACGCCACCGACGCCGATCACCGGCATGTCGGTGCGCTCGGCCACGAAACGGACGGCTCTCGTCGCACGTGATTCGAGCGGCGCTCCCGAGAGCCCGCCCTCTTCGGTTCGGTGTTTCCCACGAAGCGACGACGCTCGCTCGGTGGTCGTGTTCGTGGCGATGATCCCGTCGAGGGAGCGCTCTTCGGCGACCTCGATCGCTTCCGCGGTCGCGTCGTCGGTGAGATCCGGCGAGAGCTTCACGAGCAGCGGGCTCGCGCCGGCGTCCTGGAGCGTACCGAGGATCCGTTCCAGATGTTCGCGGTTCTGGAGATCGCGCAGGCCCGGCGTGTTCGGGCTGGAGACGTTCACGACGAAGTAGTCGCCCGCCGCGCAGCGCTCGTAGGAGTAGCGGTAGTCGGCGGCCGCCTCGTCGAGCGGCGTCGTCTTCGATTTCCCGATGTTGACGCCGACGGGAACATCAACGCGCGCACGCGTGAGTCGGTCGCCGATGCGGTCGGCACCGTGGTTGTTGAACCCCATTCGGTTGACCAGCGCCCTGTCCTCCGGGAGGCGGAAGAGCCGCGGCTGTGGGTTGCCCGACTGCGGCTCGGCGGTGACGCCGCCGACTTCGACGTGGCCGAAGCCGAGTTTCGAGAGCCCGCGCGGGACCTCGGCGTTCTTGTCGAAACCGGCGGCGACGCCGACCGGATTCGGGAACTCACAGCCGAACACGTCCGTCCGTAGTCGGGGGTCGTCGACGGTGTAGCGGGCGTCGAGGGCGCGTTCGAGCGGCGTGTGCTGGACGCCATCGAGGAGGGCGTGGGCCGCGCTGTGGGTGGTTTCGGGCGGGAGGCGGAACAACAGTGGTTTCAGGGCATCGTACGCGCGCATCGGGAATGTGTCGTTTGGGCGACTCAGAAGTCGTGCTCGACCTCGTCCTGGTCGGCTTTCTGGATGATGATCTTGTCCTCGCGCACCCGGACGAACACCTCGTCGCCGATGGCCATCCCGGCGACGGCCAGCTCGTCCTCGTGAAGGTTGACGTGGACGTTGTGGTATTCGCCGTCGTCGTCCTTTGCCCCGCTGGGACTCAGTTTCTTTTTCCGTACCATCGCGGAGTCTTGACCGGGGTTCGACGTAGCATACACTTAACGTTACGGTCCGAGCGGCGACCGGATCACCCTCCCCGTCGGTGATCGACGCTTCGATAGGTCCCGATCCGTGTCGACGCCCCCTGCCGGGGATATATTTATAATGTGGCCTGCGTTGGGTTCCCATGGAGCGACCAAAACCATGGCACGTGATACGGACGGTAAGCGAAACTTCGCACTGCGCGAGAGTGATGGGGAAACGAGCGTCTTCTCGGGACGGACGCCACGGCAGGCGGCGTTGAAGGCCGCTCGCCGGCTCGATCCTGCCGATTCGGAGGACGATGCCGGTCGGGCGGATCTCCGACTGCGCGAGAAGGGCACGCAGAAGGTCCACATCTACGAGGGCTGGGCGTGGCGCGAGGACGCACCCGACGACAAACCAGACTGGATGCCCGATCGGATCACGGAGGCGAACGTCTCGAAACAGGGCATCGAACATCTCGAAGAGCTGTAAGCCGCGACCGACGAACCGGGCCGACTTTTTGTTCGACGTGCCGACGCCCACACGCGCGGCCAGACATCCGACCCGACCCGACGCACACGCGCGGGATGAACGGTCGACCTCCAGCCGCGCAACAGCTCTTCGAGGCCATACAATCACAGTAATGATAGTTCGCCGTTTTTTCGCGGCGGTCTCCGGGCTCTGTCCTTTTGGTAGCAGCAATATTTTCGAAGCGCGGCATCGAACTTCACTCGTCACAGCGACACACGAGTTCGGCGTGAACGGGCGACACACGGCGTCTCTTCCGACGGGTTTATCCGTTACCCGGCATTCGAATGGAATGCGAAGGTCGGTTGGAAACGATCGACCGAACGACGATCCGACGCCCTTAAGTGGTACAGGGCACTCGGATGGAATGCAGAAAGAAAGCGACACTCGGGGGCCGTTCAACTCGGCTCTCGCCGGATCGCGGTGGGCGAGATCGGCTCGCTCACCGGGTCACCGCTTCGAAGGGTTTATACCCTCGAACGGTGTACGAAGAGATCCGAAGGAGATGAGGATTCCGCCCCTGCGGTCCGCCGTCAAGACGGGATCTGACGTTAGCCCTGATAGTTCGGTGACACCCGGTTCGGTCCGCGGTGTCACGAACGCGAACCCGATAGGTGAACACACCCTTGTGTNGCTATCGGGGTCCGATTCAGCCATGCTAGTTGTACGGGTTTAGACCCGTAGCAAATAGCTCCGTAACACGTGGTCAAACTACCCTCTGGACCGGAATACCCTCGGGAAACTGAGGCTAATTCCGGATACTGCTTTCATGTTGGAACACAGAAAGTCGGAAACGGTCCGCCGCCGGAGGACGTGACTGCGGCCGATTAGGTAGACGGTGGGGTAACGGCCCACCGTGCCGATAATCGGTACNACAGAAAGTCGGAAACGGTCCGCCGCCGGAGGACGTGACTGCGGCCGATTAGGTAGACGGTGGGGTAACGGCCCACCGTGCCGATAATCGGTACGGGTTGTGAGAGCAAGAACCCGGAGACGGTATCTGAGACAAGATACCGGGCCCTACGGGGCGCAGCAGGCGCGAAACCTTTACACTGCACGCCAGTGCGATAAGGGGACCCCGAGTGCGAGGGCATACAGTCCTCGCTTTTCGTGACCGTAAGAAGGTCTCAGAATAAGAGCTGGGCAAGACCGGTGCCAGCCGCCGCGGTAATACCGGCAGCTCGAGTGATAGCCACTATTATTGGGCCTAAAGCGTCCGTAGCCGGCCGAACNGCAAGACCGGTGCCAGCCGCCGCGGTAATACCGGCAGCTCGAGTGATAGCCACTATTATTGGGCCTAAAGCGTCCGTAGCCGGCCGAACGGGTCCGTCGGGAAATCCACCCGCTCAACAGGTGGACGTCCGGCGGAAACCAGTCGGCTTGGGGCCGGGAGACCAGAGAGGTACGTCCGGGGTAGGAGTGAAATCCCGTAATCCTGGACGGACCGCCGGTAGCGAAAGCGTCTCTGGAGAACGGACCCGACGGTGAGGGACGAAAGCTTGGGTCTCGAACCGGATTAGATACCCGGGTAGTCCAAGCTGTAAACGATGCTCGCTAGGTGTGGCGTTGGCTACGAGCCAGCGCTGTGCCGTAGGGAAGCCGAGAAGCGAGCCGCCTGGGAAGTACGTCCGCAAGGATGAAACTTAAAGGAATTGGCGGGGGAGCACTACAACCGGAGGAGCCTGCGGTTTAATTGGACTCAACGCCGGACATCTCACCGGCACCGACAGTGTGCAGTGACAGTCAGTCTGATGGGCTTACTTGAGCCACTGAGAGGAGGTGCATGGCCGCCGTCAGCTCGTACCGTGAGGCGTCCTGTTAAGTCAGGCAACGAGCGAGACCCGCGTCC
>NZ_AOMF01000156.1 GCF_000336715.1 Halococcus thailandensis JCM 13552
TGAGATAGAGAAATTCGGTCCAACCTGGGGCCCGTGAAAAGGCGCACGCGGTCCGTACCCAGATCCGACACAGGTGTCCGTGGCGGCGAAAGCCAAGGCCTGTCGGGGACAACCGACGTTAGGGAATTCGGCAAGTTAGTCCCGTACGTTCGCAATAAGGGATGCCTGCCTCGGAACGAGGCAGGTCGCAGCGACTCGGACGCTCCAACTGTCTAATAGCAACACAGGTGACCGCAAATCCGCAAGGACTCGTACGGTCACTGAATCCTGCCCAGTGCGGGTATCTGAACACCCGGTACAACGGGACGAAGGACCCGTCAACGGCGGGGGTAACTATGACCCTCTTAAGGTAGCGTAGTACCTTGCCGCTTCAGTAGCGGCTCGCATGAATGGATGAATGAGAGCGTCACTGTCCCAACGTTGGGCCCGGTGAACTGTACGTTCCAGTGCGGAGTCTGGAGACCCCCAAGGGGAAGCGAAGACCCTATAGAGCTTTACTGCAGGCTGTCGCTGGGACACGGTCGCTAGTGTGCAGGATAGGTAGGAGTCATTACACAGGTACCCGCGCTAGCGGGCCACCGAGACATCACTGAAATACTACCCACTAGTGACTGTGACCCTTACTCCTGGCGGAGGACACCGGTAGCCGGGCAGTTTGACTGGGGCGGTACGCGCTTGAAAGAATATCGAGCGCGCCCGAAGATCACCTCATCCGGGTCGGAGACCCGGAAAAGAGCGTAAGAGCAAAAGGTGGTCTGACAGTGTTCTCTCCAACACGGGAACGCTGACGCGAAAGCGTGGTCTAGCGAACGGATGAGCCTGCTTGATGCGGGCCATTTACGACAGAAAAGCTACCTTAGGGATAACAGAGTCGTCACCGGCAAGAGCACATATCGACCCGGTGGCTTGCTACCTCGATGTCGGTTCCCTCCATCCTGCCCGTGCAGCAGCGGGCAAGGGTGAGGTTGTTCGCCTATTAAAGGAGGTCGTGAGCTGGGTTTAGACCGTCGTGAGACAGGTCGGCTGCTATCTATTGGGGGTGTCATGGTACCTGACGGGAACGATCGTATAGTACGAGAGGAACTACGATTGGTCGCCACTGGTGTACCGGTTGTCCGAGAGGGCACGTGCCGGGCAGCCACGCGACACGGGGTAAGAGCTGAACGCATCTAAGCTCGAAACCCACCCGGAAAAGAGGTACCGCCGAGGTCACTCGTAGAAGACGAGTTCGATAGACTCGGGGTGTACGCGCCGAGGCAACGAGGCGTTCAGCCCGCGAGCACTAACTGACCGAGCCACATCAGTCATATCGCATTGGAATCCGTCCTGNGGGTGTACGCGCCGAGGCAACGAGGCGTTCAGCCCGCGAGCACTAACTGACCGAGCCACATCAGTCATATCGCATTGGAATCCGTCCTGTTGGACGGGTCCAGGCGCTAACTGGATCGCACGTATCATACACTTACAGCAGACCCGAACGCATCGGCCCACCGATCACAGGTTTACGCGGTTCGACTCCGCGGATCGGCATTAAGGCGGCCACAGCGGCGGGGCGACTCCCGTACCCATCCCGAACACGGCAGATAAGCCCGCCAGCGTTCCAGCNTCCGCGGATCGGCATTAAGGCGGCCACAGCGGCGGGGCGACTCCCGTACCCATCCCGAACACGGCAGATAAGCCCGCCAGCGTTCCAGCGAGTACTGGAGTGTGCGAACCTCTGGGAAAACTGCCTCGCAAGAGGGGCCAAGTGTGAGCCCAGGAGCGCAATCGGTAGTACACGCAGGGTCCGTCCCGGTGGAACCCGAGACCGCTCCGTTACAACGGCTCATAACTAGTGGTTCGCCGCCTCCCATTCATACTTCGAGCTACCGTTTTCGGTGGCTCACTCATCATCANACCGCTCCGTTACAACGGCTCATAACTAGTGGTTCGCCGCCTCCCATTCATACTTCGAGCTACCGTTTTCGGTGGCTCACTCATCATCATTCGCGAAGTGGCAACGCTCGGTAGCAAACCGCTACCGTTATGCCAGTCAGTCCAGTAGTCCCGACTGCGCCAAGGTGGCAGAGTCCGGCCTAACGCAGCGGCCTGCAGAGCCGCCCATCGCCGGTTCAAATCCGGCCCTTGGCTTCATACGGTTGTACGCATTATTCGTTTGCAGCTGCAGAAGACCGATTGACGAGAGGTTCAGTATCTCACTGTCTGCCTTGCATCAGTCGATCCGTTGCATGATCGAGTCCGTCCGCGCCGTCAGCGCATGCTGTTGCGGCCAACAGTACGAACAGTCTCGAAAATAAAAGATCGGATCGATAGCGTCGACTCTCGACTGGTGGAGATTACTGCGAGGCGATGGCTTCGATCTCGACGCCGATGCCTTTCGGGAGATCGCCGACCGCGAAGGCGCTTCTGGCGGGTGGCTCGTCGTCGAAGACGTCGCCGTAGGCCTCGTTCATCTCGTCGAAGTCGTCGATGTCGGCGAGGAAGATAGTGGTTTTGACCACGTCGTCCATGTCGAGCCCTTCCTCGGCGAGGACGGCCTCGATGTTCGCGAGGCTCTGTTCGGTCTGGGTCGCGATCGATTCGTCGGCGAGGGAGTCCCCGTCGGCGGTGAAGGGGAGCTGTCCCGCGGTGAAGACGAGGTCGTCGTTCGTTGCCGCCTGGCTGTACGCGCCGACGGCCGCCGGTGCGTCGTCGGTCGAGATAATTCGTTTCACGTGTTCGTCATCCATCCGATCTATGTTAATGGCTTTGGTTGCCGTCCCGTGTGGTCCTCCGGCGAAAAGCAACGATTATACCACCGGCAATGTTTCTGGCGAACATGCAACGACGGGCTGCGGCGATCTACGTCGTCTTCTTCGTCCTCGTCGCCGTTGGAGCGTTCTCGCTGACGACGGTGGCGCAGGAGCCGTCGGTATCGGTTGCGGGGCAGAACTACTCGCAGGGCGATACCCTCTCGGCCGGCGGCACGGAGTGGACGGTCAACGTCAACGACGGCGAAGGCAACGTCTCGCGGGTCAACGAATCGGCGCGGTTCACCACGTCGATCGCGAACAACTCGTCACTGCTCTTCGCGAACGGCGAGTACCGTCCCGCTCCGAACGGGTCGGACGGCGGTGCCGGGACCGGCACCGGTAGCCCCTCGCCGAGTGCGACGGGTACTCCCGGTGGCTCGGGAACGAGTCTCGCGACCGGCGAGACGGCCAGCAACGACTCCGCGACGCGATTCCGCGTCGTCATCCCGAACGCCACGGCGGGTAACGCGTCGGACGGGAACGCGTCCGGTGGCAACGCCTCCGGCAACGCGACCAACGTCTCGTCGTTCACCCTCCGTCAGGAGTTCATGACGAGCCAGCGCCTGCGCCAGGACTCGTCGGTCGCCGACGTGGCGCTGACCGGTGAAAACGGCACGCAGTACGTTCGCTACCGCAACGGGACGACCCAGCCCCTCGACGAGTATCTCCCGACGCCGGAGGTTCGGAACGTCTCGGTCGGCGATTCGTTCCCGTACGAGAACAACTCGTCGAGCGTCGCGAGCGTCAATACCAGCGGCGCGACGCTCGCGTGGGAAGGCAATCTGACTCGCTCGACGGAGCTGAAGGACGGCGAGAACGCGACGATCGGCGAGACGACGTACGTCGCGCAGTTCCCGACCAACAGCACGGTCACGCTCTCACAGAACGTCTCGGGCTATCAGGCCGAGCAGGCGAAACTCGACGAGTTCAACAACCGTATCCTCGGTCTCTGGGGGATCGTCATCATCAGCCTGTTCGCCGCCATTCTCATCGTCGCGCTGGCGTATATGCCGGTCAGAGGCTGACCCAGCGCTCCGTCGCTGATCTCGTTCGACATCGATCGATGTTTCGCGCTACGGAGTCGCTTCGTCCTCATAGTTTCTGCTCTCGCTATATCACTCGCTTGTCGTTCGAACCCTCCAGCGTTCGCTGTTGGCTTCTCACTGTCGTTTAGCAGAACAGCGGGCTGGGAGGGATTCGAACCCCCGACCGTCTGGTTAAAAGCCAGACGCTCTGCCTAACTGAGCTACCAGCCCTCGCTTCGACTGAGGGCGGCGGCCGTAAATCAGTACCGTTCGGCGGTTGCAGGATCGGTCGACTGCTCGTCGAGCGCCTCCGCGACCAGCACTGCGGGATCGACGCCTTCCCGTGCGGCCTGGCGTCTGAGGTCGGTGTAGATCTCGCGCGGGAGGCGCAGTGTCATCTCGCCGAGGGTGACGTCGTGGGCGTCGAGCACTGTCTCGGGATCGGTGCCGGCGTTGATCGCGCTCGCGACCGACCGTACCTCGCGGACGGTGAGATCGCCGTCGAGCACGGCCCATGCGAGGAGATATCGGGATCGATCGGTGACGCGCGCGATATGCTTGGCCGCCGTCGGAGCGATGTCGCCGGTGGCGACGTACTGGCGGATCGGTCGCGGGAGGTCGTGGACGCGCGCCCACTTCCGAATGAACGAGACCGTAACGCCCTCGTCGGCCCGTTCGGCGGCCGCCTTGTAGGAGCCCTCGCCGCGGACGAGTGCGGCACAGGCGGCCGCCCCGCGGAGCATGTAGACGCTGTCGGCCGCCCCGATCGAATCGTCGGCGAAGCGTTCGACGATGTCGGCGGCACGCCTGAGACTGTCGGGATCGTCGGGATCGAACTGGACCGCCTGCTGGGCGTGTTCGCCGGCAAAGGTCGGATCACCCCGGACGACCGGTTGGCCGACGGGTGACTCGCGGTCGGTCGGCCCGTCGGCTGCGTCGTCGGGGGTCATATCCCATGTGAAACGCCAACGGACAAAAGCACCTCGTCGTGCGACCGCGTCACGCTCAGTCGTCGCGTTCCTCGGAGAGATGTTCCCAGATCTCGGTGCAGCCACAGCCGTCCGCGACGTCGTCGAGGTGATCGGTCGACGGCTCCTCCTCTCTCTCCTCGGCCTCGCTCATCGTTCGTCCTCCGAGTCGTACAGCTCTGGCGCGACGTCGGCCGAAACGTGCTGACGCGCGCCGTCGGTATCTGACATCGATCCCGGGTAAGGGTCGTCCCAGCATAAGCACGCGCTCACCCGTAAGCGCTACCCCGGCTCTCATCTCCCGGCAACTGCTGCCTGTGTCTTCGACGCACTTCGTCGACCAATTCCGTCGCTTTCGTGCGGTTTTCCCGAAACCGTGCGTCACCACGATCCCAGTGAGGAGTGGGCGACAGACATAGTGTGATAGGGGTGAAAGAGCAGCCGTGTCGATCGACGTCCATCAGCTCGACGCCGGCGCGTGGATCAGCGTCAACGACAGCCGCGAGGTGAGCGTGAGCAACCTCTGGCGACTCGCCAGACAGGAGTTCTGTGGGTGTGAGATGGCCGATTTCCTCGCCGAGGGGTTCGTCGAGGTCGGCGTCGACACGCGGGATATCGAGGCGCGCATCGCCGGTCAGTGCATCACCTGTGGCGCGAGCGGCGTCACCGACTGGCTCGCCGTCGGTCGCGTGGTCGATGGCGAGTTCCGCCCCGTCGTGCCCGAGAGCGTCCATATCCCGTGTCGACGCAGCCGACTCGCCCGTCCGGCGTCGCCCGAATGAAGCAATTCTTTCCTCGTTTACCGAGACGCGGGGAGGTTTGACACCACGGAGGAGGGTTTAGGAGTCGGGGTCGTTGCGACGGTATGTCGACCAACGTCGAAGGCTGGAAGGACGAGGTCTACGGCGAGGAGATCCGCGAGCATCTCTTCGAGTTCGCCGAGGAGGGCTGGGAGTCGATCCCCGACGACGAACACGATGCCTGGTTCGAGCGGTTCAAATGGTGGGGGTTGTACCACCAGCGCAACGGCCAGGAGAGCTACTTCATGATGCGGATCGGGACGCCCAACGGCGTGCTCGAACCGGGCCAGCTGGAGGTGGTCGCCGATATCGCCGACGAGTACGCCCGCGGCCCGGCCGACAATCCCGAGTTCGGCGGCGCGTACTGTGACTGGACCACGCGCCAGTCGATCCAGCTCCACTGGATCCGGATCGAGGACGTGCCCGAGATCTTCGACAAACTCGAAGCCAATGGGTTATCGACCATGCAGGCCTGTGGCGACTCCTGGCGCAACATCGTCGGCTGTCCGGTCGCCGGCAAGGACAAACACGAACACGTCGACGCGTGGCCGGTGGCCGAGCAGCTCCACGAGGAGTTCAAGGGCAACGACGCCTACGAGAACCTCCCTCGGAAGTGGAAGGTCTCGGTGACGGGCTGTGACGAGGGCTGTGGCCAGGGCGATATCAACGATCTCGCGTTCGAGCCCGCCGAAAAGGAGATCGACGGCGAGGAGACGATGGGGTTCAACGTCCGCGTCGGCGGCGGTCTCTCGCGGAAGGAACCGCGCTTCGCGCGCGATATCGACGTGTTCTGCACGCCCGAGGACGCTCCCAAGGTGTCGGCGGGGATGTCCGCGCTCTTCCGTGACTACGGCGACCGCGACGACCGGTTCAACGCCCGCATCAAGTTCCTCGTCGACGAGTGGGGCACCGAGAAGATCAGGCGAGTGCTCCAGGAGGAGTACGTCGAGTACGAACTCCCCTCGGCGGGCGATGACCTCCGCGACCAGTACACCTACAACGCGGGCCGACAGGACGAACACGGCGACCATATCGGCGTCCACGAACAGCCCGACGGCAACTACTACGTCGGCCTGAACGTCATGGTCGGGCGGATGGGTGTCGACGACGTCCGCGAGCTCGCTGCCCTCGCCGACGAGTACGGCTCCGGCGAGGTACGACTCACCCAGCGCCAGAACGTCATCGTCACCGACGTTCCCGAGGGGAGTCTCGACGCGTTCCTCGACGAACCGCTTCTGGAGGATTATTCACCCGATCCGCATCCGTTCATGCGCGGGTCGATCGCGTGCACCGGGACGGAGTTCTGCTCGCTGTCGATCGTCGAGACGAAGAACCGGCAGGTCCGGTACGCGCGCTGGCTGAAGGAGAACGTCGAACTCCCCGACGGAATCCAGGACTTCCACATCCATCTCTCGGGCTGTACCGCCTCCTGTGCCCAGCCACAGATCGCCGACATCAGTCTTCGCGGGATGAAGACGAGAAAGGACGGCGAGCCGGTCGAGGCGTTCGACATCGGTCTCGGAGGGGGTCTCGGCGAGGATCCCCACTTCGCCGACTGGATCGCGATGCGCGTCGCGGCCGACGAGGTGCCGGGCTACATCCGGAACGTGCTCACGGCCTACGAGGACGAAAGTGGCGAAGAGAGCTTCCGCGAGTTCATCGCCGCGCGCGACGAGGAGGAACTGGAGGAACTCGCCGAGCCCGAAGAGACCGACTACGCGGACCCGTACATGCACAACACGAAGATGACGTGGTATCCCTACGCAGAGGAGGACGCGATGGACGACCGGCCGACGCCGGCCCGCGCCGACGGCACGCCGATCACCGCCGACGACTGATCGTCGATGAGCGATCGTATCCTGAAGGTCAACGCCTACACGACGCTCGATCTGCTCGATGGGCGAGCGGAGGGCCACGGTTTCGAGGAGCACGCGCTCGCAGTGCTGAACGTCACGGCCGACCGGAAGAACCCCGACGCGGTGAAACTCCAGCTCGAACTCGACAACACCGATCTCGATTCGGTGCCCGCTCACGCCGACGAGATCGAACTCACGCCCGAGCAGGCCCGCACTGTCGCCGCCGCGCTCGAAGAGCGCGCCGCGACGGTCGAGAGCGCGACCGACGGCTGAATCGACTCCGTTCCTCCTGCTCCTTTTCCATTCCGCTCGTTCCCTGTCACCAGTCCCTCTCGCTGCGCTCGCGCCACGCCCGCCGCTGGCGATCCTCGGTGACGTGGCGTCGACCGTCGGCCAGCTCCCCACGGACGTCCGCCTCGAACGCGTCGACCGGATCGAGGAACTCGTCGACGAACGCCTCGACCAGTTCGTAGGTCCACTGATCGTCGACGACGCCCGCCGGGAGGAGGTCGTCGCGGAGCACGTCGGCGTGCTCGTCGTGGCCGCTCGCGCGGAGCGTCTCGCGGGCGTCGTCGAAGCGGTTCATGCCGCGGCCGACCGCGTGATGGAAGGCGAGCAGGTGGCCGTAGCCTCGGTGGAGATGTTCGATGCCGAGCTGGAGATCGTGGAGCGCCGCCCGTTCGTCCTCGTCCGGTCCCTGCTGGTCGTCCATACCCTCCCCATCGCCGAGAGCGACCAAAACGTTTGGTGCGGTCGCCGCAACGCCAACCGCTTTCCGCCGGCCACTCTCACGACGGCCATGACCGCCACCGACGACTGGACGACCGAGCGGATGGGCGATCTGAGCGATCGAACCGTCGTGGTCACCGGCGCGAACAGCGGGCTGGGCTTCCAAGCCGCGAAAGCGTTCGCGAGCCACGGTGCGGACGTCGTGCTGGCCTGTCGGAGCGTCGAGCGCGGTGTCGACGCGGGCGAGCGCATCAGGAACGTGGCTCCCGCAACTCGACTGACGGTGATCGAACTCGATCTCGCCGATCTCGCGTCGATCCGCGCGTTCGCGACGAACTTCGCCGATACGCACGACGAACTCCACGTGCTCTGCAACAACGCCGGCGTGATGGCGGTCCCGTACGGCGAAACTGCGGACGGTTTCGAGACGCAGTTCGGCGTCAACCATCTGGGCCACTTCGCGCTCACGGGCCTTCTGCTCGACGAGCTCCGTGACACCGAGGGCGAGACGCGCGTCGTCACCCAGTCGAGCGCGCTCCACGAGAACGGCACGATCGACTTCGACAGCGTGGCGCGCAGCGCCGATCGCCAGCGCGAGGAGTCGTACGACAAGTGGGCCGCCTACGGCCAGAGCAAGCTCGCGAACGTGCTGTTCGCCTACGAGCTCCAGCGCCGCCTCCGAGCGTCGGGCGTCGAGAGCGTTGCGAGCGTCGCCTGCCATCCCGGCTACGCCGATACGAACCTTCAGAAGCGCGGGCCGGAGCAGGCGGGCTCGACGCTCGGGCTGCTGGGAATGAAGATCGCCAACGCCGTGATCGGTCAGGACGCCGTGACGGGCGTGCTCCCCTTGCTCTACGCCGCGACCGCCGACGACGTCGATGGCGGCGAGTACGTCGGCCCGGGTGGGATCGGGAACCTGCGTGGCCAGCCCGAGACACAGCGCTCCAGCGATCGTTCCTACGACGAGACGACCGCCGGGCGGCTCTGGGATGTCTCCGAAAACCTGACCGGCGTGCACTACGATCTCGATTCGAACTGATCAGAGCTCGACTCGCTCGCCGCGCTCGGGCGCGCTCGCGTCGAATCCCTCTTCCTGCAGTTCGTCGGCGAAGGCCGGACAGCGGTCGCCGTGGACGCAGAGTACGGTCGCATCGCGGTACGAATCGAGATACGCGAGCAGGCCGCGGCGATCGGCGTGTGCCGAGAAATCGTACGCCTCGACGCGTGCGCTCACGGCCATCACGCGCCCGTCGATCTCCGCGCGCCCAGTGTCGAGCAGTTCGCGCCCGGGCGTGCCGGCGACCTGGTGGCCGGTCATGGCGATCAGGTTCGTCGGGTCCGCACGGATTTCGGGGATATACGACATCGCTGGCCCGCCCGAGAGCATCCCGCTGGTGGTGACGATCGCCGTGTTCTCGGCGGCGATGCGCTCGCGCTGGCCGTCGCGGCCGGTGACGAACCGGGCGTGGCCCGCCGCCCGATCGAGCGCGTCGCCGTCGCGGACGAACGAGGGGTGTCGCCGACACATCTCCGTCACCTCCTTGCCCATGCCGTCGACGTAGTAGTCGACGTCGTGGGCTTCACAGACCAGGAGTAGCTCCTGGGTGCGACCGATGGCGAAGGCCGGCACGACGACCGTCCCGCCGTTCCAGAGCGTTCGCCTGACGCTCTCGGCGAACCGTTCCTCGACCTGTTCACGAGGGTCGTGTTCGGTATCGGAGTAGGTGCTCTCGCAGATCACGACGTCGGCGTCGGGCCGGGCGGTCGAGGGGGTGACGAGGCGCTGGCCGCGGTCCGGATGGCCGGTGTGAAAGTCGCCGGTGTAACAGAGCCGTGTTTCGCCGTCGTCGACGAGGACGTGCGCGCTCCCAGGGATGTGGCCGGCGTCGTAGAGCGAGATCTCGTGGCCGGCGGCCGTGAACGATTCGCCGTAGTCGTGGGTCTCCGAGACCTGTGTGAGCCGTCGTAGCTCGGTCTCGGTGAACGGACAGCCGTAGGTTCCGCCGTGGAGTTTGAGCGTGTCGCGCGCGAGCGTCATCGCGAGCTCGCGCGTCGGCGGCGTCCAGTGGACCGTCGGCCGGTCGTCGCCCGACAGCAGCGCTGGCACGGCTCCGACGTGATCGAGGTGGCCGTGCGAGACGACGACCGCTTCCGGACCGACCGAACCGACCGGATAGCCCGGCGGCGTCCCGCTCTTCATGCCGTAATCGAGCAACAGCTCGTCGTTGATCAGCACCGCACTCCGGCCGACCTCGCGCGCGCCGCCGAGGAATTCGACGTTCATTGGCCATCCTTCATGGCTGCGGGCTTTCGGCCCGTCGGTCCGACCTCGTCGATTCTTCGTTTCAGTTTCGCTATTTCAGATTCTCGACCCAGCCGGGCTGATCGATGCTGGCCGAGCCGATGTCCGAGAACTCGAGGGTTTCGACGATCGTGTTCGGCTCGCCGGCACTCAGCTCGTCGGTCGTGCGCTCGGTTTTCAGTGTGTGGACGATGCCCGTCTCGGGGTCGATGACGAGCGTCGAGCTGAACGCGGAGACGTCCTCACCCCGGAACAGGACGTCCGTGCTGAGGCTGTCGGTACCGTTGGCGACGTAGACGGCGAGTTCGCGGCCGTCGCGCGTGACGCTGCCCGAGCGCTCGTAGTCGACCGCCCGGACGGTCTCCTGGATCTCGGTGGCGGTGAGCAGGCTCTCGGCGAGCGGTCGGCCGAGCTCCGAAGTCTCGAACTGGGGCTCCATGCTCTCGTACTCCGTTTTCTCGTAAGCCGTCGCACCCTCGGCGTAGCTGTGGCGGGTCGCCTCGTCGGTCGGCTGTGACGTCAATCGGGCCGTGTTCGCTTCGAGATCGGCCCGGCCGCTGCGATCGTTGGTTCCGTCACCCTCCCCACCCTGGATCGTCTCGCTATCGCTGATCGAGAAGCTGCCGGCGGCTCTGAGTCCCTCGACGTGTCCGCTGGCGACACTCCCGGCGTCCAGCGGCGGCTCGGGTCCGGCGGCCGACGCCGCCGATTCTTCGGTCGCGGTCGTCGTTGTCGCCGTTTCGGTCGGCGTGGCGGTTTCGGTCGGTGTTGGCGTTGCCGTCGCGGTCGGTGTCGCTGTCGGCGTGGCTGTTGCCGTTGGCGTTGCCGTCGCGGTCGCCGTCTCCGTTGCCGTCGCGGTTGCTGTCGCCGTCGATACCGTCGTTGCGGCGGCGGTCGTCTCCGCCGTCGGTGCCGGCGTTTCCGTGGCAGCCGTCGTTCCGTTGGTGGCGGTGGATTCGGCCGGGTCGTTCGCGAACGAGCTACAGCCCGCCAGTAGCACGAGCGCGATGACGACCCCCGTGAGAATCGTCCGTCGTGTCATTGGTTATCGTCTGCAGCCCGGGTAAATATTAATCTGCTGGTCGTGGATCGTGTTCGCTGTCCGTGACGTTCCCGCCGTGAAGCTTTCAATACGCTTTTGAACGCCGCCCGACTTCCCCGCACATGGCTGATTTCACGGTCGTCGTCGCCGACCCCGAGGACGGGGCGGCCTACCAGCATGCGGTCGAGGGACAGGACGCCAACCGCTTCATCGGACGCTCGATCGGCGAGGAGGTCGACGGCGGCGCGGTCGGTCTCGACGGCTACACGCTCGAACTCACCGGTGGCTCGGACACGGCCGGCCGACCGATGCGCGAGGACATCGCCGGTCCGGCGCTCAACGCCGTCCTGCTCTCGGGCGGGACGGGGTTCAACCCGACCCGCGACGGCGAGCGAAAGCGCGTCACCGTCCGCGGCCGCGAGGTCGGCGAGGAGACCCAGCAGATCAACGCCACGATCACGGCACGCGGCGACCGATCGGTCGACGAACTGCTCGACGCGGGCGACGCGGACGAAGACGACGAGTGACCGACCGGCTGCCGAGCGACCACCCGTCGGTCGAGACGGTGCGTGCGACGCTCGCCCGCCGCGGACGCACCCGCTCGCGGCTCGAACTGCCGGCGGACGACCGTTTTCCACGCACGACGATCCGCCTCGTTCTCGACGGCGACGTTTCTCACACTCGCATCGAGAGCGCCCGCGAGGACGGCGTCGAGATCAACGGTGCGTACGGCAACGCCCGGCTCGCACGCGAACGCGATGGCGAGGATCACCTCGAAGCGTGGCGCAGCGCTGCGGAGATCGACTACGGACGGAGCGTACTGGTCGATATCGTCGAATCGGGATTTCTCTACGGCGTTCGCGAACCCGGCGAGCGCGTCGTCTACGAGGCCGTCGAATCGCCCGACGAAGGGCTAGCGGCCATCGCGCGCGATCTCGACGACGCCGACGGCTGACGTCGAACGGCCGTCCGCGATCGGCGCTTGGCGATCGACCGACGAAACGAGTCCCGCGACCTTTTGTTCGCCCTCACTGTAACGCTCCCATGAACCCCGACCGACGCCAGTTCCTCGACGGCGAGCGCCCCGAGGACGTGCTCCTGTTTTTCGCCGAGTCGGCCGTCTCCGACCTCGGAACGCTCTCCCAACACGGTGAAGCCGTCGGCAACGGCGTCGCACTGATCCTGGAGGCCGAGCGTGGCCGGAGCGCTTTCGAGGGGGCGACCGGCGTCGATCCGATGACGCTCGCGAGCGCGGCGATGGACGCCGAGGGGACGGTCGATCTCGACTCCTTCGAGGGCGACTGTCCCGAGAGCGACGATGCGGACGCTGACGGAACCGACGAGCACGCCCCGCGATTCGTCTTCGCCTTCGCCGAGGAGCGCAACGAGGACGTCGGCGGCATCTACGCCGAGGGTGACGTGATCCACGCCTACGCGGTCTGTGAGTGCGGGGGCGTCTACTCCGAGCGGTGGGTCGCGGGCACGGCCTGACCGGCCGCAGCGCATCACGCAGTTTATATACGATGACGGCCGTGTACGGCCATGGAATTATCACAGCGACAGCCCCAGCTCGACGCAGAGATAACGCCGCTCGACCTGCGGTTTTCGAGCGACGAACTCGACGCCGAGCGCGAGCGCATCACGTCGTTCATTCAAGCACAGGTCGACCGCCACGATGCCGACGGCGTCGTCCTCGGGCTCTCGGGCGGCGTCGACAGCACGGCCGTCGCCCATCTCGCCGTCGAGGCGCTCGGGCGATCGGCCGTTCACGGACTCATACTCCCCCGTGACGTCAACAGCGACGCGAACATGAGCGACGCCGAGCGCGTCGCGGTCGATCTCGGCATCCGCTACGACGTCGTCGACATCGACCCGATCATGGACGAACTGCTCGCGATCGATGCGGGTGAGAGCGCGAGCGACGAAGCGGGGTGGGAGAACCGTTTCGTCGGCAACACGAGTGCACGCGTCCGGATGACGGTCAACTATCTGATCGCGAACAAGGAGAACAAACTCGTGCTCGGGACCGGCAATCGCGTCGAGCTCGCGCTCGGCTACGTCACCAAGTACGGCGACGGCGGCGTCGACTGCAACCCGATCGGCAACTGCTACAAACAGCAGGTCCGCCAGCTCGCCGCCGATCTCGGGGCCAGCGAGGAGCTCGTCCAGAAGACGCCGACCGGTGGGATGGTCGACTACGAGACCGACGAGGAGGAGATCGGCGTCGAGTACGACACCATCGACGCGATCGTCGCGCTCACCGTCGACGGCAACGTGGCGACCGCTGCGGCCGCCGAGATTGCCGACACCACGCCGGAGGTCGTCGAGCACATTCAGGAGCTCCACCGCGACAACGAGCACAAGCGGACCACACCGTCGATGCCGACCGACGCCAACTGATCACCGAACGATTCGTCTGCTGTTGTTACTACCCGTCATCAGCATCGCTCGCCGAGAGATAGCCGACGAGACGATCGAGTACAGTATCAACGACGGCCGGGTGTAGTCGGCCATAGACTGACGCGACGTCGGCGTGATCCCTGGTGACGAGCAGCCACGGATAGGCGTACGACCGCCGCGGCAGTCCGCCGGCAGCCCAGTCGTCCGGATCGAGCGCCAGCGCGTCGTCTCGGCGGGTGGTCGAGAGCGCGACACCGGCGAACTGGCGATCGGCGAACGGATGCGTCTCGTTGCTCAGAACGAGAAACGGTCGTTCCGGCTCCGCGGCCTCCGCGCTCTTGAATGGGTCGAGACCCCAGACGACCGCACCGCGCTTGAACGGACGCTCGGTCATTCGTCGTCGCCGCGTGCCGCTTCGAGCTCCGCCTCGCTTGCGGCGTGGTCCGCCCAGTCGCCCCACTCTTCCTCACCGAGCAGCGCGTCGAGATGGGCGTCCTCGGCGTGTACTCGGAACGCGCTCGCCACCCGCTCGCGGTCGTCGGTGATGGCCCAGTACGGCTCTCGATGGCGAACCAGATCGCGCTTTTTCAACCGCGAGAGGTTTGTTCCGACGGTGTTCGGGGCAACATCGAGTGCCTCGGCGATTTCGACGCGTGTGAACGCCTGCTCGTCGTGCGCGAGGAGAAATCGGACGATGCGTTCGCTCGTCGTCCGGCGGATCTCCTCACCGTCTTCGAACCGGTCGATACCGATCGGCATGGCTGTGCTTGGTGTGCTTCTGTGATAGCTGTTACGGCGTGCTGTCGA
Organism: Halococcus thailandensis JCM 13552; assembly: GCF_000336715.1. Taxonomy (GTDB): domain Archaea; phylum Halobacteriota; class Halobacteria; order Halobacteriales; family Halococcaceae; genus Halococcus; species Halococcus thailandensis. Next base: position 14,722 of record NZ_AOMF01000156.1, read on the forward strand.
TCGTGCCACGTCGTTCGCCCGCCGGTATCGCGTATCGATCTTCGGGTTATTCGGTTTCGAGTCGCCCGAACGCCTCCAGAATTACCTGTTTGGTCACCGCACCGCGGGTCGTCCAGTGATTGGCGTAGTCGAGCATGTCGTGGTAGATGTCGGGCTTGCAGCCGGCGGCTTTCGGGTGGCCGCCGCCGTTGACCTGTCCGGCGACTTCGTGACAGCGCTCGAATCCCTCGGAGCCGCGGATCGAGGCGCTGCCGGAGGGTTTGACGATAACGGCGGCGTCGGCACCACCCTCTCTGAGGGCTTCGGCGACCTCGTTCTGCGAACAGCGGCCGTAGGTGACGCCGACGGTCCACGGGCCGGTCTCCTCGATCGTCGCTCGTTCGACCGCCCGCTCGATGAGCGCCTCCTTCTCGACGCGCTGCTCGGCGAGGTACTCCTCGATCTCGGTGGGGAGATCCGCGCCGTGCTCGCCGATGGTCTCGACGTACTCCTCGGGATCGGCCCAGTAGGCGAAATCCGCGAGATCGTCGCTGCGGGGATCCTCGCGCAGCCAGAGATCGTGGTCGCGCGTCACGGTCGCGAGCTCCGCCCACTGCGGGTCGAATTCGTGATCGAGCGCCGCGAGCGTGACGTCTGCCGAACACTCCTCGTCGGAATCGCCGACGACGAGGCGCGCGCCGTGGCTGCGGACCTTCTCCATGTCGGCCGCGTCCCACTGGTGGTGATCGAACCAGCTCACTGCGCTGGCGCGCTCGGCGAGGCGCTCGAACTGGCCGGCGATGTAGTGGAAGTCGTCGGGCACGAGATCGCAGACGAACACGCGCGCGTCGGCCTCCAAATAGTCGGCCACCCGGTCGATGGCGTCGCTGAGGTCGTGCGGGCCGGCCGGGACGAGCGCCGTCGGGCCGAACGCCTCTCGTATGAGGGCGACGCAGGCCAGTCCGTCGGCGTCGGGATCGGCGATCACGACCCGTTCCGCGCCGGTGACGGTTTCGCGCGTCTCGCGGTCGGCCCGCTCCTCGTCGAACGAGTCAGGGTAGAAGAAACCCGTGCCCGGCAGCAGCGACTTCCGGGCCAACGGGAGATGTTCGTCGTCGATGAGTCGGTCGTTCATGCGCCTCCAACGCCACCGCGGCCGAAGTACTCCCCGCTTCAGTCCGCCGCTTCGTTGAGCTGGCGGACGGTGAGCACCGGGACCGAGAGGTTTCTGACGAGCGCTTCGGCGACGCTACCGAGGACGAACCGGTATTCACCGTGTCGTCCGCGCGTGCCCGTCGCCACGAGATCGGCGTCGTGATCGTCGGCGTAGCGCTGGATCTCCTCGGTCGGCTGGCCCTCGCGAACGGCGGTCGTCACGCTCTCGTCGATGTCCTGCACGCTCTCGACGGCCGCCTCGCCGCTCTCCTCGAGCGACGACCGGAGGCGGTCGCGGACGTCCTCCGGTGCGGCGGCGACGTCGTCTTCCTCGACGACGTACAGTGCGTGGACGGCCGCATCGAAGCGATCGGCGAGGTCGAGCGCAGCCGTGACTGCCCGCCCAGCGCTCTCCGAGCCGTCGGTGGCGATGACCACGGTCTCGAACATACGTCCGCTACCGACCGCTGGGTGATAAAAGTCGCGCGCTGTTCTCGGTGGGTTTTTGGCTTCCGGCCGCGACTGTCGACCATGACGCTCGCGGTCGAGACCGTTCTCACGCCGGTCGATGGCAGCGACACGTCCATGCGCGCGATCGAATACGCCGTCGCGATCGCCGAGCGCTACGACGCCGGCGTCCACGCGCTGTACGTCGTCGACGAGGAAAACACCCGCACGGCCTCCTTCGGCGACGTCGACGATTCGGAGCTCGCCGCCGCCAACGAGGCGTTCATCGCCGACGCGCACGAACTCGCGCCCGAAGGCGTCCCGCTCTCGCACTCGTCGGCCTACGGCTTCTCGGCGATGACGAAGACCCGCCATCCGGGCAGCGTCGTGCTCGATGCCGCCGAGGACGTCGAGGTCGACTTCATCGTCATCCCGCGCCAGCCGGTCTCGGGCGATCCCGACGAACCGCTCGGGCGCGCCGCGGAGTACGTCCTCCAGTACGCGACCCAGCCAGTACTCTCGGTGTAGCTCCAATCACGCTGGGCGGTACTGCTCCGTCCGTTCGTCGTCGGGATGCTCGATCCGGATGTGGCGCTTCAGCCGTTCCTTGTCGTCGGAGGTGATCTCGATGACCGTCTCGCAGTACGGACATCGCTGATACGGCGACATGTCTCCCGTAGGGTCTCGATCACCCTAACGCTGTGGGGTGCCATCGCATGCCGATTCCGACGGATCAGAGCCGTAACGACATCTCCATCTCGAAGCTCTCGGTATCGGTGGTCTCGAAGCCGACCTTTCGGTAGAGCGCGACCGCGGGCGTGTTCCAGCGCTCGACGGTGAGCCAGACGTGTTCGGCACCCTCGGCTCTGGCGTGGCCGAGCAGTCCCGTGAGCAGCCGCGAGCCGATGCCGGCCTGCTGGTGGGTGTCGAGAACGAAGATGGCGAGCTCGTGGGCGTCCTCGCCGTCGGGGACGAGCGTCGCGTGGCCGACGCACTCCTCGCCGTGGCTGGCGACGACGTTGTAGCTGCCGTCGAGGATGGTGTCGAGCCAGCCCTCGATCGCGCCGCGCTCGGTCGGTGGGATCCCCTGTGCGCGGTCCGCCGGATCGAAGGAGACGTACATCTCGGTCAGCGCCGCGCGGTCGTCGTCGGCGTAGACCGTGATCTCGATGTCGCGGTCGTGGCCGTCGGTGAACTCGATCGGTGGCCGTTCGAACTCACCGGCACGCTCGTCGGGATAGATGCGCGTCATCGTGCGAGCGTCACCGAGACGTTGGCGTTCATGAGGACGAACTCGGTCGTCCGGCTGAACGAGAGCTTGCCGGTCGGCGTGCGCTCACCGCCGCTGACGACGAGCCTATCGAAGCGCTCGCCGTTGGCCAGGTCGACCAGTTCGCCGTCGTCGGCGACGTGCTCGATCGCGGCCTCCAGACTCGCCTCGGACAGCGTCTCGTGCACGCGGTCGGCGACCGTCGCCGCGTCGTCCAGCGCGCTCTCGACGAGCGCCACCGTGAGGTCGTCGCCCGTCTCGTGCGCTCGGCCGACCGCGCGCTCGAAGACGGCGAAGGCGTCGTCGCTTCCGTCGATGCTCACTACGACGTTCATGCCCGCCGATGGAGTGGTCGGGGCAAAACCGTTGTGCCGACCGCGGGACACGACACGCTTTTTCCCGGCCGTTCGCAATCGACGCCGATGACCGAGGATTCGCCATCGCCCGCGACGCCGGCCGATGCCGGTGACGAGGCCGAGATTCCGGAGGACGTGCGCCGGTACGAGCGGTTCACGAAGATGGACGGCGCGCGCTACGAGCGTGCCAACGACTTCCTGCGCGAGCGCACCTACATCACCGCTCGTGAGTGGGCGATCGCCCGTCTCTGTGCGGATTTCCGCACCGAGACCGGCGTCGAGATGACGAAGATCGGCGAGCATCTGCCGGAGCTCGTCCCGTTCATGACCGACACCTACACGCCACAGGCCGTCAATCAGGCGCGTGCAGCCTTCGAGGAGAAAGTCCGCAAGGCGGGGGCGACCTTTCTCTACGGCGCGATGTGTGACTTCTTCACCGCCGAGGAGCTCGACGACGTGATGTACGAGGCGACCGAAGTGGCGAAGTTCCTGCTCGAAGTCGAGGGCGTCGATCTCGCGGTCGGCGAGGAGCTCGATAGTGAAGAACGCATCTCCAGTACGATGCGCGAGGTGCGCGCTCAGAGCGCGGCGCTGCGCCACGACGATCTCACCTGTCCGCACTGTGGCGAGGAGTTCGCCGCGAGCGACGCCGCTGACGACCACACGGCGAACGAGGCGGACGACGGGGACGACGAACAAGCTGACACCGAGTAGAGATCGACAGTCGGCCGCGCGAACAGTCGGTCGCGGAAGACGGGCCGTTCAGAACAGATCGGGATCCTCGTAGCTGAACGCCACCACACGATCGTCGGCCAGCGGGCGGATGTGAGTGTAGAGTTCGCCGTCGTCGAGCCGTCGCTTCAGCCGCTCGATGTCGTCGCGGTCGTAGTGGATCGGACAGCAGATCGCGCGCTCGCCGGCGGCGTCTTCGAGCACGATCAGCGCGAAGACGGTTCCCGAGTCCTCGGCGCGATAGATCTCGTAGGAGTCGAAGGTCGCCTCGCTGGCGAGCGTCTCCAGCTCTTCGAACTCGTCGCCGGGGACGAGCACGTCGAGCCCGTTCTCCTCGTCGAGGATCGTCACGTCGCCAGGGTGGAGTTCGAGCACCGACACGCCCGCCTCGCGGTAGCCCGCGGCGGTGGCCTCCATGTCCTCGACGACCGCCCCCCAGTGGCCCGCCACGTGCTCGTTCGGCTCGTTCTCGGACACAGGCGTCGTGTGGGAGACGCGAGCAAAAGCCTTGCTTTCGGTTGCGGCAAATCTATATAGCACGGTTGCAAACGCCACGGCGTGAGTGACCTTCTCTCGATATCCGGGCTGCGGACGCAGTTCGCCACCGAGCGTGGCACGGTCAAAGCCGTCGACGGGCTCGATCTGACGGTGGAGGCCGGCGAAACCGTGGGACTGGTCGGCGAGAGCGGCTCGGGCAAATCGGTGACGGCGCTGTCGGCGATGGGACTGGTCGACGATCCCGGTACTGTTGCCGACGGCATGGTCGAATTCCACGACGCGGAGCTCGCGCGGTCGTTCGCCGACGATTACGGTGATGGATTCGCCGACCCCGACGCGGGCACCGTCGATCTCACGCGCGCGCCGGAGGACGCGATGCGCACGGTCCGTGGCGGCGAGATGAGCATGATCTTCCAGGATCCGATGACCTCGCTCAACCCCGCCGTCCCCGTCGGCGAACAGGTCGCCGAAAGCCTCCGTCTCCACCAGTACGGCGGCCAGAAACCGGACTCGTGGCGCAACGCCGTCCGCGAGATCCTCCCGAAAACCGGTTCCGAGATGGACGAGGCAGTGCTCGCCGACACGATCGAGATGCTCGACGAGGTCGGCATCCCCGAACCCGCCGCCCGCGTCGACGAGTACCCCCACGAGTTCTCCGGCGGGATGCGCCAGCGCGTCCTGATCGCCATCGCGCTCGCCTGTCGGCCCCAGCTCCTGATCGCCGACGAACCGACGACGGCGCTCGACGTCACCATTCAGGCCCAGATCCTCGATCTGATCAACGATCTCCAGGACGAGTTCGGCATGTCCGTCCTGTTCATCACGCACGATCTCGGCGTCGTGGCCGAGACCTGCGATCGCGTGGCCGTGATGTACGCCGGCGATATCGTCGAGGAGGGCCCCGTCGAGGAGATCTTCCACAACCCCTCGCATCCGTACACCTACACGCTGCTCGAATCGATCCCCCGGGAGGACGCCGACCGGCTGACCCCCATCGAGGGGAACGTCCCCGATCTCGTCGATCTCCCGTCGGGCTGTTCGTTCGCGCCGCGGTGTCCGTGGGCCCAACCCGAATGCCGGGAGGGCGAGATTCCCTACCTCCAGCACGGTCCCGACGAGACGGATCATCGTGCGAAGTGTATTCTGGAGGAGTTCGACACCGACGAGTACGGCACCGACGAAGGGGTACGGGCGACGAGCGACGCCACGCCGACGCGGGAGGGCGACGCCGACCCGCTGGTTTCGGTCGATGGGCTCGAAAAACACTTCTCGCAGGCCGACGACCTGCTCGATTCGTGGCTCGGCAGCGGCGGCCAGCCGGTGCGGGCGGTCGACGGTGTCGACTTCGAGGTCTACGAGGGCGAGACGCTCGGGCTGGTCGGCGAATCCGGCTGTGGGAAATCGACGACCGGGCGGTCGATCCTCCGGCTGCTCGACCCCACCGACGGACGGGTCGTCTTCGCCGGCGAGGATCTGAGCGACCTCGATGCGGACGGACTGCGCGCCAAGCGCCGCGAGATGCAGATGATCTTCCAGGATCCGCTGTCGAGCCTCGATCCGCGAATGAACGTCGGCGCGACGATCGCCGAACCCCTCAAGATCCACGATCTGCCCGATTCCGAGGAGGGGTCGACCGGACAGACGCGCCGCGAGCGCGTCGAGGAACTGATGGAAGCCGTCGGCCTCGACGTCTCCCAGCTCGATCGCTACCCCCACGAGCTCTCGGGCGGCCAGCGCCAGCGCGTCGGCATCGCCCGNATGGAAGCCGTCGGCCTCGACGTCTCCCAGCTCGATCGCTACCCCCACGAGCTCTCGGGCGGCCAGCGCCAGCGCGTCGGCATCGCCCGTGCCTTGGCCGTCGATCCCGACTTCATCGTCTGTGACGAGCCTGTGAGCGCGCTCGACGTCTCGGTACAGGCCCAGATCCTGAATCTCCTCGAAGACCTCCAGGAGGAGTTCGGGCTGACCTTCCTCTTCATCGCGCACGACCTCTCGGTCGTCAGGCATATCTGCGACCGCGTGGCCGCTGTCTCTTATACACATCTC
>NZ_AOMF01000157.1 GCF_000336715.1 Halococcus thailandensis JCM 13552
AGCCCGATCCGACGAGCGACACCGATCGGGTGGTGCTCGAAGGCGACGTGCCGAGCCCGATCGATCCGCCCTCCGGCTGTCGGTTCCACACGCGCTGTCCGGCGGTCATCCCGCCCGACGAGCTCGATGTTCCTCAGGAAGCCTACCGCGAGGTGATGGACTACCGCCAGCGCGTCGAGAGCGAATCGATCTCGGTGGCGGACGTGCGCGCAGACACCGGTGCCGAGCGGGCGGAGACGGTCGCGGCGGACGGTGGGACGGACGTGCCGACGCGGGCGTTCTGGGAGCAGTTCTTCGAGCACGGCGACGAACTCGACGAGCGATCGCGCTCGGTCATCGAGGACTCCTTCGAGCGGGTCGTCGCTGGCGACTGGGAGGGTGCGGCCGACCGGCTCCGCGAGCGCTTCGAGAGCGTCTGCGAGCGCGACCGGCCGGTCCTGCAGGACGAGGCTCACCCCGCCGCGTGCCATCTCTACAGATAAGCAAGGCGAGTGCCTCGGGGCTTGACCCCGAGGGTGAAGCCGACACTTAGACGTGTTCTGTTCGTTCGATATACCGTTCAATCGTCTCGCTGGATACCTGATCTGCCGTTCCGATGTAGTACGACTGTCCCCAGAATCCACCGCCCCACAGATACTCCTCCAAACACGCTTCGTGTTGTTCCCACATCTCCCGTGCCGTGATGCTCTTGACCGTCCGCACGATTTGGCTCGGCGCATATTTCGGTGGGCAGAGAGGAACAGATGTGCGTGATCGGGCGAGATGTGCAATGACAGTATCTCGTAATCGTACTCGGCGCACACGTCGCGGAAACTCGCTTCCAGCGATTCCCCGATTGGTTCGAGTATCGCGTGACGGTATTTCGGACACCACACGAAGTGGTAGTTGACGTTGCACATCGTGTAGTTTGAACGATTCTCGCCCATACAGACAGTACGTGGACAAGAATTAAGCATTTCAGTATCTAAGTAAGGATGTGAGATGACAAAACGACTGTCCGTGGACTTTGAGGACGACGTGTACAAGGAGTTCTCGAAGAAATGCATCGAGGTTGATGAAACCAAGTCCGACGTAGTGAGAAGACTCGTCAACGACTGGCTCAACGAATCTGAAGAATGACCAACGAACAGGCTCTCGTTAAGACGCTGGACTTCCAACTCGACATCCAGAGTAACAATGAGAGTCCGTTGTACGATGCCACGCTTGAAGCCCGTCGGGTGTACAATGAAACCATTCGACTCGCCAAAGACGGCGTGGACTGGGGCGCGATTCCCGACCGCGTGGCCGACGACGCTGACCTCGTGAAAAACACGACACAGCGCATCGTTGCGAAGGCTCTCGGTGCGATGGAGAACTACTACGAGTACGACGACTTCGGCCTTCCGAGTCACACCAAGGACAGGGCGTACCCACTTCGTGCGAACTACGAGGAAGGGTACAACCTGTCGCTCACCGACGACGGCGATGTGACCTTCCGCATCAGCGCGAAGCCGTACAACCACGTCAAGGGCGTCCTCAAAGGGAGTGACGCCCACCTCGACATTCTCAAAACCGCACTCGAAAGCGATGGGTGGAACATTGGGACAGCAGAATCCCTATTCCACAACGAGAACCCCGAGTTGCACGTCAACGTCTCCAACACCGGGCAGATAGTCCGAGACAAGCAGGACTCACGGACGGTCGTCGGTGTGGACGTGAACGAAGATAACGTGGCTCTCACCGCTTTGTCCGAAGATGGCGTCGAAGACACGTTGGTTATCGACTTCCCCGAAATCAAGTTCGAGCGCCACCGCTACTTCACGATGCGGAAGCGCATCCAGAACGCGGGGAAGGACAGCATACACGACACACTCGAAGGACGGGAAGAACGGTTCGTCCGCGACCGACTCCACAAGGTGAGTCGGCACATCGTGGAGTGGAGCCGTCAGTTTGAGAAGCCGTGCATCGTCTTTGAAGACCTCAAAGAGATGCGTGACAGTATCGACTACGGCACACGGATGAACCGACGCTTGCACCACCTCCCGTTCCGTACCCTTCAGTTCTATACGTCGTACAAGGCGTCGTTTGAGGGTATTCCGACCGCGTGGATTAATCCCGAGTACACCAGCCAGCGGTGTCCGATGTGCGGACACACAGAGCGTGCGAACCGCAACAAAAAGCGGTTCAAATGTCGGTCGTGTTCTCATCAAGACCACAGTGACCGTGGTGCAAGCGTCAACATCGCCGTGAAAGGCGTGAAGAAACTCGATTGGAATGTGCCTGCTCTCAACAGTCTTCCTGTTGTTCGGAAGGTGCGACGGCAGGCATCGGGGGCCGTGGACGCCCCGACCGTGACCCATCCGACCGTTCGAGGTTATCAGGCCGATGGTCGAGTGGGAGTGTCCGACTAACCCGCGGGAAGCCTCGGGGCTTGACCCCGAGGCGGTTCACGAGCAGCCAACCGACCGCCCGCACTGACGTCTGACGCAATTTTTTCCGGTACTCTTATTAATCCACTCTCGTCAGTAGCCACCATGTCATTCGATAGCGACACGAGTAGGCGGTCGTTCCTCACGGCGGCCGGCGGTGCGGCGGCCGCGGCGATGGCCGGCTGTCTCGACAGCGGTGGCTCGGGCGGCAACGGATCGGGCGCCAACGGCTCCGGTGGGAACGGCTCCGGCGGGGGCGGCAACGGCGGCGGTGGCGGCCAGAGCGGCGGCACGCTCACCTACGCCCGCGGTGACTACCCCTCCAACTACGACCCCCATCAGTCGACCAGCGGCGAGGTGGCGAAGATCACCGACCAGGTGTATAGCCATCTCATCGCGTTCGTCCCCGGCAGCGGCGGGAAGCTCACGGCCGGACTGGCGAAGGATTACGAGCTGAACGGCACGACGGTGACGCTCAAGCTCCGACAGGGCGTGAAGTTCCACAACGGCGAGGAGTTCACCGCGGACGACTTCAAGGCGACCTACCGCCGGTTCGTCGACGATAGCTACCAGTACTACCTCGGCAATGACGCGGTCTCGGGCGAGCCCTCCGGCTACGCGTCGGTCACGTACAGCGACTGGATCAAGTCGGTCACCGTGAACGGCGATTACGACCTCGAAATCGAGCTCAAACAGAAGTACGCGCCGATCCTGCGCAACCTCGGGATGTTCCCCTCGGCGGTGCTCTCGAAGAAACAGATCGAGGATCTCGGCAAGAAACAGAACCAGCTCGGCAAGAACCCCGTCGGCACCGGGCCGTTCACCTTCGAGGAGCTCGACGACGGCAACCAGCGCGTGCTGCTCGGCAAGAACGGCGACTACTGGAACGACGGGCCGTATCTCGATCGCGTCATCTTCACGACCATCGGCCAGAACTCCACGCGCGCACAGGCCGTGATCAACGGCGACGCCCAGATCATCGACGGCATCGGCGCACAGGCCTCGAAACAGCTCCAGAACTCCGACAGCGCCTCGCTGCTCCAGAAGGACGGCATCAACATCGGCTATATGGCGATGAACATGGAGCGCTACGAGCCGTTCCGGAAGAAGAAGGTGCGCCAGGCGGTGAGCCACGCGGTCAACACGAAGGCCATCGTCGACGACATCTACGAGGGGTTCGCCTCTCAGGCCGATCAGCCGCTCCCGCCGAACGTCACCGGTTACAACGACTCGATCGATCCGTATTCGAACGACAAGGAGAAGGCGAAGAAACTGCTGGAGGAGGCCGGCGAGTCGGAGCTCTCCTTCGAGCTGGCGACGTTCTCGAACCCGCGGGGCTACAACCCCTCACCCGTCCAGACCGCCCAGCAGGTCAAATCCGATCTCTCGGATATCGGTATCTCGGTGAAGATCAACCAGTTCTCCACCTTCTCGTCCTATCTCGAATACACGTACGCGGGCAAACACGACGCCTGTTTCCTGGGCTGGTACACCGACAACGCCGACCCGGACAACTTCGATTACGTGCTGCTCCATCCGGGCGTCGACAAATCCGAGGTCCCCGAGGGCCAGGACTGGGTGAGCTTCGACACCGAGGGCTACAACACGAACAACGCCTCGGCGTGGGCCAACCGGAAGTTCATGGATCTCACCGAGAAGGGACAGAAGACCTACGGCGAGTCCAAGCGCAAATCGATCTATCAGGAGGCCAGTAAGGTCGCCCACGAGGAGGCACCCTGGGTGTTCGTCGACTACGCCAAGACGCTGCGTGGCGTCAATCAGGCCGTCGATCAGTCGACGTTCACCGTCACCTCGATCAACAACCCGTATCTCGAATCGGTAAAGCTCAAACAGTAGTCACCCACAGGAACGATCTATATGGTCTCGAAGCGGTTCATCGCGAAACGTCTCCTCCTGTTGGTGCCGGTGCTGTTCGGCGTGGCGACGGTCGTCTTCGCCATTCTCCATCTCGCACCGGGCGATCCGGCGCGGGTGATCCTCGGCCAGCGCGCGCCGACCCAGCAGGTCGTCCAGCTACGGCGTGAGCTCGGGCTGAACGACCCGATCTGGGTCCAGTACGGCCGCTTTCTCGCCGACACCGCTCAGCTCGACTTTGGACAGTCCTACCAGATCGCCAAGGGCAGCCCCGTCTGGAACGTGCTCGCCGACCGTCTGCCGGTGACGATCGAGCTCGCGATCTACGGCCAGATCACCGCCATCCTGCTGGGGATCCCCCTCGGCGTGCTCTCGGCGGTCAAACAGGACTCGCTGACCGATCACGTCACCCGCATCGGCGCGCTGACCGGCATCTCGGTCCCGATCTTCTGGAGCGGCCCATTGGTCCTGCTCGTCTTCGCGACCTTCCTCGGCTGGCTGCCGACGAGCGGGCGCATCGGTAGCACCTTCTTCCTCGAAGATCACTGGGTGCTGTTCGGCACGCAGCTTCCGCTGACGGGGATGGTGTCGATCGATACGTTCATCCTCGATACGGGCGCGTTCGTCCAGTCGATCCTCTACGGCGAGGGGCTCGGCGCGTTCGCGTCGCTGACCGAATACTACGCTTCGTTCATCTCGGCGGTCCAACACCTGTTCCTGCCGGTGTTGACGCTCGGCATCTACTCGATGGCGCTGCTGTCGCGGATGATGCGCTCGTCGATGCTCGAAGTGATCCGGCAGGACTACATCCGCACTGCGCGCGCGAAAGGGCAGGGTGAGCGGATCACCATACTGAAACACGGGCTGCGGAACGCGCTCATCCCCGTGATCACCGTGATCGGCATCCAGTTCGGCACGCTGCTCGGCGGTGCGGTGCTCACCGAGACGGTCTTCGGCATCGGCGGCATCGGCCAGCTGCTCGTCGCGGCGATCGGCGCGACCGACTACCCGCTCGTCCAGGGTACGGTGCTGGTGTTCGCGCTGCTCTTTACGCTCGTGAATCTCGGCGTCGACGTCACTTACAGCTATCTCGACCCACGGATCCAACAATGAGAGGTATCCATCGATAATGGCGACCGAAACGTCCACTACGACCGACAGCCGGGGCATCGTCGAGCGACTGCGCGCCTCGCCGTTCCTCTCGGAACTGCTCTCGAACCGGCTCGCGATCATCGGGTTGAGCCTCATTCTCGGGATGGTGCTCCTCGGCGTCTACGCCCGGCTGTTCATCGATCTCGGCGCGATCTCACAGTCACAGCTCGCGGCGCATCCGAACAAGGCCCCGCCCGGCTGGCTCGGCTCCGCGGCGCTCGATCAGTTCCTCTTCGGCACCGACGCCGCCGCGCGCGATATCTTCAAGCGCGTGCTGTACGGCGCGTGGCTGGCGCTCAAGTTCGGCGTGCTGGTCGTCGGTGCCTCCACGGTGCTTGGCATCTCGCTAGGCATCATCGCGGCGTACTACGGCGATGTCGTCGACAACGTCGTGATGCGGACGATGGACGTCTTCCTCGCCTTTCCGTCGCTACTGCTGGCGCTCGCGCTGGTCGCCATCTTCGGCGCGGGGCTGTCGAAGGTCGTCATCGCGCTCACGCTCGTCTACACGCCCCGCTTCGCGCGTGTCGTTCGCGGTGCAGCGCTCAAAGTGCTGGAGGACGAGTATATCGACGCCACGGTGGCGCTCGGCGCGCGCGATCCGCGCGTGCTCGTCCGCCACGTGCTGCCGAACTGTCTCGCACCGATCACCGTCCAGAGCACGCTGAACTTCGGGCTCGCCATCATCGATCTCGCGGCGCTGTCCTTCCTCGGCTTCGGCGCGCAGGCCGGCACGCCGTCGTGGGGGCTGATGTTGAAAAACGGCGTCAGCAACGGACTGCTGACGGGCGACTGGTGGTTGTCCTTCTTCCCGGGACTGTTCCTGGCGATCACGGTGCTCGGCTTCAACCTGCTGGGCGACGGGATGCGCGACGCGCTCGACCCGCGGATGCGCGAGACCGTCGAGTGAGTCGATGGCCCGATACGGACCGCTGTTCGCGTGGCTCCGTCGGCGACTCCGTCTCGTCACCACCGCGGGCGCGGTCGGAGTTGTTCTAGGAGGGATCGCCGCCGTCGTGATCGCCGTTCTCGACGATCCGACGACCGCCAGTACGCAGACGTTCGCGGTCGGGACGCTCGCGTTCGGGTTCGGGATCCTCGGCTGGTCGGGCTCGGCGCTCGCCGGCCGCAGCATCGAGGGGCTCCAGCGCCGTCTCGACACGAACACCGACTGGACCGAACGCGACTCACGGCGGGCGATGACCCGTCTCTCGGGGTTCGGTGCGGGCGTGATGGCGGGCGTCGTGATCGTGACGCCGCTACTCCCCTGAGCGGACGTTTTCGCCGCGTGCGTCGCCGAACTCCTCGTTCCCGTCGTTCCGATAGACCGTCTCGCCGCGCACCATCGTCCACTCCGGGAAGATCCCGTCCCAGCCCTCGAACGGCGTCCAGCCGGCCTTCGAGTGGAGCTCTTCGCCCCTGATCTCGTGCGTCGCATCGGGATCGAACAGGGCGAGATCGGCGTCCTTGCCCCCCTCGACCCGTCCCTTTCGCGGGAGATCGAACACGGCTGCGGGGGTCGCCGCCGTGAGATCGCGCACCCGTTCGTAGCTCAGTCGTCCCTCGCGGGCCTCGGCCAGAAGGAGTGGGAGGGCGGTCTCGACACCCGGCACGCCGCTCGGTGCGTCCCAGATCCCGGCGTCCTTCTCCACGCGAGTGTGGGGTGCGTGATCGGTCGCGACGATGTCGACCGTCCCGTCGGTGACGCGCTCGAAGACTTCTTCTCGCCGCTGTTCGCTTCGTAGCGGCGGGTTCATCCGTCCGAACGTCCCCAGTTCGGGGAGGTCGTCGCGCGAGAGCAGGAGGTGGTGGGGCGTCACCTCGCAGGTCATACCCGATTCGGCCGCACGATCGATGCCGCCCGGGGTGCTCGTGTGGGCGATGTGGAGCTGTGAACCCAGTTCCTCGCCGACTTGGCAGGCACGCTCGACGGCGGCGTGTTCGGCTTCGGGCGTTCGGAAGGCGCTCCAGGCGTCGGCGTCCGTGCGCTCGTTCGCTCCCTGGCGCTGCCCGTCCCCGGCATCCTCGCCTGACGGCCGCACGCTCTCGTCGAACTCGTCGGCGTCCTCGGCGTGGACGGTCACGGCGACACCCCGATCGGTGGCCGCCGCGACCGCGTCCGCGAACAGGTCGGCGTCGATGCCCATCTCGCCCGTCGAATCGGCGAGAAAGACCTCGCCGAGCGCGAACAGCGGTTCGGCGAGCAGCTCGTCGGGGTTCCAGTCGGGTGTGACGCCGCCGCTGATGCCGAAGTCGACGAGCGAGTCGGCGGCCAGTGCCGTCTTTTCGACGAAACTCTCCCTGTCGATCGTCGGTGGCTCCGTGTTCGGCTGATCGACGACGGTGGTGACGCCGCCGGCGGCTGCCGCCCGACTGCCGCTCGCCCACGTCTCCTTGGCGGGAAAGCCGGGTTCGCGGAAGTGGACGTGCGCGTCGATCATCCCCGGCAGGAGGAGTTTGCCGTCGGCATCCACGATTCGCTCGTCGTCGCGTGGCGACAGTCGGCGCTCGACGGCGGCGATGCGTTCGCCCTCCACGCGAACGTCGCGCCGACGACCGTCGGCGAGCGTCGCATCCTGGATCAACATGCCTTCGCTGGCGTGCCTGCGCGCCTAATCCTGTCGATTGCCCGCGTCCTCTCGATAGCCCTCGACGAGCGCCCGCTCGATCTCGTCGGCGACGGTCGCGGGCTCGCTCTCGCCGTCGGCCCGCTCGACGCTACCCACGCTCGCGGGATCGAACGGGACGTCGAGCGCGCGATAGACGGGGGCGAGCACGTCGGCGATCGCGTCGGCGTCGCGAGTGAGGACGATGCCGGCGACGAGCGCGCCTTCGTCCGTGACGCGCTGGGCGAGTCCCGCGATCTTGCCGTTCGCCTGGAGCGAGTGCGAGCCGGGACAGAACGAATCGGGCGGTTCGCCGGGGCGCGCCTCGACGCCGAGCCGGTCGAACGCACGCCGCAGATCGGCGCTCGCCCGGTCGTACCGTCGCTGGATCGCTCGTCCGTCGGTCGGCTCTGCGCGCGCGAACGCGACCGTCGAGCCCGTGTAGGCGACCGCCCGGCCGCCGACCGCTCGCTCGACGGCCGGAAATCCCTTATCCTCAGCGGCTCGTGTCGCCTCCTCGTAGCCGTCAGCGCGGGCATCGCGCCGTCCGAACGCGACCTGTCGGTGGGGGCACCACGCGCGAACGGCCGGCTCGTCGGTCTCCTTCGTGAAATCGAACATCGCCCGGGTTCGCTCCCTGTCGGCGTCGATGTCGGCTGCCCGGCCGTCGAAGACGCGCATGGCACGGCTACGAGTGCGGAGGCTAAGGGGCTGTTGTGAGATTCCTCGCACACTACAACGGTCCGCATAAACGCTCACGCGCCCTTCAGTCGGCGATGGCCGTCACCCTCTCGGCGGACGCGCTCTCGCCCTATCGCCGCTTCTCGCTGTACAACTCGCCCTACGTCGCCCACGTGCGGGGCTGCGCCGTCGATCTCTACCCCAATGCGGGGCTCGGTCCGGTGACCGACGGCGACCGCTCGATCGCTCCCTCGCCCGTCGCCGGCGAGGTGATCGACACTCGGACCGTGCGCGCACCGTCGAAACCCTACGCCGCCGCGAACGACCATCTCGTGCTCGTCGATACGGGCGAGTACGTCGCGCGCATCCTCCATGTCGAGCCGTCGGTCGCGGCGGGCGACACGCTCGCGATCGGCGACGGGATGGGACGACTCGTCCGTGCGGGCTTCTTCGCGCCGTGGGTCGACAACCACGTCCATCTCGAATTCCGCGATCCCGATGCGAACCTCTCACGCGCGAGCGGGTCCGAACCGCTCGCCCTCGACGTCGACACGGAAGGACTCGACTGGGACGGGGTCGGGGAAGTCGTCGAGAGCGGCGCGACCTACGCCATCCTCGACGCACCCGCTCATCCCGCGCCGGGCGAGCGGTTCGTCGGCATCGCGAGCGACGGGGGTGCGGTTCTCGACGGTGGGCTCGTTCACTACGCGGGCGGCGGTGCGCACGGGAGCCGCGACGGACCGATCTCGCTGTTCGACCAGGAAGTCGGCCGCGCGACCGGCCGCGACGTGTCCTGGAACGACCTCGAAATCGTCGCGAACGGCGCGCCGATCACCGGGCTCTCGCTGTTCTGCGCCCGCGATACTTTCGGCGCGAAGCTCATCTGTCCAGATCGGGAGTTCGCCGTCGGTGAGACGGTCACAGTGGAACTCCGGCCAAGTGACGATCCGGTACGGCTCGGCTGATCAGCTGTGGCGCTCGCGGTGGCGTTCTCTTAGTTCTTGATAGCGTTCGTCGTCTTCGACCGTCTCCCACCACACTTCGTAGATCAGTGCGGCCTCGCGCTTGTCGTGATCGGCCCAGTGTTCGGGGTCGCGCTCCTCGCCGTCTTCGTATTTCTGTCCGCCGGGATAGCGTGCGTACCGCATCGCGCGCGTATAGCCCATCTGGAGATATTTCCGCGCCATGTCCATCCCGGGGAAATCGTCGTTTTCGCGGTACTCCCGGTATTTTCGATGGAGCCTCTCGCCCGCCTCGTCGGCGGTCTCGCGGTCGGCGTAGCCCCATAGATCCAGTAGCTCGCTCTTGTACGGCTCGACTTTGAACACCCCCTCCTCGCCGCGACCGATCTCGTAGCGCTCGGGCTGGTCGCGGAAGTCGATGTCGTACTCGGGGCCATCGCTCATGCGAATCGAACGATCCGCGTTCGCCTGAGGCTATCGGTCGGTTGACGCTATCGACGGGTACAAACCGATCGCCGGTTACGAACCGCCATGAGCGATGCCGACGTTCCCGACCAGACGGCCGATCTCCTCCAGCGCTACGTCGACGCCCACGGCTATCTGTCCTGGCTCGGCGCACGTGTCGAGTCGATCGAGTATGGCGAACTCGTGATGACGATCCCGTTCGACACGAAACTGACTAACTCCGGGCCGGGCGAGAGCAGCGAGATGCCCGCGCGCATCCACGGCGGCATCGCCGCGACGCTCATCGACACCACCGGCGGCATCGCGCTCCGGCCGGCGCTCGACGATCCGATCAACGGCGGCGTCTCGACGATCAATCTGAACGTCAACTACCTCCGACCGGCCGCCGGCGATCTGACGGCGACTGCCGAGGTGATCCGGGCGGGTACGAGCGTCGGCGTCTCCGCAGTGACGGTCGAGAGCGAGACGCCCGACGGCGAGACCAAACCCGTCGCCACCGGCCAGGGGGCCTACCGACTGTTCCGTCCCTGATCAGACGAATTCGACGTTCTCGCGGTCGGTCACCTCACCGAACAGCCAGTCGGCGTGATCGAGCGCGTACTCGTGATGGTCCTCCTCGATGTAGCCGATCGCGTCCTCGACGAGCACCGGCCTGAAGTCGCGCAAACCGGCGCTGCCGGCCGTGTGGAGCACGCAGACGTTCGCGAGCGTGCCACAGAACAGGAGATCGTCGATGCCGCGGGCGTCGAGCCATCCTTCCAGTTCGGTGTTGTAGAAGGCGTCGTAGGTGTGTTTCTCGATTATGTGGTCGTCCTCCCGGACGTCGAGCCCGTCGGCGATCTCGGTCTCCCACGTCCCCTCGACGACGTGCTCGCCCCAGCGCTCGAACTCGTCGTAGTAGTGGCTGTCCGCGAACTGGTCGTCGGGATGGACGTCGCGAGTGTAGAGCACGGCCGCACCCGCTTCTCTGGCTCCCTCGACCAACTCCGCGATCGGTTCGACGACGTGTTCGCTCGCCGGGGCGTAGAGGCTGCCGTCGGGATGGCAGAACCCGTTTTGCATGTCCACCACGACGACCGCGGTTCGGTCTGGATCGAACTGCATACACGCCCTATCGCCGGATTCGACAAGTGTCTTTGCTCGCCAGCCGGGGCCTTTTTGGCCATAGCGCCCCCGTCTCGGACAATGCGACCCCGAGCCGCCGCCCTCTGTGTGATTCTCGTCGTTCTCGCCGGCTGCAGTGTCCCTTTCTCCATCGGTGGTGAGGGAACGACCGGTGGTCCGAACGGCTCCGGGACGAACGGCGCTGGCGATGCCGGAGCTACCGCGACCCCCGATGCTCCGGCACAGAACCTCGCCGACCCTGCCGACGACGTGCTCGGCTGGGAGGGTGGCTACTGGTACAACGAGTCGATCCCTGTCACGGGGACGGATGGCCTCAACGCGAGCGAGCAGTCCGCGCTCGTCAACCGGACGATGGCCCGCATCGAGCGCGTTCGAGGGTTGGAGTTCGAGAGTACCGTGCCGGTCGAGGTCATCTCGCGCGAGGAGTTCCAGGGGTCACCGAACGCGACCGGCGGTGGGGCGCGCTCGCCGGCGTTCCGGACCTTCGACAACGCGAAATTCGAGGCGCTGTTCCTCATCGGTGAGAACAACGACTCACTCGCCGTCCAGCAATCGAACAGTAACCAGAACGTGCTCGGCTACTACAGCCCCCGCAACGACTCCATCGTGGTGGTCTCCGATAGTGAGACCCCGAAACTCGGGCGTTCGACGCTTGCCCACGAACTCGTCCACGCGCTCCAGGACCAGCAGTTCAACCTCTCACAGGGCGCGCCCCCAACCCGTGACGGCTACAACGCCCGCAACGGGCTCGTTGAGGGCGAGGCAAGATACGTCGAGCGCCGCTACGAGAGCAACTGTGGCGGCCAGTGGCGCTGTCTCGACGTCGGCGGTGCGGGCGGGAGCGGTGGTGGTGGCGACCTCCATCTCGGCGTCTACGCGCTCGAATACTTCCCGTACGCCGACGGACCGGCGTTCGTCGATGCGGTCTACGACCGCGCGGGCTGGCAGGGTGTGAACGATCTCTACGAGGATATCCCCGCAAGCTCCGAACAGATCATCCATCCCGAAAAGTACGGCAACGACACGCCGACGAACCTCACCGTTCGGGATCGCACCGCGAGCGGCTGGGAGCGGGTGCGACCGAACGGCCGGCCGGACTACGCCACGCTCGGCCAGTCGGGGCTGTCGGCGATGTTCGGCTACACCATCTACGACGACTACAACCGCTCGTCGGTCGTCCGGCCCGACGAGTTCATCAACTCCGAGGGGCGGAGTGTTAACCAGACTGATCCCTTCGACTACGCACTCGCGTACACCGACGGCTGGGACGGCGATCGGATGGCGGTCTACGAGAACGACGGGAAAACGGGCTACGTCTGGAAGCTCGCGTGGGACTCGCCCGAAGAGGCCCGCGAGTTCGTCCGCGGCTACCGCCAACTGCTGAGCCATTGGGGTGGCGAACGTGTTCTCGGCCGACAGGGCGTCTGGGAGATCGAACGGTCGAGCCCCTTCACCGACGCCTTCCGCGTCTCCCGATCGGGCGATACCGTGACGGTCGTCAATGCCCCGCAGCCGTCGGCGCTCGATGCGGTCCACGCGCGCGGGTGACGAATGGTTTTTGTCGATCGACCGAGCACTCTCCCCATGCCGGAGCCGTTCGACATCGTCACCCCCGAGACCATTCGCGAGGGTCGTGCGACCGACGCCTACTTCGAGCGTACCGTCGAAACGCTCGATCACGCTGGGAAGAACCCGCACGTCGTCGCCGAGGTCACTGCCGACCAGTTTCCCACGGCTTCGTTCGAGGTGTTTGCGGGGATCGCCGACGCCGCCCGCCTGCTCGCCGGTCGGTCGATCGACGTCGACGCACTCGCCGAGGGCCGACTGTTCGACGGCGGCCCGGTCATGTCGATCGAGGGGCCGTATCTCGATTTCGCCCGGCTGGAGACCGCTCTCCTCGGCTTTCTCTCACAGGCATCTGGGATGGCGACGAACGCGCTACGCGCGCGCCGCGTGGCTCCCGATGCGTCGCTGCTGAGCTTCGGTGCACGCCACGTCCATCCGTCGATCGCGGCCGTCGTCGAGCGGAGCGCGCTGCTCGGCGGCTTCGACGGCTTCTCGCACGTGGCTGCAGGCGAGCTGCTCGATCGCGAGGCGAGCGGGACGATGCCCCACGCGCTCGTCATCGCCTTCGGCAAGGGCAATCAGGAGGAAGCGTGGACGGCCTTCGACGAGGCCGTCGCCGACTCGGTGCCACGGATCACGCTCTGTGACACCTACTCCGACGAGGTCGACGAGGTGCTGCGCGCGGCCGACGCGCTCGGCGAGAACCTCGACAGCGTGCGTATCGACACGACGGGCTCCCGGCGGGGCGACATCCGTCATATCATCCGCGAGGTGCGCTGGGAGCTCGACGCGCGCGGCCGCGAGGACGTCGAGGTGTTCGTCAGCGGCGGTCTCGATCCCGATGCGCTCCGCGAGCTCCGCGACGTTGCCGCGGGCTTCGGCGTCGGCGGCTACGTCTCGAACGCGGACCCGGTTGATTTCGCGCTCGATATCGTCGCGATCGACGGCGAGCCCGCCGCCAAACGTGGCAAACTCTCCGGCAAGAAGCAGGTCTATCGCACGGACGACGGCGGTCATCACGTCGCACTCGCCGACACCGACAGCGAGGGCGAACCGCTGCTCGAACCCCTGCTCCGCGACGGCGAGCTCGTCCGGGAGTTCGATCTCGACGCGGCGACCGACCGCGCCCGTGCGGACGCCGCGGCGGTCGATTTCGCGTAACGAGCGAACCGCTTTTGACGACCGCCGGCCTATCGTGAATCGGCAGAGAGAGCCCGGCCACCGCGGCGTGCCAGCAGGCACGCACGTGCCAGCGGGCACGCACGCGAGGAAAGTCCCCCCACCGCCGGGCAGGTGACCGGGGAAACCCCGGGACGGGAGACCGTCGGCGCTGGAACAGCAACGAGACCGCTCCCCGCGAGTGATGACGTGCGCGAACCGACCCGCGAGGGAAGGGAGCTAACCCACAGAATGCAGACCGGGGAGAACGGATGGAACGGCGAACCCTCACCGGTGCAAGTCCACGCCACGCGGATCGGCCGCACGGTAGTCCGGCAGGGACGTGGACGCTCAGCCGAATGCCGGGACGAACAGAAGGGGGCTTACTCCTCTCAGCCATGTTCTCGACACGACCGATCGGTGTCGCCATTCCTCATAGAACTCACAAATATTGCCGACTTCCGTGACAGTCATGAACAGACTGTATCGTCCATAGCGTCCCGTAAAGCCGCGTTGGCAACGGATCGGACGGAAACGACTCGACCCGTATACGTGCAGTTCTCTCCGCAGACCGCGCCCCCATAGGTGTGCCACTCCTGTTTCTCTTCAAGCGCGGTCGGCACGCTACCGGCCATCTTCGGAGTATTCATCGAATGGGAACACGCGAATCCAGCATCGACGTCGCACAGTTCATCGACAATCTCACCCACTTCCACTACCGCGAAGTGCTGATGACGGGCGCGACCTTCGTCGCCATCGCGGCGGCGATCGTGCTCTTCCCAGGGGTGGAGAACGTCACGCAGGGAATTCAATCGAACGTCTCGGGGGGGCTGTTCGCCCTGCTCATTGGCGTTGCAATCCTCGGCGGAACGGTCATGGGGATGCTCGGGTTCGGCTTCTCGCTCATCGTCACACCCGTCCTCGTGAGCGTCATCGACCCGACGCTCGCGGTGGTGGTCCTCGCCGTCCCGCCGCTGATCATCAACGTGTTTCAGATGGGCGATACCGGAACTGGCATCGGGTTCGTCCGCGAGCAGTGGCCGCTGATGATCCTCGCCATCATCGGTACGATCATCGGCGTGGTCTTTCTCACCGAGTTCAGCACCGGCCCGCTCGTGCCGTTCCTGATCGGTCTCATCATCCTCGGCTACGTCGTCTTCCAGATCGTCGAGAACTTCGTCGTCATCGAGGAGGCCCACCATCCCATCGCGCTGGGTGCCATCGGACTCGTCGAGGGGTTCCTCCTCGCCGCCGCGAACCTCGGGCCCGTGCTGCCGGCGTACTTCCATACTTTCGAGCGCGATGCCGAGAAATACATCGGCGGATTGTCGATGGCGCTCGGGACGATCTTCGCCACCCGCATCGTTCTCATGACGTTCTTCACCGATCTGATGACTCCCTATCGCCTCTGGCTCGGCTCCGTCATCGCCGTCGTCGCCATCCTCGGCCTCCTCCTAGGGACCTATCTCCGACGCATCGAGATCGACGAGCAGAAATTCACGTGGTTCGTCATCGGATTACTCTTTATCATCTCGCTCAACATCTTCCGGAACACGATCCCGGCGCTGTTCCTCTAGGGCGTGATGTAGACGTAGCCCGCCGCTTCGAGCCGGGCGACTTCGCCCACGCCCGACGAGACGAGTTCGACGCCGTCGATCAAATCGTCTTCGTCGGTGTCGATACCCGTGAGCGTATTGCTGCATTGTTTGAACACGACGCCTCGTTCTTGGAGGTCTTCGATCGCTTCGCGCTCCGGCGAGTCCTCGGTGAGCAAGGTGATGCCGCCACCGTTCGAGACGAGCGCCACGTCGTCGGTTTCGACCGTCTCGTCGTCGAGCAGGTTCTCGATGTTGCCGGTGACACGCGCGTGGAGCTCCGGGTCGTCGTCAGTGTGGTGGAAAACGACGTTCACGGGAACGAAACGAGCGCCAACATCTCAAATCGTTGGATTCCGGCATTCCCTGTGCCCTTGCGGCGAAAGACCGCGTGGCCTCAGTCGCCGCTGTAGGTCGTGGTGCGCCCCCAGCTGGTGGTCTTGCCCCAGAGCCCCGAGCGCATGCATTCGAGTTCGACGATCTGTGAGTTGTCGACGAACAGGTTGACGTTGGGACCGAAGTTCTTGATGTACCACTCGAACATCTCGGGGCCCGGCGCTTCGAAAACGCAGTTCTCCGCGCCGAGTTCGTTGGCGATCCGATAGGCGACGTCCGTGCGCCACTCGACGACCTCCTCGGTGATTCCCTCGGCCTCGACCATCAGGAGATCCGCACCGGCGTCGAGATGGCGCTCGCCCTCGCGGATGGCCATATCGGGATCCTGTTGGCCTTCCTCCAGATCCTCTGGATCGGAGGCACCGCCCGCGCCGAACTGGACGTTGATCTCGGGTTTCGGCTCGACACCGTCGACCTCCGAGACCATCTCCGTCATCGCCACCATGTCGTCGGCATCGATCGCGAGAAAACCGGAGGAGATCTCCACGATGTCGAAGCCCATCTCGGCGCACTCCTCGACGTATCGGTCCACTTTGTCGTTGTCACGGATCAGGACGTTCTCGATGAACCCACCGGTGGAGACCTTGACGTCGAACTCGTGGCAGATGTCGATGAGTTCCCGCACCGCGTCCTCGGGCATCAGCGAGAACGACCCGCCCGAGAACTTGTAGATATCGACGTACCAGCCCATCGTTTCGAGGATGTCCCGTAGCTCGCGGGGGCCCATCGGATCGTAGTACGGCCCGCGCATCTCGGTGATTCCCTTCTCGCGGGGTTTTTCCGGTCGTTCGTTGACGTGCAGGAAGTCGAACGCTCTGTCGAACGGTCTATCGCTCATACCCGTTCGTGTTCGCATGCCGATCACTTAGTAGTTGGCGAGGAATCAACAAGGACGGTTACAGCCGCGAGAGCAGCACGTCGGGATCCTCGATCGCCTCGATGACGTGCTCCATGAAGCGATTAGCCGTCACGCCATCGATGAGCCGGTGATCGAAAGACAGCGAGAGCGGAACCTGCTCACGGACTTCGAGGTCGCCGTCCACTGCGATCGGTTTCTCGCCGATGGGGCCGATCCCCATGATGGCCGCCTCGGGATGGTTGATGACCGGCGTGCCGAACGTGCGATGCTCGCCATCGAGCGCGAGATTCGTCACCGTGAACGTCCCATCCTGCATGTCCGCAACGTCGATCGAACGCTCGCGGGCTTGTTCGGCCAGCTCCGTCATCTCCTCTGCGACCTCGACGATCGATTTCCCGTCGATGTCCTTGATGACGGGCACCATGAGCCCATCCTCGGTGTGGGTCGCAAAGCCGACGTTGTAGTAGTGCTTCTCGACGATCTCTCCCGTGCTGTCGTCGATACTCGCGTTCACCAGTGGGAACTCCTTCAGGGCTGGCACGACTGCCTTCAAGAGGATCGGCGTGTAGGTGATGTGGACGTCGTGTTTTTCGTTCAACCGCTCTTTGAGCGCGACGAGCTCCGTCGCATCGGCCTCGAACCCGGACGTGAGCTGGGCGGTGACGGTCAGCGAACGGGTCATGTTGTCGGCGATCTGCCCGCGAAGCCCCGAGAGGTCGCGCCGTTCCGACCGCGACTCGTCTTCGTCTATCGCCGTCGGTTCGATATCGACGCTTGGATGGAGTTCTTCGATCGTGCCCGTTTCCGCTTCTCCATTGCCCGCCTGCTCGTCGATGTCGTCGCGCAACACTCGGCCGTCCGGACCGGAGCCATCGACCGCGGCGAGGTCGACGCCCTCCTCGCGCGCGTAGCGTCGGGTGCTCGGTGCGGCGAACACCCGTTCGTCGCCGGTCGCTGGTTCCTCCGACTCATCGATTTCTTCGTCTTCGTCCTCGGTTCCGGCTTCCGTGACGGCTTCTTCCGGCTCTTCCTCTTCGGGTTCTTCTTCCTCAGTCGCTTCTTCGCCGGTTTCGGTGTCTTCCGTTTCGTCACCTGATTGTTCGGCCTCAGCTTCTTCGTCCTCGGATTCCTCGGTCGATTCGTCCGTCTCTTCAGCCTCTTCCGTGTCTTCGTCCTCGGCCTCATCGCCGGTGTCGAAGACGACGATAACCGTCCCGACGTCGACCGTCTCGCCCTCTTCGGCGGTGATCTCCTGTATCGTGCCTGAGATTGGGGCTGGGATTTCGGTGACGGCCTTGTCGGTTTCGACCTCGCCGAGTACGTCGTCCTCCGCGACTTCGTCGCCCTCTTCGACGTGCCATTGTTCGATCTCGGCCTCGGTCAATCCCTCACCGGGATCGGGAAGCTCGAACTCGTAGCTCATCGTTCACCCCACCGGTGGCTGTCCACTGTACGATGCTCGCTCGTCGGCGTCGGATGCTCAGAACTCATAGTTCATCACCGCCTCGATGGCATACTGGGCGCGCTCCTCGTCGGGAAGGTAGTCGTCCTCGATGTCGTGGCTCGGGAAATGGACGTCGTAGCCCGTTGCTCGCTTTACGGGTGCTTTCAGTCTGTCGAGGGCGTACTCGTTGACGAGTGCCGATAGCTCCGCGCCCAGTCCCAGCGTTCGCCGTGCCTCGTGAACCACGACGCAGCGGCCCGTCTTCTTCACCGATTCGAGTATCGTCTCGACGTCGAGCGGCGACAGCGAGCGGATATCGACGACTTCGACGTCGGCATCAACGGTTTCGCTCGCCGCGACCGCGTGGCGCACCATCGCTCCCCACGTCAGCACAGTGACGTCCTCACCCTCGCGGACCAGCCGGGCTGCATCGAGCGGAAGGGTGTACTCTTCGGTCGGTACTGGCTGACTGCCGCCGCGATAGATCTTCTTCGGTTCCATGAACAACACGGGATCGTCGTGGCGGATGCTCGCCGTGAGCAGCCCCTTCGCCTGGTAGGGTGTGCTCGGACAGACGACCCGGATGCCCGGCGTGTGGAGGTAGTAGGCCTCGGTCGATTCCTGATGGTATTCGAGCGCTTTCACGCCGCCACCGTAGGCCATTCTGACCGTGAGTGGCACCTCGATATCTCCGCCCGTGCGATCGTACATCTTCACGAGCGCGTACATGATCTGGCCGAATGCGGGGTAGGAGAACCCCATGAACTGGATCTCCGGCACCACGCGTTCGCCGGCCATCGCCATTCCCACTGCGGTGCCGATGATGCCGTTCTCCGAGAGCGGCGTGTCGATGACGCGCTCGTTGCCGTACTCTTCGAGCAGTCCTTCGGTCGCCCGATAGACCCCGCCGATCGGGCCGATGTCGTAGCCCATGAGGCGAACGCTATCGTTCCGTGCCATCTCCTGGTCAAGGGTCTGATTGACGGCAGTCACGAGATCGATCTCGTCGGTCTCGTCGGCGTCGTGATCCGATGCGGGGGCCGGATAGGTCTCACTCATCGAACCCCTCGCCCGTGAAGTCGGTGAACGGGTTCTCGCCGTTCTGTTCGCGTTCCAGCTCGGCGCGCTGGTGGGCGTGGTTCCACGGCGTGTCGTGGATCTGGTAGTCGAACATCCGCTCCGGCTCGGAATCGGGTACCTCCCGTGCTGCAGCCACGGCCTCGGAGACCTGTTCGTCGACATCCGCCTGAACGTCGTCCGCGAGATCGTCGTCGAGTACGTCTTCCTCGCGGAGATACGTCTCGTAGCGCGCGAGTGGATCCTTCTCTTCCCACTCGTCGCGCTGTTCGCTATCGTCCCGGTAGACGTCGGGGTTGTCGGAGGTGTTGTGCTCTTCCATCCGGTAGGTCACACACTCGATGAACGTCGGCCCGTCCCCGTTGCGGGCGCGTTCGACGGCCTCTTCGGCTGTCTCGCGAACGGCGAAGACGTCGTTACCGTCGACGCGTTCGTGGGGAACACCGTAGGCTTCGGCTTTCTTGGCGAACGTCTCCGCACCGGTCTGGCGGTGTGACGGCTCGGAGATCGCCCACTGGTTGTTCTGACAGACGATGACGACTGGGGGTTCGAACACGCCGGCGAAGTTCATCGCGTCGTGGAACGAGCCTTCGCTGGTCGATCCATCCCCGACGAACACCATCGTCACCGTCTCGTTGTCGTTGAACTTGTCGGCCATCGCCATTCCGACGGCGTTGGTCGTGTTCACTCCCACCGGCGTGTAATCCGGCGAGAAGTTCACGTCGGGTTCGTCGGTGTCGAGATGCTCGGCGACGGTCTGGGGTTCGGCACCCATGTCGCCGGCGACGATCTCTGCCATCGGGTATTCCCAGTACAGCAGCGCCGGGTTCTGCCGGTAGGTGTAGAAGATCCAGTCGTCGGGCGCGAGCGCGGCGGCACACCCAAGCGGTGTGGCTTCCTCGCCGCGCGAGCGCGCAACGAGGCTCGCCTCGCCGCTTCGCTGCATGTTCAACATCTTGTCCTCCAACGTGCGAGTGGCGACCATCGTCCGATACATCGCCAGCAGCTCGTCGTCGTCGAGTTCCGGCGGGTCGCCGTCGAGCTGACCATCTGCATCGAGCATGCGATACTCCCCCTCCGGTGGTCGGCGTTCGGTCCATTCTACCATGGTTGTGAGTCGTTGGGATTCGCGTGCGACCGATTACTCCGCATCCAACTCTCTACCGACTCACGGATCGAACAAAAACACTCTCCCGGCCAATTCAGGCCAGTGACATCCTTTCCAACGCTATGGCTCGCTCACGCGATCCGTCCTCTCAATCGAGCAACGCGGTGAGGTCGGCCACGTCGTGTGCTTCCAGATTCTCGACGGTGTCGACGATCTCTTCGCGGTGGTCCTCGTCGTACCGGTCCTCGGTCATCGTGGTGAACTTCTCCTCGACCTGCTCCCACGTCATCGGGTTCGTCGGATGGCCGTTGAACGCGTCTTTCTCGATGTGGCGCATCGAGTCGTCGGCGAGCGCGATATCGACGACGGCGGGCATTTCGCCGTTCTCGAACCGTTCGGTGAGCTCCTCGTCCTCCTCGACCTCGACCTTCCGGAGCAGTTCCTGTACGTCGTCTTGCTGGATACGCTCCTCGTCGTAGGCGTCGTTGGTCATCTCGCGGTCGATGAGCGCGGCCGCGAGCATGTACGGGAGCGAGTGATCGGCCTGGGCCTTCGTTTCGACCTCGTATCTGCTCCCCTCGCCGCCGCCGATGATGAGCTTCGCGCCGTGGAAGGTGTCGAGATGGATCGAGTTCACCTGCTCGGGATCGATATCGGCCTCCTCGGCGAGTTCGATGACGCCCTCGACCGCCGACTGGGCGTAGGTCTCGGCGACGTAGCGTTTGGTCATCGTATCGAACACGCGCTCGCAGGACGGATCGAGATCGACCGAGAAGTCGCCCGAGACGATCTGTTTCCAGCCCTTCTGCCCCTCGAAGAGGTTGACGGGCCCTTCCATCCCGTTTCGTGCGAGCAGCGCCGAATACACCGCATTGCGGGCGGCGTTCGCACTCGCGATCCCCTTCCACTCGTTGATCCCGCCCGTGCGGGTGACGCGCAGCGCGTTGTGCCCGGTGCCGGCGATGCCGATCGCGTTGCGGAGCTGCTCGTGGTCCAATCCGAGGATCTTTCCGGAGCCGGCGGCCGCCGAGATCACGGTATGAGTCACGTGATCGTAGCCACGATCGCGCACGGGTGCGTTCCAGGCGAGTTCGCCCTGTATCTCGTAGCTCGTCCCCACGGCTTCGATGAGCTGAGTACCAGAGGCGTCGACGTGTTCGCCACAGGCGATCAGGCTCCCGATGTTGTCGCTCGGATGTGGCGTCTCGCCCGGTGCGAGAAACGAGTCCATGAAGTCGAGATAGCGCGTGAGGCTCGTGTTGTACGTCGCCGCACCGGTCGGACTGGCGCGCCCGTCCGTCCCCCAGAGACGGGCCGCATCGCCGCCGCCGGTCTCTTCGACCGTTTCGCGGACGCTTTCGGTCGCGTCGGCCCCGAGCGCACCGACCGCGATGCCCACGGAGTCGAGCACGCGCTTTTTCAGCTCCTCGCGCACGTCCTCGGAGAGGTCGTCGTAGGCGACGTCCGTGACGAAGTCGGCCAGTTCCTCGGTGGTCGTCATACCTGCTCTACCACCGATGGCCGCAAAAGCTTTCCCCGACCACCGACCCACGTGAGCGCCGGTGGAGTCATGTGCGGCGGGTGCGTCCCGCCGGCATGAACGCTGCCGATCTGCTCGTCGAGAGTCTCGAAGTCGAGGGCGTCGAGTACGTCTTCGGGCTGCCGGGCGAGGAGCTGGAGGACATCCTCTTCTCGCTGCGCGATTCGACGATCGAGTTCGTCCCCGTCCGTCACGAACAGGGCGCGGCCTTCATGGCCGACGTCCACGGCCGGCTCACGGGCGATGCCGGCGTCTGTCTCAGCACGCTGGGCCCGGGCGCGACGAACCTTCTGACCGGTGTTGCCGACGCCCACCTCGACAAGAGTCCGGTCGTCGCCATCTCCGGTCAGGGTGGCCTCGAACGTCTCCACAAGGAGAGCCACCAGAACATCGACGTCGTCAACCTGTTCGCGCCGATCACGAAGTGGAACACGCGGATCTCCGATCCGGAGATCGTCAACGAATCGGTGCGCAAGGCGTTCAAACTCGCCGAACACGAGAAACCCGGCGCGACCCACCTCGAGTTCCCCGAGGACGTCGCGGCCACCGACACGGATCACCGACCGCTGCCGCCGCGCAATCGCGTGCGCCGGCCGAGCCCCGACGGAAAGGCGATCGAGCGCGCCGCGGCGCTGCTCGCCGACGCCGACCACCCGATCGTGCTGGCGGGCAACGGCGGCATCCGCACCCGATCGGCCGAGCGCTTGCGCTCGTTCGTCGCCGAGACCGATATCCCCATCGTGGCGACCTACATGGGCAAGGGCGCGGTCTCCGACGCCGACGACCACTCGCTGTTGACGCTCGATTCCGGCGCGGACGGTCAGGCAGCGAGCGCCATCGACCGGGCGGACGTCGTCCTCGCCGTCGGCTACGATATCGCCGAGCACGACCCCGAGAACTGGAACCCACATCAGGAAAAGCGCATCATTCATCTCGATTTCGAGCCGGCGGAAGTCTACGCCCACTACAACCCGCAGGTCGAGATCGTCGCCGACGTCTCGGCCGGATTGCGCGCGATCCAGCGAACCGACACGACGATCGAGACCGACACCGACTGGTACGCCGACCTCCGCGAGTCGATCGTCGCGGACGTGACGCGCCGTCCCGATCCCGACGAGGGGTTCTCCATCCGCCGCACGCTTCCCTTCCTCCGGGACGCGATGGCCGACGAGGACGTCCTCGTCTCGGATACGGGCAACCACAAGATGGCGATCGCTCAGAATTTCCTGACAAACGACCCGAACACCTGCATCATCTCCAACGGCTTGGCGACGATGGGGATCGCCGTCCCGGGTGCGGTGGCCGCCGACCTCTCTGTCGATTCCAACGTGGTGGCCGCCACCGGCGACGGCGGCTTCCTGATGAACGCCGCCGAGATCGAGACCGCCACTCGACTGGGCTGTGGGTTCACGATCCTGCTGTTCACCGACGACGATTACGGCCTCATCTCGGCGAAGCAGGTGGATCACCGGGGCGAGCACACCGGGACCGGTCTCACGAATCCCGATTTCGTCACCTTCGCCGAGAGCTTCGGCATCGACGCGTATCGCCCGGAGAGTTGGGACGAGTTGAGTGAGACGCTCGAAACCGTCGTGCCGAGCGACGAGATGTCGCTCGTCGAAGTCCCGGTGGAATGACGAATCGGTCGTCGCGCCGGTGCGTCGACTTTTGGTGTTGCTCCCGGCGGATGTCCCGATAGCTGTTGCTGGCTCTCGAACCGCCTCGATCCTGCCGCAAACGAGGACCGCAAGCCACACGCCTCCCCAACCGACTCCCTCGCTCACTCCGTTCGCTCAGTCGCCCCTCGCGCGAGTCGCGCCCTCCGGGCGCTCCCGCGCGCCAACCGCAACGGCTAGCGGTGAGGGAAGCGACAAACTGGCGAATTTCGGTGCTGGCTTCAGGCCCGTGCGGTCGCCCAGATCGCGGCGATCCCGAGCGCGACCGCGGGTGCGAGCGGGAGCACGAGGAAGGTGTCGCGCCAGGTCAGCCCGACCGCGGCGAGCAGCCCGCTGGCGTGCGGGAGTGCGAGAATCAGCCCGGGGACGACCAGAAAGGCGACGACGATGATGCCGACGAGCACCCAGCCGCGCCAGTCGAACTCCTGGTCGGCGGCGCGGGCGCGCGCCTCGTCGTACTCGCTGCGCGGGCGATCGTCGTCGAACGACTCCGGGTCGTGGACGTAGCCGTCGTCGCTCATCGCGGCCCGCCCCGTCGGCTCGGCGTGCCGTGGTACATATCCGATTCGAGGGTCGGCACGACCAAAAGCATGGGGAGTTTTGTCCCGGGCGCTCCGGCCTCCAGCATGGCCGATTCACACGACGCGGACGGTTCTGACGGGCACGATCACCACGACCACCACGAGGACGAGGCGATCCACGCCCACGAGCACGACTTCGGGCCGGTCGGGATCGCCGTCGTCACGGTCTCGACCTCCCGGACGCTCGACGACGATCCGGCCGGCGATGCCATCGCCGCGGCCGTCGAGGAGGACGACAAGCTGCCGACGCGCGAGCTCGTCCCCGACGAGTACGACACGGTCCAGGGGACGGTCGACGCGCTCGCGGGTCGCGATGACGTCGACTGCATCGTCACCACCGGCGGCACGGGCGTGACACCGGACGACGTGACGATCGAGGCGATCCGGCCGCTGTTCGGGAAGGAGCTGCCGGGCTTCGGCGAACTGTTCCGTGCGCGCTCGCGCGACGAGATCGGGACGCGCGTCGTCGCCACTCGTGCCACCGGCGGGATCGTCGACGGCGTCCCCGTGTTCTGCCTCCCCGGCAGCGAGGACGCCGCCCGCCTCGGCGCGGGGATTATCACCGAGGAGGCGGCCCATCTCGCCGGGCTCGCCGGACGGACGACGAACGACGGGGCCGACGGTGCGGTCGACGAGGAGGACGTGGACGAAGAAGCGGACGCCGACGACGGGAACACGAGCGAGACGAAATCGGACGAAGCTGAGACCGACGAGTAGCTACGACGGTAGCGGACAGAGGCTGGCGGTGAGCACCGCCCGCTCCTCGCCCTCGTTGCGCGCGCCGTGGACCGCGCCGCGCTCGTTCGCGACGATTCCCGGCGCTGAGACGGATTCTTCCTCGTCGTCGCGAGTCACGACGACGCTGCCCTCCAGAACGTGGAAGACGTTG
The DNA here is from genome assembly GCF_000336715.1 of Halococcus thailandensis JCM 13552. Taxonomy (GTDB): domain Archaea; phylum Halobacteriota; class Halobacteria; order Halobacteriales; family Halococcaceae; genus Halococcus; species Halococcus thailandensis. Next base: position 25,164 of record NZ_AOMF01000157.1, read on the forward strand.
GTCGCGCCCTCGTGTTCGTGCGGTTCGATCTCCGCGTCGGGACCGAGCGCGAACGCCTTCACGAGCACGTCGTCGTTCACGTGGAGCTCTTCGGTCAGCACCTCGCCCGCGTTGGGGTCGAGATCGGGATAGCTGTCGAGCACGGTCGTTCGGCGGGCGCGAGCGCCCTATCCCTTTCGGCGCTGCCGGAGGCCGGGAGGTTAACCGCCTGCCGATGCACTGCTCCACATGGAGTACGTTACCGTTCAGGACACGGAGATCCCGGCGCTCGGGATCGGCACGTGGCGGATGGAGGGGCCGACCTGCCGGCGTGCCGTGGCGACGGCACTCGAACTGGGCTATCGCCACGTCGACACCGCCCAGGCCTACGGCAACGAGCGCCAGGTCGGCGCGGCCATCGCCGAATCGGACGTCGCTCGCGACGAACTGTTCCTGACGACGAAGCTCGGCTCGTCGAACCGCGATCACGACTCCGTGCTGGCGTCGACCCGTGCGAGCCTCCGGAAGCTCGAAACCGACTACGTGGATCTACTGTTGATCCACCAGCCGAACACTGGTACACCGCTCGAAGAGACGATCGGCGCGATGGACGACCTCGTCGACGACGGGCTCGTCGAGCACATCGGTGTCTCGAACTTCGGCCTCTCGCGTCTCCACGCCGCCCGCGAGCACGCTGACGCGCCGATCCTCACCGACCAGGTACAGTATCATCCCTTCTGGGATCAGTCGACGCTGCTCGATTACTGCCAGATCAACGACCTCATGCTGACGGCCTACAGCCCGCTGGCCCACGGCGGCGCGGTGAACGACGACCTCCTTGCCGAGATCGGCGAGCGCTACGACAAGACGCCTGCACAGGTCGCGCTCCGCTGGCTGGTCCAACAGGACAACGTCTCGACGATCCCGAAATCGACGAGCCCCGCGCATCTCGAAGCCAACCTCCAGGTGTTCGACTTCGAACTCACCGACGAGGAGTTGCGCGCCATCCGGCGACCATCGCTCTCGCGCACCGCGTCGAGTTTCCTCCGGGCACGACTGCCGTTCTGAGTCTCATTCTCCTCCCGTCTTTTTCCCTCTCCCTCTCTGTTGACCTCCTCCACGCCGTAAACGACGTGGAATCCGACCATCGGATTTCAGTAGCCGTCGCGGCTACTGTCGGTTTCAAGACGCATACGTTCCAAGCGTCTGCTGGTGGGCTTCACCATCGGCTTGGCTGTCTTGTGGCGCGGTCAAACGCGCCCCATCTCCAGCCGAGTCATTGCCGTCCGTGTGTTCTCTTGAACGGCTCTCTCCGCTGGAGTAGCGGTCTGCGATGTTTAGCGCGGCGTTCACGTCCGCTTGGTAGGACGTGACCCAACACTCCTCGTTCGTACAGCGGAACTCCGCCTGTTCGGGGCGGTATCCCGCCTCGCCACAGACGTGGCACGTTTTGGACGTGTGCGCGGGGTTCACCGTCTCAACGGGGATACCGCGTTCGGCGGCCTTGTAGCACAGTTGGGCGTGCATCTTGGCGAAGCCCCACCCGTGAAGGCGACGGTTCATGTACGAACCGTAGTCCATGCTCTCACGGATGTACGTGAGGTTTTCGAGCATGAGGACAGGATTCTCGACCGACGCGGCGTGCTCGACCACAGCATCCGTTACGGCGTGGAGGATGTGATCTATTTGCCGCCAAAGTTGGTCGCCGAACGACTCGGTGATACAGTTGCTCCCGCGTTCCTGAAGCCGCCGCGTGGCGGTGAAATACGTCTTCCGAAGGCGTCGAACGTCTTTGCCTTCGTCGTTCCAGAGTGTTGGTGCAGTCGGGGCGCCGCGCTCGTCACGGTGACACACCGTGAGCAATGCAGAGTCCCCGATGTCCACACCAATCGGCGTCTTGTCGGACACCGAATCGGGTGATCGTTGTTCGACCTCCCGTGTAGCCACCATATGCAGATACCACTCGCCGTTGCGGTCGAACAGCCGACACTCGCCCATGTCGGCGTCTTCCGCGAAGACGGCTTCAACCCACGGACGCTGTTCGGGGTTCGGTTGCGTGGGAACCCAGAGATGGTAGTCGTCGTGGTGCGGGACTTTCACGTACCACTCGACGGCGTTCTGTGGCTTGTGGTCGAGTTGAACACCCTCGTTCGTGAACCGAACCGGGTGCTCGTCGTGAAGCTCGTCGGCGTCGTAGCTTCCACCGCACAGTTGTGGGACGTACTGCTTGAGCGCGTTCTTCGCGTAGCCAGACAAGTCGTACTCGACTACCACGTCGTTCGCCGCCGACTGTGTGGAACAGCCAGCGTCGAACGCGGCGTGGAGCGCCGCACGGTAGGCGTCGGTCGTCTCGCGGAGTTTTCGCCGCTTGTGGGCGTTCGGTGAGACGAGTTTCAGCTCCAGCGTTTTCGTGACCTCGTTCATGCTTCGGCCTCTTGGCGCTGGATATAGTCTTGAACTGTCTCGCTGGAGACCTTGCCTGCCGTACCCGCGTAGTACCCGCGCGCCCACTTGATTTTCTGCTCATCGGAACTCGCGTAGCGGTGGTTGTACTTCCGCGACGAGATTCCTTTGAACCAGTTGGCGAGCAACGAGGGTGCGTGCTTCGGTGGGCTACTCACGAATAGGTGAACGTGGTCGGGCTGAACGGTGAGGTCGATAATCTCCAAGCCCTTGTCATCTGCTATCTCGTGGATGATGTCTTCGACGTGGCGCGCGACGGTCCCCGTCAGTACCGAACGACGGTACTTCGGCAACCACACTATGTGATAGTTGAGGTTGTAAGTCGCGTGCCGTGTGGTCTTCATCCGTATGCACACTATACACCCGAACACTACTAAGCGTTATGGTAGGAAACCCAGTTCACCGATACGCCGACGAAAAGCGGTTGCACAGACACAGAAACGGCCTACCGCTCAACCCCCGCCTAATGGTTCCGACCGACCCTCTGGGAAGGCCGAAGGGAATTAAATTCCGGTGCGGGAGGCGAGTCATTTTGACTCGCCGACCAAGACCCGGAAGCCCCGCGTCACCCGACGCGGGGTACTTCACAGGCGGAGGTATGCGCTAACAATTTCTATCACCCCGATGCTTTCCCTTGTCGCGCTCCTCGTCCCCACATGGCAACCGAGCTCGCCGAGGGCATCCACTGGTTCGAACTGACCGGCGTGAACGCCTATCTCGTCGAGGATGACGTACTCACGCTCGTCGATGCCGGCACGCCGTTCGACGCGCATGCTATCGAAACTGGCATCCAGGACGCCGGCCACACCGTGGGGGATATCGAGCGCGTGCTGCTCACCCACTACGATTTCGACCACGTCGGCGCACTCGCCCGTCTTTCGGATCTCGATGCGACGATCCGTGTCGGCGCGGCCGACGCCGCCGTGCTCACTGGCGAGCGAAAACCGCCCTGGAACAACCACAAGGGGCTGCTCCAGCGCGTCTCGGGACCGTTCGTTCGCATGCTGGACTGCCCGATCGAACCGATCGCCGACGGCGAGCAGGTCGGCTCGTTCACGGCCTACCACACGCCGGGACACACGCCCGGTCACACCTCGTTCGTGAACGAGGAGCGCTCGGCGGGCTTTCTCGGCGATCTCGTCTTCGAGGACCGCGGTGCGCTCACCGCCTCGCCGTGGCTCGTGAGCTACGACACCGCGACCGTCGAGCGGAGCGTGCGGTCGCTCGCCGAGCGCGCACCGTCGTTCGACGCCCTCGGCATGGGCCACGGCGTGCCCTTCTGCCGAGGTGGCGACGAGCGACTCGCCGAGCTCGCCGCTAACTGAGGGATTTTACCGATTCAGGCGCTAATAGGTCGCATGACCAATGGCGACGAACTCCCCAATGGCTGGGAACAGCCCGACTCCGACGCACAGGCCGGCCAGTACAACCCACAGCAGCCGATCCGCTACGAGCGCGACGGGATCGAGGTTCACATCCAGCCGGCGACGAACACCGCCGACACGGATCAGGACGTCTGGCGGCTCAACGTCGTCGACGCGGACCGCGGGACGACCGAGCCGGTTCGCGAGGGGATCGAGGGTCGCGACGGCGCGATCGACGTCGCCCGCGAGTTCATGGAGACCTACAACGAACGCTGTGTCGACGGAAACGAGAGCACCGCGGACGTCATCGCGTCGTTCCAGTAAGCTCCTCGGCGACCGTTTCGGGCTCGAAGAGCGCGGGATCGAGCAGCAGGTCGGCCTGCCCTTTGGCGAACTCCGGCAGTGACTCACGCGCGTAGACCACGACGCGGAGCTCGCCGGCGCGGTCGACGGCAACCGGGATCGAGGTCGCCTGACCGACGTCGGTGAGCACGTACAGCTCGGCCGCGTCGATGCCGGCGTCTTCGAGCGCCGCGCCGTCGGCGATACCGTCGATGCGCGTCACGTCGAACCCTTCCGCTTCGAGCGCGTCGCCGAGTCCTTCGGGGTCGGGACCGACGAAAACGGCCGTGCTCATTCGTACTCGATCGTCGCGGGCGGTTTGTGTGTGACGTCGTAGACGACGCGGGAGACGTTCTCCAGAGAGCCGGTGATCCGGCTCTGGAGGCGCTGGAGCGTCGCCCAGTCGAGTTCCTGGGCGCGGGCGGTCATCCCGTCTCGCGACTCGACCGCCCGGACCGAGACGACCCAGCCGTGGACGCGGTTGTCGCCCTTCACGCCCGTGGCCTTGCCGATGACCGCGGCGAGCGCCTGCCACGGATCGTACTCCTCCAGCTCCTCCTCGACGATGTGTGTCGCCTCCCGTGCCACGTGGAGTTTCTCCTCGGTGACTTCGCCGAGCACCCTGACCGCGAGCCCCGGACCGGGGAACGGCATCCGCTCGGCGACCAGCGCGTCGAGATCGAGCGCGCGGGCGACCTCGCGGACTTCGTCCTTGTAGAGCTCGCGGACGGGCTCGACGATACCCGAGAAATCGACGACCTCGGGCAGTCCGCCGACGTTGTGGTGGGATTTGATCCCGCCCTCGCTCTCGATGCGGTCGGGATAGATCGTGCCTTGGACGAGATACTCCGCGTCGGCCTCGCGGGCCTCGCGCTCGAACTCGCGGATGAACCGCTCGCCGACGATCGCGCGCTTTTCCTCGGGGTCCGTCACCCCCGAGAGCTCGTCGAGAAACCGCTCGTGGGCGTCGATGATTTTGAGCCCCTCCATGTACGAGAAGGTCTCCTCGACCTGTTCGGTCTCGCCCTTGCGCATCAGTCCGGTGTCGACGTAGACCGGGATCAGCTGATCGCCGAGTGCCTCGTAGGCGAGCGCGGCCGCTACCGAGGAGTCGACGCCGCCCGAGAGGGCGATGACGGCGTCCGCGTCGCCGACCTGTTCGTCGATCTCGTTGACGGCGTCGTCGATGAACTGCTCTACTTCGACCATCAGGCTTCCACCTCGCTGACTGGCCGCTCGCGTTCGTCGATCGCGGCGTCGAGAAAGCCCACGAAGGGTGGGCTCGCTCGCTGGGGTCGCGAGCGGAACTCGGGATGGAACTGCGTGCCGAAGAAGAACGGATGGTCCGGCAGTTCGAGGATCTCCATCCGGTTGTTCGCCCGGCCCGAAAACCGGAGGCCGGCGGATTCTAACTCCTCGATGTATTCGGGGTTGACCTCGTAGCGGTGGCGATGGCGTTCGGTACAGTGCTCGCCGTAGAGCTCCGCCGCGAGCGTCCCGCTCTCGATGTCGGTCTCGTGGGCACCGAGGCGCATCGTCCCGCCGAGATCCTCGACGTCGTACTGTTCGGGTAATAGGCCGATAACCGGGTGGGGCGTCTCGGTTTCCATCTCGGTCGAGTGTGCGTCGTCGAGCCCGCAGACGTTTCTGGCGTACTCGATGACGGCCATCTGGAAGCCGAGACAGAGCCCGAGGAAGGGGACGTCGTTCTCGCGGGCGTAGCGTGCGGCGGCGATCTTCTCGGTCGTGCCGCGCGTGCCGAACCCGCCCGGCACGACGATGCCGTCGGCCTCGCGGAGGCGCTGTTCGTGGGTGTTCGCCATCTCCTCGGCGTCGACCCAGAGCACCTCGACGTCGGTACTGTGTTCGAGCCCTGCATGTTTGAGCGCCTCGTGGATCGAGAGGTAGGCGTCTTCGAGCGCGTATTTGCCGACGAGTGCGACGGTGACGGTCCCGGACTGCTCGCGGGTCACGATGTCGCGCCACTGGCTCGCGCGCTCGGCTTTCGGCCGGGCGTCGTCGGCGAGTTCTAACTCTTCCATCACGTATTCGTCGAGCCCCTCCTCCTCGACCACCAGCGGCACGTGGTAGATGTCCTCGACGTCGGGGTTCGAGAAGACCGCGTCGGTGGGCACGTCGCAGAACAGCGCGATCTTCTCCTTCGTGTCGGCGTCGAGTTCGTCCTCACAGCGCCCGACCAGGACGTCCGGCTGGAGTCCGATCGAGCGGAGCTCCTTCACGCTGTGCTGGGTCGGTTTGGTCTTCTGTTCGCCGTTTTTCGAGTACGGGACGAGGGTGACGTGGGTGAGCAGGACGTCCTCCTCGCGCTCCTCGTGGGCGAACTGCCGGATGGCCTCGTAGTACGGGCCGCCCTCGATGTCGCCGACCGTGCCGCCGACCTCGATGAGACAGACGTCGTGGCCCGCCGCGGCGTCCCGGATCCGGCGCTTGATGTCGTCGGTGATGTGGGGGATGATCTGGACCGTCTTCCCCAGATAGTCGCCGGCGCGCTCCTTCTCGATGACGTTCTTGTAGAGCTTGCCGGTGGTTATGTTCTGATCGAACGTCATGTCGGCGTCGAGGAACCGCTCGTAGTTGCCGAGATCGAGGTCGACCTCGCCGCCGTCCTTGAGCACGTAGACCTCGCCGTGCTGGTAGGGGTTCATCGTCCCGGCATCGACGTTGAGATAGGGATCGATCTTGACCGCCGTCACGTCGAACCCGGCGTTTTCGAGCAATCGACCCGTACTCGCTGCCGTGATCCCCTTTCCGAGGCCGCTCATTACACCACCTGTGACGAAAACGAACTTCGGTCCCGAGGCGGGACCCGAATCGGTCGGCATAGCAACGGTGAGCAACCGGTAGGGAAAGACGTTTCGGAGCGCCCGATGGCCACCGTCCACTACCGGGATTCATCGAAGAACGTCGCGACCCGCTCGGCCACTTTTCTCGATTGGCCGACGAAGAAGTGATCGGCCGCCAGTTCGTCCACCTCGATTCCACATCCTCGGGCCCGCTCGACGACCGGTTCCCAGTCGGCGGTCGAATCGCGCTCGGCGGCGAGGATCCTCACAGGATTTCCGATCTCGTCGAGCGCGGCCACCGCGTCTGCATCCGCGGCCATCGCCTCGCCGCTGTCGGGTGCGAGCGCACACACCGCCCACAGCTCGCTGTCGGCGGCCGCACACAGCGCCATCGTCGCGCCGAAACTGAAGCCGAACAGCCCCACCCGGGCGAACCGCTCGCGCGCCCAGCGGATGGCGTTTCTCACGTCGTCCTGTTCGGCCCGGCCTTCGTCCCACGCCCCGTAGTCGAAGCGAAGGCAGGCGATTCCCCTTTCGCCAAGTGCGTCGCTCACGGCCGTGAGTCGCTGGTCCGAGCGCGTCCCACCCTGCTGGGGATGTGGCGGGCAGGCGACGATGACTGTTCCGGGGTTGCGTGACTCGTCCGGCTCGTCGAGCGTGCCACGGACGTCCCGTCCGCCGGGGAGTACGACGTCCATCGCCCGTCGTTTGTGTGGTAGGTGTTTTAAGATAGCGGCCCACTAGGGCTCGACATGGGGATCCTCTCGCGCGCGTCGTACGTCATCCGGTCGCGGTTGAACGCCATCCTCGGGAGCGCCGAGGACCCGAGCGAACAGCTCGACTACTCCTACGAGCAGCTCCGTGACCAGCTCCAGGACGTCAAGAGCGGTATCGCCGATCTCACCACACAGAAGAAGCGCCTCGAAATCCAGAAGCGCCGACTCGAAGAGAACGTCGAGAAACACAACGAACAGGCCCGCGAGGCGGTCCGACAGGACCGCGATGACCTCGCCCGCCAGGCTCTGGAGAAGAAAAAGCAGAAGATGAACCAGATGGAGGACCTGGAGGGCCAGATCGCCGATCTTCAGGACACGCAGGACCAGCTCGTCGAGAAGAAGAACACCCTGCAGAGCCGGATCGAGGAGTTCCGCACGCAGAAGGAGACGATGAAGGCGCGCTACGAGGCCGCCGAAGCGAGCACCCGTGTCTCGGAGGCGATGACCGGTGCCGGCGACGAGATGGAGGACGTGAGCCGGTCGATCGAGCGCGCCAACGAGCGCACCGAGGACATGGAGGCGCGCGCCGAGGCGATGGACGAACTCGAACAGTCGGGGGCCTTCGAGGACGCGCTCTCGGACAAGGACAGCATCGATCGCGAGCTCGACTCGCTCAGCACCGACAGCGAGGTCGACGCCGAGCTCGAAACCCTCCAAGCGGAGATGGGTGAGGGTTCGACCGACGAATCGACGAGCGATGCCGCGAGCGAACCGGCCGACGAGAGCGTCGACGCCGAGACGAGCGAAGCGAGCGCCGCCGACGGCGGGGCCGACGCCGACGAGAACGGGACGGATCCGGCAGTCGAGGCCGAGCTCGAAGAGCTACAGAACGAGTCCGACAGCTGAGCTACGCGACGTTCTCTCCCTGATAGTCGCCGTCGTAGGTACCGTCGTGATCGGCGTCAGCGAGGACGAACTGCGCGATCCGTGCGCCGCGCTCGATCTCGATCTCGTGGTGGACTTCGAGGAGTCCCTCGCCGCGACCCTCGTAGCCCGCGTCCCAGACGGCTGTATGGAGCATACACGAGTTACGCATCAGCGACGAGCGCGGGTAGATAAATCCGATGTGGTCGTCGGGCACCCGGATCGTCTCGGCGTAGCGGGCGACGTAGCCGCCCGGTGTGAGCGTGTAGCTTCCCGAGTCGTCCGTGTCGAGTTCCCGGCGCTCGCCGACCGTCTTGCCATCGACCCCGATATGGCCGGCATTCCGCTGTTCGAATACGGCGTCGAGGGTGAGATCGACGCCGTTGGGCTGGATCTGCTCGTCCGTGACGGTCGCGAGCTGTGCGGCGACGAACGCCCCGCTCTCGTACATACCTGCGCTTTTCGGTCGTGAGTAAAGGCGTATCGAAGCGATACGTATCGATCTTACTAAGTGAACGAGTGAACCTGATCGTGGTGCCGATCTCCGGAGTCACATCTACCGCCGCGAATCCCGATGCAGATGAGAACCCGCCACCGCACCGCCAACGCCCACGTACCTCCCCAACCGATTCGCTCCGTTCGCTTCGCTCACGTCGCTCATCCCTCGCACGAGTCGTGCCTTCGGCACTCCCGCGCGCCACTGCTCTCGCCACCCCCTCCCCTCCTTTCTCTCGACGAATTTCCCATTCGCCGTTCTCGTCCGTCCGAAATGGCAACATTTGCACCAAGTATGGTGGTCTTTCGTGCCAAACGCGCGGGGTTTATACCGATGGGTAGCCGAGTGTCCGACGCTATGGGAACAACGCTGACGGAGAAGATCCTCGACGATCATCTGGTCGAGGGGGAGCTCGAAACCGGTGAGGAGATCGGGATCGACATCGACCAGGTGCTCACGCAGGACACCACTGGCACGCTCGTCTGGCTCCAGTTCGAGGCGCTCGGCCTCGACGAGGTCCAGACCGAACTCGCCGCCCAGTACTGCGACCACCAGACCTATCAGTTCGACTTCAAGAACAGCGACGACCACCGCTTCCTTCGCTCGGCCGCCGGCACCTACGGTGCACACTTCTCGCGCCCCGGCAACGGCATCTGCCACCAGGTCCACAAGGAGCGGTTCGCCGCGCCCGGCAAGACGATGCTCGGCAGCGACTCGCACACCCCGACCCCCGGTGGGATGGGCGAACTCGCCATCGGTTCGGGCGGACTGGACGTCGCCGTCGCGATGGGCGGCGGCCCCTACTACATCGAGATGCCCGAGGTCGTCAACGTCCACCTCGAGGGCGAGCTCCCCGAGTGGGCGACGGCCAAGGACGTCATCCTCCACCTGCTCGGCGAACTCTCCGTGAAGGGCGGCGTCGGCAAGGTGCTCGAATACACCGGTCCCGGTGTCGAGAACCTCTCGGTGCCCGAGCGGACGACGATCACCAACATGGGCACCGAGCTCGGAGCCACGACTTCGATCTTCCCAACCGACGACCGTACTGAAGAATTCCTCTCGCGACTCGGCCGCGAGGACGAACACGTCGAGATCGGCCCGGACGACGACGCCGAGTACGACGATCGGATCGAGGTCGATCTGAGCGAGATCGAGCCGCTCATCGCCACGCCGTCGATGCCTGACAACGTCGTCCCCGTCGACGAGGTCGCCGGCGAGGACGTCGATCAGGTTATCATCGGCTCCTGTACCAACGGTGCCTACGAGGACATCCTGCCCGGCGCGAAGATGCTCGAAGGCCGCGAAGTGAACAAGACGACCGAGATGATCGTCGCACCCGGCTCGAAACAGGCCTCCGAACTGCTCGCGCGCGAGGGCTGGACCGCCGAGATGATGGCCGCCGGCGTCAACTTCTCCGAGGCCACCTGTGGTGCCTGCATCGGTATCGGCCACGTGCCCGCCTCCGACTCGGTGAGTCTCCGGACGTTCAACCGCAACTTCGAGGGCCGCTCGGGCATCGAGGACGACTCGGTCTACCTCTGCTCGCCGGAGGTCGCCACGGCGTCGGCGCTCGCCGGCGAGATCGTCGACCCGCGCGACCTCGCCGAGGAGCTCGGCGACCTCGAGGACCCCGGCTTCGAGATGGCCGACACCTACGACGGCTCGGACGCCGACCTCATCGCCCCCGACGAGTCCGTCGACGACGGGCTCGTGAAAGGGCCGAACATCAGCGACGTGCCCCTGAAGGACCCGCTCGACGCGCACCTCGAGGGCTCGGCGCTGCTCAAGATGGGCGACAACATCACGACCGACCACATCATCCCTGCCACGCAGGACATCCTGATGTACCGGTCGAACATCCCGAAACTCTCCGAGTTCACCCTCTCGCGCGTCGACGACGAGTTCGCACAACGCGCGCTCGACGCCGACGGCGGCTTCCTCGTCGCCGGCGAGAACTACGGTCAGGGCTCTTCGAGAGAGCACGCCGCCCTCTGCCCGATGTATCTCGGCGTCGAGGGCGTCCTCGCACAGAGCTTCGCCCGCATCCACAAGGCGAACCTCTTCAACTTCGGCCTCCTGCCGCTGGAGATCGACGCCGACGCACAGGAGAACATCGCGGAAGGCGACGACATCGAGATCGTCGACGACGTCGAAGAGGCCGTCCGCTCCGGCCAGGAAGAGTTCACCATCCGCGTGAACGACGACTGGGAAACCACCGGCCTGCTCGACGCCTCCGAACGCGAGCGCGAGATCCTCGCCGACGGCGGCAAGCTGCCCCACACCAAAGCGCAGCAGAGCGGCTCCGGTGCTGCGGCCCCGGCTGACGACTAGAAACCCACTTTTTTACTCCTCGGGTCGGCTCACTTCATTCGCCGACCACTCGTCGCAAAAACCTGGACTAAAAACTCCCGCTCGTTCGCACTTCGTGCTCACTCGCGGTGAACCGCGCTCACTATGTTCGCGCGGATACTGATCCTCTCCGCACAGCAACCGCACAGCACCACAGAAGCCCTCAGTCGCTTCGCTCCCTCGCCCTTCATCCACCAGGGCCGCGACCGCAGACCGCCGCCGCAACCGCCGGCCGTACCCGCTGCCGGGCAGGCTTTTCACGCCGGATCGCCTGCGACAGGCATGGACTGTCCCGACTGCGGGGCCGCCACGGTGGCATTCGCGGTTCCCGATGGACTCGACGGATTCGACGAACCCGCGGCCGCGCTCTGTACGCACTGCCTCGCGCTCCACACTGCCGAGAGCGCCAACTCGAACCCCGATTTCACGGCCGTGAGTGATGACTTTCCGACCGGCGCGGCGGCAGTGCCGATGGCGCTCGCGATCGGACTGCTCGATTCACTCGTACTCCATCGCGAGACCGTCGAGATACTGCTCGAACGCGTCGAGCGGGCCGGCACGGACCCGCTGCTCGTCATTGATAGACTGGCGAGCGATCCGACGCTCGATCCGAACACCGATCTCGCGACGCGTCGCCGACAGGTGGCGCAGTTGCGCGATTAGGGCTGTCTGACCGCCGAGGCGATGCGCTGGACCAGCGACGGCGAGGTGCGCTTCCCCTCGGTGATCTGGTAGTCGTTGCTGAGGCTCCCCTCGGTGTCGGCGCTGAGAATCCGCATGTCGGCCCCTTCGGCGATCGAGACGACGTCCTTCTCGACGGAGCCGAGCGTCGTCACGAGATACGGTCGTGCGTCGACGGCGGCCGCGATGTCGCGCAGCTGGGTCGCGGCCTCCCGCCCGGGGCGTTCGTGGATCGCCGCCACGACGCGGCTGTCGAGCAGTTCGTCCTCGCCGTAGACGTGGACGGGCCGGTCGCCCCGATCGGTGGTCACGGTCGTGTTCGCGCGCGCGTCGAACCCGCGCTCCTCGAGCGTCTCGACCATCGATTCGCGGGCGGCGAGCTGTGCTTCCACCCAGCGGGTCCCCTCGTCGGTCAGCGCGTACCGACAGAGCACGCGCTCGGTCGCGTCGCCGGGTGTGTAGATATCGCCGCAGTCACGACAGCGCAGCCCGTGTTCGGGCTGTTCTGCGTACGAGCCACAGTCCTGACAGACGTGGCGATGGCCGCTCTCGATCTCGTCGAGCGAGTCGAGATGGGCCTCGCAGTCGGGACAGACGTACTCGTCGGGGCCGGCTTCGAACGCCTCCCGGGCGGCGATATGGCCACACGAGAGATGCTCGAACAGTTCGGTCTCGACGGTGTGGGCCGAGCCACAGCTCGGACAGGCGGTGGTGTAGGCCATCCCTTCGGCCCCGCACCCGGGGCAGAGATACACTTTCTCCTCGAACGTCTTGCCCAGGATCTCGCGTTTGGCCAGCGATTCGAGCAGTTCGAAGGCGTCCGGATCGCCCGCATCGAGGCGCATCTCGGCGTCGGGATAGCTCACCGCACCCGTCTCCGTGTCGATCGTCGGTTCGTACTCGGCCTGCGAGCCATCCGCGAGCGCCGTGAGTGCCGTGAGTGTACCGGGCGAGACCATTGTCGCTACCAATCACTGCGTCGCCGACGGTATATAGTTCCTTCCACGCCGGACGCTGCCGTTCATATTGTTCGATCGGAATGATCAATAATTTTGTGTACGCGATCCGCCCGTCGTCGTGGGGCGTTCCGGCGTTCGCTTTTGCTTTCCTTGACATCCTCCACACGACTAAAGTCGTGGGATTCCCCCGGTGGGGTCTCGTCGGGCATTAGCACCCTCCCCCACGGAGGCAACTTGCGGGTTTGTGCGCACTACTTTGGAACTTTCGTGAGGGTGTGATATCCCCGACCATTCGTGGTCGTTCCACTCGTATCGCACGGGCCGTGCCATCGGCCTTGCTACCGTCGTCTGTCGCTGTAAGAACGTTTTTGACGCAATCAGATCCACATGACCCTCGAAGCCACACAGACAGGTGAGCGTGTCCCGTTCGCGGGTGGTCCGGTCGGTCGAACCGCACCGTGGACACTCTTGGGAAGTCCATGCTTCGGAACGTTCGGCCACTTCGATACCGAACTCCTCGGCAGTGGTTTCGAGGCGGTCGATGAACGCTCGAAACGCCCAGAAGTTGTGCGTTTTCGCGTTCACTTCGACCGACCAATGCGTATCGAGGATCCCCTTGAGAGCGCCCACATACACTTTCGACACGCCCTCATCGTGTAGCCGTTCCATGAGGTCGCGGACGAGCGCATCCTGCATATGATCCCGTCTCTCGGTTCGCTGTCGGTACAGTCGTCGGATACGCTTCGACGTGTACCGACCTTCTGGGAGTTTTGATTGCAGTCGCGCTATCTCTTGTGTGGTTGCACGGAACCGCTCGAACTGGTCGCGTCCGGCGTACAAGTATTGCTTGCCCGTCGTCGTCGTACAGGCGACGAGGTTGTTCGCGCCGATGTCCAGAGCAGCCGATTCGTCGGCTAGTGGTGTTCCGAGTCGAGGGTGAGAATCGTCCACCTCGACCGGCTGATAGGCCCTGAACTGGTCGCGTTGCTCGTCGTACTGTATCTCTAACTGCCCCTGTTCGCCGTCCCACCGTGGGTCGCCGCGCACTTCCAAACGAAGTCGCCCGGTCAGATCGTACTCGTCCTTGAGGTCTTTGCCGATGGGTATTTCGAGACGCGAACGTTCACCCCACCGGATTGTGTACGAATCATTGCGACCATACCAGCGGAGTTCGCGCCCCTCGTCCTCGTTGCCCCAGTAGCCGGGTAGACCTTTGTCGGATTCGTCCGAATCGAAGAACCCGTTCCATGCTTGATCGTTCTTGCGGATGGCTTGTTGAGCCGATGCAGAACCGAGAACACCGATATACCGCTTGCGGTAGTCCTNTTGCGGATGGCTTGTTGAGCCGATGCAGAACCGAGAACACCGATATACCGCTTGCGGTAGTCCTCGGTCTCCCACACGGTTTCGCCATCGAAGAACTGTTGACGGCGCTCGTAAGTGAGTTCGTTCCACAGCGAAGCGGTCGCATCCATCACGCGGCGAAGTAGCTCCTCGTCCCCGTCGGACATCGGAACTACCTCGAACGTGTTGGTCCGCCTCACTACTACAATGTCCGCCCATAACGGACATAAGTGTTCGGATTGTATCCGGTTGTATGGCGAAGGATGTCCGCGTCGAAGTGACCGACGAACAGTACGAGCGGTTGAATGACGTGAAAGAAGCTCACGGACTAACGTGGCGCGGAATGCTTATTCTCGCCGCAAATGAGCTTAGTGGCGATTAAGACCCGGTATAGCAATAGCCGGTTGTTTTCTTCCGATTCGTCCGCTTGAACCCACGGCTGAAGCCGTGGGCTTCCGCTCGATTACGTGTCAGAACGCGTTAGACGCCGGTCGAGTACCGCAGGATGCCCGCGATACCGCCGAAGGCGTCGAGCAGCTGCTCGCCCTTCTCGAAATCCGAGGAGATGAACCGTGGCTCCGTACCGCGCTGTTCGGCGATCGAGATGAGATGGTCGATGACGTCCTCGCGCTCGACCTCGACGGGCTCGCTCCCACACTGTTCGCAGGTGTGTTCGGGCGTCTCGGCCCGTTGACCGACCAGTTCGTGATCGGTGTGGCCCTCCGGACAGTCGTAGCTCACCACGTCCTCGCGGAGGTCCTCGGAGATGAGCAGGCGATCGACCGAGCCGAGCACGAGGTTCTCGCGGGTGGGGCCGAACCCGTAGGTGGCGAGGTCGCCGCCGTGGAGTTCGGAAAAGAACTCCTCCATCTCCGCTTTGTCCTGCATCACCTCCTGGTCGGCGAGCGCGTCACTCGCGGCGTCGACGAGGTCCGAGAGCCCGGATTCGTCCGTGTAGGCGACGTCGAACTTCCCGATCACCTTGTCCTGGAGTTCGTGGTGGAGATAGTCGCCATCGAGGAACTCGTCCTTGGTCGGCGAGGGGCCGCCCACCAGAACGCCGTCGATCTCGTGGCGCTCGGGCACCATCAGGTCGTCCGCCATCCCCGCGACCTCCTGATAGAAGTTGTCGATGGCTTCCAGCCGGAGACGGGCGAACCGCTGTGCGGACTGGCCACCCTTTCGCTGCTTGCCGGGCACCAGCGAACTCGCGGATTTGACGGGTTCGATGCGCTTGCCCCGGAGCCAGCCCACGTTCGCTTCCCGTCGATCGAGCACGACGAGGCCGAACAACCCCTGATCGGCGAGCATCTCTTCGAGGGGTTCGGTGACGAACTCCGAGGAGCAGCGGTACATCGACGCGTGGATCGGCTGTGGCGGATCCTCCAACACTCTTGTGACCATCTCGGTGCGACCGCCACCGGTGTCGATGGCACCGCTGAACACCGCCATACCGTTGTCGGGTGGGAACGTGTCGTAGTAGCGGAGTCGGTCCTTGATCGACTTCAGCGCGTCCTGCACGTTCGTGCGAGTCTGTTTGGATTTGATGTTCGAGGCCTCGGAATACTCCTCGTTGATGTGAGCGACGTTGTCCGAGATTTTTTCGTCGGGAGTGATGTAGAGACTGACGAGCTGCGTTCCTGATCCTTCGTACTCCTTGAGATCCTCGATGACCCGCCGGAACTCGTATTTCTTCCTGTCGGACTGTTCGGTTTGCGAGGTACTCATTGAGGTATACTACCGCCTTCGGTGGTAAGTACCCTTTGACAACCCCGATCGCGCGGGCAGTTTTATGTGGATGCTCGTGGATAGAACGGCCATGAGCGGCCACATCTACGCGGTGGCGGGCGGCAAGGGCGGCGTCGGCAAGACCACCTCCGCGATCAACCTCGGCGCGGCGCTGCGCGCGGCAGGCCACGACACGATCGTCGTCGACGCCGACCTCGCGATGGCGAACCTCGGTGCGATGGTCGACGTTCGCTCCGGGCCGACGCTCCACGACGTGCTCGCGAGCGAGGCCGCCCTCCACGAGGCGCTCGTCTGGCTGCCCGAGGACGGATCGCCGACGCGCTCGCCGCCCGACGAGGGACCGCATCTCGTCGCCGTTCCCGGATCGCGCTCGCTCGATGCGTTCGCCGACGCCGATCCCGACGAATTGGGTGGCGTGCTGCGCTCGCTCGCCGACGCGGCCGATTTCGTGCTCTGTGACACCGGTGCAGGGCTGAGCCACGAGAACGCCGTCCCGCTCGGCGTCGCCGACGGCGTGGTCGTCGTGACGACGCCCGATCCCGTGGCCGTCGCCGACGCGAGCAAAACGATCGACTTCACCGCCCGTGCCGGCGGAACGATCGTCGGCGCGGTCGTGACCCACGCCGGCGAGGAGACCGACATCTCGGCGCTCGCCGACGAACTCGGCATCGAGATACTGGCAGTCGTCCCCGAAACCGACGCCGCTGGTGACGAACCGCTCGTCGAGATTGCCTCTGAGAGCTACGCTGCCGACGCCTACGAGCGCCTCGCGGCGACGCTCGCCGATCGCGGCGATCCCGGTACAGGAGCGTTCGCCGATAGTGATCTCGTGGGTCGATCGACGGAATCCGAAACGAACGATGCGACCGTGGTCGAGCGGCTCTCGGGCGTGTTCGATCGGAGCGAGAACGACTGAAGTCGGTGGACAACGATCGCTCGAATCGGCACGAGAATCATATACCACGGGATTGTATCCCATCCATGAGCGAGCACCCGACGACGATCCGCGAGTACGCCGACTACGCCTGCCCGTTCTGTTATCTCAGCCATCGTTCTCTCGAAGAATATCGTCGAACGAGAGACGAACCGCTGGTCGTCGACTGGCGACCCTACGATCTCCGGAGCGACAGCCGCGACGCGAACGGCGATATCGAGGGCGAGATGGGCTATCCGGAGGAGGTCGAACAGCGCATCGAGCAGTTGCGAGCGGAGCACGACGCAGACGAGATGCTCACTCCCGATACGGTCCCGAAGGTCGATACGCGCGACGCACAGCTGGTGTCGCTATACGTCAAAAACGAGCATCCCGATCGGTGGATGGCCCTCGATAGTGCGCTGTTCGCAGCACTGTGGGAGGATGGCCGCGACATCAACGACGAGGACGTGCTGGCCGACGTGGCGACAAGCGTCGGCGTGGATGACGACGCCGTTCGCGACGTCCTCGCCGACGACGAGTATCGGGAGCGACTCGCCGAGCAGTTCGCCGACGCGCGTCACAACGGTGTCACGGACGTCCCCACGTTCGTCGCGGACGGCCGCACCGAGACAGGGTTCCTTTCAGCTGACGACCTCGATGCGTTCGTTCGCGACGAATAATCGGCGATTCTCACCGACAGCGGCGGCCTACATCGATTCGGGTGCGGCGACGCCGAGCAGGCCGAGCGCGTTCGCGACCGTTCGCCGGGCGGCGGCCACGAGCGCGAGGCGCTGTCTGCGCACCTCGCCGTCGGCCGAGAGCACGGGACACTCGCGATAGAAGGCGTTGAACGCCTCGGCGAACGTGCGCGTATAGGTGGCGACGACGTGTGGGGCGAGCTCGTCGGCAGCGCGCTCGACGATCGCCGGGAACCGACCGATCACTTCCAGCAGTTCGCGTTCCTCGGCGGTCGTGAGCTCGCTTGCATCGACGATTTCGGGCGCGTCGTCGATTCCCTCGGCCTCGCTGAGAATCCCGCAGGTCCGCGCGTGGACGTACTGGACGTACGGCGCGCTCTGGGCCTCGAAATCGAGCGCACGTTCCCACTCGAAAGTAATCGATTTCGCGGGCTGTTTCGCCACGATGTCGTAGCGTACCGCACCGATCCCCACCTGGCGAGCGATGCGCGCCACGTCCTCCTCGTCGAGTTCGTCGTCGCGGATCCGCGAGTCGAGCCGGGATTCGACCTCCTCGCGGGCGCGCTCGATCGACTCGTCGAGCAGATCGTCGAGATCGACGCCGGTGCCCTCGCGGGTGCTCATCCCACCTTCGGGGAGGTTGATCCACGAGTAGTAGACCGAATCCAGCTTGTCCGTATCGTTGCCGAGAATCGAGAGCGTCTCGCGGAGCTGTTCGGCCTGGAGTTTGTGGTCCTCGCCGAGCACTGTGACGGCGCGATCGAAGTTGTCGAACTTCCATTCGTGGTGGGCCAGATCGCGCGTCGTGTAGAGGCTGGTCCCGTCCGAGCGGAGGAAGACGAGGTTCTTCTCGAAGCTCGGCAGTTCGAGCTGCCAGGCTTCCTCCTCGTAAATTGCATAGTCGGTATCCTTGAGCCGCGCGACGAGATCGTCGGTGCTCCCGTCGCGGATGAACCGGGTCTCCTTCACGAACTCGTCGAAGTCAACGGGCAGGCGCGCGAGCGACTCGCGCATTCCCGAGAGCACGCCGTCGACGACCGCTTCGACGCGCTCGTAGGTCGCTTCGTCGCCCGCTTCGAGCCCTTCGAGGATCGCACTGATCTCGTCCTCGGCGTTCGCGCGCTCGTCCTCGCTGGCGTTTTCCAGGAACTCGTTGCCCTTGCGGTAGTAGCGCACGAGGTCGTAGTCGCCGCGCTCTCGTTCGGGTTCGGGGAGGTCGCTCTCGTCGAAAGTCTCGTAGGCCCACGTGAACACGGCCATCTGCCGGCCGGCGTCGTTGACGTAGTAGTGACGCGAGACGTCGTAGCCGGCGAAATCGAGCACGTTCGCGATCGCGTCGCCGACGATGGGGTTGCGAGCCCGGCCGACGTGGACGGGACCAGTGGGGTTCGCACTCGTGTGTTCGACGACGACCGTCTCGTCTTTCGCGTCGAGCCGACCGAACCCCTCGTCGCCGGCCGCCTGCAGGGTGTCGTCGTAGTAGGCCTGCGAGGGGTGGAAGTTGACGTACGGCCCGGACTGCGAGACCGATTCGATGTAGTCGTACTCGGTGGGATCGATCTCGGCGGCGAGATCGCCGGCGATCTGTGGCGGCGGTGCACCCACTTCTGCGGCCAGTCGGAAGGCGACGCTGGAGGCGAGTACGGCATCGACGGATTCGGGTGGGTCCTCGATCCCGGGGTCGTTCGGTTCGACGTCGAGCGCCGAGAAGGCGTCCGACAGCGCCGCCGCGACGTCGGCGCGAAACGAGAGGAACATACCCCCGCTTCCGTGGCTCCCGCTAAATGCGTGTTGGGTTCAAGCGAGCCGAATTCGGGAGCGATCGATCGCTCCCGAAAGCCGAGGGGTTTACCGTCGTCAACCCGTCCGGTCGATGATTACTGTCCGAACGTCATCGCACCATCACGTTTTTGGTATGCATACCATATCCGGCACGCTTATGCGGGACGACGCCTTTTATTCAGTCATGCCGATGGCAACCGAGGGCGCGATCGGAAACGACGAACTCGCCACCCTCAAGCTGCTGGCGCTCGACGGAGCGCTCGACAGCGACGTCAAGATTTCCTGTGCGAACCTCGCGGCCGACCTCGATGCCTCGACCCAGACCGCCTCCAGACGCCTCCAGCACCTCGACGACGCGGACTTTCTCACCCGTGAGACCGTCGCCGACGGCCAGTGGGTCGCCGTGACCGAGGCCGGCGAGCGCGCGCTACGGGCCGAACACGCCGACTACCGACGCCTGTTCGAGGAGCACTCGACGATTTCGCTCGATGGGACGGTCACGAGCGGGATGGGCGAGGGTCGCCACTACATCTCGCTGTCGGGCTACATGGCGCAGTTCGAGGATCGACTGGGCTACGAGCCGTTCCCCGGCACACTCAACGTCTCGCTCGCCGCCGAGAGCACCAGGACGCGGACGGCGCTCGATGCGGCCGAACCGGTCGAGATCGACGGCTGGGAAGACGACGAGCGCACTTACGGCCCGGCGTTCTGTTATCCCGCGACGGTCGTCGTCGACGCGGCGGAGTACGATCGTGCTCACGTCATCGCGCCCGAACGGACCCATCACGACGAGGATAAACTCGAAGTCATCGCGCCGGTGAAACTCCGCGAGGAACTCGGGCTCGACGACGAGGATTCGATCACCGTGCGCATCGAGGTGGCACCGTGACATCGCGAACGAGCGATCACGCGGTCGATCACGGGAGCGCGGAGCCAGTCGAGCGCGCGATCGACGCGATGGCCGCGGGCGAACCTGTTTTGATTCACGACGCCGCCGACCGCGAGGGCGAGACCGATCTCGTCTATCCCGCCGATGCCGTCACGCCCGACGCGGTCGCACGCTTGCGCAACGACGCCGGTGGGCTGATCTGTGTCGCGCTCTCCGATCCCGTGGCTCGCGCGTTCGATCTCCCGTTCGCCCGCGAAGCGATCGACCATCCCGCGGCCGACGGGGGGAAACTGAGCTACGGCGATCGTTCCTCCTTTTCGCTGACGGTGAACCACCGCGACACCTACACCGGCATCACCGACGACGACAGATCGAAAACCATCACCGCGCTCGGTCGTGCGGCCGCCGCACCCGAGACGTTCGATTTCGCCGACGAGTTCCGCGCGCCGGGCCACGTCCATCTGCTTCGCGGGGCCGCCGAGGGGGTAGACGACCGCCGCGGCCACACCGAACTCGCGCTCGCGCTGGCCGATACGGC
The DNA here is from genome assembly GCF_000336715.1 of Halococcus thailandensis JCM 13552. Lineage (GTDB taxonomy): Archaea > Halobacteriota > Halobacteria > Halobacteriales > Halococcaceae > Halococcus > Halococcus thailandensis. Next base: position 46,157 of record NZ_AOMF01000157.1, read on the forward strand.
CGACCGACCGCCGGCGGTCGTCGTCTGTGAGATGCTCGATGATTCGGGCGGGGCGCTCTCGCCGGCGGGTGCGCAGGCCTACGCCGAGCGCCATGGTTTGGTATACGTCGAGGGACGCGATCTCCTCGACGCTTTCCGTTAATCGTCGGCGGCCGTCGCCGTGTCCGTCGGTGTGCGCTGGGCGGTGCCGCGGCCCGTGTAGGCCATCACGAACAGCACTACCGGCGAGAGGAAGCCGAAGAAGTAGTAGGGAACGAACGCCCACGAGGTAGCGAACCCGAGCACGCCGGCCATGTAGACCGCGCCGGCGTGCCACGGGAAGAGCGGGCCGGAGGGCGTGCCCGCGGCCTCGACCGCCCGTGAGAGGTCGGTCGTCTCCAGATTGTAATCGTCGTAGAGGCTGCGCAGGCTGAGCCCCGGAACGACGATACTCATGTACTGCTGGGCGGTGACGGCGTTGGTCACCATCGCGGCGACGCCCGTACCGGCCACGAGCGAGGTCGACGAGTCGATCGCCGCCGTGAGATGGTGGGCGAGTGTCGCCAATATCCCCGTGCGTTCGAGCAGCCCGCCCAGCGAGAGCGCGGCGACGACGACCGCGATCGTCCACGCCGAGCCGGTGACGCCGCCCGCGGCGAGCAGTTCGTTGACGACCTCGCTCCCCGTTTCCGGGGCAGTACCGTTCAGAAAGACGTCCCAGGCGTGGGTGAACGAGACGCCCTGGGCGACGATCGTGGTCAGCACGCCTGAGAAGACGCCCGCGAGCAGCGACGGCAGCGCCGGTACGCCGTAGAGCGCGAAGCCGAACGTCACGAGCAGCGGGGCGAAAACGAGCGGGCCGAGCGCGTACGACGACGCGAGCGGATCGCTGATGACGGCGACGTTCGCGCCGCTCGGGTCGATGACGACCGCGCCGAGCGCCGCGTAGGCAAGCACCGAGAGGCCGAACGCGACGAACGTGCCCACGCGCATCGCGTTGATGTGATCGTAGAGATCGCTGTCGGTGACGGCGGCCGCGAGATTCGTCGTGTCAGAGAGGGGGCTCTGCTTGTCGCCGGCGTAGGCACCCGAAACGATCGCGCCAGCCGTCATCGGCGCGGGGATGCCGAGCCCTTCGCCGATGCCAAGGAAGGCGACGCCGAGCGTTCCCACCGTCGTCCACGAGGAGCCGACCGCGACCGCGACGACTGCTGCGAGCAGCGCCGCCACGGGGAGGAAAACCGCCGGCGAGAGCAGCCCGAGGCCGTAGTACATCAGCCCCGGGATCGTGCCCGCGCTCGTCCACGTCGCGATCAGCCCGTAGATGACGAACAGGATGAGGATCGCCTGAAGTCCCATCCGTAGCCCGCTCGCGGTGGCCTCGTAGATCCCCTCCCAGTCGTACCCGAGTCGATAGTGGACGAACAGCCCGGTGAAGACGATCGCCCACAGCAGCGGCCCGTGCGGCGCGAGGCCGAGATAGCCCGAGCCGACACCCAGGGCGACCACGACCGCGCCGACCGGCACGAGCGCCTCCGCGAGGCTCGGCCGTTGCGACGGCGCGAGATCCTGGTAGGACAGCGGTTCGAACTCGCTCATCGACAGCGACTAATTCACGAAGGTAATTAAGCGCCGCGAAATAATAACCAGAGCGTATCCGATCTCTCTCCCGGCAACGATTGCACGAACCGACACTCGTGGATTTAAGACGTGGCCCGCCGTCCGTCCGGTATGAGCGGTTTCGATGACATGGACGTCGACACGATCTGGATGGACGGCGAGTTCGTCGACTGGGACGAGGCACAGGTCCACGTCCTCACCCACGGACTGCACTACGGCTCGGGCATCTTCGAGGGCGTCCGCTGTTACGACACCGAGGAGGGCCCGGCGATCTTCCGCTGGGACGAACATCTCGACCGGTTCTACAACTCCGCGAAACCCTACGACATGGATATCGACCACTCGCGCGAGGAGCTCACCGAGGCGACGCTCGAACTCATCGAGCGTCAGGATCTCCAGTCGTGTTACATCCGCCCGCTGGCTTACTACGGCTACAACAGCCTGGGCGTGAGCCCGCAGGATTGCCCCACCAAGACCGCCATCGCCTGCTGGCCGTGGGGCACCTATCTCGGCGAGGAGGCGCTCGAAAACGGCGTCGACGTGATGGTCTCGTCGTGGCGCAAACACGCCTCCAGCCAGGTCCCGACGAACGCGAAGACCACAGGACTATACGTCAACTCGATGCTCGCCGGCGAGGAGGCCCGCCGTAACGACTACGTCGAGGCGATCGTCCTCAACAAGGAGGGGAACGTCGCCGAGGGTCCCGGCGAGAACATCTTCCTCGTCAACGACGGCGAGATCTACACGCCCGGCCTCGCCGAGAGCATCCTCGACGGTATCACTCGCCGGACGGCTATCACGCTCGCACGCGATCTCGGCTACACGGTCCACGACGAGGCGGCCATCAGCCGCGGCGAGCTCTACACTGCCGACGAACTGTTCTTCACGGGCAGCGCCGCCGAGATCACGCCCATCCGCTCGGTCGACGACGTCACGATCGGCCCGGGCGAGCGCGGCCCCGTCACCGAGGAGATCCAATCGAAGTTCTTCGAGGTCGTCGAGCGCCGGACCGACGACTACGACGAGTGGTTCACCTACCCCTGAAGCCACCACTTTTTTACAGAGGGTCCTCCCTCGCGCCTGCGGCGCTCGGTCAAACCCCCTGCAAAAAACCTGGACTAAAAACGCCCGCTCGCTCACTCCGTTCGCTCACGGTGAACCGCGCTCGTTCCACTCGCGCGGATGCTACACTTTCCGCACCGACCGCAGAAGTCCTCGCTCCCTCACATCCGTTCGGTCGTCTGCTCGCGGGCCGGAGGCCCGCTCGCACGGTACGAGGGATCTTCGGTCCCTCGCTACTCACCCTTCATCCGCCGAGGCCCCGAGCCGCAGCGCAACCGCCACCGCCGCCCGGCACTTCAGGGGCCGTAGCCGGGCAGTTCGTCGAGCAGATCGTCGATCGTGTCGAGTTCACGGTCGAGTTCTTCGACACCGGCTTTGTCCATTCGTTCGGGGTTCGCGAGCACGCGCACTCGCTCGGTGCCGATCGGAACGAATCCACAGCCGAGGTTCGCAGCCGTCGCGCGCAGGCCGAGTCCGACGTCGGCATCGCCCGCGAGCACCCGGCGCGCGGGACTTTCGTGGGCCTGGACGGTGAACTCGAACCCCTCGATCGCTTCGACGAGCTCGTGGCGCTCGACCTCGCGCTCGTCGGCGAGCTCCGCGAGCGCGTTCCCGAGACTCGTCCGGAGCCCCGACTCTGTCGGTCGGTTGACGAAGCGCAGTTCCTCGTCCACGAGCTCGCCGAGCCCCGTCACACCCTCCGGATTCCCGTCGGGCACGACGAGCCCCCACTCGCGCGTCCAGCCGCCGATCTCGGTGCCGACCTCGGTGTTGATCGAACTCACGCCGACGTCGGTCACGCCGTCGCGCAGGTAGCGCTGTCCGCCACGACTACCCTGGCGCAGATAGCGCGGGCGATCCAGCCGATCGAGCAGCCGCGAGAAGAGCGGATCGTCCTCGCCGACGCCGAACAGCGTCGGCGGGCGGACATCCGGCGAGAACAGCTCGACCGTCACCCGCTCGCCCTCGTCGAGATAGTTGACGTTGGCCGGCATCGGGACGATCCCGTCCGCCTCGACGAGGCTCGTAGTCGCGCCGCTGCCCTTGTCGACGGGCGTGGCTAGTAGTTTTCCGTCACCGTTCGTCACCAGCCCGACCGGCGCGAGCCGGCGGCGGCCACCCTCGTAGCGCTCCCGACCACTCATTCGCGCCTCGACGGTCGCCGTCTCGGGCTCGGGCAGTCCCGCAGCCCGACGGATGGCCGGTGCGACGAACGTCCGGAAGATCGACAGTGCCGAGACCGGATAGCCCGGCAGACCGACGTACGCCGCCTCGTCCAGCCGGCCGACGAGCATCGGTTTGCCCGGTTTGATCGCCACCCCGTGCAGGAGTAGCTCGCCCTGTTCGTCGATGACGCGATAGACGACGTCGACGGCGCTCGCGGAGGTCGACCCAGAGGAGAGCACGAGATCGCACTCGTCGGCGGCCTCCCGGAGCACTCGCTCCATCGCGTCCATGTCGTCGCCCGCGTGCGGGTAGAGAACGGGTTCGCCGCCGGCCTCCCTGACGCCCGCGGCCGTCGTGTAGCTGTTCACGTCGTAGATCTGCCCGCGCCCGCTGTCGAGCTCCTCACCCGGTCGGACGAGTTCGTCGCCCGTCGAGACGATGCCGACCCGTGGTTTCGCATGCACGGGCACCTCGTCGATCCCGAGCGCCGACAACAGCCCGATCTCGCGGGCGGTGAGGCGTGTTCCGGGACCGAGCGCGCGCTCGCCGGCCGCAATGTCCGCACCGGCGGCCATCACGTTCTCGCCCGGCGTCACCGACGTGCGGACGAGCAGTTCGCCGTCCTCTTCGTCAGTTTGTTCGACGGGTACCATCGCGTCGGCCCCATCGGGCATCACGGCCCCGGTGGCGATCTCGACGGCCTCTCCACTTTCCGGATCGGCGGCCGGGCGCTGGCCCGCTTCGACGGTTCCGACGAGGCTGAGCGCGACGGGATCGCCCTCGCTCGCGCCGAAGGTATCCCGTGCGCGGAGCGCGTAGCCGTCGAGCCCCGAGCGATCGAATCCCGGTACGTCCAGGCCGGCATCGACCCGCTCGGCGAGCACTCGTCCGTTCGCCTCGGCGAGCGGCACGCTCTCGCTCCCACCGCCGATGTCGAGCCCGGCGATCGTCTCGTGGGCTTCCTCGGGGGAAGCGAGATCGCGGAACTCCTTTCGTCCGCTCATGGCAGTTGCTCCCAGTGTTCGACGGCGACGGTCTCGCCGGCCGGCAGCCCCTCGCTCGATTCGGGAATGATAACCCAGCCGTCGGCGAGCGCGACGCTCGACAGCACGCCCGCGCCGCCCGTTCGTACCGGCACGGCTATCGAATCGTCACCCTCCTCGTTCAGTTCGACGCGCGCAAATGTCCGCGTCCCAGGCTCGCTCGGCAGTTTCGCGTCGAGTCGCGCCTCGGTCGTCGGCTGCGGGTGGCGAGAGAGACGTCCGATCCGCTTGAGTGCCGGTCGGAGCAGCTGCACGGCGGTGACGATGGCCGCGACCGGATAGCCCGGCAGCGCGAGTACGGGTGTCTCCTCGACGATCCCGATCCCGACCGGATGGCCGGGTTCGAGCGCGACGCCGTGGATCAAGAGTTCGCCCAGCTCGTCGACGATGGATGGGACGAGATCACGCTCGCCGACCGACGAGCCGCCCGTGGCCACCACGATCTCCTTGGTGAGATCGCGCTCGATGGCCGCCCGCAGCGCCGCCCGGTCGTCGGTGACGACATCCCGGTAGGTCGCCTCGCCGCCCCAGCGCTCGACGTATCGCGAGACGGTGAGCCCGTTGGTCTCGATCGTCTCGCCGGCTTCCGGCCCGTGCTGGACGAGCTCCTCGCCGGTCGGGATCACGCCGACGGTCGGCGGGTCGTACGTCTCGATCTCTCCGATGCCGACCGATTTCACCAGCCCGAGATCCGATGGCCGAAGGCGATGGCCGGGCTCGTAGAGGCGCGTTCCCGCTTCGACGTCCTCGCCGACGGGTGCGACGTTCGCCCCTTCGGCGACCGGCTCGTGGACTTCGATCTCCCCATCCACCTCTTCCGTTTGTTCGACCATCACGACCGCGTCCGCCCCTGCAGGAAGTTCGCTGCCGGTGTGGACCCACGTTCCGGCTCTCGGGTTCGTCGTCTCGTCGCGATCGAGGACGGCCGGCGAGCGCTCGCTCGCGCCGAAGGTATCGCGTGCGCGCACCGCGAACCCGTCCATCGCCGCGCGCTCGTAATGGGGTACGTCCCGCCGGGCGTCGATCGCCGTCGCGAGAACGCGCCCGTCGGCCGCTTCGAGCCGGCGTGTCGTCGTGCGGTCGGTCGGCACGAGACGCTCTTCGAGGCGCTCGCGCGCCCGATCGAGGCGCGTCAATCGCTTGAACCCCGCGGTGGCGTCGCTCATGGACGCTCTACGGACGGCAGTACAAAAACGTCTGGCGGGTCAGTGCAGGCCGGCGACGAGGATCGTCTCTTGGCGGACGACGAACTCCGGCGCGGACGACTCCCGTGTGTCGACGGTGAGGCTCGCGGCCCCGCCGTTGTCGGCGTGGAGCTCGACCCGGAGCGTCCCGCTGTCGATCCCGGCCGATTCGATGGCGTACTGGCTCTCGCCGGCGACGGTGTGACTGGCCGTGTTGACCACGCCGTCACCACTGGTGATGCGCACGTCGAGCGCGTGGGCGGCATCGTCCTCGTTGCGAAGCACGACCGCAGGTGGGGTCCGTCCGTCGTTCACCTCGATACCGTTGCGCGGGGCCTGCGTCATTACTGTTCAGGATGACCGTGTCAGACAAGAAGGGTACTGATGGTTGTGGACGGTTTCTCACTGTTTCGGACCGTTTCGGATCGTTCGCGGGCGTGATCGTCCGTTTCGACGGCCGCTATCGCGGGGTTTTTCGCCGTGGCGCTGTTTCGCTTACCCATGTCCGCGCTGTCGAACGCGCTGGGTGATCTCCCGGACCCGGTGTTCGCCGACCTGTACGAATCCGAGACGGCGTATCTCATCGTCATCGACCTGCCCGGCGTGAGCAGCGAGACGCTCGACGTCCGGACGGAGGGAACGCACCTCCACATCGAAGCGCGTCGAGAGAAGAACCTTCCGATGGCGTTTCGCTACCTGCGCGAGGATCGCCCGCTCTTTCTCGACACCGACCTCCCGCTGCCGCCGACCGTCGTCGCGAGCGAGGCCGACGGCTCGCTCGATCGCGGCACGCTCACGCTACGCCTGCCAAAGCGCGAGGGTACCGACGAGACGACAATTCCGATAACGACCGGCGAGGGGCCGGGGTCGGCCGCCGAGACGTGAGGGTGCCGCAGTGAACGTCCGTGCGTACGGACGATTCTTCGTCGTCGTCCGCCAGTTCTTCCCGCTGATCGTCGCCTATCTCCGCGATCGACGGCGCTACATTCTCTTCGGCGGGCGACGGGAGGTCACGAGCGCCATGCGTCGCGAGCGCGCGCGAACGCTGCTCGATACGCTCCTCACCCTCGGGCCGACGTTCATCAAACTCGGGCAGATCCTCTCGACGCGGCCTGACGTCCTCCCGCCCGAATACGTCGCCGAGTTCTCGAAGCTCCAGGACGAGGTGCCGCCGGCTGACTGGCGCGAGGCCGAGGTGGTCATTCGTGAGGAGCTCGGCCCCGCCGAGGAAGCCTTCGACAGCTTCGACACCGACGCCATCTCCGGGGCGAGCCTCGGACAGGTCTATCGGGCCGAACTCGACGGCGAGCAGGTCGCCGTGAAGGTCCGCCGGCCGGGCATCGAGGAGCTCGTCGAGGCCGACCTCAAGGTGATCAAGTGGAGCCTGCCGATCATCATTCGGTTCATCGGCGAGGCACGCTCGTTCTCGCTCGAAACGCTCGCCGACGAGTTCGACACCACGATCCACCAGGAGATCGACTACGGGCGCGAGGCACGAATGTTGGAGGAGATCAAGGCGAACTTCGTGGGCAACGACGACATCCGCATCCCGAGCGTCGTCGAGAGCCACTCGACGCCGCGCGTGCTCACGATGGAATACGTGAGCGGGACGAAGGTGACCGATACCGACGAACTCGACGCGATGGGGATCGATCGAACGGGACTCGCCGAACGCCTCGAACGCATCTATCTCCAGATGATCGTCGACGACGGTGTCTTCCACGCCGACCCTCATCCGGGCAATCTCGCGGTCAAGCCCGACGGAACCCTCGTCTTCTACGACTTCGGGATGAGCGGCCGCGTCGAGGGCTACGTTCAGGAGAAGATCGTCGAGTTCTACATCGGCATCGCCAACCAGGACATCGACGCCATCCTCGACGCGCTCGTCGAGATGGGCACGCTGAGCCCCGAGGCCGACCGCGAGACGATGGGCAACGTGATGGAGCTCGCCATTCAGGACGTGCGTGGCGAGGAGGTCGAACAGTACCGCATCCAGGAGGTCGTCGGCCAGGTCGAGGACACGATCTACGAGTTCCCGCTGCGCTTGCCCGCCAATCTCGCGCTGGTGCTCCGCGTCGCGACGGTCGTCGAGGGGGTCTGTGTCACGCTCGAACCGAACTTCGATTTCATCTCGGTCGCCACCGACTACCTCGTCGAGGAGGGCTACCGCGAGGAGGGGATCAAACAGTTCTTCGAAAGCCGCGGCGAGGAGGTCCAGGAGCTCGCGGAAGCGGCGGTACGAACCCCGCCCAAACTGGAGCAGGCGATCGATTCACTGAATCAGGGCGAACTCTCGGTCCACGCCGACCTCGACGACACCGATGGCCTGTTCGAGTCGCTCGCCAACCGTCTCATCTTCGGCGCGCTGCTGACCGCGGGCGTCATCTCGACGGCGATGCTCTACTCCTTTGCGACCACGGGCGCGACCGTCGTCGCCGCCGCCTTCTCGATCGGCGTCGCGCTCTTTCTCGTGCGCTCGTTTCGCAGCGGTCGCTCCGGAACGCGGGCGACCCCCGAGTTCACCCGACAGGGACTCAGCCAGCAGCGACCGACCGAAGCGGAGGGCACCGGCGGTATCGAGGCGATGGCCGAGGCGGGTGAGGACACGGAATCAGAATCGGAGTCGGTGGGAGCACCGACGGGCGACCCCGAGGGTGACATCACGAACGAATAGGACTGCGTCAGCCGCGATTTGAACGCGGGTCATCAGCATGGGAAGCTGAGGTGATACCAGGCTACACCACTGACGCGCGTTCCACGCTTGTGCGACCGGCATCATAACGATAACGGTCACGGTCCACCGGGACGATCGACGTGTCATCGTCGAGCCGGACACCCACGACCGTTCTCACTACGTCGATTACAACTGATTGCAACGCAGTTCGTGTTGTCGGTAGTCCGAAACAGAACGTTTTTGACCCACCGCAACCGGTAGTCGATAGGCTGGCAGCGGACCAGTCTGGAAAACCCCGAAGACAGGGTGATGCCACGCAACGGGGTCTTTTTTGCCGGTTGCGAACCTGCCTCCGAGCGGGAGCACCGTCGTCCCAGCTATCGCTTTCGGACCATCTGTAATGAGCTTTGTGGTGGTTCTGGCCGCCGATCACGTTCCATCGCCGGCAGCAGCGTTTTCCGCCGGTCGGTGTTTGCGAGCATATGGATAGCGTTTCGTTCGGCGATCGCTCACAGATCGCCTGGTGGCTGCTCGGAGTCGTGGTCGCGGCGACGGTGCTGTTCGTCGGCTACTCGTTCGTCGGGACGTTCGTGCTCGGGCTGTTCGTCTACTACGCCGTCCGACCGGTGAACCGCCGACTCGAAGACCATCTGTCGAGCGGCCTCTCGGCCGCGCTGACGATGGTCGTCGTCGCGCTGCCGGCGCTGCTGCTGGGTGCGTATCTCGTCGTCATCGGTCTCGGCCAGCTCAGTTCGCTCCAGGGGACGCCCATCGGTGAGTACACGAAGTTCCTCCAGCCGTATCTCGACGTCTCGAAACTCCAGGGTGGGCCCGTCGACGCGCTCACCGTTCTCAGAAATCGATTGAGCCAGTCCGGCGTCCTCCAGCAGGTGCTCAACCAGGGACTGGGCGTGCTCTCGACGCTCTCCGGCGGCCTGTTGCACGTCTTCCTCTCGCTCGCGTTCGCGTTCTATCTCCTGCGCGACGAGCACGACCTCGCGGCGTGGTTTCGTGCCGAGGTCGGCGATCGGGGGACGGCCCAGCACGCCTTCCTCTCGGCGATCGACCGGGATCTCCACTCGGTCTACTTCGGTAACGTACTCACCGTGTTGCTCGTCGCGGTCGTTGCCGTCGTCGTTTACAACGGACTCAACGTCGTCGCGCCGGCGCAGCTCTCGATCCCGTTGGCGACGGCGCTCGCGCTCGCGACCGGGCTCGCGAGTTTCGTCCCCATCGTCGTCGGCAAACTCGTCTACGTCCCTCTCGGGCTCTATCTTGCTGTACAGGCGTTTCGGACCGATCCCACGCTGCTGTGGTTTCCGGCCCTCTTTTTCGTCGTCTCGTTCGTCCTCCTCGATATGCTGCCGGTCATGTTTCTCCGGCCGTATCTCTCGGGCCAGAGCCTCCACACCGGGCTCGTGATGTTCGCCTACGTCCTCGGCACGGTCCTGTTCGGCTGGTACGGCCTGTTCTTCGGGCCGCTGGTCGTCGTGTTCGTCGTCCAGTTCATCAACGTCGTGTTGCCGGAGCTGCTTCACGGACGCTCGGTCGGGCCGGAGACGAGTCCGGCCACCGACGTCGGTTCCGCACCTGCCGATGCAGGCGCGACGAGCGAGCCGTCCGACGGAGCGGACGACACGGCCACGACGAGTGACGCGACCGACGGGGCAAGCGACGCGGGCTGAACGCCAATTATCGACCGTCTCACCGTCCGTTCGCCGATCCGACGGTCGTCAACGTCGTCAGGGAACGGACGCTACCCGGATCGATCATGCAAATTCTTTATCACTGGTACGCTCGTGCGTTCATCCGTCCCAATGTCCGACAACTCTTCGCCCGCCGAGCGGACGGCCGCCGACGCGATCGATCCGTCGGTTCCGAGCACTGGGGACGCCAGAAAGCAACATCTGATGGGCTGTCTCGGTCGTTTTTTCTATCCCGTCGAGCTCGTCACCCTCGCGACGCACGTCGTGGCGAGCGAGCGCACGACCGCGCTCGAATCAGTGAGCGACGACGAGCGGACGCGCGTCGCGATCCGTCTCCATCACATCCACATCCCCGAACTCGTCGAGCGCGATCTCGTCGAGTACGACCCCGAAAGCCGGATGGCGATCGCGGCGTCGGACTCGACCGCCGCGCCGGAGCGCTCGCGATGGTCGAACGTTCCCTGACGTGCTTCGATGCGCGTTTTTCGTCGGACGATAGCCGTCGCTATTCCTCTGATCGTCGCCTGTAACGTTTGTTCCTCCTCAGTTCGGCGGCGTCAGATCGCGGCCGAACTCGTCGAAGACGTCGAGTTTCGGCGGCAGATCGCTTTCGAGACGACGCTGCTCGCGGCGGTCGGCGTTCGCGTCATCGACCGGCTCGGCGACCGACTCCCAGCCGGGTTTGATGCGGATCGATGTCGCGGGCGTCCCGACGGCGACGTGGTGGGCCGGCACGTCGCGCTGGAGGACGGCCTTCGCGCCGAGCATCGCGTTCTCGCCGACGTGCACGCCGGCCCGCACCATCGAGTCGTAGCCGAGACGGACGTCGTCGTCGACGATCGTCCGGAAGTTGTCGACGTCGGTCTGGTCGACGAGGTCGTGATCGTGGCTGTAGATGTGGGCGTCGTCGGCAATACTTACCCGGTCGCCGATGGTGAGTTCCCCCCGATCGTCGAGATGGACGTCGTCGTGGACTACCGTGTTGTCGCCCATCGTGATGTTGTGGCCGTAGGTCATCGAGATCCCCTTGAACAGTCGGAGGTTCTCGCCCGCCTCAGCGAAGAGGTGATCGGCGAGCATCGCCCGGAAGCGCAGCGCGAACTCGACGTTGTCGGCCATCGGCGTGGCGTCGAACTGCCGCCAGAGCCACTGGAGATGCTTCGATTCCTCGAATTTCTCCTCGTCCTTTTCGGCGTAGTATTCGCTTTCGAGTGTCGCGTTGCAGGGATCGTACCCCTGCAATCGCACCCGTTCGGCCGGTGAGACATCCTCGCCGTCCTGGAACCGTCGGTAGGCGTCGCCGTCGCCGTAGAGGCCGGCGAGCGTCTCGGCGACCACGGTACAGGTGTCTTCGGGCCCCGAGAGCCGCTCGTCGACGTCGGTGAGGAACTCCTCCAGGCCGGCTTCGGCGGCTGCCGGCAGCGTCACGTGGCGTTTCGTCATCGCCGAGAATTGTGATTCCGGGCCAATATGGCTTCCGTCATCGGCACAAATATGCCATGGTTGATGGTATTAGTTGCCATGACGGTCGTGCTGTCGAAGGTTCGGGTGAGAGGGAAGGGAGAGGAGGGGGGTGGAAGGTAGCAACGACGAGAGACGCGTACGAGTGTTTATACAATAAACAGGCGCAGTATCTACGGCTTTAGCCGTGGGATACGCGCCGTAAGCTGTATCTCGGTTTTGTTCAACCACTGGTTACTGCAAGCTGATGGCTGGACGGATATTCCAAGCCGGATCGGTATCTTTACGTTCAGAGCCTTCATAACCAGTTATGAAGGCAGATGACGACGCGTACCATCCGAACGTTCGAGGCCACCATCCCGAACCAGCAACAGGTTCGTGATGACCTCGATGAACTCGGGTGGGCCGCGTCGAAACTCTGGAACGTCGGTCGCTACTACGCACAAGGTGTGTGGGACGACACGGGCGAGATTCCCGATGACGGGGAACTCAAACGCGAACTCAAGGGCCACGAACGCTATACGGACCTTCATTCACAGTCCAGTCAGCGAGTTCTCGAAGAACTCGCTGAAGCGTTCAACGGTTGGTTCACAAAGCGTCGGAACGGCGACAGCCGTGCCCGACCGCCCGGCTACCGCAAACGCGGCGATTCGCACCCACGCTCTACGGTGTCGTTCAAAGCGGCTGGCTTCAAACACGACGCACAGTATCAGCGCGTTCGCCTCTCGAAAGGTCGCAATCTCAAGGAACATCGTTCGGACTTCGTGCTCTGTGAGTACGAGACGCGCCCCGACATGGACCTTTCCGAGTGGGATATCCAGCAGGTTCGGGCCGTCCACAAACGCGGCGAGTGGAGGCTCCAGTTCGTCTGTCGAACCACCATTGACCCCGACTCACCGGGCGACCGAACGGCGGGTGTGGACCTCGGAATCAGCAACATCGCTGCCGTCTCGTTTGGCGACGAAACCATGCTGTTCCCCGGTGGTTGGCTCAAAGAGAGCAAGCACTACTACAAACAGGTCGAGTACGAGTGCGAAGGCGAGAACGGGATTTCGCGCCGCGCTCGGAACGCGAAGCGCACGCTCAAAGACCGCCGCCGACACTTCCACCACGTCCTCTCGAAACGCATCGTCGCCGAGTGCGTTGAACGCAACGTCGGACAGCTCGTGGTCGGCGACCTCGGCGGAATCCGTTCCGAAGACGACGGTTCCGGTCGGGACTGGGGCCGTCACGGGAACAAGATGCTCCACGGATGGGGTTTCGGCCTGCTCACAACCATGCTCGAATACAAAGGCGAAGCCGCCGGTATCGAGGTGGCCGTGGACTCCGAACGGAATACGTCGAAGACCTGCTCGGTGTGCGGCCACAAGAACGATAGTCAGCGCGTCGAACGCGGTCTGTACCACTGCCAGCAGTGTGGTCGGACGGCGAACGCCGATGCGAACGGCGCGGAGAACATCAGACAAACGCTACTCCCGAATCCAGACGCATTTGACCGTCTGGATAGGGATAACGGCTGTTTGGCACAGCCAGCAGTGTGTTCGTTCGATGCTACGGATGGGCGGTTCCATCCACAAGAACGGGCGCATTGCGAACCCTAATATCCCACCGGCGGCCGGGATTCCCACGCCTTCAGGCGTGGAAGGATGTCAAACCGGATGACACGGCCAGCCGTCGCATGGGAAAACACGCTTTCAGCGACCTCAGATCCGCCGCCTACTGCCCACGGCAGTGCTACTATCGCCAGCAGGACGACGATCGTGGACCACCGCCGGAGGTCGAACAGCGCCGCGAACTCGCCTTCAGATACGAGGAGCTCCTCGCCGGAGCGGAGCTTGCCGACGCACCGATCGCGGTCACGCCGACCCAGCTCAGAACGAACCTCTCGTGTGCGAAAGCCCGCTTCGAGGCCTTCGACGAACTCAGCGATCCTGCAGCTCGGGACGTACTCCTCACGGGCAAGGACTGCCGCGGCATTGCCCACAAGATTTTGGAGCTCGATACAGCCGTTCCGTCACTCGTTTCGGCCGGCAGTCCGCCGGAAAACGGTGTCTGGCACCCTCAAACTGTCCACGCCGTCGCGGCCGCGAAGGCGCTCGCCTACGAGCGCGAGACGCCCGTCGAGCGGGCGTTCGTCGAATACCCGACCTACGGCGTGATTCGTGAAGTGTCGCTGACGACGCGGCGGAAGGCAGCCTACCGGACGGCGGTTCGCACGCTCGAATCGATCGATGGCCCGCCGCCGCGCCTTGACGACCGCTCGAAATGCGAACCCTGCGAGTACCGTGAGGAGTGTGGCGTCAAAACGCGATCGCTGCGCTCGTTGCTCGGGCTCGGCTAGTCGAGCCACGCCTCGATATCCGTCACTCGCGCCCCGCGGCGGTGGATCGTGCCCGAGGCGACGTCGACGACGCTGCTCTCGGTGCCCGGACACTCGCCGTCGTCGAGCACGGCTCCGCAGGCCGTCCGCACCGATTCGCCGATCTCGTCGACACGTCGCGCGCTCGGCTGGCCGCTCACGTTCGCGCTCGTCGAGGTCGCTGGCCCGCTCTGTTCGAGGAGCTCCCGTGCCACAGGCTGATCGGGCACGCGTACCCCCACTCGGGAGCGGCCGGCGGTCAGGACGTCCGGCACTTCCTCCCCTGCCTCGACGAGCACGGTGACGGGGCCGGGCAGGAACTCGTCCATGAACCGCTGCTCGCGCTCGGTGGGCTCGGTGTGGGCGAGCGCTGCCTCGACGGTCGGCACGGCCAGCGAGATCGGTTTCTCGTGCGAGCGGCCCTTGACCGCGAAGACCCGTTCGACGGCGTCGGCGTCGAGCGCGTCGGCGGCGAGCCCGTAGACCGTCTCGGTCGGATAGACGACGAGTCCGCCCTCACGGACGGTCTCGGCGGCAGCCGCAACGTCCGTCATAGCTCGTCGATGGCCGCCTCGATCGCGTCGTAGTCGGGGAAGGACGGCCACTCCTCGGCGACCCAGGCGTACCGGATCGTCCCGTCCGCGTCGACGACGAACGCCGCGGGTCGTGGCTCCGATACTCCGGCCATCCCGTCGAGGTCGTTGACGATGTCGTATTGCTCGGCGACGCCGTTTCCGGGATCCGAGAAGAGTCGGGCGTCGACCCCTCGCTCTTGAATGAGCCGCTTGTGCTCGTAGGGCGTCGAGATCGACAGACCGACGACGGCGATCTCGTCGGTCCAGCCGCGCTCGCGGATCTCGTTCCACGCGTAGGTCGCGGGAAAGGCCCCGTCCATCGGGTGAAAGAGCAGGACGAGCGGGCCGTCGTCGAGCAGCGTCGAGAGCGAAACGTCGGTCCAAAGCTCGCCGTCGACGAGCGGACGGGTGAAATCGGGTGCCTGCTCGCCGGCCTCGGGATGGTCGGTAGGTTCGAGCTCGACCACGTCGAACTCGACCATCAGGCGCGCTCCCCGTAGGTACCGTCGAGATATTCGACGATATTGGCGCTCTCGGCCATCGTCACGCCGGTGTTCGGGTCCACGACCGCTGGCACGGTGCGCTTGCCACAGGCACGCTTGACCGCGTCGCGTTCGGAGTGCAGCGCCTCGACGAATCGCGACTCGTAGTCGATGTCGAGCTCATCCAGTCGGCGGACGACGCGCTCGCAGAACGGGCAGGCTTGGAGTCGGTAGAGCACGAGCGGTTCGGTCGTCTCGGTGGCTGTCGATCGGGTGGTGCTCACGGTGACGGTTGGGGCGAGATCGGCCTAAGAGCTTCGCCTCTCCCCATCGATCACGCTCACAACCATGCGAACGTTTAATCCGGCCGGCGGGCAAGAGCGCCACGTCGATGTATCTCCCCGCGTTCGTGTTGGCTCCGTTCACCACGCCGCTCGCCGTCGATGTCCTCGGGCTCTCGATCGACGAGGGAACGTTCGTCGGCATCGGTGTCGCCGTCGTCGTCGTCCTCATCGGGCTCTCGGCGTTTTTCTCCTCCTCGGAGATCGCCATGTTCTCGCTGGCCGCCCACCGCGTCGAGGCGCTCGTCGAGGAAGGCACCCCGGGAGCGGCGACGATGGCCGAGCTCAAATCGAACCCGCACCGGCTGCTCGTGACGATCCTGGTGGGCAACAACCTCGTCAACATCGCCATGACGTCGATCACGACGGGGCTGCTCGCGCTCTACTACCCACAGGGCGCCGCCGTCGCCATCTCGACGTTCGGCATCACGGCGCTCGTCCTGCTGTTCGGCGAGAGCGTGCCCAAATCCTACGCCGTCGAAAATACCGAATCCTGGGCGCTGACGATCGCCCGGCCGCTGAAACTCGCCGAGTACGGACTCCTGCCGCTCGTCGTCGTCTTCGATTATCTCACCCGCCAGATCAACCGCATCACCGGTGGCGGGTCGGCGATCGAGACCTCCTACGTCACTCGCGACGAGATCCAGGACATCATCGAGACGGGCGAGCGCGAGGGCGTCATCGCTGAGGACGAACGCGAGATGCTCCAGCGCATCTTCCGGTTCAACAACACGATCGCCAAGGAGGTGATGACGCCACGGCTCGACGTCACCGCCGTCACCACTGACGCGAGCATCGAGGAGGCCATCGAGACCTGCGTTCAGAGCGGCCACGCGCGCGTCCCGGTCTGTGAGGGCAGCCTCGACAACGTCATCGGTACTGTACATATCCGTGATCTCGTCCGTGATCTCAACTACGGCGAGTCGGGCGATCTCGACATCGAGGATCTCATCCGGCCGACGCTGCACGTCCCCGAGTCGAAGAACGTCGACGAACTGCTCACCGAGATGCGCAGCGATCGCATGCGTATCGCCATCGTCGTCGACGAGTTCGGCACCACCGAGGGACTGGTCTCGGTCGAGGACATGATCGAGGAGATCGTCGGCGAGATCCTCGAAGGCGGCGAGCGCGAACCGATCGAGGAGATCGACCCGGACACGGTGCTCGTCCAGGGTGAGGTCAACATCGAGGACGTCAACGAGGCGCTCGACATCGAACTGCCGGAGGGCGAGGAGTTCGAGACGATCGCCGGCTTCATCTTCAACCGGGCCGGCCGGCTCGTCGAAGAAGG